>PBEB01000009.1 GCA_002717505.1 Leptospiraceae bacterium
CCTGAACACATGCTTGACGGATTTTTGGGGTCTGTTCACGTGGTGAACACAGTCTCCAATACCTCCTGGGACTCACCGGGCGGAGCTATGTACAGCTCAGAAATCGGTGGAGATGCCCGGATTGCCACCAAAGCCAGCTATTCCAGCGTCAGCCAAGTCTGGAAAGTAAGACCTTTCACCCGCGGCCTCAACAACAGGTCCGTTTTCTCAATATGTCAGTGGATCTACCTGAAGAAATCAGCCACCGAGTCCTGGGTATTCTGGAATCCGAACCAGAAATCTCTCAAAGGGAGCTGGCAGGGCGTCTGGGGATTAGTCTGGGCCGGACCAATTTCGTATTGAAGGGCCTCCTAGAGCGAGGATGGGTGAAAACTCGCAACTTCAAGAATAGCAAAAACAAATGGGCCTATGCCTATTTTCTCACTCCGGAAGGTATCGTGGAAAAGGGACGTGTGACCGCCAGATATATAAAGAGAAAGGTAGAGGAATACGAATCCCTGAAGAAGGAAGTGGAGCATCTGCGGAAGGAGTACGGGGAGCTTTTTGAAGGGGCTCACCAAGAAGAGGATATATCAGAGAATAGATGAAAGAGCCCATTGAAAACCGAAAAATCAAAGTAGCCCTGGTGGGTGCCGGACGAATCAGCAAGAACCACTTCGACTCCATTGAGAAGTACGCCCAGGATCTGGAGCTGGTTGGTATCTGTGATGCGGATTCCACGGTTCTGGAGAAGGTATCAGCCGAAAGAAATGCCCCAGGATTTCGGGATCTCTCCGAAATGCTTTCCAAGTCGAAGCCCGACGTCGTCTCTGTATGCGGGCCCAGCGGACTCCATCCCGATCATGCCATGCACGCTCTAAAGGCAGGTTGCCATGTTATCACGGAAAAGCCCATGGCCACTCGACTGGAGGACGGGCGGCGTATGGTTCAGCTGGCAGATGAATTGGATCTGCATCTATTCGTCGTAAAGCAGAATCGGCGAAACGCAACGTTACAATTGCTGAAGAATGCAGTGGAAGCGGATCGCTTTGGCCCCATCTACATGGTAAACATCAACGTTTTCTGGACCCGGCCGCAGGAATACTACGATATGAGCCCCTGGAGAGGTACCTGGGAGCTGGATGGCGGCGCCTTCATGAACCAGGCCAGTCATTACGTCGATCTACTGGACTGGCTGATCGGTCCCATCGATTCGCTTCATGCCTATACTGCCACTAGGGCTAGAAAGATCGAGGCGGAAGATACCGGCGTTGTAAACGTAAAATGGCGAAGCGGCGCTCTGGGTAGCATGAACGTTACAATGCTTACCTATCCAAAAAACCTGGAAGGCTCCATCACTATTCTGGGTGAGAAAGGGAGCGTGCGTGTGGGCGGAGTGGCCGTAAACGAAATCCAGTACTGGGACTTTGCCGAGGAATCTCCGGAAGATCAGAAAGTCAAAGAAGCAAGCTACGAAACAACGTCTGTGTACGGATTTGGCCATCCCCTTTATTATCGTAACGTAATCGACGTGCTTCGCGGAACAGCAGAGCCAGAAACCGACGGAAGGCAGGGGCTAAAATCTCTGGAAGTCTTGACTGCGATCTATCGCTCAGCACGAGACGGAGTGCGAATTGGGTTTCCTCTGGAGTTATGATACATCCGGAGGCCGCCCCATTATTTCAGACTAACGTCAGGTGGCGGACCACCGCAGGATAACATAGAAATAGATCAGCGAAGTAGAGTATCGCAGAGCAGAGCTGCACAAACCATAGTATAGCAGAGCATATTGGCGTAGAGCATAACAGAACTTTTATTCACCCGAGCATAGCATAGTAGCGCAACGCAGAGAAAAAGCACCAGGGTACCAAGTATGGAAAACGTAAAGATACATGAAACGGCCATTGTGGATGAAGGGGCCTCCATCGGCAAAGGAAGCCGGATCTGGCACTGGGTTCATGTCTGCGGCGGCGCGAAGATCGGCGAAGGCTGCTCTCTGGGCCAGAACGTATTTGTTGGAAATCGAGTAGAAATCGGTAACAATGTGAAAATCCAGAACAATGTTTCTGTGTACGATAACGTCTATCTCGAAGATGACGTTTTTTGCGGCCCCAGTATGGTGTTCACCAACGTCTACAATCCCCGGTCGGCGGTATCCAGGAAAGAAGAATACAGAGATACATTTGTGCGAAAAGGGGCCACCATCGGGGCCAACGCAACCATCGTATGCGGGGTCACCGTCGGCCAGTTTGCCTTTATTGGCGCGGGCGCGGTGATCAATAAGGACGTAAAGCCCTATGCATTGATGGTGGGAGTACCCGGCAAACAGGTAGGCTGGATGAGCGAATTCGGCGAACAGCTGGATTTACCTCTGCAGGGCGAGGGCTCCACCACCTGCCAGCACACGGGCAAAGTCTATACATTGAAAGATGGCATGGTTCTTACAGGAAGCTGAACATGGAATTCATTGATTTAAAGCAACAACAGGCCCGTATTCGAGATCAGATTGATGCCCGGATTGCAAAGGTACTGGAACATGGAAAGTACATCATGGGCCCTGAAATCCAGGAGCTGGAAGAGAAACTGGCCGCCTATGTAGGTTCCAGAAACTGCATCACCTGCTCCAGCGGAACGGATGCATTGCTCCTTCCCATGATGGCTCTGGGGATCGGAGCCGGTGACGAAATCATTACTACACCCTTTACCTTTATTGCCACCGGAGAGATGATTGCCCTTCTGGGCGCGAAACCGGTGTTTGTGGACATTGATCCGGTTACTTACAACATCGATCCGGCTCTCATCGAAGGTGCAATCACAGAAAGAACAAAGGCTATTGTGCCGGTAAGCCTGTATGGTCAGTGCGCGAACATGGAGGCCATCAATGAAATCGCCTCGAAGTACAATCTACCGGTATTTGAGGACGGAGCCCAGAGTCTTGGAGCCACCATAAATGGCAGGCAATCCTGTAGCCTTTCCACGGCCGGCGCTACAAGCTTCTTTCCGTCCAAGCCTCTGGGCGGTTATGGCGACGGGGGCGCGGTGTTTACAGACGACGAAGAGCTGGCTACAAAGATGAAGCAGATTCGAATCCATGGGCAGGACCGCAGATATCATCATCCCTTGATTGGCCTGAACGCGCGAATGGATACTCTGCAGGCAGCCATCGTACTTGCGAAGCTGGAGATATTCGATGAGGAAGTCCAGTTCCGCGGTCAGATCGGTGCCAGATACACAGAATTGCTAAAGGACAGTGTAACTACACCCACGCTTTCGCCCGGAAACACTTCTGTCTATGCGCAGTATACCATCCAGGTCGAAGAGCGCGAAAAGGTTCTTGGGCTACTAAAAGAATCTGGAGTACCCACTGCAGTACACTATCCCGTGCCTTTAAACCTGCAGCCGGCCTTTTCTCATCTGGGTCAGGGACCGGGAAGCTTTCCGCTGGCAGAAGCAGCAGCGAATCGAGTGATGAGCCTGCCCATGCATCCGTATCTATCTGCGGAAGAGCAGGATCAGGTAGTGGAAGCCGTTAAGAAGGCAGTGGAGCAAACCGGGGCGCCGGTATAATTTACGGAAACGGCGGGCTATTATGGCTGATTACAAGAAACTGATCAATAAGATAGAAAAGAATGAGGCCCTGGTTGGCGTGCTTGGCCTGGGTTACGTAGGCCTGCCTCTGGCGGTACTCTTTGCCCGTAAAGGAGTGCATGTACTTGGCTTCGAAAAGAGCGAAAAGAAAACGGAAATGGTGAACTCCGCTCAGAACTACATTGGCGATGTAGAAGACCATGAGCTGGCGCAGGTGATCGAATCCGGATTTCTCACTGCAACCACGGATTTCTCGCGCATCGCCGAATGCCAGGCCATCATCATCTGCGTTCCCACGCCTCTGGATAAATTCAAAAAGCCGGACATGAGCTACATTGAGCGGGCCTGTCAGGAGATTGGCCGGGTGATGAAACCGGGTACCTTCATTTCCCTGGAAAGTACAACGTATCCCACGACCACAGAAGAGTTTATGCTGCCGATTCTGGAAAAGGAATCCGGTCTAAAGCACGGCGACGATTTCTGGGTTTGCTACTCTCCGGAAAGAGTGGATCCGGGCAATCGCGAATTTAAAACTGAGAACACTCCCAAGGTAGTGGGCGGTCTGGGCGATGAAGCGCAGGAGATTGCAATGGCCCTGTACTCCCGGGCTATTGCCCAGCTCCACGCTGTGAGCAATCCTCGAATCGCGGAGATGGTAAAGATCCTGGAAAACACCTATCGCCTTGTAAACATATCGCTTATAAACGAGATGGCCCTTCTTTCGGGTAAAATGGGCATCAATATCTGGGAAGTCATCGAAGCGGCCAACACCAAGCCCTACGGTTTCCAGGCCTTTTATCCAGGACCCGGAATCGGCGGGCACTGTATTCCTCTGGATCCCTTCTATCTGGAATACATTGCCAAGAACTTCAACTTTGATCTGACAATGATTCATACGGCCGGCCATATAGATAATCTCATGCCTCATCGCATGACGATCAAAATCAACACAGCGCTGAACCGGCATAAGAAGGCGATCAATGGCTCAACGGTGCTATTTCTCGGCGTTGCGTACAAGCCAAACATTTCCGACGAACGGGAAAGCCCGGCTCTCAAAATCATGGATGAGGTAGCGAAAAAGGGCGGACTGGTTCAGTATCATGATCCCTTTGTGCCGGAAGTCCATACAGATGAGGGGAATCGATACGAAAGTATGCCCCTTTCCGATGAGATTCTAAAGGAAGCTGATTGTGTGGTGGTAACCACAAATCACTCCGGATTTGACATCCCGGAAATCATTGAAAGAGCCAACCTGGTAGTGGACCTGCGAAACGCAGTGCCCACAGCCAGCGATAAGGTGTATAAACTGTAGCACAGAAAAATAGCATGCAACGGGGAGATACATCGCGCGTCGTCCCTGCTGTTGAGCATGAAGAGACACCGCTCACGCAACACGCTGGCAATCACCGGCAGGAAGAGATAAAGTCCCTATAAACTCCCGAAAAGGTCCCTAATTTAGAGGTAAACAATGGAACTCAAAGATTCGAAAATTCTGGTTATCGGCGGCGCAGGCTTTATTGGAAGCTTTGTGGTGGCTGAACTGCTCAAGCATCCGGTGAAGGAAGTCATCGTTTATGATAACCTGACCCGGGGTAAGCTGAGCAACCTGAAAGAGCAACTCCAGGATCCTCGTTGCTATATGTATCCCAACGGAGGCGATGTCCGCGATACGGATTTGCTGGACGATGCCATGCAGGACGTGGACGGCGTCGTTCATCTAGCGGCCATGTGGCTGCTTCACTGCAAGGATTACCCCAGAACTGCATTTCACGTAAACATTGAAGGGACCTACAATGTGCTGGAAGCCTGCGTGCGAAACAAGGTGAAGCGACTGGTTTACTCATCGTCTGCATCGGTCTATGGAGATGCCGTAGAAGTTCCCATGACCGAAGACCATCCCTTTAACAACAGGAACTTCTACGGTGCTACTAAAATCGCGGGCGAAGCAATGTGCCGTGCTACATACGATCGATATGGCCTGAGCTACGTTGGATTGCGATATATGAATGTATATGGTCCGCACCAGGATCAAACAGCGGCCTATACCGGGGTTATTCCTGTTATGTTGAATAAGATCGATGCGAACGAAGCGCCTACAATCAATGGCGATGGCTCCCAGGCCTACGATTTCATCTACGTAGAAGACGTGGCCCGCTGCAACGTTCTGTCTCTACAGGCTGAAGTGACCGACGAATTCTACAATGTAGGCACCGGCGTGCAGACCAGTATTCGTGAGCTGTGTAATCTGATTCTGAAGCTTAAGAGCTCGGATCTGGAAGTAACCTACAAACCCTACAGCGAAGACGATGCCCGCAGGCTTGTGCAGAACCGAATCGGGTCGCCAGACAAAGCCATAAAGGATCTGGGCTTCGAATTTGCCTACGATCTGGAGGCGGGACTAAATCGACTTATTGAATGGCGTAAAGCCAATCAGGAAGTGGAAGCAAGGTAACGACGCTCTGCAGACCCGGGTTCTCACAGATTCCGGGTGAATATAGGCCAGAAAACATCAAGATCGGTAAGAATGGATAGAAAGATACAGATATCGCTCCCAAGCACGGGTGAAGAAGAATGGCAGGCTACTCGTGAATCCTTTGATACAGGCTGGCTAACCCAGGGGCCCAAAGTGGCCGCATTCGAGAAGGCTTTCGCCGAGCGGCACAAAGTCCAGAACGCTTATGCTACCACCAGCTGTACCACGGCCCTGCATCTGATTCTGGCGGCCATGGAAATCGGGCCGGGCGATGAGGTTATCGTTCCTGCCTTCACCTGGATTTCCACTGCTAATGTTGTCGTCTACACCGGGGCTACTCCGGTCTTTGCGGACGTGGATCCTAAGACCTTTAACCTGAATCCTGAAAGCGTGAAGGAAATGGTTACAGAGAAAACGAAGGCTATCATCGCCGTTCATCTGTTTGGACTATGTGCAGATATGGATGCCATTTCCTCTGCGGTCTCCGGAATTCCTATCATTGAAGACGGCGCCTGCGCTGCCGGTGCCGCCTATAAAGGAATACCCGCTGGAAGCCTCGGTAAAGCTGGCGCGTTCTCTTTTCATCCGCGAAAGTCTATCACCACCGGCGAAGGCGGCATGGTGACTACCAACAATACGGAGTTGGGAGAGCGGATCAATAGCCTGCGTAACCACGGAGCCTCGATTTCTGAGGAGCAGCGACATCACGGACCGCGACCGTACATACTTCCGGACTTCAATCTTCTAGGATTCAACTATCGCATGACCGATATCCAGGGCGCAGTGGGATTGGTTCAGCTCAGTAAACTGGACCGTTTTGTGAGCGAGCGAAACGAATGGGCTTCTTATTACTCGGATCAATTGAGTGGACTGGACTGGCTTCGCACACCGGAGTTCTCAAGCGACTACAGCCACGCCTGGCAGGCCTATGTAACCTACGTCCATCCGGATCGGGCCCCCCGGGGCAGAAACGAGATTATGGAAATCCTGCAGGCAAAGGGTATCAGCACGCGCCCGGGCACCCATGCGGTTCATATGCTGGGCTACTATGCCGAACGATTTGGATTTAGACCCGATGACTTTCCGGGCGCCCGGGACTGCGACCAGCACTCCATGGCCATCCCGCTTCACAATCGGATGAGCAAAGAGGACTACGAGTACGTGGTGAAGTCGCTAAAGGAGCTTTGATTCAGAGAGTCTCGCCTGCTTCTGAGCCGAATTTGGAGCAGGCTCTCCTGTCCGGATAAGCCTTCCCCGTGACGGTTGGCTTCCCTGCATGTAAAGGCCACGGGCCTCTACCCTCATTGCATGTGAATTCTTTCCCGGCGAAGACAAGCCCGGATTCCGAAAATTAACTCTAGTATTATGTGTGGAATCGTAGGCGCTGTAGCGCTCAAACAACAGAGCATCGATGTTCGCTTTGCAAAGCCTATGGCGGATCGCATTGCCCATCGTGGACCGGACGATGCCGGCTATTTATTCTATCATACCGGTGCTCGCCACTCCAGAAACATTGCATTTTTTCAGAATTTCACCGACCGGCAATTCAGACACATTGCAGATCTGCTCCCTCCAATCGAAGGCCCCTCCGCTCAGGAAGAACTAAATTCCCACGACTATGATCTATTCCTGGGGCATCGAAGGCTTGCGATTCTGGATCCCAGCCCCGCCGGGCACCAGCCCATGAGCGATCTAACGCGAAGCATCTGGCTGGCCTATAACGGCGAAATCTACAACTTCAAGGATATACGCGCGGAGCTGGAGCGATTAGGGCATCGATTCCGAACCAATACCGATACTGAAGTAATCGTTTATGCATACATAGAATGGGGAATCGAATGTATTCACCGGTTCAATGGAATGTTCGCCTTTGCCCTCTACGATAACTTCAGAAAGAAGTTATTTCTCGCTCGCGATCGCTACGGGATCAAGCCCCTTTACTACTTTCAGGCGCCGGATGGAAACCTCCTTTTTGCAAGTGAAACCAAGTCTATCCTGGACTACAAAGGCTATGAACATTCGATGGACTATGAGGCCATTCTGGAATACTTCACATTTCAGAATATTTTCACGGATCGCACATTTCATAAAGGTATCAAGCTTCTGGAGTCCGGCCATTATCTGGAGGTGGATCTGACCTCCGGGCGATTGAGCAAGACGCAATTCTGGGATTTTGACTTTACAGAACCGGAATCAGTCCGTGATGAGCGCGAGTATATAGAGGAGCTGGACCGGTTGTTTACGCAGGCTGTAGAGCGGCAGCTTGTAGCGGATGTGCCTGTGGGTAGCTACCTGAGCGGTGGAATGGACAGCGGATCGATCACAGCCATTGCGGCAAGGAAATTGCCCTACATAAACACGTTCACTGTAGGCTTTGATCTCAGTAGTGCCAGCGGCATGGAGCTGGGATTCGACGAAAGGGCCAAGTCCGAGTACATGTCCTACAAGTTCCGGACGGAACACTACGAAATGGTCATGAAGTCTGGCGATATGGAGCGATGTCTTCCTGATTTCGCTTATCACCTGGAGGAGCCCAGAGTAGGGCAAAGCTATCCGAACTACTATGCCGCCAGGCTTGCTTCACGATTTGTGAAAGTCGTATTGTCCGGCGCTGGAGGCGATGAATTGTTTGGTGGCTATCCCTGGCGTTACTTCCGTGCGGTGAATAATCAGGATTTCGACGACTACATCACAAAGTACTACAAGTTCTGGAAAAGGCTAATTCCTAACGTGCTTCTGAACAAGGTGATGGCTCCGATTTCGGAGCATACGAAGGGAGTCTGGACCAAAGATATATTTGCATCCGTTTTCAAAGATCAGAGAGCCTTTAATACACCAGAAGAGTACATCGATCATTCGCTATACTTTGAAGCCAAAACTTTTCTGCATGGGCTTCTGGTAGTGGAAGACAAGCTTTCCATGGCGCACAGCCTGGAAACTCGCGTGCCATTCCTGGACAATGATCTGGTGGATTTTGCGCAAAGGGTACCTGTGCGATTGAAGCTCGGCAATCTCGATAAAGTCACAAAGATGGATGAAAACGAGATCGGCAAACTGAAGAAGACGAACGATGGCAAAGAAATCCTGCGAAAGGCCATGAGTCGATACATCCCGGAAGATATTCATCGCGCGGTGAAGCAGGGATTCAGCTCCCCGGATCAGGCCTGGTTTAAAGGGGAAAGCATTGACTTTGTCCGCCGTAAGCTCCTGGATAGGAGTGCAAGTATCTATGCCTTTCTGGATTATTCGGAGACAGCGCCGATCATCAACGAGCATCTTGAGGGCAAGCAGAATCGGCGACTGTTCATATGGAGCCTGTTGAATTTTGAGGAGTGGTTGGCTGTATATGGGGCAGGTTAGATATGCTTTTCTGGGTGCTACGAGATATAGTGCGGAGCTACTGGAGTTTCTGATCGGACAAGGACTGCCGCCAGCACTGGTCTTCTTTATTCCAGAAGAGTTTCAGATATCTTATAGTGATAAGCCAGTAAAGAATAGCAATTACGCTGATATTCGGGCGATGGCGGAGCAAAACAGCATTCCGGCCTACGAAGTAAATTCGATTCCGGGGAAGAAGCTCGGAGACTACGCATCCATTATATCCGATGCGCAACTGGACCTTCTTCTTGTGCTTGGCTGGTACTATATGATTCCGGAAAAGGTCCGAGAGCTAACTTCGCATGGAGCCTGGGGCATTCATGCCTCGCTATTGCCCCGATATGCAGGCGGCGCTCCGCTCAACTGGGCCATTATTAATGGAGAGGAGGAAACAGGGATTACCCTGTTCCGCATGAAATCCGGGGTCGACGACGGTGACATTATCCGGCAAGTTTCTTTTCCAATTGGACCCAATGATTACATTTCGGATGTATACGAAAAGGCCACGGCAGCTTCCAAAGAGGTGCTCAGGGCAGCGCTGACAAACATTGGTGATCTAACCTTCAGGCCCCAGAACCCGGAAGAAATCCAGGTCTATCCGCAAAGAAAGCCCGAAGATGGTGAGATCGATATGACCAAAAACTCCAAAGAGATTTTTGATTTCATACGCGCACAGGCGCCGCCATACCCCGGGGCCTTCTTTCGAACAGCGGACGGGAAGAAGATAGTGATTGAACGGGCGCGAGTAGAAAGTCAATAGTCGTCTCTCAGGCGTAACGCGGGACTCAGAAACACCAGAAAACGGAGCTATGCAATGACAGGAGAACACTCGAAGAATCAAACTCAAACCAGGGACACCTTCGGCTTTAAGTGGGCCAAGAGGGATACCTATGAGTCACCGGCGGTATTGGCCGAATGGAAGCGATGGCTTCTTGAAAAGTACCTGGATAATGAGCCAGCGAACCTGGAAAAGATTCTGATTCGAAAGCCAAGTAGAATACTGGATGCAGGGTGCGGTAGTGCAGTTTCCGGTACATTGTTTTTTGGAGATTCATTGAATGACCATGAATATGTGGGTGTTGATATATCCGACGCTGTGAATGTTGCAAGGGACCGTTTTACCGAAATGGGTCTTCCAGGAACGTTTGTACAAAGTGACCTGAAGACCATTCCTGAAGAGCTTGGCAAATTTGATGTTATCTTTTCAGAAGGAGTTTTGCATCATACGGACTCGGTAAAGGATGCCATCGCGGCTCTGGCGCCGCGCTTGACTCCAGAAGGATACTTTCTCTTTTACGTATACTCCAAAAAGGCGCCCATCAGGGAATTCACAGATGACTATGTCCGTGAAGCGATTTCAGATATGTCCGACGATGAGGCATGGGAGGCGCTGAAGCCATTGACCCGGCTCGGTAAGGTCCTGGGAGATCTTGATGTGGAGTTTGAGGTGCCCGACGATATACCCATACTCGGAATAGAAAAGGGAACTTATAATCTGCAGCGATTCTTCTTTTACAAGATATGCAAAGCATTTTACCGACCAGAGTATTCTGAGGACGAAATGAACCACATCAATTTCGATTGGTTCCGCCCTCATAATTGCTATCGGCACACCCCAGAAGAAATAGGGGACTTCTGTGCAGCGGCAGGGTTGCAAGTCGAACGAATGCATGTTGGAGAATCCGGGATAGCCGTGATTGCCCGGCCAGGCAGGTAGAAAATGACCGATACGGCCCAGAAGTCATGGATCGAAGGTTCCCGGGCCCTGGCTCCCGGCGGCCCAGTCCAGGTTTGCACTCGATGTATCTACGATGAGCGGTTGTCTGCCATCCGATTTGATGGGGATGGCGTTTGCAACTACTGCCATCAGGTGGACGGTCTTATTGAGCAGTACGGAACCGGACGACCAGAGGGTGTAGCAGAATTAGAACGCATTTTTGAAAGAATCAAAGCAGAGGGAAGGGGAAAGAAATACGATTGTATCATCGGCGTAAGTGGAGGGACGGACTCTTCGTATCTCATTCACTACGCCTGCCAGAAGGGATTAAGGCCCCTGGCAGTACACTATGATAACACATGGAACTCTGCAATTGCTACTGAGAATATTCGGAAAGTCTTATCCGCCCTCAATGTGGATCTGTACACTCATGTCGTCGACAACAAGGAGTCCGACGATATCTTTCGAGCTTTCTTCTACGCCGGAGTGGCGGAAATTGAGGCTCCCACCGACCTGGCGCTTGCTGAAGTCGCATACCGGGCAGCAAAGAAATTTGGAGTGCGATACATATTGGAAGGCCATTCATTTGTTACGGAAGGGATTTCTCCTATTGGAAAGAACTATTTTGATGGGAAGTACATCCAGTCAATTCATAGGCAATATGGGCGAAGGCCTATGCGAACGTATCCGCTAATGACGTTCTTCCGGTTTCTTTACTGGAGCCTCTTCGCACGGATTCGTAAGATCCGACCCTTCTGGTACATGGAGTACTCAAAGGAAGAAGCACGTACCCTTCTGGAACGTGAATACGGCTGGCAGTATTATGGCGGACACCATTTAGAGAATCGAATGACGGCTTTCTTTCACGGTGTCTATGCACCAGAGAAGTTCAATGCTGATTGGCGCAATAATACGCTTTCAGCGCTGGCTCGGAACGGCCAGATGAGTCGTGAAGAGGCCTGGGCTCGCTATTGCGAGCCGCCCGAAGTTGAGCGAGACCTGATTGCCTACTTCAAGAAACGGCTGGAAATATCGGATGCAGAGTATCTACGAATTATGCGCGCTGCCCCGCGTAGCTGGTGGGAATTTCCAACCTACAAGAAGCGGTTCGAAAGGCTGAGGCCATTGTTCAAAGTGCTTTCGGATCAGAATCTGGTGCCCCGAAGCTTCTATCTCAAGTATTGCTTTCCGGAGTCCAGGTAGATTGGTCACTATTATTGACTATGGAATGGGGAATCTGGGCTCCGTTTTAAACATGTTCAAGCGAATTGGGATCCCTGCTACTGTGACCGGTGAACCGTCAGCGATTCTGGAAGCAAGCAAGCTTCTGCTGCCGGGAGTGGGTTCATTTGATCGAGCGAAAACAGAACTGGAGTCCCGTGGCCTGGTGGCGCCTCTTCGGTCCCGGGTTAAAGATGGAGTACCTTTGCTGGGAATCTGTTTGGGCATGCAGTTGTTGACCGACGGTAGCGAAGAGGGCCGGCAACCCGGGCTGGGGTTTATCAAAGGCTATGCGCATCGCTTTCCGGGCAGTATTCAGTTCAAAGTTCCTCATATGGGATGGAATGCAGTTTATCCATCTTCACCCTCTGCTCTTACCGTAGGGCTTCCGCAGGAATCTCGATTCTATTTTGTACACTCATACTATGTGACGACGGCTGATCCTTCGCACTCTATACTGAAGGCCCAGCATGGATTGGAATTCGATGCTGCCATCCAGGGTGGCAACGTTTTCGGAGCACAATTCCACCCTGAAAAAAGTCATAAGTTCGGAATGCATTTACTAAGGAACTTCGGAGAGTTGTGATTGCTGCGGGTTAGGCTGATACCAGTGCTGCTTCTCAGAAACGAGAGTCTGGTGAAGACTGTGAAGTTTGAGAAGTTTCGATATATCGGAGATCCATGCAACACTGTTCGAATCTTCAATGAGCTTGAAGTAGATGAGCTGCTATTTCTGGACATTGCTGCCAGTAGAGACCATCGGCTCCCCAACCTCCGGGTATTAAGGGATATCGCAAATGAATGTTTTATGCCGCTGGGCTATGGTGGTGGCATCACCACCGTGGAGCAGGCGCGTTCAATTTTTGAGATCGGATTTGAGAAGGTATCGGTGAATACGGCAGCCTTGCGGGATCCTTCTGTTGTAAGCGCGCTGGCGGAAGAATTCGGCAGTCAAGCCATCATTGGTTCAATAGATGTCAGGAAGAGTATTCTGGGTAAACCCTGCGTTTACTCGGCTACCGTCCGACATAAGCCGTTCAAGGATCCTGTAGAATGGGCTAGGAAACTGGAGGAACTCGGGGTCGGGGAAATACTGCTTACCTCCGTGGACAGAGAGGGTAGCTGGTCAGGATTTGATCTGGAGTTGGTCCGGAGGGTTTCGGAATCGGTGAATGTGCCAGTGATCGCCCATGGTGGAGCCGGCCATCCCCAGCATATTGAGGCTGTAGTGAAAGATTCCGGAGCGTCTGCGGTTGCCATGGGGAGTATGCTTGTGTTTCAGAAAAAGGATATGGGCGTACTGGTAAATTTTCCGGACAAGGAGCAGTTGGAGAGGTCGTTGAATTGATGGAGAACTTTCGGTTTACTTTTGAAAACCTGAAAACCCAGTTCAGGGCAGCCCTTGAAGTGGGTTACACGGTGATTACCTGTAGAGATTTTGCTTCAACCGGGAAACTCCCGGAGCGAACGCTGGTTAATCGAGTAGATATCGACTACTCCGTCCGCAAGGCCTGGCGTCTTTTGGAGATTTTCGATGACATCGGAGTCAAGGCATCATTCTTTGTTCGACTTCACGCCCCGGAATATAATCCCTTCTCTTTCGAGAATTATCGAATACTGAAAGCTATCAGGGACAGTGGTCATGAAATCGGGTATCATTCAGAGATTGTAGATCAAGCGGCGATCTGGCAGGAGAGTCCGAAGGATTGCCTTCTTCGGGATATAGAAGTACTCCGCACCATGCTTGATACAAAAATCGATGGCGTAGCCAGTCATGGTGGAATGACGGGGTTGAACAATCTGGATTTCTGGCAAAATCACAATCCCTCGGAGTTTGGATTGATGTATGAAGCCTACGATGATAGCCCCCAATTCAATCTGTTTAATCGCTCATTCTATATCAGTGACTCTGAGTGGACACGGTGGAAATGTTACCACAACGGTGTTTTGCAGGAAGGCGACCGACGCAGTCCGGCCGAGCACTTCAAAGCGCATCATCCCCTGGTATATATGTTAATCCATTCTGACACTTATTTTGAAAGGCACTTCTACGAATGAATGAGACTGATTTTCTCCAACGATTCACCGATGGCCTCAATCCTCTGGAATTTGAACTGGAGCATGATGGTGATGAACGGTTTTGCAATGTATTCTTGTTGGGACTCCCGCGATCCGGCACCACTCTTCTGACGCAGGTGATACATGGTAATACGAATTGCCGGTGTACAAATAATTTCATGGCGCGTTTCTGGAAAGCCCCTCTGGTTGGCGCCTATCTTTCTCACCTAACCGTACCGGAGCCTGCAACACCATCTTATGCTTCGAACTTTGGCCAGACGTCGGCTCTCGGAGAGCCTCACGAGTTCTCCTGGTTCTGGCAGGACCTTCTGGAATTGCATACCCACCCGCAAGACGAAGAAGCAGTACAAAAAAGAAAACTCGATCGAAGCAGAATCAGAAGAAAAGTTCTGGGGTTTAACGAAGTGCTTCGGGCTCCATTGGTGTTCAAACCACTGGAATTGGTCGGCTTTAATATTGAGCAATTCGCCGGATTTTTTGACCGGTCTGTGTTTGTCTTTATTGATCGAAGCGCTATGGATATGGCGTTCTCTATTTACAAGGCAAAGAAAAAGAATGAAGTTCTACCAAACGATTGGTGGGGCTCAAGGCCACCGGAAGACTTCGTCCGAGGTCTTGAAGGTACTTCGCTTGAAAACCGAGTAGCTGGACAGATGCATTATTTTCGGGAGCTCTACAAAAATAAGCTCCCTCAGCTTCCACAGGATAAACTGGTAATGACCTCCTATGAGGAGCTATGCGAAGCCCCGACCTCCGTCCTGGAGAGGATCGCAGCAAAAAGTGGGAGCGGTCACGGAGCAGTGAAGGTAACCAACAATCCAGCGCCATTTGCACGCGGTGCCGCCATTGATGTAAAAGATCACCCGGCCCTGTTCGCAGCCCTGCAAGATTGGGGCGTTTCGGATCGGTTCGGTATTTCGGAAGTCTAATAGGCCATCATTCACGCGTCATGAACAAGAATGGGAAAAGAACCATAGCCATTCATCAACCCGACTTCTTTCCGTGGCTGGGCTTCTTTGATAAGATGGCGCAGGCAGATTGCTACATCGTGTTCGACCATGTCCAGGCCCCTCAGGGAAAAAGCTGGCTCACCCGCAATCGGATTCGGCTGGGGAATGAGGCCCGGTGGTTCACTTTGCCTGTAAAGCGCTCGGGCAAAACGCGTATTGCAGATCTTTCAATAAGCAGCGACCATACACTACTCCGTAAGCATCTGGGTACTTTACGTCAGGCCTATCAGAAGGCTCCATTCTTTGAAGAAATCTATGCTTTCGTGCAGTCTCTCTATGCAAGTATTCCAGAGAAAGTTGCTGATTTCAACTTCAATGCTATCAAGAGAATCTCGGAAGCACTTGGTCTGAAACCGGAGTTCGTATTCAGCTCCAATATGGAGCAAGAGGGGGTAGTCTTACAAGGCCTCGGGGGCAATGAGCTTGTACTTGAATTGTGCAGGCAAGTTGGAGCGGAACGGTACATCTCGGGAACGGGTTGCCTGGATTTCATCGAGCCGTGGACGTTTGCGGCGGAGGGTATTGAATTCTGGTTTCAGGACTTCAAGCACCCGAAATATAAACAGGTGACATCAGAGGAGTTTATTTCGCATCTCTCAATTCTTGACGTGCTTTTCAACGTGGGCTTCTCGGGTGCGGCGCAGCTAATCAGCCAGCACGACCTTATCGAACCAGAGCGATTACTAAAACCGCCGGAAAGCCGATAGCTCTCCTATATATGTATCTTTTCAGTTTATTGATCGTATTTCTTGTCGCGCTCCTGGGTTCGCTGGGGATCCGGTGGCTACTCGTTTACCTTAACCAGGGCTGGTTCTCCCGGGGCTATGCCGGAGATTCCTCTGTGCACCTGGAAATTGTAGAGCAAATGCGAAGAGGCTTCGCAAAGAAGCGTATCGATCGCTATGTGATTCCCAATACATTCAGCTATCCGGTGTTCTTTCATAGGATCTGTTCTCTCTGGCCGCGGTCTGCCCTGCTGGACAGGGGCTACATGCCCAACCTTGTAATATTTGCTCTTTCCAGTGGAGTATTTGCAACATATACCTTCCACTTCCAGACCGCGTATCTAGAAAACGACTCGGTTCTCTTTACCATTACAGTTGTATCCGTTTTTCTGATCAGCGTATCCAATCTGGTATTTGGTGGTCCTGCGATCGCATACATGAAATTGTCTGCGAGGCTCCTGGGCCGGGTTTCTACTGGATTCTACTTCCTGTTCTTAGCCGCTTATGTGGGTTATGGGGACAACGCGGCCTTGATCCTTGCAATCATTACCGGTGGTGTAGCATTTGCAAGCTCCACGTTCGCGGCACAGGCACTGCTTTTTAGCTTACCTCTGCTTACCCTGTTTCTCTGGAGTGTTGAGCCAGTCGGCATTCTTTTAGCAGCCTTGCTATTTGCCTATATTATTACAAAGGGGCACTCAAATACGAGCATTTACCATATGGCGCGCTACTGGAGAATCTATCACAGGTACGTCAAGAATAGTCCAAACCAGGCGGCGGCCCTCTCGGCTTTCATTTCACCGGGTACCATATGGAATAGTCTCAGAAACGGGGATGTGAAGTTGCTGATTCGACATACCCTTTCGAGAGAGCCAACAAGATCGCTATTGTTTTACCCTGAGCTTTCGCTTCTCGCGGCCTTGTTTGTCCTTCTCGCACTCCGGGAAAACCGGATTATAGATTACTGGCTCTATTTCGCGCCCATTCTATCTCTGATTATCCTGTATGCTCTTACATCGAGCCGCTGGCTAAACTTTCTCGGGGAGGGGTATCGCTATCTGGAATATGGACTATACTTTATAGCTCCTTTCTGTATCGGGTTGCTCATCCTAGAAGTAGACTCGGGAACTGCGCTCGCTGTGATGCTCGGCGTTTATTGCTCTATTGTAATCGTATTCACATTGTTTCAGTACAGATATTTTAGATACAGCTCTACCGAAGACAATTTGTCGAGGTTTCTTGAGGCTTTAGAGTTATCGCCGGGGGCCGTAGTTTTTCCCGTCTCCATGCGACTGGGTGCAGACCTGTGTGCCCGCACCGACTGCAAATCATTCTGGTGGCAACCGGGAGGCATTACAGATCCTGCGATGTATGAGCATTATATCCAGGATTATCCGTACCTTCGCAGGGATTGGAAGCCTCTGGCGATAGAGCATGGAGTAACTCATATCATCGCCGATAAAGAGGCCCTGTCTCAGATGCACGGTGCTTACGATTTCTCGCAGGAGCGGAAGCTGTTGGAGGACGAGTACTTTGTCGCATATCGTGTGCAATCTCTGAGTTGATTTCCCGATCCAATCCATGGCGAGATGCTGCCATGGAACTACCATGATTCCCCTGCTGTTTACCGTCCTGATCATTCTGCTGGTGTTTAGTGTCATCGCCTTCACAAGCATTCCTCCGGAAGCCGCCCTGTTTGGGGGGCTGGTAGCGCTACTGGGGTTTGGGGTAATCGACCTCGACGCGGGTCTTTCCGGTTTCTCCAATCCAGGCATAATGACAATTGGTCTGTTGTTCATTGTAATTGCCGGGCTACAGAATTCCGGTGTCTCCGCCTATCTGACTCGCATAGTTTTTCCTTCGAATACAAGATCCACCGGAGCTCTCTGGCGACTCATGAGTGTATCGGCAACCCTGAGCGCCTTTTTGAATAACACAGCCGTTGTGGCCATGTTGATACCCGTGGTTCAGGAGTGGACCGGGCGTCGGCAGGAGGCAATTTCAAAATATCTACTGCCGCTCAGTTATGCAACCATCCTGGGCGGCGCTGCTACATTGGTAGGTACCAGTACCAATCTCGTAGTGTCTGGCCTCCTCCGTGAAGCAAGGCCGGAGCAATGGTCCGGCGGAATGCATATGTTCGAAATGACCTCAATGGGGCTCATCTCAGGCGCTGCTGGACTTCTGGTCCTGGGGCTTTTTTCGCGACGGTTCTTGCCTGTCCGTTTTCCTTTTCAAGCAGCGGTTTCTGAAACCCGCGAGCATTCCATTGTGATGCGCGTTGCGGACAATAGTCCGTTCGTCGGAAAGACAATTCAGGGGGCAGGGCTAAGGCACCTCAAGCATTGCTATCTGGCAGAAATCTCTCGAAGTAGTGAGGTTTTTCCGGCCGTTGCCTCAAATACCACTATTGCAGGCGGCGATCTTCTGGTCTTTGTGGGATCTCCCGAAGCGGCGGTTGAGCTTCGGGGCATCCCCGGAATTGTACCGGCTGAGAATTCTGTATTTGAGCTCGAGTTAGACAACCGCTCCCGCCAGCTGGTCGAGGCGGTGGTCTCTACGCGTTTCCCATATTTGTATCAAACTGTGCGCGAGTCTGGATTTCGCACACGGTATGGGGCCGCTATCTTATCTGTCTCTCGTGAAGGACAACGAGTAAGCGGAAAGATTGGAGATATCAGACTTCTCCCTGGCGATACCTTGCTTCTTGAGAGTGGCGCAAGTTTCGAGGCCCAGTACAAGAACCATCGAGACTTTTTTCTTGTAAGCGGGTTGTTTAACAGAGGTCTACCGGATCACAGAAAGGCACCTGTGGCGATCGGGATTGTCCTTTCCGTAATTGTGCTGGCTGCAACCGGGCTCCTGCCGATCTTTTTAGCCGCTGCCCTTGGTGCCGCAGCAATGATTATTTCAGGATGCATCGGATTTAGTCGGGCTGTTGAGAGCATCGACTTTCGATTGCTCGTTGCAATCGCCTCCTCGTTTGCACTGGGAGAAGCAATACAGGTATCTGGTCTCGGGCAGCATATCGCTGAAGGTTTTACTGCGTTCTCCCTCGATGGAAGGTGGAGCCTGCTGGCACTATTCGCTTTGACAGTGCTTGTCACTGAATTCACCACCAACAATGCGGCAGCCGTAATTCTATTTCCAATCGCCCTGTCTGTGGCGGCCGCGCTCTCCCACAGTTACTTGCCGTATGTCATGACTGTACTCTTTGGGGCCTCTACCAGTTTTCTTTCCCCGCTTGGCTACACAACAAATCTGATGGTCTATGGTCCTGGAGGATACACCACTCTAGACTACTTTAAAGCTGGTCTGCCCCTTACTTTGAGCTCCTGTGCTGCATGCGTCGCTTTCATTCCGGTCTTCTGGCCTTTCTAATGGATATCCGGTTTTAAGAATCATGATTGCAACTGGAAAATCACCTCATCTCAAGAATCTCGAGTCCGAGGCCATCTACATTATTCGAGAAGTGTCTGCTGAGCTCGAGAATCCTGTACTTCTATACTCCATAGGCAAGGATTCCTCGGTATTGCTGCATCTGGTTCGAAAGGCCTTTTTCCCGGCAGCGCCGCCCTTTCCCATGTTGCACATCGATACAACCTTTAAATTCAGAGAAATGTATCGATTCAGGGACGAGATGGCTCAAAAGGCTGGTATGGATCTGATTGTCCATACCAATCGGCAGGGCGTAGAGCAGGGCATAAACCCGTTTGATCACGGCAGCAAATACTATACTGATGTGATGAAAACGCAGGCTTTGAAGCAGGCGTTAACCCACTATAAATTCGATGCAGCCTTTGGTGGGGCCAGACGGGATGAGGAAAAATCCAGAGCCAAAGAACGCATATATTCATTGCGTGATCAAAACCATCAATGGGATCCCAGAAATCAGAGGCCGGAGCTCTGGAATCTGTATAATGGACGGCTCAAGCGTGGTGACTCCATCCGTGTTTTTCCAATGTCCAATTGGACGGAGTTCGACGTCTGGCACTATATTCTGGTGGAACAAATTCCCGTAGTTCCACTGTATCTCGCTGCAGAAAGACCTGTGGTTCGCCGGGATGAAGCATACATCATGGTGGACGATGACAGGCTTCCTCTTGAGCCCGGAGAGAAGCCTGAAATGAAGAAGATTCGCTTTCGCACCCTGGGATGCTACCCGCTCACTGCTGCTACCGAATCAGAGGCCGAAACCCTTGAAGAGGTGATCTCCGAATTGCTCGGGTCTCCGACGTCCGAAAGGCATGGGCGACTGATCGATCGGGACGAATCGGGCTCAATGGAGAAAAAGAAACAGGACGGCTACTTTTAGATGCAGCCGCGCAACAACACTGGCTATGAAGGACTGCCTGCATTGCTTCGGAATCGAGCGGAGCGGGATCTCCTGCGATTTATTACATGCGGTAGCGTAGATGATGGCAAAAGTACCCTTCTGGGTCGCATGTTGTATGATGCCAGCCTGGTTTTTGAGGATCAGATTGAAGAGCTCCAGTCTGAAGCCCATCGGAAGGGTTCGTCCCAGATAGACTATTCTGCTCTTCTGGACGGACTGCAATCAGAGCGCGATCAGGGCATTACTATTGATGTCGCGTATCGCTATTTTTCCACCGAACATCGAAACTATATCATTGCGGATTGTCCAGGTCATGAGCAGTACACCAGAAACATGGCCACCGGCGCATCCACCGCCGACCTGGCTGTAATTCTTGTGGATGCGCGCAAGGGTGTTCTCCCCCAGACCAGGAGGCACTCATATATTTGCAAACTCCTGGGAGTTCGCAATTTCGCGGTAGCAATTAACAAGATGGATCTCGTGGAATACTCAGAAGAGATTTTCCATTCGATCGTTCAGGACTACGATTCTGTATGCCGGGAATTGAATTTATCTAACGTGAATTACTTTCCTGTATCTGCGCTCAAGGGAGATAATATAGTGTCACAAAGTGCCAGTACTCCCTGGTACAATGGCAAAAGCCTGCTGGGTTTTCTGGACTCGGTGGAGATAACCCACGCAGTGCAGTCATTCGGTAGCTTCATTCTTCCTGTGCAAAGGGTAGTACGAGCGGCGCCGGACTTTCGAGGATATGCCGGAAACATTGCTTCCGGTTCCGTGCGTGCAGGCGATGAAATAACTGTGCTTCCGTCCCTCGAAAAGGCCAGCATAGAGTCAATCGTGGAAATGACCCTGCACGGGGAATTGGCCTCCCTGGAAGAGGCCGTCTATCCAGATTCTGTCATCGTTACCCTGGACCGGGATGTGGACCTAGGGCGGGGGGATTTTCTTGCTCACAGAAATACTGATCTGCCCTCCACCGAAAGCTTTCAGGCTGAACTTGTCTGGATGTCAACTCGCCCTCTGAACCCCGGTGATGAAGTACTCCTGAAATTTCGAGAGCGCATTACCTCCGCTCGTGTGGAAGCTATATCTGGTCGACTGAATCTGGAGACGTTTCTGTCAGAACCAACTGATGCCCTGCAGGTGAACGATATCGGGTCTTGCACATTGAGGCTGAGTAGAGCCCTGGTTATGCAGCAGTATTCAGAGCTTCCCGAGCTTGGTCAGTTCATTGTTATCGATCGCATGACTGAAATGACTGTGGGAGCCGGTATGGTGCGCGAAACAGCGGCCTCAGAGACGAAGCAGTTCAGAGCGGAAAGAAACAACCTGACCTGGCACGGCTCATCGGTGACGGGGCAGATGCGTTCCGACTTAAAAAAGCACGAAGCTTTCTGTATCTGGCTTACTGGTCTCTCAGGATCAGGGAAGTCTACACTGGCCAACGCCATAGAAATGGAACTGCACAAGATGGGCTGGCATACGATGCTACTTGATGGCGATAACGTCCGGCAGGGTTTAAATCGAGATCTCGGGATGACCGCGGCGGATCGCACCGAGAATATCCGACGTATAGGCGAAGTTGCCAGACTTATGGTGGATGCCGGGCTGGTAGTCATTACCGCCTTTATCTCGCCGTTCCGGGCAGATCGCCAGCGTGTCCGGGAATTGTTTCCCGATAGAAAGTTTATTGAAGTGTTTGTGGATGCTCCCCTGGAAGTTTGTAGCGAAAGAGATCCCAAGGGCCTCTATAAAAAGGCCAAGGCCGGACAGATTCGCGATTTCACCGGAATTGATAGCCCATACGAGCAACCATTGGAGCCGGAAATTCACGTGGCCACGGACAGAAATAGTATCGCAGACTCTGTTAGGCAGGCAAAAGAGTTTATTGTAAATAGGTCCGACTATCCGGACAAAATAGAATAAGAGTATGCATGCTGAGATCGTCTCAAACGAGGAGCAATTAGTAATATGAACAAAATAATCACTTTTGAGGATATACTTCTTTCAGGGAAGGAACTCGATAGAATTCGGCGAGAGCTTTACCACTCCTCCGGCCCCGGTTTCATTATATTCCGAGAATTTGTAAGGCGCCAGATCGCTGACCACATTGTGGAGTACTGGGTCCGCCAGGCCAAGCCCGAGGTCAGTCATACCCGCATAAAACCGAAGAATCCTTTCTACCCGGGCTGCCCTGCTTATTTTGCAGGGAGTCTTGAGGGGTCCCGTACCTACTACAATCCCTTCTGGGGCCCCATCTTCGACGTGGCCACCAACGAGGTGTCCCTGGCTATCTCTCAGTTGCGCGCGAAAATCGAAGGAAAAGCTTTCGGTCGGGAGATATTTCCTTATCCTGGTGGGAAGTGTACCGTCCCCAGAGTCGTCATTACGCGCAGTGGAAAGACGATTGTTCCACCTCATTCAGATTACGGAATGGATGAGCCGGACCCTGCCAACGTAGATCTTGCTCGATTGCAGGCCACTCTGTATCTGTCAGAACATCAGAAAGATTACAATGGTAGCGGGTTCGTCTTTACACGAAACGATGGCAAACAAGTGTGCTTTGCGCGCGATGAAAAGCTGGTGTCAGGGGACCTTGTCTTGTGGCGATACCCGAATCAACACGAGGTTCGCGATATTTCAGTTGTTGGCGATCAGATAGGGTTTGTAAGAATGCTCTTCCCTCCAGAAAAGATAGGTGCACCCCAAAAAATGGGAAGAAAGCTCAGCTTAAGATCCCTGGTTCCTGCCCCAATGAAGCGCATTATCAAAAAGGCTATAGGTGTAAAATAATGGTGGAGTCGAGTCCAAATATCCCAGTTCAAAGACTGGTTGATCTACACATTGAATACGCGGCCGGTGTACCGGGAAACCGTGAAAGCCTCTGGCATACCCTGGGGATCTGGCAATTGAAGCAGTTAAAGTACCTTGGTCTTAACCCCGGTAGTCATTTGCTGGATGTAGGCTGTGGGCCTTTAAGATTGGGAATGTATGTCATCCCATTCTTGGAGGATGACCATTTCTGGGGAGTAGATCCGTATGCGCCCTACGAAAAACTTGCAAAGGCGATCATGAAAGAAACCGGATGTCGGAAGAAGTACACCATCAAAATAGGTGCGGACTTTCCATTCGTGGATTCGGGCCGCAAATTTGACTTCGCAATGGCCCAATCGGTTGTGACTCACCTGTCGAACAATCAGCTCGACCATCTAATGACCAATCTAAAGCGGTCAATGGCTCCGGGGGGGCAGTTTGTCTTTACATACACAGATAATCCTTACCCCTATGGAATCTTTTATGAGATGGAATATCCGATGATCACACCGGCCGGCTTGAACGATAAGTACTTTTCGAAACTTGCCGAACGGTTTGAAATTGAGTACCTCGGTTGCCCCGGGGGGATTGAACCACACCCGACAGGCCAGAGGGTCGGAGTATTTCAATTTTAGGATTGAATGTGACGCTTCAACGCGGTAGCAGTTGTGCGGGTCGATAATTGTTGAGTTTAGCCTCAGGAAAAGCGAGAAAGCCAAGAATTGAGCCTGATTAGGGGATTAGGAAAAGATGCACTGATATATGGTGTTGGAAGTGCTCTGTCTCCCCTGGTGAGGCTCATCACGGCTCCCATTTTAACTAGGGTATTTAGTCCCGGGGATTATGGTGTTATTGCGCTGGTCCAGCTTGCCATTAGTTTTGCAATCCTGTTTGCGGGAATGAATGTTGGGTCGGCCATTGGGTATTTCTATTATCATTATGAAACCGAACCCCAGAGGCGCACTGTCCTTACCGCCGGCTTACTCCTGCTTCTTGGATTCTCTCTGTCTGTGTCTTTGATCTTCGCCGCGTCTGCGCCCGCGATAGCTCAACTCCTGCAACTCAGAGCGGCGGAACCTATTGTGGGATATGAACTGCCTCTGTATCTTCAAATCGGTTCCATAGGAATGTTCGGCGGCATTTTGTCCACCGGGCTTCAGTCCATTCTTCGAGTTCTTAAGAAGCCGCTTCATTTTCTGCTGATTGAAGGATTGGTTCTTGTTTCTCACGTTGGGACAATTATTCTTTTTGTTCCCGTATGGGATCTTGGAATCGCGGGGGTATTCTGGGCCGGCGCGGTCTCACCATCTCTAGGAATTTGCTTCGGTCTGCTTATTCTCCGAAAGCATCTTGCCTTGCCTGTGTCTTTGTCTGTAGTGCCGGCTATGCTCGGTTATGCGTTGCCGCAAGTTCCCGCTGCTCTCATAAACTGGTTCCAGAATCAGTTAGGGCGTGTCGCTCTAAACTACTTTGCCACGCTTAGCGAACTGGGCCTATTCTCCATTGCATTTTCCTTGGCATCAATGATCTTAATGGTGAACATGGCATTCAGGCTGGCCTATGACCCGTTTTCTATGTCCGTGATGAAATCGTCCAATGCCGTGGATATTTATTCGCGGGTCTACACCTGGTTTACGTTTGCCTTCGGCTGTTTGTTGGGTATTGTCATCTTCGGAGCAAGGCCAGTACTACAGATTCTTACTCCGGTCGAGTATCATGAGGCCTATAGTCTGATTCTATGGCTGGCTATCAGTGGTTTCTATATGGGTGCCAACAATATTCTGGCCACCGGTATCTGGATAACTAGAAATACCATTTATACGAGTTATGCACAGCTGGTGACTTTTGCCTTTGTTGCCGTGTCGACCCTTACATTGGTTCCGATGTTTGGTGCGCTAGGAGCCGCGCTGGGGATGGTGATTGGCGCGGTAGCCCAGTCCGTGGCCTATTACTTTTTCTCGCAGAGGTTTTACTTCGTCCCATACAGGTTTCTGTCCACTCATATCGCGGTTCTCCTCATCGCGCTGACGGGGGTCTTACTCAACACGCTTATTGAAGACGCGGCTCTGGGAAGCTCCATACTGATCGGGCTTCCAATACTCTTTATCGTACCAATAATCTGCTATTTGATCATTCTTCGTGATAGTGAGCGTTCCATACTGCAACGTTCTTTGCGTTCCCTGGTTCGGGGCGAATGGAAGAACCTGGTTTAAGGGCCAAAGGAAACCGTTCTGGCCAGTACTTTCTAAGCTTTTTCCCCCGGGAGTAACTCCTGAGTTAACCAGTACATTGCCGGCGGCAAGTGCTACTTCTCCATGGAGTGATTCTTGGTCCCGAAATTGCGGATAGTCCGAGGGCCAGACTGCTATGTCGATTCAGCGTAAAGCAAGAAAGCTGATCTCCTTTATGGTTAATTCAATAGCCTCCTTCCTTCGGGGGGCTATCGGGCCGAGATCGTATGTCCAAACTGAAAAAAGGCTGGTGTGCTACCGAATTAGCGATCGCGGGATAGAAAGGCTTCATCCCATTGAGACTCCGGAAGGACCAATTAACGATTTATCGAATGATCTCTTACAGCCACCAGGTCCGGTCAGGGTATCCGGGCAGGTATTCAGGGTTGAAGAGCCCGGGATCTACCGCTGGCATTGTCTTCCGAACCTGTCGGAGCAGCGGCTGGTGGGTCCGGAAAAAGATGTGGAGGATCTGCTGTCCTACATCGGTTGCCTATGGATGTACGGGGGAGATACTTTACGTACCAGAATTTCGGATCCCCGGGAAATGCTTAAGACAGAAGTATTCATGGGGACCTGCGGATTCATTGCCCTGACCGCGCAATCCGTTCTCACTTCTCTTGGTTTCAAGGTACGATTGGTGGCCGGCGTTACGCTGGAGCGATGGGACGGAATGGACGATGGCCATACCTTATTGGAAGTCTTCACTGAATCCAGCGGATGGGTTGCCTATGATCCAAGCCATTCCAGTCTGTTTCGTGGGAGTACAAAGGGAAGAGACCTAAGAAGCATTATCGGTTCCTCCGATTTTTCCTTCGAGACCCTGCGAGGCAATACCGGCCGCGGGCTTTATCGAAAGAATGGCTATGATTTTGGTTTTTGGATGGATGAAAGAATACTTTCGCGGGACCGGCTCACGCACTGGTACCGCAGGACACTACAGGTCCCACTTGTAGAGTCCGCCGGGGTATTCTTTTATCCCCTGGATAGCGTTAGCTCGAAAGATCGGGAGAGATTGGAACAAATCCACTATAAGGGAATTCCGCGTTTCGAATTTGACCGTAAATTCTACTCCGGGTAATGGACCTGACGGTAGGCTGTCACGAAACCCTTTCGCTTCATTAATACTTTTTACAGAGAGAAATCTTGAAGATACTCGTAACAGGCGCAAACGGATTGCTGGGTAGACAGGTGCTGACCATGCTGCGTTCCGACCATGAAGTGCATGGAGTGGTCCGCAGTGCTCCCTTGAGTCCGGTGGAGGATGTTCAATATCATTGCGCTGACCTGGCGGGCAACTGGTCCCAGGGCGATCTTCCACGTTCCATAGACTGCATCGTGCATCTTGCACAGTCCAGGCACTTCCGGGAATTCCCTGAGCGGGCAATGGACGTTTTCAGGGTGAATGTTGAATCTACTGCTATGCTTCTGGATTACTGTCATCGAAGCGGGGGAGCGCGATTCATCTATGCCTCATCCGGTGGTGTGTACGGAAACGGGGCCCGGGCATTCACTGAGAACTCCCCGTTGGTCCCTCCTGTCCACCTGGGCCATTACCTTGGCAGCAAAATGTGCGGGGAGATTCTGTCACAAGGCTACATCCAGATTTTTGGAGTCGCTGTGCTGCGGTTTTTTTTCGTGTATGGGCCAGGCCAGGAACGTAGCATGCTAATTCCTCGGCTGTTTGACAATGTTCAGAACGGGCGTCCCATCTTGCTACAGGGGGATGCCGGAATTCGAATAAACCCTGTCCATGTTGAGGACGCAGCCCGGGCCCTTGTGGCAGCGATCCAGTCTGGAGCCAGTGAGACGTTCAATGTTGCTGGCCCCGATGTATTAAGTATACGCGAGATCGCGGACAGTATTGGGGAGTATCTGGGTCGTGAGCCAGTGTTTCAGGCTGCGGATGGAGAAGCGCGGGACCTGGTTGGGGATAACTCGGCAATGTCCGCAAGACTATGGGCTCCGCGAAAGGTCTTTAAAGAATGCATTGAAGAATTGCATCCAGACTAGCGGACAGATTAGACCTGCAGCAACCATTAACGGCCCGCGCATGACCCGAAAGCCAATCTCAATAATCCACGTTCCGACTTCGGTGGGAGGCAACCCGCAGGGGCTAGCCAGAGCAGAGAGAAAGATAGGGCTTCTTTCAACGTCTATGGTCCTGAATCAAAATCTCTTTCAGTATGAATCCGACATAGTATTGTGGAATGAATCAGATGGATTTGTAACGAGGGAGTGGAAACGATTCAAGGCAATACTGGAGATCCCTGGGAAATACGATATAGTGCACTTTAATTATGGTAATACTCTTGCTGGAGTTGCAAATGAGACAATCGCTCCAATGGGTCGGGGACTGAGGCAGGTCCTAAAGAGCATTGTGGCGCGAGCGTACCGAGCTACCCTTCGGCGGTTTGAGTTAGTATATCTAAGGGCCAGAGGGGTGAAGATGGTAGTGACGTTCCAGGGCGACGATGCTCGCCAGGGAGACTACTGCCTCGCCAACTTTGAGATTACGACAGCGAACCACGTTGAAGAGGGATACTATAGCAAACGCAGCGACAGATCGAAAAGAAAGACAATTCGGCTACTCCATTCGTTTTGCGGTCATTTTTACTCGGTAAATCCGGACCTCTGTCACGTATTGCCTGAATCGACAAAGTTTACTCCATATGCCCATGTGGATCCGGATGAATGGAAGCCGATTTACCCGGTTAAGGACAATCGACCGTTGAAAATACTGCATGCCCCGACTCACCGAAGAGTGAAGGGTACGGCTCGAATCCTTGAAGCGCTTGAAAACTTGAAGGGACGCGGTTATAGTTTCGAACTCGAACTGGTTGAAAACCTGCCCTACTCGGAAGCCCGAAAGCGCTATGAAAAGGCCGATGTGTTGATCGACCAGATTTATGCTGGTTGGTATGGCGGATTGGCCGTGGAGCTCATGGCTCTTGGGAAACCCGTGGCCTGCTACATCAGAGAAGGGGATTTGCAGTTTATCCCGGAGCGTATGCGCGCTCAGCTACCAATAGTACGCATAAATCATTCAGACCTGGAATTGTCTATCAAGCGTTTGTTCGAATTCTCCCGAAGTGAACTTAGAGAACTTGGCCACGTAAGTCGAAAATTTGTCGAAGACTGGCATTCTCCGGCGACCATTGCTCGTTCCTTATCCGCTGATTATTCAGGACTCCTTGCAGGCAGCGAAGCCGGGCGGAAATCGTAAGCAAAGAGTTCTCGGTCCTGCTGGAGAGGGTCTTTCTCTATATTTTTTATGTGTGGAATACTGGGTAATTACACACCCACGGATTACAGGAAGATTGATCCTGCTGTTCTGTCTTCATTAAGTCACAGGGGGCCGGACGATGAAGGCTTTGTAACAATCGCTGCGGGTTCCGGCCGCGTGACCCTGGGCCATACCAGGCTTGCCATTATTGACCTGAGTGCGGGGGGCCATCAGCCTATTCGGTCCAGTGATGGTCGCTTCCATCTAGTATTTAATGGAGAGATTTACAATTATCGGGAGTTGCGATCAAGGTTAAGGAATCTGGGAGTTGCTTTTGAGTCAGAATCTGACACGGAAGTGCTTCTGAAGTCCTGGATTCAATGGGGGGCAGAGTCGATTGGAAAATTGAATGGCATGTTCGCCTTCGCAATATTGGATACCAAGCAGTCCCGCATTCATTGTGTAAGGGATGCATTTGGCATTAAGCCGCTATACTATAGTCGCAAAAATAACGAATTTCATTTTGCCTCCGAAGTGCCGGCTCTGACGGCAATCCTACCGCAGAAGCCCCGTCCAAATATACAACAGGCTTATGATTACCTGACCACAGGTCTCTATGATGATGGGTACAATACTTTTTTTGAAGAGATTTATCAGTTGCCTCCGGGTCATTTGATTACCATCGATCTCGGAGATCAAAGAAACGACAATTTGCAACGATGGTGGCAGCCGGAAGTCGAACCAGTATTGAATGACTCATTTGAGACGGCCGCAAATACCATCCGGCATATCTTCCTCGATAATATTCGGCTACATATGCGAAGTGATGTGCCCCTGGGCGCGGCATTGTCCGGTGGAATCGATTCGGCTGCAGTTGTCTGCGGTATGCGAAAGGTAGAACCTCAGGCCGAACTACATACATTTTCCTTCGTGGCCAAAGGTAGTGAAGTAGACGAAGAACCATGGGTGGACCTGGTTGCCCGGCATGTGAACGCTCATGTTCATAAGGTCCGGGTGAAACCAGAAGAATTGTCTCAGGATCTGGACACTCTGCTGCATACGCAGGGCGAGCCATTCGGCGATACCAGTATTTATGCTCAATACAGGGTATTTCAGCTGGCCCGTGAGAAAGGAATCAAGGTCACTCTGGATGGACAGGGCGCGGACGAGTTACTGGCGGGCTACCAGGGCTATCCAACGGCTCGAGCGCATTCGTTGTTTGAGACTTTGCGCTGGCTTACGTTGTCGCGTTTCATTCGCTCCTGGAGTCAATGGCCGGGGCGATCGCGCCAGCTATTTTTGAAGGGGGCATTACGAGGGCTACTGCCACGCGGCATCTTTCAGATCATGCGCAAATACTCGGCTGGGAACCCCGAGCGTGAATGGGTTGATGCCTCTCGTGTGAAAGGACTTTCGCTATCAGCAACGACACCGGGAGGGCACCAGCGGTCAGTGCGAAAGCGGCGATTGGCATCTGAGCTCAGGAGGGCCCTGACGGGCTATGGACTGAGCATGCTGTTGAGGCACGGAGACCGCAATTCAATGCACTGGTCCGTGGAGAGTCGCGTACCCTTTTTAACAACTGAGTTTGCCCGGTATACTCTGAAGTTACCCGAGAACTACCTGCTTTCATCGGAAGGCGAAACGAAATCGGTCTTTCGCGCAGCCATGCGTGGTATAGTTCCCGATGCGATACTTGATCGGAGAGATAAGATCGGTTTTGCCACCCCTGAATCCGATTGGCTCGGAAAGCTACAGCCAGAAATACTGAAGTGGCTGGAGGCCGCAGACACGATTCCATTTGTGAAGCCGCGAGAGTATCGACGAATTGTCCAGGAGGCGGTATCCGGTAAGCGTCCCTATGATAGGCGAATCTGGCGGATGATCAACTATTGTCGCTGGTCTCAGATTTTCCTTTAGTTAATGTCCACCCCACACATTCACCATCAAGCAGATATGAATACTGTATTTCTCTCGCACACCGATATTCGCACTGATTCCAGAATCCTTAAGGAGATGGAGTCTATCAAGAAGCGGTTTCAGGCTTGGAATGTTTCCGGTATCGGCCTGGCGCCAAATACCCTGGACAATGGCGTTCAAAAAAACAGTGAAATGCATATCGACGCTATTTTGCTGCGTACGAGAAGGTGGTGGCTGGTTCCAGGCATTATCCGGAGGATGATCATCTATATCGAGATGGTGCTGCGAATGATGTCCTTCCTTCGCCGCTCGAAACCCGACATCTTGCACTGCTCGGATACGATCGTTCTACCCGTAGCAGTAATTGGCAAATTGCTATCAGGGGCAAAACTGATCTACGATGCCCACGAACTGGAGTCCGATCGAAATGGTTTAACAAAGCTGCAAGGTCGTGTGATCCTGTTTCTGGAAAAGACTCTATGGCGTTTTGTAGATGCCCTCATTGTCGTTAGCCCATCCATTGGGTCATGGTATTCAGAAAACGTTGGCCCAAAGCTCCAGGAAACAATACTGAACGCGCCCATACTTTCCGAATCAGATAGCTCCGACTCCAACTATCTTCGAAGCACTTTTGGTGTGCCGTCGGACTGTCTGATCTTCATTTATGTTGGTCTATTTGTGCCGGGCCGTGGCATTGGAGAGCTGTTGGCGGCCATCAAAAAGTCTTCTTTGAGGTCCCATTTTGTATTTCTGGGGTATGGGTCGCTCCAGGATGAAATCGAAACGGCGGCGCGAGAAAAACTTAACATACACATTCATCCACGGGTTCGCCACGATGAAGTTGTGAAGGTGATTCGAGGGGCCGATGCCGGAATCTGTTTAATAGAAAATGTGTCTCTCAGTGACTATTATTCTCTGCCCAATAAGCTTTTTGAGTACGCGTTTGCGGGTGTTCCCGTGATTGCCTCCCGCTTTCCGGAAATTGAAAGAACGGTTCGCGAATACAGCCTGGGAGTATGCACAGACTCTGACTCCAATAGTATTGCCAAAGTATTGGACGGAATTGAGCGAAAAGGAACCCTGCCAAAGCCTGATGCGCTGAGAATTCAGGATCTCAGTTGGTCTGCACAAGAAGAAAAACTGGTAGAGCTCTATGGGTCATTGATTGGGTCGCGCAGTCACGATGTGGGTGACGGATCGGAGAAGTATACCCTCCGGGATGAGGCACGGCAAAGGCAGGATCATTGAACCAGCTCGAAGTATTGCATGTCACTACCGTCCATCCTCGGACGGACTCCAGAATATGGGTCAAAGAATGTCACGCAATTCATGCAGCGGGCTACAAAGTGGGACTTGTTGTGGCGGACGGCAAGGGTAACAGCCCGGCAGAAGCCGGGGAAGGAATACCGGTTTTTGATCTTGGGCCATTCCCTGGATTTCGTCCCTTTCGGCTCTTGATGAGCATCTTTCGCACTATCTGGATTCCAATCCGCTGGCCATCTGTAACGCTGCTACACTTCCATGATCCTGAAGTGATGTTTTCCGCGCTGATATGGCGATTGTTTGGGCGGCAGGTTATCTACGATGTCCACGAAGATTTGCCAGAACAGATACGGATCAAGCAGTACATTCCAGACGTACTCCGCGCTCCGCTTAGTTTGGTTGTCAGGATCATCGAGAAAGGACTGGCGCGCTTCTATAGCTACATTGTTACAGTTACTCCGTATATAGCCGAGAAGTTCAAGGCGGCTAATTCTCGCGTACAGATTGTAAGGAATTTTCCCGATGCTTCTAAATTTGCCCGCATACCGAATGGTCTGCGCAAGCCACAGAAAGATTTCTGCTATGTGGGTTCTCTTTCAGGAGCGCGCGGACTGAACGTAATGCTTGAAGCCGTTGAAGACTCTGAATGGTCATTGGCTCTGGCCGGGGAATTCTCAGAGATGCCAGCATGGCTATTTGAAACCGGAAGCGTTGCCAAACGGAAAAATGTACATTATGCCGGTAGTCTCGATTCGGCCAGGATCCCCGAGTTTCTTTCATTCTGCAAATGCGGTCTAGTTTTGCTGCAACCAACTTCTACTTATATACATGCTTTGCCGATTAAGCTATTTGAATATATGGCGGCCGGGTTGCCATTTATAGCATCAGACTTTGAACCCATACGCCAGATTACAGGGCATGGGCGCTGGGGCCTGCTTGTGGATCCTACTGACACCGGTGAAGTTCGTTCTGCCATGAAGTGGATAATGGACAATCCGGTGCAGGCGAGGGCAATGGGCCGTGCAGGACAGAAGGCCATCATGAGCGGTGAAATCAACTGGGCATCCGAGTCGAAGAGTTTGACCGAGCTATATCGACAGCTGCTCGGCCGAGCCGCATAATCCTCGAGACGTTTGGGGAAATCTGAAAATAGGAGCTATCGCTTTCAAGCAGATAGAGTTAACAAAGCGTATGTGTGGAATATTTGGAATCATTTCTAAGAAAGGTGCAAGTCGTCGGGATCTCGGGACTCTGGTTTATCATTCTCAGCAAAGGGGCCGGGACTCCAGTGGGCTCATATATCATCAGGAGGACACCTATCGTGTTCGCAGGGCGGATCACAATATCGAAAAGCTTTTACGCGAAGTCCATTTTTCGAATCCGCCTGTCATCATGGGCCATAGCCGGCTCATAACCAACGGGCTTTCCGACAATCAACCGGTGGTCAGGGATGGCGTAATCGTATTGCATAATGGCATCATCGTCAATCACGAAGAGGTCTGGCCTCAACTCAGTGTTGAGCGAAATTTACAGATCGATACAGAAGTAATCGCCGCTATCGCAGAGGAGCACCTTCGGGAAGGGCATGGCCTGGATAGTCTTGCGGATCGGGTCCTTGACCTGTGTAAGGGAGTAGTTGCCTGCGCTATCGCATTGCCAGAGCGCGGAAAGTTACTTCTGTTTTCCAACAATGGAAGCCTGTATAAAGGGAAAAAAGAAGATGAGACCTGCTTTGCTTCGGAAAGCTTTCCGCTGGATCAGGTAGGCTGTGTAGACATTGAGCAGGTGCGCGAATGTGTGATCATCGATCTGCCCCGATCAGAGAATCCTGTTGATTTAGAAGACCACATCAGCAGGAAGGAAAACCTCATCCCCGTACTGCAGTTTTCCAAATCGGAGGAGAGGCTTCTCCAGTATCCGCGGCCGAACCTGCGGCGATGCAGCCGCTGCATTCTTCCGGAAACGATGCCTTACATCAAATTCGATGAGGAAGGTGTCTGTAATTATTGCCGCAACTATAAACTGCGCAATAAGCCCCGACCAAAAGAGGAGCTATTTGATCTTGTTGAATCCTACCGTCGACAGGGGCAGACCGATTGCATTGTACCATTTTCCGGTGGTAGAGACAGCTGTTATGCTCTGCATCTCATCGTAAATGAGCTGAAGATGAATCCGGTGACCTATACCTATGACTGGGGCATGGTCACTGATCTTGGTCGCCGAAATATCAGTCGTATGTGTTCGGCGCTGGGCGTTGAAAACATCATTATCGCAGATGATATATCGCAGAAACGCAGAAACATTCGAATGAACCTGGAGGCCTGGCTCAGGTCGCCGCATCTGGGTATGCTCAGTATTCTTACGGCCGGCGATAAGCACTTCTTTCGCCACGTGGAGACGGTTAAGGAGCAGACCGGAGTCAGTCTCAACCTCTGGGGCGTGAATCCACTGGAAGTGACACACTTTAAGGCTGGTTTCCTTGGTATTGAACCTGACTTTGAGTCCAAATGGGTTTATACACATGGTGTATATCAGCAGCTTCGCTACCAGTTTCATCGCTTCTCGGCTATGCTCGAAAGCCCCGGGTACTTCAATACTTCCCTCTGGGATACTCTTTCAGGAGAATACTACCGGAGCTTCACGGAAAAAAAAGACTATTTCCATATTTTCGATTACTGGCGATGGGACGAGAAGCTAATCGAGGACACGCTGGAAGAATACGACTGGGAAAGAGCGCCAGATACAAAGACCACCTGGCGCATCGGCGATGGCACAGCGGCATTTTATAACTACGCTTACTACACCGTGGCAGGCTTCACGGAGCATGACACTTTTAGAAGCAACCAGATCCGGGAAGGTGAAATCAGCCGGGAAAAAGCGCTGGAGCTGGCGGATGAGGAGAACCAACCGCGCTATCCTAACATACGCTGGTATCTGGATGCCGTAGGCGTGGATTTCGAGTATGCCATCAAGGTCATCAATGCCATACCGAAGCTCTACAACTGGGAGGAAGCAGCTACAAAGCCTGCAATGAGCATAGACAATTCAAAATGAATATCTGGTGCATCTCGAAATATGCTCAGTCCCCGAACTACGGAAATGGCTTTGGAGCACGGCTCTACTATCTTGCCCGGGGCTTTGCGCGCGCGGGCCACGCAACTACGCTCATAACGTCTGACTCCAATCACTTTGGCGAGTTTCCAGAAACGGGTCAGACCTACAACGGGGAAATCCGCGAAGCAGGGCTTAAGTTTATCTGGATTCGCACTCTCAAGTATTCTAAAACTGCATCCATTCGGAGAATACTGACCTGGCTGGATTTTGAATGGAAGCTGTTCAGATTGCCCAGGGCGCAGCTCGGAGTGCCGGACTACGCGATCGTCTCTTCATTGAGTATCTTCACGATCTTTTACGGCCTTTATCTCAAGCGAAAATATAAATGCTTTCTGGTCTTTGAGGTGCGAGACATCTGGCCTCTGACCATGACCGAAGAGGCAGGTTTCAGTAAGTATCACCCATTTGTCATTCTGCTCGGATGGATAGAGCGCCTGGCGTATAAACGGTCTGACCTGATCGTAGGAACGATGCCTCGTCTGGACCTGCACATTGAAGGGGTACTGGGACGGCCCCGGCCTTTCTTTTGCTCGCCCATAGGATTTGCAAAGGATGCTATTCAGAAGCCCCGGCCTCTGTCCCATGATTTCATGCAGGAATACTTCACGAGCAACAAGATCATCGTAGGTTATGCGGGAAGCATAGGTATTACAAATGCGTTGGACTCCTTTATGGATTGTATCTCAATGATGCAGGACGACAATCGCGTGCAGTTCGTAATTGTTGGCAGCGGAGACCTGAAAGAGAGCTACCAGGAGAAGCTAAATCGTTGTAAGAATGTATCCTTCGCTCCCAGAATCCCCAAAGACTCCATCCCTGACTTTCTCAGTCGATGTGATATACTGTATTTGTCTGTTCACGACTCGCGAGTATGGGATTACGGACAGTCCATGAATAAAGTGGTAGATTATATGTTGTCCGGTAAGCCTATCGTGGCTTCGTATTCCGGCTATATGAGTATGATCAATGAAGCGGATTGCGGAATCATAGTTCCTGCCTACGATTCATCTGCCATAAAGCAATCCCTGGAAACAATGGCCGAAATGCCCCGTGCCCGGCGAATATCAATGGGGAAGCGCGGCAGGGAATTCATACTGAAGCATCGAGAATACGATACACTTGCCAGAGAATATCTAAATCGCCTGGCCGAATTCTGAGGCTTCACGGGAACTCCCGATGCCCTTACGCAAGAGTGAGCATTTTCTATTCCCCTGGCGGCCAGACCCAGGAAACCTCCACTGAATTCTACCGTGTCCAGACAAAGTCGAAAAACCAACGTCGAAACTATAAAGCCGCTGGCAGTTTCCAAGCGAATGTTCGACTTTCTGATAGCCGGCGTCCTGCTGCTGACTCTGTGGCCAATGTTGCTTCTGATTTCGCTATTGATTCGTCTGGCCCTGGGAACTCCGGTTCTTTTTCGGCAGCTTCGGCCCGGGCTGCGGGAAGAGCCGTTCACTTTAATCAAATTACGTACAATGGCTCATGCCCTGGATCGCAATGGCCAACCTCTGCCTGATGAGAAGCGCCTGGGAAGACTGGGCCGGTTTCTGCGAGCTACCAGCCTGGATGAGTTGCCCGAGCTCTGGAACGTGCTCAAAGGCGAAATGAGTCTCGTAGGTCCTCGTCCACTGCTTATGGAGTACCTGGAGCTCTATGATGATAGACAGAGGAAAAGACATCTGGCCCGGCCGGGGATTACAGGCTGGGCCCAGGTTAACGGCCGCAATGCAGTGGACTGGGCAGAGCGATTCGAAATGGATGTGTGGTACGTGGAGAACTGGAGCTTTCTGCTGGATTTAAAGATACTATTCATGACACTGGGCAAGGTTTTTCGAGCCGAAGGCGTGAACGCTCCAGGTCAGGCAACAATGCATAAATTTCAGGGAAATCGGCCGGGCCCTTGAGTAGCTTATGATTGTGGGAGTTTATGGATCCGGTGGTTGTGGTCGGGGTGTACTCCCTGTTATTCGTGACCAGTATTCAGCTGAGCTTGATCCAGCGGACCTGTATTTCGTTGATGATACTCCCACCCTGAGCCGGATCAATGGTCATTCGGTTCTGGCCTTCGACGATTTTGTTTCTCTTTCCGGTTCTTTACACGTTGTTCTGGCCATAGCGGATTCTACGGCTCGAAGACGCCTGGATGAAAAATGCTCAAAAGCCGGTCTTCGCTACCTTCCGGTATGCGCACAGAACTCGGTGCTTATGGACAAGGTGAGTCTGGGCGAAGGCCATATTTTATCTCCGTTTGTTACTATTACATCGAACGTCAGGATTGGTCGCCAATTCCATGCCAATCTTTACAGTTACGTTGAGCACGACTGCGTCATCGGCGATTTTGTCACCTTCGCGCCCTCTGTCCGGTGTAACGGCAACGTTGTCATTGAAGACAATGCATACATTGGAACTGGAGCTATAATCAAGCAGGGACAGCCTGGAAATCCCCTGGTTATCGGCAAAAATGCGGTGGTGGGCATGGGCGCCGTGGTGACACGAAGTGTGCCGCCCAACACCACTGTAGTGGGAGTGCCGGCCCGCCCCCGGCCGGAATAGCGACAAATTTGTTTCATTCCAGGCCAGTGGAGCGCAGAGTGGACTCCGGGTGGAAAAAATGCACCAGACTTGCAGCACTTATATCGGCATTCCTGTCAAAGGCGGGGAAGCTACGCTCCGGGCGGGGAGCCAGCATTCTGGCACCAGGTCCATGAATCGATGTATGGGCGGCCATCCAGGGAGGCGTCATGAGCAACACTGAGTTCGCGCCCTGGCCACATTACTCGGAAGAGGAAGCTGACAAGGCCCGGGAAATTCTGCTTTCCGGTAAGGTAAATTACTGGACCGGGAATGAAACCCGGTCATTCGAAACAGAGTTTGCAGAGTATTGTGGAGCTGCCTACGCCGTCGCATTGACCAACGGTACGGTGGCTCTGGAACTGGCCCTGAAAGCGCTGGATCTGGAACCCGGATCGGAAATCATCGTAACACCGCGAACCTTTTTCGCCACTGCATCCGCGATTGTGACCAACGGCCTCCGTCCAGTGTTCGCAGACATTGATCCGGAAAGTCAGAACATTACTGCAGAGACAATCGCTGCAGTTGCTTCATCGGCCACCAGAGCCGTGATCTGTGTGCATCTTGCCGGCCAGCCCTGCGATATGGATCCCATTCTGAAGCTGTCCCGCTCCAGAAACTGGAAGGTCATTGAAGACTGTGCTCAGGCCCATGGAGCCCGCTACAAAGGCAAGTCAGTGGGAACCCTGGGCGACGTTGGGTGCTGGTCCTTTTGTCAGGACAAGATCATCAGTACCGCCGGCGAAGGCGGAATGATCACAACCAATGACAGAAAGCTCTACGAATCTATCTGGTCCTATAAGGATCATGGAAAGACATTGGAGTCTGTCTATGAGAAAGTTCATGCCCCTGGCTTTCGTTGGCTTCACGAGGGGTTTGGTACCAATGCCCGGATGACGGAAATTCAGGGCGCTATCGGCAGAATACAATTGCGAAAGCTGGACGGCTGGGTCCAGAGGCGGCGGACTATCAGCAATCAAATCCGATCGGTAGCCGCAAAGCTTCCAGGGCTACGCGTTCCTGTGATACTGCGTGACGCTGAGCACGCCTTTTATAGATGCTACCTCTTTGTTGAAATGGCGGCATTACATCCCGGGTGGAACAGAGATTTGATAAAGGAGCGAATTTCTGCGAAAGGAGTTCCTTGCTTTGAAGGAAGCTGTTCCGAGGTCTATCTGGAATCTGCATTTCGTGCAATGCCGGTTTCAAACATACGGTTGCCGGTGGCGAGAAGACTCGGAGAGACCAGTCTAGCTTTTCTGGTGCACCCGACGCTAACCCAGAACGACATTCTGCTTACTCTGGAGGCTCTCCAGTCCGTCATGATTGAGGCGGGATCCAGAGCTTCTGTAGAGTAGAGACCTGGCAATGTATCTCTCGCACAGGAGTAGGGTAAATGTCTTCGGCAGGGGACTCACCACGCCGGAGGTCGGTCCTCATTCGCTATTAATCAAAATTCTCAATAATCAATTCCTTAGGCACCGGCTCATAACGACAGATTTTTCGATGATCCGGAGCGCCTGTTAGCGACGGTACGGATTCTTTGCATTCAAAGGAAACCTTACGCAACTTTCCGGCTTCTCTTATCCAGAACGCACCTTCCCCTGCTAAAAGAGGGTAACGGTAAGCAGTACTCTGAGTAGATTCATCTTTCCTAACTCTTTCCAAATGGCCGACGTTTTCGAAAATGAGAAATCTCTCACTGATGGTAAGTCCCATATAAACTGAAGTGGCAACGACCACTAGGGTAATTGAGACTAGTGCGAACCGTGCTAGTCGGGGTTCGGACGCCCAGGAATCGAAACGGGGGGGGGCCGCATTTTCCCGGGGCCAGAGCAGCCCGGGGGCAAGAAGGCAGAGCCACCAACTGAGTTGCACGCCTCTGAGGTACCATAGCTCTTGAAAACTTCCGAGGCTAATCAAGGCAAACCAGCCAGCTAACATCCACGCTGCTACACCGCTGCTTTGCTGATCACCTTGTCGCAGAGCAAGAAACAAAGATGAGAACATAACCTTAAACAGGAAAAGGAAGTATATGAGGCCTAGTAATCCCATACCCGAGAGTAATTGGACAAGGAAGTTATGAGAACTGGAGAGTCTCCTCTGAAAGCCATCTCCACGTAGCAACATGTCATTCCAGAAACCGAAGCTCTCCACTCCTGCGCCTGTAAGAGGGAACGATTTCCAGATCTGAAGGCCACTCTGGTATAGCTCGGATCGTGCACCGAGGACTTTGGGCCCCAAATCTAGAAAGGAAAGAAAAGGTATTAGCATCGTAGCCATCAGCAGCGCAGTTATACTTCCCCAGAAAATATAGGTAGACCTAAATCGTTTGACCGACGCACCGGAGAGCACGAGTAGAAAAATCATCACCGAGAGCACCCCTGCTCTGGCCTCTATGACTATAGCGAGGTAAATCAATACCAGGCCAAAAGCAATGGCGTGCCGCGGTAAGTATTGAATCCGAGCCCGGTAGAGACCCAGGCCGATGATCGGCAAGGTAGACACAAGGTGACTAGAAAACCAACTTCGATTCCAGAATAACGAATTAGGCGGGGTGTCAATAGCTGGTGCAAGTAATGTTGTGTATTGGCTGCGAAACTGGGAACGGTCGACATAGCCGTCCATCCAAATATGGTAATGGTCCAATAATGTCGCAAAACCAGGGACGATACTCTCCAAAATGCCGACAGTAGCAGGGAAAATGAAGGCCAGAATAAGGAATGATGCTCCGATCTTACCTCCGCCACTTCGCCTTATCTGTAATACCCAGATAGTCGAGAGCAATGCACAGAGCCCGTTTGCAATGGCTACCTTAATTGAGTAATGAGGAAGCCAATCGGGAGCAGAAAGAAAGTGGTATAAGCCTTTTTTGTATCCTTCAAACGACTCTAAAAGGTAGAAGGCTGCCAGGTAGGAAGCCATTATGACTATCGACAGGTGTGCGAGCGTACGGATTCCGTTTCCTTGCTGCCTGAACTGAATTAAGAAGGGAAACTGGCTCACTGCTGCGGACAGGATTGCCAAATCGTAAAACTCAAGAAAGCGCCCACCCGGGTGATTGCCGAAAAAAGGGCCCAGAGCTATCAGGATAGGCAATGTCAACCTGACACCGGCAATCGCAGGAAGGGAAGCACAGAAAATCGATCCGATGATAGTTATTAGGGGCGGGTAATAACCCCATAAGGTATACATCCATAGAATTGTAAGCACCAGTGCCATGGAGGCAATGTAGAGCCATCTAGCCTGCGAGTTCATTTTATTGCACAATCCGATTCTTTGAGAATTTGTCCATAAGCTAAGCCAGGGGCTTTTACTCTTTTTTCTGGGATTTTAGAAACGAATGCTCAGCTAGTTGGATCGAAATCTCTTAAGATTTTATTGAATTCTGGAGAGAACAATGCACACTGGATTGTTGTTGGTGTAATAATGTCTCCCCGTCTACTGCTTTCGTCAAACATTCCGAAGTTCAAAGTGCCTATCGTGATGGCCGTGGATGCCTTGATAGCCGCAGTTTCCATGATGGCAGCATTCCAGTTACGATTGGAAGGGCAAGTTGTCGAATTAATGACTGTTTCCCATGTTCTCCAATCCGTAATTGTCGCGGTCATCGTTCAAATGACCGTGTTCTGGTTCTCTGGGTTGTACCGGGGAATATGGAGGTTCTCAAGTATACCAGACCTGACCCGAATTCTCGTTGGGACGATGCTGGGAGTGAGCGCCACAGGCCTCGCAATTTTTCTCATCAATCGCCTTGAAAATGTCCCGCGGAGTATCTTTATCATCGACTGGCTTCTGCTCGTAGTAGGTCTGGGCGGCGTTCGATTTGGTTACAGAGTGCTCCGGGATTCTCTGAAGCCATCCACCGGCGAAAAGGCGATCATTGTAGGTGCGGGACGAGCTGGGGAGCAGCTTTTTCGTGAATTTAAGAATAATCCTGCATTAAACATTGGTGTGGTCGGCTTTATTGATGATGAACCTGCCCTGAAAGGGAAATACCTCCATGGAGTGCCCGTTTTCGGTGGTATTCCCAGACTTCCTGATGTTATCAGAATGACAGAAGCCAGCGAGATTCTCATCGCTATTCCCGCTATTGATAATAAGCGAATTCGTCAGATTGTGGACCTATGTGCTGATCTGGGCGTCGGTGTGAAGAGATTGCCAGACCTCAGCAGTTTTGTCACAGGCAAAGTTATTGCCACCCAATTGAAATCCGTGAGCCCTGAAGACTTGCTGGGTCGGCCTCCGGTGCAACTGAATCGGCAGGCCATGGCAGAAATGCTTGCTGGCAAGCGAGTCCTGGTTACCGGAGCGGGCGGTTCCATTGGTGGAGAACTATGTCGCCAGATCGTTGCGTTTCAGCCAGCATCCTTGATCCTTGCCGAAGTTACCGAATTATTTCTTTATGAAATCGAACGAGAAATGGCCGAGCTAGCTCCACGCCTACCTGTAACCTATCTGATTCATGATGTTAGAAACAGAAAAGGAGTGGAAAGAATTTTCCGTGACCATCGTCCCGAAGTTGTCTTTCATGCTGCTGCCTATAAGCACGTCCCCCTCATGGAGGAAAACCCATGGCAAGCCATTGAGAACAATGTAGGGGGAACCCGAAACGTAGCTTCTGCAGCTGGTTCCTTTGGCGCGGAACGGTTCGTTCTAGTATCCACGGATAAAGCCGTGAACCCGACCAATGTCATGGGCGCTACAAAACGAATTTGCGAAATGGTATGTACAGATTTGCAATCGGACTTTCCCGAAACAAGATATATAGCGGTCCGCTTCGGCAATGTCTTGGGTAGCACCGGAAGTGTGATACCTCTGTTTCAAAAGCAAATAGAATCGGGAGGACCGGTTACTGTCACTCATCCGGATGTCAGACGTTATTTTATGTCGATACCCGAAGCAGTACAGCTGGTAATGCAGGCTGCAGCAATGGGAGCAGGTGGCGAGGTCTTTGTTCTGGAAATGGGGGACCCGGTCCGAATTGTTGATTTGGCCAGAGAGATGATTGCACTATCGGGCTTCATCCCCGACCGGGAAATTCGCATCGTGTTTACAGGGCTTCGTCCCGGAGAGAAATTATATGAAGAGCTACTCACCGACGCCGAGTCTACCGTAGCCACTTCTCACCCTGGAGTGCGCATCGCTCGTCTATCAAGGAATTCTGTGGATTTTCGTGATCGGTTAGATTCTCTCCTAAAGACAGGTGCGGCTACGTCCAGAAAAGACCTGATGGAGCAACTCCGAGGGGTAGTCCCGGAATATGGTCCCGCTATCGAGGCGAACCGCAAACGGTTGCGCCTAATTCAGTGATGGGGATTACAGCGCCGGAGGTGGGCAATAGCGTTTATTGGGTGCCGTGTCACAGCGACGATTTTACTCAAAGAAAGCACCCGAAGGGATAACCCTCAGTACTCTACCAGACATATTGGTTAGTCGACACCCGTTGAGCAGCCCCAATGGATCTGCCGCCGGGAAGGCTGCAAGAAACTCTTCTTCCAGGAATTCGATCTTAGTTTCGCTGGCGAGTAGAGAACTGGTTCGAAACGCACCATACCGACAAATGGCGGAATACCGTGAATCCTGTATGCATTGCTCAAAACTCTGGAGGGCCTGATATCCATGCGTAACATTCCCTGTTATCTCGAATGTGAATAGTTGTAGGGAGGCAATCCTTTTCGAAAGTTCTGGTCCGGCTAGAAAATGGGTCGAGAACGGAGCTTTCGGCGGTCGTAAGGGCTGGTCCGATCGGAGAGCCATTTCCGAAGCTTCAGAGGGGGCTCGGTTCTCGATAGCATTGTAATCCTTAAAATAGGCTCCGAGACAAACCCTGAATGGTAGGTTAAGCTGGATCAATGTCAGTGCTTTCCTCTGGAGTTCCTTTTCAAGTCTAAAATGCTGTATGGCGACCAGGGAGGCTATTACAGGGATCACCAAAGAACTGGCCAACAAAAGTAGGAGTTTACGGTGCTCTCGCCGCGGGCGCTCATTGGAGATGGAAATCGAGCTGGTTGGCACTGTGTCAATCAACGACATCCAGAAAAAAAGGGATAAAGCGGGGATATCCATCAAAAAGTCAATAATGCCATGCAGGGAAATGGTTCCAAATAATGCGGCAGCCGGGACGAATCCCGGTAAGTCTCTTGCCTTGGTATACCATATAAGGATGAGCAACAGGATGCAAGCTAAACCAAGAATCCCGGTCCCGCTGAGAAATTCAAGAATCAGATTATGGCTATGTACATAGATGCCAGCGTTACTTTCAATTAAAGAAAAGACATTGAGTGATCGTCGATCCGCCGGAGGCAATTGGCCGGCCAATGTATCCATGGCGAAGGGCCCGGACCCAATAAAAAGGTCCACGCTTCGATGCGTGTACTCCTCCCAAAAGATTATCCAGAGTTCAAGTCTGCTATGGGAAAGCTTATTGAACTCTTCGAAAAAAGGCAGATGAGTAGAAAGTGCACCGAAGCCAAACAGCAGGGAAAACAGTAGCAATACTATCGATACCAGAATTGGCGCGAGGACCAGCGGAGAGAGTTTCCTTTTCGAAAAATGAAGAAGCAAGAAAAGTCCGGCGCCAAATAGGGCAGCCAAATTGGCCCCTTCCGAATCCAGAAAAAAGAACAATAGAACACAGGGAAGGGCGAATAGTAACAACTTTACCCAGGCAAAACGATCCTCTCCGTTCCGCGTTAATCGTTCCCAGAAAAAAACAAGGTAGGCTACCCCTCCATAAGCGAAATAAGCGGCCACCCGATTCGTGTTGAATTCATGGAGCACAACTTCGAAGAATTTATCTTGTAGTCGAACAAGTTGAATCACAAACAGCAGCAAGTTTAGAAAGACTACCAGCATGATCCCCTGGCGCCACATGATTCTTCTGGAGCCTATTAGGAATAGGGCCGGCATTAGGAAGAGAAAAGCTCGTGGCAGAGTGGTACTCATAGATCGATTCCAAATCGCCGAAAAGATTATTACGGTCAAAAAGAGGAAGAAGTAGACCAGGGGAGATCTCCCCGTCGCGTTTATTCGATTCCGGATGAGGTGAATGTTAATACCCGGAGCTACGATAAGAGGTAGGATATAACCGGCAGAGGGAAACCAAAAAAAGCCATCAATGAAAAAGGCGCTCAAAACAAGTAGGATACTGAATACCCATATTTTCCTCGCAGGCCATCGCCTAATGAAGCCGAAGCCGACTATAGCAAGGTGTAAGGTTAGCAGGAGCGGGATTAGCTCGATAGTTGACGGAAGCGAAGGGTCTCGAAAGATCAGGGATGCTTTCAGGAGAGCTGCTATGGTCACCGCAAAACTCCCAAACAAAACCGGGTATTGAATACGACGTTTGATAGCCAATCGCTGGTAGAGGATGCCAGCCATTAATAAAAACCAATAAATGTAGATTGGATTCAAATAGCGGGATGGAACTTGGTCGCTGAGTATGACAATCAAGATAAGGTTAAGTCCACCGAGCAAGGCAACCGATGAAATGGGAAGGGTTTTGATCGCGCGAAACATAGATGCTCTAGGGCCTAAGGATTCGGGTCTCCTGGATTACGGGTCAAGTGCAATTTCTCATTTCGTCCAGGGCATTCTATCTGCAAGAGAGTCATTCTTTATTAACTGGCTGATTGAGCGCACGGGCAATACAAGATTGAGCACCCGTGCAATCCAGAATAGTGCCCGGATGGCAGGACAGAGGAATGCGTCCAGCTTGACATAGTTCCTTTACGATTTTAATCGTCTTTGCCGGTAATTGCTGGCGGTAGGTAGTGAATTCCGAATCGTTACACTGATATAATATTGAAGTGAGACCAGCACAGCTAACCGATGTAGGATTCGGCCAGGGTTGTTGCAATGACCGGTCTATTGGGGGTAATACCTTGATCTGGGCTCTCTTTCTATGGGGTAAGGATTCGGAAAAATCGCCCAGTAGCTTGAACGGGAAAGGTTCACAGGATCCTGGTATCTCGGGCAAGGGGAAGTCAGGTGTTTTGGCGAACTGCCCAAACTGCCACGGAGTTATTATGGGCTTTTTTACCTGTGGGTCCAGTGGAGCTTTGTATATATGGCATGAGCTGACCAGGAGTTCCAGGGAAAGCCATCGACCAAACTCCAGAAGGTTCCCGGACTGAAACAATTCTGACTTTCGTACGAGGACATCTTTTTCAATGAGGGATCCGGCTCGCCAATGTGGAGCAGCGTAGGAATTCGATACCCAGAGCATTTGATAAGCGTTTGTGACCGAGATAGCGATGACTAGTCCAGAAGCGAGTAGCCATTTAGTGTTCCGACGCTTGAGCAACGAACAGACCCGGGAACTCCCCCCCCCTGTGTGGCGGATTGCTAGAGGGGCTTCTGCTTCCGGACCCCGTCTCCAAATCTTACCACTAGCAAAGGCCAGGCAGAGCGCCAGCCAAGGGCCAACCCAATCGGTGCGTTCCTGAAGGGCATCGTCAGCGGAGGCAATTACGTACGATAAGTAAAAGACCGGTGGAATAACAAGTAGGATCGAGGCTGGGATCGAGTGGGATGACTTCCTTATATTACGGAGCGCGAAGTATAAAGGAGAAAGGAAGAGCAAGATGAGTATGATTGACGCGTTGAATCTCAGAGGAAATTGGAATTTGCTGACCATAGTCAACGGATCTATAAAAATAGGGCCGGCGGATGCCAGTAGACCTGCCGCCGCCATTCGAATACCCGGGTGGAAATTGGAGCTGGACATTCGAAATTTACCGAAATAGGCATCGGAAGGAGTGCGAAACATCGACACGAAGGAAGAATAAGGTTCGAGACCGAGCGTAATATCCTTAACAACCAGAGGGGCTAATCCGGTTGCGATGCCAAAGGCAAGGCCCAGGTAAACAGTTTTCCGCCCGGCGGGCTTGAATAACCATGCGACTCCGATCGCCAGAGCCCATCCCAGGGCTGTTGTACCCAGTCCACAAGCCAGAGTCGCGCAGAGGCCGGAGAGAAACGGACCATTCGCTCTCATTGGGCTCATAAGCAGAAAGTAAATCGAAGCCAAAATAAAGGGCCATACGAAAAGGTTGTCGTCGAGAGTGTTGAGTATGAAGAGAAAGGCGGGGTTCAGGCAAATTACCAGAGTAGGTAACGCACTTTGCAAGGGATCGCCGGTCAAGCTCCGCATGAGGAACCAGGAGATTGCGACTGTTACAAGATAAACTAGCCCATAGAGGGCAAGCAAATGAGAAAGGTGAAGATTGTTCGGTAAAAACCGACGGACAATAGAGAGTAGCTCAAGCAAGATCGGATGGTGTGGATAGGTTATACCACTGTTCGAGTTCGTTATATAAAGCCATTGGAAACCTGTATCCCGATCAATCTGACCCAGGTGATCGGGCCACAATACAATTACAATGGTAGCGCAGGCCAGCGCCAGGGTCATGCAAAAAAGCCAGAGCCCGGAGCGATCTTCCGTTCTGAAGGCGCCTGAAATAAGCCGAGTATTGGGCGGATTGTCGGATTGGTCTATTCGCCTCATTGTTTCAGTATAGCGTAGATACTATTTGTTTCATTGAAATGACTTGACCTGGTCTTTCTGATTAACTCCGCCTCAGAGGCAAGACTCAGGTACAGGAGGCTTCCGTGCCGCCAACAGAAGCAGAATCACATAAGCTGAAGAGCCCCGGACTTATTTTCCGTACCACCGAAGCATCATCTCAATCCAGGTCCTCCTTNCTTCCACCGTCCAGTCTTTCTCCACTCCCGAAACTCTCCACGCTCGCCCCTTCCCAGCGGACTAATATTCTACTCCCAATTCAAGCCCAATCGAAATGTAAGCTCGATTGCTTCTCCACGACTTTGAGGACAACCTCAAATCTCGTAGGAGGGAAACATGAGCCGGCTGTAACGGACCCAGAACCAGAAAATCTGGCTCCCCGAGTCTCATCGTCTGGACCTCATAGCCCAGTTCCATGCGCACCATGGGAGACAGGGACTCGGAATTCAGCTCCATGCTGCCCATGGGAACGGAAAGGCCGAACCGAATTCCGGTGGATTCGGTCACAGTGTCTGCTTTGAAATTCTCAAACAGCAGGGCGCCAGAAGAATCGAAGCTGGAACCAGTGGTATTGAAAATTCCTGCCGAGCTCAAGGTGCCATAAATCTCCAGGTCGGCCAAGGCCGAATCTCCGATGGAGCGAATCAACGAAACGGACAATTGCATTTGAGCATGCTTTCGGTTGTATTGTCGAAAGGGTAGTACGCCGGAGCCCCCGGTTAGACTGAAGGCCTGATACTCGAAGTCTTCCTGGAAAGACTGCACCCGTATTGCCGGAAGTATCTTCCAGTCTGAATCCATGGAAAAAAGATGCCCCAGGCGCGCGAAACTTGAATAAGCCCCGCCGTTACTCAGTTCTCCTCGTCGAGGAACGATCTGTCCTGAAGAGTCTAGAGTGCCCACAACGTGACTTGAATCGTTGGGTGGCGAGTCCAATGTTTCCCCCTGAAGTCCCATTCCCACAAACCATCCATGATAGGTGAATCCGAACTCGGCGCTGATCGTGTAGGATGCGAGATTGGATTTGACGGCGGGCGCACCCAGGTCCAGTTGTGCGGTGGTTTTTTCGCGTTCTTTGAATAAGGAAAAAAGGGGACTCTGGAAGCTCATGGCCCCAACATTGATTCGATTGAATATCATCTCCTCGGCCTGGGCCTGAGCGGAGGCCAGCACCAGAGATAGGGTTAACAATAGAAATGCAGGCGACCTGTTCATCCCCTGGATTTAGAAGACCTTGATACCAGGGCAAGACGATTCTGGTTTCTTCCTCTGCTCCGTGCAGTCCCCAGGGGAACCTCAAGCAATGATACTTTTCCTTTGTAATAGCGAGGAGCCTGTAACGGCCGCTAACACCTGAGCGTTCTCTGTTCCAGAATCACTAAAATCTACCACAAAATGGCCTTAACTTCTGGCCTCTTTGGTCGTCCAATATAGGACCAGCAAAAACAGGCTTGGATGGGTGCTTTCCGAGCCAATAGGATCGANGGAGATNCATAAAGGAAGATTCTATGAAAAGAAATCGAATACTGTTATTTTCTCTTTCTGCGCTTGCCAGTGTGGCCGTGCTACTTTCGCCGAGGCCATCAGAAGCTCAAGTCACCTGTATTGGTTCGGCCTGTAATGTCAGTCCCATTCCAGAATCCAGCTTCAACGATACTCTGGCAGCCTTCAAGCTTCAGTTCGCCGATCCTCTGGCCAAAGATATGGCCGATGCAAGCGTTCTCGCAGGGATTGGATCGGTTCCCATGGGCGGAATCAATATGGATGGCTGGACAATCGGTCTGGGCGCCATTGGGACAAATGAACCAGAGTCCTTTACAAACGTCGTAGTACCGGATCTTGGTGCTTATTACAACGTGAAGACAGTGGGCGTTGGGCTCAGTCCTCGAATCTATGGCGGCGTGAACCTCGGGCTGTTCTTTGAAAGAACTCCAATGTACAAAGTTGCAAGGCGCTTCGAAGTATATCTCAGTCTTTTTGATGCAAGATACACTTACGGAGGGGAGGCGAAACTGGAAACCCTTAGCTCTGGTGTCCGGCCCACGGACCAGACAAAGATCAGCGCCTATTATCGCGGGCTGGATATTCGATATCAGCTGGTAAAGCGTGATAAGAACTCCAGCCCACTGTTTCGATGGAATGGACTGAACCTGGGGCTTGGCTTTCATCATACGCGACAATCCATTTCCTACTATCAGGTAAATTCATCGATTCAAATCGCTCAGTTTAGCGGTGGGCAAATTGTCTGGAACGGAAACAACCAGGCAAATATGAGCACGAACATTACATCTGTACCCATCGAATTCATGACCGGAATTCAGCTTCTTTATTTCATGAACTTNAACATTGGTGGCGGCGTTTCCATTAACAAGGGTTCTACAAACTTTACAGTGAATCGCTTCGGACCGGTATTTCTTGCCTCCGAACTGGAAAAGGTCGTAGGTGTGCAGGCTCCAGACGCTAACCTGTTTATGAACGTTCCCGGAGATGGTACTGTGGAGCGCTATACTGGCTTTGGACGTGTTGGGCTGACCTTCAATATCTGGGTGGTTAAACTGGACATTGAGGCCATGACGGCAGGAAGCACCAGCGGAGTGCAAATCGGCATTCGCGGAGAATTCTAGTGGTCTGAAACAGCGAGTTCTCGCAATTTTCAAGGATGTAAGAACCGCTCGATTCCCGTGTCAGCGGAATGAATCGTTGGCAAACATCCAGCAGTTAGCGAAAGTCAGGGTCAGCAGGTAATCCTGACCTATGCGAAACCAGAGTTAATCGCTCTGGTTTCTTCGTTTTCTGCCTCACCAGTGGGCCCGGNGAGAATCCGGTTCATGGTCCGGGCCNTTACGATGGTTCNAAAAAAACCACATCAGAGCGACTGTGTTCCCAGGGTCAGCGACCCCAGAATGTTTCTGCGTTCCAAATAGCACCGATGGCGGAATGTTTCTGCGTTCCAAATAGCAGCGATGGCGGAATGCTTGTGCGTTCCAAATAGCAACGAGGGCGGAATGCTTTTCCGTTCCAAATAGCAAGGATGGCGGAATGTTGCTGCGTTCAAAGTCCTGACCACGCGGATTTGTTGATACACTGCTTCGGTAAAGGGAACGAATAGCTGTGTCCAATGTATCTGAATCCGGTTTTACAGCACAGACAGCCCCCTGAATCTGGCCGGACATGGCTCTCATCGTACAGAAATTCGGCGGTACTTCTGTGGGAGACACGGATCGAATTCGTTCTGTCGCAAACAGGATCAAAGCTTACTACGAACATGGTCATCAACTGGCTGTGGTAGTTTCAGCCATGGGCAAGACCACAGATAAGCTTGTGGATATGGCTCAGGAGCTGAACGAAAGCCCCCGTGCAAGAGAACTGGATATGCTTCTGGCCACAGGCGAACAGGTCAGCATCGCATTGCTGGCCATGGCTCTGGACGGTATGGGTGTTCCCGCCATTAGCTTTACCGGCGGACAGGTGGGCATCATCACCGACACAAAGCACTCATCCGCCAGGATTCAGGAAATAGATACCACCAGGATTCGACCGTTTCTCGAAGAAAGGCAGGTCTGTATCGTGGCCGGATTTCAGGGAGTGGACAAAGAAGCCAATATCACTACCCTGGGTCGGGGTGGCTCGGACTTAACAGCAGTGGCGCTGGCTGCTGCCTTGCAGGCTGATGAGTGCGAAATCTTCACGGATGTGGATGGAGTGTACACTACCGATCCTAACAAGGTTCCTACGGCTCGAAAAATGAAAGCCATCGCCTACGAGGAAATGCTGGAGTTGGCCAGACTGGGAGCAGGGGTGCTGCATTCTCGAAGCGTGGAAGTGGCTTCAAAGTATGGAATCGTAATTCATGTTCGATCCAGTTTCAACAATGCAGAAGGCACCAGAGTGGTGGCCGAGGATCAAGTAATGGAAAAAGTTGTAGTACGCGGCGTNACTCTAAAAACCGATGAAGCTCGAATCTCTGTGATAGATATCCCCGATCGGCCGGGACTGGCCGCCAGCCTNTTCAATCGATTGGCGCGCGCCGATGTGAATGTTGATATGATTGTTCAGAGCTCCGGCAAAGAGAATCAGAATACGATTTCTTTTACCGTGCCTCGAAACACTTTGAAAGTCACCCGCGAAGTGGTGGATGCTTTCCTGTCTGAGCAGCAGGCCGGGAACCTTGAAGTAGANGANAAAATNGCCACCATTTCNGCCGTGGGNATTGGNATGAANTCTCATTCNGGNGTTGCAGCATCCATGTTTGATGCCCTGGCAAAAAACGAAATCAACATCGAGATGATTTCCACTTCAGAAATCAAGATTACTGTGGCTGTAAAAGAAGAGCAAGGACGAAAGGCGTTGGAAGTAGTGCATGAGGCCTTTGGTCTGGGTAACGAACCGCAGGAAAAATAGACACGGCAGCTTAACCTGGATTGCATTTTCTGAGCGAATACTACCCTTTCTGAAATGGACAGGGATTTGCCGGTTTGCACAATAGGGATACCACTTCGCCAGCGACCCCGGATGGTTTGCTGGTGTATCAACCTGGCTTCATAAAATGAGCGATTTAAAGTCATCATCCCCCATAGGTGTTTTTGACTCCGGAATGGGAGGTCTAACGGTGCTGTCTGAGCTTGTTTCGGCTCTGCCGGGCGAAGACTTTGTGTATCTGGGAGATACTGCGCGAGTGCCCTATGGATCCCGTTCGCCGGGAACAATTCTACGGTACAGTCGAGAAGTCAGTCAGTATCTACTGCAATTCGATATCAAACTCCTTGTCATTGCCTGCAATACGGTGAGCGCCCATGCTGAGAGTATCCTTCGTGAAGAATTACCCTGTCCGGTGATTGGTGTGATTCATCCCGGAGCACGGGCTGTGGCTTCCCATTCCCGAACAGGCCGTGTCGGGGTCATTGGCACCCGATCCACGATAAAGTCCGGAGCATACGAGCGCGAAATTCGCAAGCTAAACAGTGAGCTCAGCATCTTTTCCCGTGCATGCCCTCTGCTTGTTCCTGTGGTGGAAGAGGGTTGGATGGACAAGAAACTCACTGGCCAAATCCTGCAAGAATACTTGAGTGAGATGGTTCGCGAGGATGTAGACTCGCTGGTTCTGGGCTGCACGCACTATCCACTTTTGAAGAAGGCCATCAAGGATCAATATCCTGACCTTCGACTGATTGATTCCTCGGTAGAAACAGCCAGATCCGTACAGCAAATGCTGCAAGAGCGAGATTTGCTCCATGCAAATGCAGAGTCAAAATCTGACGCAGCAGAACCAGGCTCTGCCAACTCTGACGCCCATGTCAGACCCGGCAGCGAATCAGGGAGTAAGAAAGCGGGAGCAAATGACTGGTCGCCCGCGACGGTTGAGCGAGGTTCTGTTCGCATTCTGCTCACCGACATTACAGACCATATTGAGAGTCTGGAGCGGCTCTTTTTTCGCCATCCGTTTCAGTCCCTGGAAGAAATCCAGATCGATGAAATGGGCTAGTCCAGCATCCCTCCGGAGAACGTTACCGGGTCTCGAGCCCTTCAGGAAGTTGCAGTAGTACTTGCCTTAATCTGGCTATGGTGTAACTGGACGGTATGATGCGCCTGCTACCTTTTCTTTTGTCCAGTATTCTTCTCGTCGGATGCCTTGGCACAACTTCGAAGCATTCACCTGCCGCAGACCGCTTCATGGGCATTTTTACAGCCGCCATCGACAGAGCCTGCCGCCAGGGTCTGCCTGTTACAGTGCCGTTGGGAGAAGTGGATTCGTTTTATCTGCTTCAGGGATCCCAGGTGTCCCAGTCGGGGGCCGAGCAGATCCATTCGCTTTCCGGGGATAAGCTGGAAAGCCTGAGTGGGAACCGAATGGAATTGCAGCCGGGAAATCCTGTCCTGGTCTTTTTGATCGTGGATGGGCAGGAGATCAATGGTAGCATGCAGGGCCCTCCCTGTCCAGTGGCTGTGCCTGCCATTTCGCACAGGGGTAGCCAGTTGCGGATAGAATTGCTACCCAGTATTACAGCTCTCGTAATGGCCTCCTACAATGGGAACTTGCCCGGAATTCGCACCTTTCTAGATCATAAAATTGACATCAATGGTCAGGCGCAGGTGACTCCGTTGATAGCGGCCGCGGATGGAGAGCGCTCGGCGGCTGTCACCCTTTTGCTGGAGAAGGGGGCCAATCCGAACATTCGTGCGCAATTCAATGGACAAACGGCCCTTCATTTTGCCGCAAGGAAAGGAAATCTGGGTATCGTCATTCTATTGCTGAACGGGGGCGCCGAGCCCAATCCGGTGGATCCGTCGGGACATACTCCGCTATGGGCTGCGGCCTTTCAAAATCACCCTCAAGTGATTCGAGCTCTGGTGAAGAACGGGGCCAATCTGAATCACAGAGATTCCAACGGAAATACAGCCATGTCCATTGCAGCAGCAGGGGGCTCCGACGAAGCGATCATCGAACTGGCAGCTCTGGGTTTGAATGCGGACCAGCCCAATCGCTTTGGAAGAACGCCGCTTTTTGATGCAGTGGAGCACCAGAAAATCGGAGCTGTGCAGGAGCTTCTGAAACTCGGAGCCAATCCAAATCAGCGAACCGTGAGCGGAAACACTCCAATGCAAGCAGCTCGGGGCAGGGGCAATCCTGAAATCATTCGATTGCTTCAGGAAGCAGGTGCAAAATAATCCAGCCAGTCATTTGCTAGAATCCGCCTTTCAGCGGAATATATCATGGCCGTTCGAGAAGAAAGGGCTTGCTGGAATACAGGCCCCGGATTATGTCTCATTGTAGAGCCTCCGCCGCAATAGCTGGCGGGCATCATTCCAGGACGCTTCGGACTCATGGCACCGGCCGCTCTGCCCGAAGCGTACTCGGAATCCCATCGTAAATTAAGCAAAAAAGTATTGACGTAACTTTTGTTACCCTATCTTTTGTGTGGTTATGAAGGATCTCACCGAAAAACAACAGGCCATTCTAAACTTCATTGAGGAATCCATTCGTTCCCAGGGTTATCCTCCCACCATTCGGGAGATCGGAGATACCTTCAGTATTACGGCCAAGGGCGCTTATGATCATTTGAAAGCCATAGAAAAGAAGGGTTACATCAAGTGTGTAAAGAACCGGAGCAGGGCCATTGAGCTTCTGAGAACTTCCGCTGGCGGTGAGCCCATGACGCTGGAGCAGACGGTGAGCGTTCCTCTGGTAGGTCGTGTTGCGGCCGGTTTGCCCATCCTTGCTCAAGAAAACATCGAAGAGTATCTGGCATTTCCCAGGAACCTTGTTCCCGATGGCGGCGTTTTTGCTCTACGAGTCACCGGTGATTCCATGATCGAAGCCGGCATCCACAATGGGGACATCGCGGTGATCCAGAAGGCCGACACCGCTGAAAATGGAGAAATCGTAGTGGCCCTGATTGAGGATGAGGCAACTCTGAAATACTTTTACAAGGAAAAGAAGAGAGTTCGTCTGGAGCCAGCCAACCAGGCCTATAAACCAATCTTCGCCACCGAGGTCATGATTATCGGTAAGTTGGTTGGACTTTACAGACAGTTCTAGAACCCTGGGGAGATGCATCCTGCACTTCTCTATGGCCTTCTAAAGCCTGTACTTTTCTCGCTGGATCCCGAAAAGGCCCATGAACTCGTTACCGGACCTGCCCGGGCGATGCTTGCCGTCCCGGGCGGCAAAGCCTATCTGAAGGCCACCCTCGGTTTTCAAAGTCCCCGGCTCGCGATGAAATGCGCGGGGTTGGATTTTCCCGGACCGGTTGGCATGGCTGCTGGCTTCGATAAGACCGGAGAGCTTTATCCTTTTCTCAGCTCCGCAGGATTTGATTTCGTAGAGTCTGGAACATTCACTCCTCTGCCTCAAGAGGGAAATCCCAAGCCCCGTCTCTTTCGCTTTCCGAAACTGGGAGTTCTGGTCAACCGAATGGGTTTCAATAATCCCGGTATGGACGCGGCGGCCCGTTCCTTCCATAAGCAGGATTCCTCAGGCAGCAATAGTAAAAGGCAACGAAAGCATCCTCGGGGAGTAAACATCGGAAAGAACAAAGTAACTTCGAACGATGAAGCCATTCAGGATTATATAAAGTGTTTTCGGAGTCTGCAGAGTTACGCGGATTATGTTACCGTAAACATCAGCTCCCCGAATACTCCTGGCCTGAGAGACCTGCAATCCACAAGCTTCCTTAGCGAGCTACTTGGTGAAATGGATTCGGTGCGAACCGGCCTGAATTCCACGGTTCCGATTTTTGTGAAATTGGCTCCCGACATAGATGATCGGGATCTGCCGGGCCTGATAGAAGCCGCCAACCAGGGTAATGCATCCGGACTGATTCTAACAAATACGACGATTAGTCGTGATATTGCCGGAGCATCCGATGAAATGAGAAATACTCAGGGCGGCCTATCCGGCGCACCGCTCTTTGATCGCAGTACAGATTTGCTGCGGAAAGCTAGAGACATTGGCGGTAAAAAGCTGGCTTTGATCGGAGTGGGGGGCATTGACTCTCCGGAAAAGGCCCTTGCAAAGATACTGGCCGGGGCTGATTTGATTCAGATATATACCGGGTATATTTTTCAGGGCCCTACGTTACCCGCAAAGATTGCTCGATTCCTTGACCGAGTCTGCAAGAAGGAAGGATGTACGATTTCGGATCTACGAGGGCAGGAAGCGGCCTTTTCGCACTGGCTCCAGGGTCATCAATGATCAGCCTCCACAGAGAACAGCCTTGACAGAGTCGGGTACAGGGGCATAGAAAGTTATGACTACCGAAGATAAATCCGGTAATGACCGTTCGGTCCGAGTATGGCAGCAGCTTGACTTAAACACATTAAAGCAGCATTTGTTACTTATCGATGATCTGTACGGGACCTGTGCAGCCTGTAATCAAATTGGCCTGAACTATCTGAAAGATAAGAGCTGCAGCGGATGCGGCACCGAGTTCAAGTATCTGGCCACCCGGCTAAAAGATCCTGCTGAAACAGGAAAGATACTTCGACGAATCGAGAAAGAAAAGCTAGGTCTGACCCTGATTGATCGCGAAGATTACGAAAAGGCGATGGCAGAGAAGAACATTGGTAGTCTGTTCAAGGAGCCCGAGTAAGGCAATTTGAAACCCACAAGGGCGGATTTCCGGCATGAATCTCCGTCTATAACTTCAGGGGCGAAAATCAGGGATCGGAATTTCCTGGATTGGTGATCGCAATAGAGACGCACGGATTTGTTGCTGCTCTGGAGTGCCGAATTCCACTATCAGAGCCCCAATGCTGGACGCTCAAATTCCTGACAGTTACCGACCTACTATTTCAGGCTGGCGGACGAGCTCAATGGACTTTGCCGCAGAAGTCAGCGGCTCAAGGTCATAAAAGAAAAGAGGATAGCTTCTATCTCCGTAGATTTTACGGGCTTTCTCCACATAGTGGGCTCGATGTAGCTCTTTTTGCAGTTCCTTCTTTTTCCCTTTTAAATACAGTCCCGCCTTCCTGCGAAGCTTCAGGAATTCCAAATGGAGTGAGGAACGATCCTGCCCTGCACGGGCTGCCTGCTGCCACTTCTTGATCAGTTCATCCCTTTCTGCGCGAAGCGTACATTCCGAACTTAGAAACTGAGCGGGATCAAAACGAATCTCTCGCAGGTCCAGCTCCACCTCCGAAATAGTTCTGGATTCAACTGGAAGATCCGCTCGCGGTTCCATGCTCAAGCTTGCAGTGGCAACCAGGAATGGGGCTGCATCGCATTGAAAAAAGTCGGAGATCAGGTTTTCGGAGATTCGATCATAGCGCCCACCCCCGGTTCCGTGGATAAACAAATCGCAAAAGAAAAGTCGAAAGAAGAGACTTGTTGTAATGACCCTGGGATAGATTTTTCCTTCGCCGGCGCGGGCAGCTTCCAGAGCTTCTTCGAAACCCTGATCCAGTAAAGGTTCCCGAATTCCATTTTCTATATACCAGAATGGTAGTTCTCCGCTGGCTTCATCCAGATCTGGCAATGGCTGAGCCAGATTCTTAATTTTTCGTTCCTTGCGATAACGAGCTAACTCCAGGTTGTATCTGGCCCTGAATTTGTCAGACCGCTCAGCAATGAAGGATGCGAAATATAGAAAAGCTTCTGAATCGAATAGATCAGAAGCGCAGACATCCCGGATGGTAATTCCCATCCTTTCATGAGCCAGACGACGGAGTTCGGTGGATGGATCGAGAATAGATTTCGCGCTCTCTATGGAACGACCAAATTCCTTGAGCATTTCTCGTGCATTCCTTCGAGAAGCAGGGTTTAGAACAAGATGCAATCCTCGGGCGGCTTCATCGCAAGCCTGCAGCAGTCCTGCTCTATCTTTCTCCGTGAATTCCAGGGACCCAACGATTCTCCTGGAATTTCCGTACCGGAAGGTGCGCTTCTGTACCGGCCAGGTGGAAGTGCCTCGAACCGTGTTTGAATAATCCAGATCCATGAGCGCCGGAAAAGAAAACTCCAGGTCCACTTCATCTGTATCTAGAACGATGTTGTAGGCCACTCCGTTGTATCGCTTCGCCAGAGCATATGCCAGCACATCTTTCATAAGAAGACCCGGATGATAGAGAACAGGTTGGTGCCCTGCAGCAATCAACAATCCACAGTCCCTGGTCCAGCCCAAATTCTGGCGAAGCTGCAGCGCCTGTTCCTTCAATGTGTCCGGGCAGAGAATACCTGCTCTACATTTTTCCAGCCGATTCTGAACTCTCCGGTCCAGATCCTCCAGGTTTGTAGGGATTGAAACGCTCAACGATAACCCTCGGGCCAGTTTTTGAATAGTGTGATTTCTCGCTGGTAGAAGGGCTCTGCTGCTTCTACTCCTGCCTGAAAGCCCCAGTATTGATTTTCGTTTAGCACGCTTTCAATGATATGCTCTTTCTTTCCGGCTTTGAACTGAGATTCATAACACTGTATTGCCTTTCTCTTTTTGTCCATCTGGTCCGATACATCGAACACATAGGAAGGCTCCATTCTCAATCGTATGTGAACCGGGAAATAGTAGATTACTCTTCGAGGAAAGAACGGCTCACCGGGAATGTCGGATTTGGTCAGTTTGGAATAGAATCGTCCGGACTCGGCTAATTGCCCGGCCGCGATATGGTCCGGATGGGCATCCACTGGATAAGGGGAAAAAATATAGTCTGGTCTGAATTCTCGAAATTCAGCAGCCAATTTCTTGCGATTTTCAATGGTTTCTTCCAGGTATCGATTGGGCATATCCATGGTTTTTCTGGGAGCGCCCAGTATGGAGGCCGACTTTTTGCTTTCCCGGGCGCGAATCTCCGGTGAGCCATGGGGTGTGGGTTCTCCGTTTGTCAGATCGAGAATCAGAACATCATGCTTCTCTACCAGGCTGGCTACGGTTCCGCCCATACCTAGCTCCACATCGTCTGGATGGGCACCCATACAAAGGATTCGCAGCCTCATTTGTACAGTTTCGCAATTTATGCTCTGGGAGCAAAGAGAAATGTTTCCGATTACTGGCCTTCAGTGCTGAATCTGCCTTCAGTCTGGGCACAGATGGTCCTTAACTCACAGTTTGGACAGATTTTTGCATGCCATGTACCCCGGCATTGTCCCAGGATTCCAGGCCGTGTGAGGGCAAAATCATAACGGAGCGGATCCTCCGGGCACAGTCGGGAAAGGCCCCCTGAGATCTGAGCAGCCATTTCCCAGTCCTGGGTCTTTCGACTGGTTAAATTCAGATTTCGCCCAATTCGCCCTATATGAACATCCAGAGGCACAATCAGTTTGTCCGGGGAAAAGGAACTATAAAGGCCCAGATCGGGATGCTCCTTTCGAACCATCCATCGGAGGAACATACACAATCTCTTTCGGGCGCCTCGACCATCGGCCTGTCCAATCCAGTGCAGCAGACCCGGGGTTCGGTGGGATTTCGGTACTCCCTGCAGAAAGCTTCGCTGAAAATGCGCAATTCGCAGGATGGTAGAGGTCGAAGGATTTCCAAAATGCCTTTCCAGAGGCAGAGGACTTTGGCCACCGCTTCGGTGGGCAATGTTGGATTCCCTGATCAGGGCTCCTATGCGGAGCAGGATAGATCTTACATCTCTAGCTGACTGAAAGCGATAGTAAGGCAGACCAACTCGGTCCAGCGATGCAGGAGTGGTCCGGGCTAGAAAGTCAGAGGGATGGTCAGAGAGCGATTCCAGCAAATCCTGCAAGAAGCTCTGGATGGCACTCACTCGCCCGTAAGCGAAAAGGGCACAGAGAAGAGCAATTACTTCAATATCTCTTTCTTCGTCTGCGATGTGGTTATGGACCAGAGCAAGGGGATCTGAATCCAGGTATTGAGCGGATCGGTATTGAGCATACAATGCTTCCAGGGTTTCTTTCATCGGCCTAGCTGTCGTCCAGTCCCCCAAGGTTGTCTCTGGTAATTGTGACGGATTTTCTTTTGGAAGGTGCGCCAGTCTCACTTTCCGGAGACTCCTCTGTGCTTGCGGATTTCTCTCGATCCAGTCGCAGGAAAGACAGCAAAGTGGTAAGAGGACCCTGACGCGGTGCGAATTCCAGTGCTAGAAATGTTGTATCGTCACCCGGAGACCGCGAGCCACGAAAATGATCTAATTCTTCGCGTAACTTTAAGTTAATTTCCTCCAGTGGTTTGTCTCCTTCGTCCAGGAGGAATCTGGCAAAACGAGCTTCTCCGAATGCTTCTTCGTTCTTGGCAAAGGTTTCTAGAACTCCATCCGAACATAAAAACAATCTCTGTCCCGGCCTCAATGTGTAACTGCTGGTTCGATATGGACTGGGCAGCACCCCGAGCAGTCTCTGCGTATCTTCCAGCTTTATGATCTGATCTTCCTGCGGCGTGCGAATCAGTGGCCCCGGATGGGCGGCATTCAAATACTCCATTTCTCCCTTTTCGCGGTCCAGAACCAGAGCGAATAGAGTGAAGAATTCGTTTCCTTCATATCTATCCAGTAGAAAGGAATTCAATGTGTTTACGGTCTGCACTAGATTGGAACCTGCCGCCAGATGCGATCGCACAATGCTACGCATCGCATTTACAAGATAACCGGTTCCCAGTCCATGACCGCTCACATCTCCTAGGAAAATGGCGCTCTTATTGCCTTCCAATTCTATATGATCCAGGTAGTCTCCAGTAACGCTGATTACTGGAAGATTGAAGTAGGACATCCGAATGCCCTGGGGCAGGTTTTCAAAACTGCTGGATACCTGACGCTGGAATTGGCCAGCCAGATATACTTCTCGCATCTTCTGCCTTTTCTCCACCTCCTGAAATAGAAGGGCGAAGTTCTCTACCATCATTCCTGCCAGCCGGGATGCCTCCTGAAGGTATCGAATTTCGCTCAGTAGAAGCCCATCCCTGTTTCTCGGCTTTCCGATTAACAGTGCCGCTCGCGTAGGCAACCGCAGTCGGTTGGAAAGGGAACCGCGATTCAGTTTAAAGTAGGAGTTACGACTTTCTCTCTGGGTTTTGATCTCGCGCAAATGTTCCTGAAACCTCAGTTTCAATGAAGGCATTTCCAGACCTTCTATGCCTACTGCCAGATGAATGCGATTGCGATACAGGAATTTGTATAGCTCGCCGCGAACTCCTGTGCCATATGTAAGGTAGGAAGTTACGACAATTCTTTCGGGAGCAACGTGTCGCCACAGGGGACTGCCATCAGGTAATCGCAGGATTCCTTCTGTGCGAATACGAAGGTCGGGAAATGTTGAGGTAGAAAACAATAGGTACGCTTTCTCTATGTTAAGCGTTCGTTCAATCTCTCCGAGAAAAGCAGCCGCCGTGGACTGGATTTTTAGCGGATAGCTCATCAGGCTGGCAAGACGTTTCAAGGATTCCGCCAGTTCGCCGCTGGGACGCAATAGCCTCTTATCCAGGATCCTTGAAGTGAACCTTCGCGCAGGATCCATGAAAAATGTTATAGAAAAGATAATTACAATGTGCAGGATCCACCGTGCATCGCTCAGGCTTTCCGGCAAAATCAGGCTAATTGTGAGTAGAGCCAGCCCATAAATTCCAATGAATACTACGGTTAGAATACCGGCTAGCAGCGAGCGAGTGAGAATCAGCTGAAATGGGAGCAGATGGATCCGGTAGGTTCCGTAGAGTAATGTGCTGGGAAACAGGAAGAAGAGCAGCACGGGAACCATAAAAGGGTCCATCCGCCACACATGCATGGTGGTCAGGGCCGTGGGCAGGATGAGGCCGATAAGGGTTCCCAGAGCCAGAATCCATTGTTTGATTCGATCGATCCCTTCTGCATCTGTGCGAAAAGCGGCATCCAGCTGGATTGCCAGCACAATGAGAGCCACAATAAGATAAAGATAACCGGCGAGGTAGGTCAGGTTGTAGACGCTCTCTTCGCGCTCCGAGCCGCTGTAGGCTAAAAGAGAAAAGAACAATACGAATAAAAGCTCTCCCAGCGCCAGTTGCTGTGGTACAGCCTTGCCCGTAGTTCGAAGTCCGAGGTTTAGCAAAGCGGGAATCAGCAGGAAACCGGCCACCTGCCATACAATCATTCCTTCCTGGTAGGCCAGCAAATACATACCTGAAATTATGTAGAATACCGTGGCGAAACAGAAGCCCGATAAATGCAGGTCGTTACCGTAACTTAAAAACCATATGCCGCATAAGAATGAAACCAGGGCATACAGGATGAGCAGTTTATAGATCTCGAGAAAATCCAGAAGGTCAAAATGCACGGTCTGAAAAATCTCTTCTCCTTCCTGAGAAATCACCCTGTGGATCTGCGGAAAATCCGACGTAGTCGCGGTTTTTAGAGCTGGTTTACCGTCGATAAGCATGATGCGATCCGAGGGAACCAGATTGGTTTCCGAGCTGTACACCACCGTTCCATCAGGCAAATACAGGAAGGGAAGTCGGTACACGTCTCGCGAAAAGATGAGTAACATGGCGGCGCCCATCAGAAAAGCAGCCAGCGGATAAACCCATCGGTTCATCAACAGACTCACTGCTCTTCACCTCCCTGTAACACAGCTTCCCTTACCGAGCGAATATCCAGAAGTACCCTGTTGTTATGCTCCACGCGATACAGTATTCCAGGGCTCAAGTCCACATAGTTTCTCCACCCTGGAGATATCAGAATGCGATCTGGCTGCGTCGTGTCCTGAAAGCGAAACTGCTTACCCTCTACGAATACTGTCATAGAGCCGACATCGTGAAACTGTGCGATAAGCATTTCCACGCCCGGTTCCGTGCGAAGCAGAGAATTCTCTTTTCGCATATGGCCCAGAATTCGGTGAATGCTGAGGTCGGATTCTATATGCACCAAAGAGTAGAGATGACCCAGGAGACCCGACAACACCAGACCCGAAACACCTCCGCCCCGCGATGTTGCGAAAATCACAAGGAAAAGCGAATCGTTCACAGTAAAGAATTCCTGCACAGAGCTTCCGCTATCATCCTCATGGGGTTGGATCTGAAATCCGGGAAAAGAAGGCACCCTGGAGTTCTTCATCAGGCTGTGTACCTTTTCGGCGCTCTGTAATTCCTTTTCGAATTCTCCTGCATCAATGATTTTGCTGCTCAGAATATGATTCTGAATACTGACCGCAGCTTTGCCCGCAAATAGTTGAAGCGCTCGGTCTGCGAATTTGTTTCGGGGCGGTTCCATGAGAAATAGAAAGCCAAGGAGGCGCGTGCGAAAGATAAAGGGAACGATCCATGCCACCCGATTCTGCTGCATGATCTCCCGGAGGGATTCCGGGGCCTCTTCGTCGTCGATGCGTGCGATCTTGCGATAGGCTTTGAACTCTCGCTTTAATTCCTCTGTTTTCTGGTAGTATATCGCATTTCCCTTTATGATTTTTCCGTTCTTGTAGATATGGAAGCGGTAATTCTTGCGATCCTCGGATAGCAGTGCTATGCGTGCGGAAGAGACCCGCAGCCAGAAAAGTAAATCGGGTATGATCTGATGCAGCAGTGAATCTACTGAAAATTGTCGTGCCAGGAAATCCAGATGGTGAATATCTTCATCAACCAGCGTTTCCCAGTCCTGTCTGCGGAACAAATGTCGAAGCAAGGACTCTCTGGCCGGGAAAAGAATGAGCACCGAGAGAATAATAAATAGCAACGTTACTAGATTCTCCCGCCTGGAGGCATCTACGGGAGATGCATCGCCGGACGGAAACACTGCATGGAGCAGAAAAAACAATCCAGTTATTACTATAGCGGATACAGCCGTTACCAGCCAGCTCTGTAGCCTGTATCTGCCAGCGGGTGTATTCCAGATTTTTGACATCTTACGTCGTGTAATCCGCATTCAGGCGGACGTAATCCGCGGTCAGGTCGCTTGACCAGAAACGTTCGAACTGGGTTCCCATATCCAGGTCTACCTTGATTCGAACCTCGGGTTGTTGGAAATGCTGCTTTAACCTGTCCAGATCTGGATGCAATTCCTTACCTGCACCGGAAAAGAGCAGCTGATCTCCCGCATAGATCTTGATTTGGTCTGGCTTGATAGGCTCGTCAAACACCTTTCCAACGGCCATAATAATCCGGCCCCAGTTCGGATCAGCACCGTGTACCGCCGTCTTTACCAGGGGACTGTTAATGAGGGAACGTCCAAACTTGTAAGCGCTTTCCTTACTGCGAGCTCCGACGATCAGGACTTCAAAAAAACGGCTGGCCCCTTCGCCATCGCGAACGATTTCCCTAGAAAGGTATATACAGGTGCGCAGCACTGCCCGAATAAATTCCAGTTCATCTTCGCCAATATGGTCCGGCCATGGATTGGCACGCTCCAGTCGATCCACACCTGGTCCGGGAGCGGGCAGGGGATCTCCCAGAATCGTCTCCAGTGTCTGCTCGGACCAGAGGCTTTCCAGGCTGGAAGGAAAGCGAAAAGGCGGACGTCCGCTGGCACCATTGGCCAGAAGAACTACAGTATCACTGGTGGATGTATCGCTATCTACAGAAACCCGGTTGAAACTTCGGTTTACGCAAAATCGAAGAAGGCGACTCAAATCAGCTGAGTCCATGGTTGCATCGGTGGCGATGTAGGAAAGCATGGTGGCCATGTTGGGTTCGATCATTCCGGCCCCTTTTGCGATACCCAGGACAGTAACTCCACTATGTAACTCGTAACCCCGGGCCTTGGGAAAAGCATCCGTGGTCATGATCGCCTGACTGAAGGATTGAAAATCCGGGCTACTCAATCTCCGGGGTAATTCCTTGCAGGCTGCTTCCAGGCGATCTGCAGGAGGCAGACGTCCGATGACACCTGTGCTGGATGGCAGAACAAGGCTCTCATCGATGTTAAGAGCTTCGGCCGTCCATCGGCACATATTTCTGGCGATCTCCAGTCCGGTTGGACCAGTTGCAACATTCGAATTCTTTGAATTAACTACGATTGTCTGAAGTTTTCCATTCGATACATGCTCGCGGCCTACAATCACCGGGTTTCCCGGGAACTGGTTTCGCGTAAATACGGCGGCTGCGTCCGCCGGTCGGCTACTGTGAATGCAGCCAAAATCCAGCGTATTGTCCTTAATACCCGCATTCCAACCGCAGGCAAGATAACCGGATGGTATGGGAAGCTGAGACATAAGCCTGCAGTGTTCACTGCAGGCCCGGGAATGTCAAGCGCGAGCGGGGCCAAGAAAAATCGACATCATACTGAGATCATCCGTTGCCCTGGCATCTTCCCGAAAGCTTTCCCAGTACTGGAGCATCTCTCGATTGATCCTTTCCGGTTCTGGCCTGGTCCTGGAAAGAATTTCTTCTATGCGATGAGACCCAAACATCTCGCCGGAGCCATCTCGTTGCTCTAGAATTCCGTCGGAACAGGAAAACAGCAGATCTCCATCCTGAAGTCTGTAATGGACTGGTTGAATCAATAGATCAGAATGCATGCCCAAAAAGGGAGCCTGATCGGAATTGCCAATGCCACTTTTTTCCAGTCGATGAGCTCGATGATTCCTTGCGATCCAGAGCATGCCGTGCCCGAAATCGTACACAGAGGCAATCTTTCTCTTTCTATTTACTAGAAGAGCAATGCCTGTAGCGTACATTTCAGCCGGACTCAATTCATATGTGATTGCATTCAGTTTTTCCAGCAACTTTCTTACTCTGGTGTTATCGCTTTCGCCCGTAGCGATTTCATACCGCAGGGCAGAGTGGAGAGTAGTGCCTATGATGGACACCATGCTCGAAGCTTTCAGACCCTTGCCACAGACATCGAACAGCATGAATAGTTGGCTCTGGTTGGAAAAATCGTAGGACTGAGAAAAATCTCCTCCAGGACCGGAAAGAGGCGAAACATATCGACTGAAATCCAGAGTCGCGATCTCCCTGGATTCTGCAGTCCGTGTGTATTTCTGCACCGAAGCGGAAGGGATGTTACCCGGTTCCCAGCGCTCACCTGGTTGCCATTGAAGAAGAGCATGCTGAGCTTCCAGGCAGGCTTCGTTGTCTCTACGAAGAAAAGAATTCATTCCGCGAAGCACCAGATCTACCGTGGAAATTCCGTAAAAACGATCCTCCATGGTTACGACAAATGGATCGAACCTGCTCTCTTCAGGGCGAGCCATCAATGCGCTGGAAGCTTCGCTAAGAGTTGCATGGGCATCCAGAATCACCGGACCAGTCCGCATCATGGACTTTAATTTCACATCTGGCCTGAGCATTAGCTCTCGACTGTAATGGTTTTTGCTGAGGATGGCCAGAAATTGGTTTCGCAGGGTGTAGCCAGATATCTGTCCCCGGCTGTCCATGACGGGCAGGTATTGCAGGTCGGGAAAGTTGCGATACAGCTCATAGACCTGAACGGCAGGATCATCCTCCAGGGGTAAGGCATAATCATAGCCAGATAACTCTTTGAGTCGCTGGACAGTGAGCACTTTGCGGCCCACCTCGAAAGCCGAAAAGATGGGCAGCGTTGAGCCGTGCTTCTCAGAGCTCTCCAGGGAATGCGACCTTTCGGCCATGGCAGTATTCTGCATCCTGCCAGTGAAGTTTCGGCGTGTGACACTGTAATGACTGTTTGCTATTCAATTGTTAACACTTTGCTTACAAAATGCCATCCTCGTACAGGGCGCCCAGAGCCAGCGAAGCCGGTTTTTCGTAGCGCTAAAGAGGTCATGCCTGGAGCGAACGATTCCAGAGGGAGCGTACTTCCATCTACAAGTTCGTTCCCCGAATTCCAGTCATCGGCAGAGCCAGGTCTTCGCGGGGGGAACAGACAGATATCCGGAAAAACCAGCATGATGGTCACGGGGTTTTTACTTGTAGATACCGGCCCCTGGTCGCTTCTGCAACCATGAGCGAAAAACCATTTAAAGGAAAAGTGGCTCTCGTAACCGGTTCTGCCCGAGGCATTGGAAGGTCCATTGCCGAGGATTTAGCGGAATGGGGAGCCGATCAAGTAATCCTGGACATGAAGCAGGAAGACTGCGACAATACGGCCCGTGAAATCTCCTCTGAGTTCGGCGTCAAAGCCGTGGGAGTAGCCTGCAATGTAACAAACAAAGAGCAGGTTGGAGAGGCAGCGGACAAAATTAAAGCCGAGTTTGGTGGACTACACTTTCTGGTGAACAATGCCGGGATCCTTCGAGACAACCTTCTGATTCGTATGAAAGAAGAGGATTGGGACATCGTCATGGATGTGAACTTGAAGGGACCATTTCTGGTAACCCAGGGGATGCTTCGTATGCTGATGAAGGCCGATGGCGGGGGACGAATTGTAAATATCAGTTCTGTTTCTGGACTGGTCGGTCAGGCTGGACAGGCCAATTACTCTTCCAGCAAAAGCGGACTTATCGGATTCACCAAAGTTGTGGCCCGTGAATACGCTTCCAAAGGATTGCTCTGCAATGCGATCTGTCCTGGCTATGTTCAGACCGATCTCACCGGAGCTCTTACCGAAGAAGTTCAGCAGATGCTCAAAGAGTCTATCCCTCTGGGTCGTGCTGGCAAAGTGGAAGATATCTCTCGCGTGGTTCGCTTCCTCTGCTCCGACGACGCTTCCTTCATAACAGGAAACGTGATCCGAGTAGATGGCGGTACTGCTATAGGAATGTAATCTGAATAAAACGTTATCCACGGCTGCCATCATTTGCAGCCGTGGATAATTGCAGCATAAAACGCTTGCATTACTATATCGATCATTACAGAGTCCGGAAATGGACCGACAGCTACTGTTTCCAGAACGATCCCTTCCGCTAATATTTGAGCCCGTTGAGCCAGAAGAGAAGACTCTGGTGGGCCTGGTTAACTGGATCCAGACCAATCGAGAAGAACTGAATGACCTTCTGGTGCATCATGGCGCTTTGCTCTTTCGGGGTTTTCCGGTCTGGACAGCGGAGGAATTTGAGTCAGTGGCCCGGGCTCTGGATCCGGACCTGAAGAATGCTGCCTATCATGGAACTGCACCCAGAAACAGTCTCACAGATTACGTGCAGAGTTCTGTAGAGCTACCTGGCTATTATCCAATTCCCCAGCACATAGAAATGAGTTACTTGAAGAACAAGGCCAATCGGCTCTTCTTCTGGTCCATGCTTCCAGCCCGAAATGGCGGAGAGACGCCGGTAACTGACTTCAGGCAGGTTTACAGAGACCTTCCTGCAGAGGTTCGCGAGGCTTTCGAAACCCGAAACATCAAGATCATTCGAAACTATAGTGGTCCGGGAAAGAAAGGTCGATTTGATCTTCTCCAGTTCAAAGGTTGGGATGAAATCTTTCATACAACTGAAAAAGATGAAGTGGAGCGTCAATGCGCGCTGAGTGGCACCACTCCGGTCTGGAAAAAGGGCAATTCCCTTTGTTTGATCAATGACCAATCAGCGGTGCGATCCCATCCAGATACTGGCGAACCTGTCTGGCATAACCATTCCCAGGCTTTCCATATTTCTACAGCCGTGGCTGAATATCGAAGATTGATCAAATACACAAAGAAGCCGGCCCTGCTTTTTTATATGCTCCTTGCTGGAGCCATGAATTTCATACAAGGTATGCGAAAGTCAAGAGATGACCTGGCTCTTCATTGTCAGTTCCAGGATGGAAGCGAGATTCCTGATTCTTATATGGAGGCAGTGAGGGATGCGATCTGGAAGAATACGGTTATCTTTCCCTGGCAAAAAGGGGATGTTCTGGCAATTGATAATCACTCAACAGCCCATGGGCGAATGCCTTTTCGAGGCCCGCGAAAGACAGCTCTCTGCTACGCATAAGGAATCATGGAAAAACTCCAGAACGTTCAGCTAAACCTGAATATCGAAGCATTGCTGCTTCTAAATCTGATCCTTGCCATAATCATGTTCGGTGTGGCTCTGGATCTGCGATTCCGGGACTTCAAGATAATATTTCATCTGCCCCGGGCTCCGTTAATCGGTCTTGTGGCCCAGTTTCTTTTGCTCCCGGCATTTACCTATCTGTTAGTGCAGCTGCTGGAGCCCGAGCCCGGGATGGCTCTGGGAATGATACTGGTGGCCACCTGTCCTGGTGGTAACGTCTCCAATGTGATGACCCATCTCGCTCGTGGAAATACCGCTCTTTCCGTGAGCATGACTGCGATCTCCTCTGCTGCGGCTGTATTGCTCACTCCGCTGAATTTTGCCTTCTGGGGTTCGCTGGATCCTGCACATGCTGCTTTGCTTCAGGAGCTAGACGTTAATCCACTGCAAATCTTTTTCAGCGTTGTTCTTGTTCTTGGTGTTCCGTTAGTAGTGGGTATGACCGTGGCAGCTCGTTTCCCGGGATTCGCAGCTCGTGCCCGTAACCACATTCGATATCTGTCTTATTTCTTTTTTCTCGGTTTTATTGCCGTGGCATTCGCCATGAATGCGGATTATTTTGTGGAGTTTATTGGGCTAATCTTTCTGGGGGTTTTCCTTCATAATGCAATGGGCTTCATACTTGGCTATGGCTCCGCCCGTCTTCTGCGTATTCAAGAACGAGATGCCAGAGCCATTAGCCTGGAAACGGGAATACAGAATGCAGGTCTGGCCCTGGCCCTGGTCCTCACCTATTTCGCAGACCAGGGCGGTATGGCCATCATTGCAGGCTGGTACGGAATCTGGGAATTGATTGCAGGACTTCTGCTGGCTGCGATCTGGGCCAGAAATGGATCGGCGAAAGGGGAGGGTTTATCTCACCGCGCCGCAGCAAAAGATGGAGCTGGCAATTCTCGAGAGGAATAAGATTTCTCCCATTTCCTGGCAAATGCCTAAATGGCCTCCTCTCCACGTTCCCCTGTTCGAATGCGAATGCACTGCTCCATAGGGATGACAAAGATTTTTCCATCGCCTATCTTACCTCCCCCAGTGGTCCTTGCGGATTCGATCAATGCCTCGATTGCATTTTCCGCCAGTTCATCGGGTACTGCGATTTCCAGTCTTAGCTTTTTCACAAGCTGGATAAAGACTTCTCTTCCGCGGAATACTTCCCGGTAACCTTTTTGCTGTCCGTACCCCTGCGCATCGGACACTGTTAGTCGGTAGACCTCATGTCTGTTCAATGCATTTCGCACTTCTTCCAGGCGATGCGGCTGGATAATAGCTATGATAAGTTTCATGGAATCCCTCGTTTGGTTTGCTGTATTTCCATCTGCCGCATTCCGATCCGAATCCGCCCATTGAGAGAGGCTTTATCGAAATCGGTCTGATATATTTATTAACAGAACGAGCGTGTAATCAGCGAAAGCTCCCTAGTCAGAAAGCTGTAATCCCATGGCCCGCAACTCACGTTTGATTACACCCAGGCCAATGGATGGATCCAGCTTTTTGATTTGCTCTTTCTGTCCCTGCCTTACGTTTTCTTGAATCTCCTCGGATTCAAGTACAAAAGAAAGGGTTTCAGCGATGGCCGGATAGTCTCTTCCACTGATCAAGATCCCTCCTGATCCCAGAGTTTCCGGCACCGCGGCGGCGGCCCGGGCCACCACAGGGATTTCCATGTGCATACATTCCGCAAGAGGGACACAGAAGCCTTCATGGTCGCTCATAGAAAAGAAGAGCTGCGAGGCATCNTAACAGGCCATCACCTCCTGNTCCGATACCATGCCGGTAAAAACCACGTCTCGGTTCAGGTTCAGCTCAGTAATCAGGTTGCGAATCTCTGCGGTGTAGGCCCGAACCCCCGGATGAAAAGAGCCGACGCAGATAAGTTTCGCATCCGGCTGAATCTTTTTCAAGAAGTAGAAGGATTTGATCAGGTCCTGGTGCATCTTGTTGGGAAATATTCTGCCAACAAAGACTATGTTCGTATTCCCGGGCTGCAAGTAGGGTAGCGCTACGTGTTCTCTATGTTTTTCNGGCCTGGGAAAGAATACTGGCTTCACTGCGATATTGTCGTAGCCCAGCTTTCGCAGTTCTCCTGCATTGTAGTTCGACACCGTAATGATCCGGGAAAAATGGGGCTGCAATTCTCGTAAGGACTCCCGGGCCTGGTCCAGTGCATCGGCCAATCGCCGATTATAAGGGCGCACGTATTTGCCGGGAGTAATGTTGTGGAAGATCATAAGCTTCTGGCCGGTGAGGCGCGGAAGGCGGTCCAGCATCCGAGTAAAGAATGAGTAGTGGTAAATCAGTATGGACTCTGGACCCGGCCGGTAATTGCTATAATGCCTGACCCGGGAAGCATCCTTCTCGGCAAAGTTTTCGCTATAAATGTCGGATTGATAGCCCTGTCTACGAAGGAAGTCCTGAATGATTAATGCCTCGTTCGATATTGCATCGCCGGCGGCGAAGCCAGCGCAAAACTGATCAACTGAAAAACGAGGCATGTTATCTCAAGGAAATTCGCTGGCGGAGCGAATGCTCTTACAGTCTGGATTCGATTTCAGTGCAGCAATTCGACTCTGGCAATTCGGATCCGCCTCCAGGGCTTCGCTACATCGCTGATACCGATCTAGAATAGAACTCTGGTCCATATGATTTTGCAGACCAGAAATCTTTTCATACTGTCCTTCCAGACAAAGATCCCGATCCATCCGACTCAGAAAAAGGTCTCGTTTCTGAGGCTCCTTTTCCATTCGTTTCGCCAGATCGTCTTTCAGGCATTCCACAACTGCATGACAGAATCGATCCGCTGTCTCCTGGTATTGGGCTTTTATCGAAGGATCCAGCTTTTCCACACAGTTACCTGTAGCCAGGAGCATAACAAACGCTGCAGGCATCGTGAATCTAAAGCTAGAGAAGNGCGAGTTCATATATCCGATGCAGGTTGTTGGGAGGGGCAGTTGATGCAAGTAGATAATATTCTCCTCCCTCGGGTTCCCATTGGATTCAGGGGAATTGACGGGGGTGCATTGATTTTCAGATTGTCCCTGTGCAGGATATTTTTGTTCCTCCGGGCGGACCTCCGCAGGGCGCTCCCCCTCCCAGAGAAATCTATGGAGTTCTTGGAGAAGAAGGGATTCGCGCATTGCTGCTGGCTCATTACAAAAAGCTGGCCGAATCCAACATCGCCTTTCTTTTTCCGGATGAGCCAGAAGCTCTGGAAGCGGCGGCCAACAAATCCGCGGATTTCTTTATTCAGCTTCTAGGCGGTCCTCCATTGTTTGTGCAAAAACATGGGCCTCCCCGAATGCGTGCCCGGCATATGCCCTTTGAAGTCACAGAATCCGGAAGGCAGGAGTGGCTAAGGTGTTTTCAAGAGGCCCTGGATGCGCAGTCTTTTCCCGATCAGTACCGCGCAGCCTTTGATGAATTTCTGGACTCCTTTTCAGCCTGGATGGTAAACTCTCGATCATCGGACCTGGGACAGGGGTACAGAAGATAGGTCGGCCGGTCGCTGGAATCCCGTGGGACCAGAAATCAAGGCTACATACTGGTCCACAGAAAGCACCGTATTTCCTTGACCTGCCATAGCCCTTCGGAAGCATTCCTGCATGGAGAAGGATTCTCTCTACTATCTCGTCCGGGACACCGTGGCCACCTATGCAGAACGTCCCTGCTACTGGGTTAAGGCCAATGGCCAGGATTTCTCTGCAGTAACCTATTTCAACTGGAGAGCCGATATGAAGCGCTTCCAGGCGTATCTGCTCTATGATCTGGAAGTGGCCCACGGAGAAAAGATAGGCCTTCTTTGCGATAATCGTTACGAATGGAATTTGGTTAGTCTGGGTATTGATTCAATCGGTGCTATTGATGTGCCCAGAGGATGTGATGCCACTGACCAGGATATCGAATACATTCTGAATCATACTGAATGCCCCATCGTAATCCTTGAGCATGAAAAGATGCTCAAGACAGTACTAAANCTTNTACCAAAGCTTGGCTCTCTCAAACATATTATTTCAATAGATCCGCCGGAAAAGCATAAGAAACTGGAGGATCATCAAGCGGCGCTAAAGAATGCAGGTATCCAGCATCACTTCATGGTGGATATGCTGGATCGCGGCGAAGAGCTCTTACTGGAACATGGCGAAGGGCTTCTTAAGCGAAGAGGAGAGGCCATAGCTCCTAATGATCTTGCAACCATTATCTATACCAGCGGAACCACCGGTACGCCCAAGGGTGTGATGCTGGAGCATCGGAGCTTTTGCTGGGAAGTCTCTCAGATGCAGCAGGTCCTTCCCATAACCGAAGACGATCGCGTGGTTATCTTTCTTCCTCCCTGGCATATTGCGGAGCGACTACTGGAAGTGACTTTGATTGCCTGCGGCTCCAGTATGGCCAACTCTTCTATCATCCAGCTTGGTAATGACCTTTCGGCTGTGAAACCAACGTGTCTTGTAAGCGTTCCCCGTGTATGGGAGCAGCTTCATAAGAGAGTGATGGATAATGTCCGGAAACAACCGGAGAAAAAGCAGAAGTTGTTTCAGTTCGCCACAAATGTGGCCCAGACTCGCATGGACATCGTAGACACGCTTGCCGACCGATTCGCAGAAACGGAAGAGATTACATCCCAGGAGCGATTGATTCGTAAGCTTATCGCGGTGGCATTGCTCATTCCTTTTGGAGCCCTGAATATTGTAGCCCAGGTAATCCTGAAAAAAGTGAAAAGTATTTTCGGTGGCCGACTGAAGTTCGCCATTTCTGGAGCCGGAGCATTGCCAGAGCATGTCGCTGTTTTCTTTCGTTCCATCGGTATTCCCATTCTGGATGGTTATGGCATGACGGAGACCACAGGTGTGGCGGCCATTGGTAGGCTTCCCTGGCCCAGGCGTAACTGCGTGGGTGAGCCGCTTCCCGGCGCCCAGATCCAGCTTCGCGACGATCAAGGCCGACCCATAACGGAGCCCGGACACAAGGGNGTAGCCTGGCATAAAGGTCCCCATGTTATGCGAGGCTATTATAGAAACAAAGAAAAGACCGATGAAATTCTCAAAGATCGCTGGCTGAACTCTGGAGACATTTTCATGTGGACCACTGCCGGCGAAATCAAGTTCGCGGGCCGTGCGAAAGATACCATCGTTCTGGCTGGCGGAGAGAACGTGGAACCCGGGCCCATCGAGATCAAGCTGGGAGCCAGCGAATTCGTTTCTCAAGTCATGGTAGTAGGCCAGGATAAAAAGACTCTGGGTGCCTTAATCGTCCCCAACCGAGACCGTGTAAAAGAAGAGCTTGGCGATTCCCTGGATGTTCCGGAAGATCTGGCAAAATGGAATGAGAGCAAAGAGCTTCATAAGTTCTTCGCCTCCATTGTTAAAGAAGCTGTGAGCACTCAGAACGGCTTTAAGGCCTTCGAGAAGGTTACAACCTTTGCTTTTCTACCCAAAGAGCTGGAAAAGGGAAAAGAGATGACCGAAACGATGAAAATCAAGAGAAACATAGTACTGGATCAATACGAAAGCCTCATCGAGCATATGTATGACCATCATGGAGTCTGATCTGAGCCTGGATTAGATTTTACTCCTTTTTTTGATCATTCTGTCATTGGCCGGGAGGTTGCGTTGCCCGGAAGACTCTGTCCTTCGCAGAAACACTTACGACAGGTCTGCTAACGCACCATCGCCAGAACCTCCTCAGGTGCTTCTGGCCGTCTGATCGCAGGTCCCGGCGCATTCTCGGGAAGGATTTCGCACTCTCATAGACCATTGCAGCCTATCCGCCAGCGCTGCATCGCTTGCTGTTTCCGTCGCGTTTTGCGTTTTGCCTGCCACTCAGTTTAGTGTCCTCGAGTACAGGCCTCCACTTCATGAGTCTGAACCACGCTCTTCATCAGTTTGAGCTTTGCTTCTTCAGGAAAACTCTGGAAAGCAGAGCCTTCGCACAAAATCTAGCAGCTGTGAGTATCTTTACAATTATCTCTCCCGCAAAGCGATTGGGCTCCATCGCGCGTACAGACCGAATGCCTTCCACAACCATACCNGAATTTGAAGCCGATGCGCGAAAGCTGGCCGGCCTGATGGAAAAAAAATCGGTACCTCAGCTTATGGAACTGATGAGCATCAGTAAGGATCTGGCCGAGTTGAACCGAGACCGTTACCGCGATTTTCCTGCAAGTCTAAGTAAGTCAGACGCTAAAGAGGCCATTCTGCAATTCCAGGGTGATGTCTTTCAAGGGCTGAATCTGGCTCGATACGGTAGCAAAGAATTTAAATATCTGAAAGACCATTTAGGCATATTGTCCGGAATGTATGGTCTGCTTCGCCCATTCGATCGTATGCATCCGTATCGCCTGGAAATGGGCTCCCGAATCAGGATAGGAGAAGCCCAGGGCCTGTACCAGTTCTGGGGAAAGCGTATTACCGATGCCCTGAAAAAACGAATCCAGCAATCCGGGGCAAAGGTTTTAATGAATCTGGCATCGGACGAGTACTCCAGAAGCGTGGATCTTAAATGCATTGATGAGCCCATCGCTTCGGCAGACTTCCTGGAATTAAGAAATGGAAAGTGGAAGGTGGTATCCACCAATGCCAAAAGAGCTCGCGGAATCATGCTGGATTGGATGATTCGAAAACGTCCTGCATCTATCTCAGCGCTGAAGAAATTTGACGTTGGATATGAATTTACAGAAGAAGTAGCGGATTCAAAGGGCATTCATCGCCTGGTCTTTCATAAAAAGGATACCCAGGCCTGAGAACTACAGGCCCGGCAACTTTAGTCTCCCCTGTCTGGTGTGGGGCTCGGATGTATTTCGAGAAGCGTGAATCGAGCAAGAAAAGGCGTTGTCTCTATGAGTCTTGCAGCTCAGTTTAAGGTCTACCAGGAACAACCAAATCGTGGAGTAATCTGAGGATACCTCAGGACAACTGATAAAGCCTGATAAAGCCTGATAAAGCCCGATTTCATACAAAGGGGATTTNGTTCCTGGAAATCCTTAAACCGCAGCGCTCCGTCTCGTTTCTGCGCGAGCGATGATTTGTTTCTGAATCTCGGAGGTTCCGCCGCCAATTTCAGAGATCTTGATGTCTCTGTACAGCCGACTGACTTTGTATTCGTCCATGTAGCCTGCACCACCATGAATCTGTACGGCAAAGTTTGTGCATTCTCGCGCATATTGAGAGGTCATTAACTTGAGTTCCGATGCCCTGGCCGAAAGCTCCAGCAATTCTCCATTATGCTCAAGCTTTCCGGCNCCTTCNGCCCGGTCGAAGAGCCAGGCNGTTTCNAGAAGCATCAGTCGGGAAGCTTCCAGGCGAGTCTTTATATCGGCCAGCATAAAGGCAACACTTTGGTGTCGCGCGATACTTCGACCAAAGGACTTCCTTTTCCTGGCAAACATTCGGCTTTCATCCAGACATGCTTCCATGACTCCCAGGCAATAAGCGCCCATGGAAAGCCGCTCCCAGTCAAAGGCCTTCATGGTCTGACGAAATCCAGCTCCGGGCTTGGCCAGAATCGCATGGTCGGGCAGCTTCACATCGTCGAAGAACAGCTCACCGGTGGGAGAACCGCGAAGCCCCATCTTCTTTAGGGGTTTTCCGCGAGCTACGCCTGGAGAACTTAGATCTACGATGCACAGAGTCAGACCGGATGCTCCCGAGGGAACCGAATCATCTTTGCAGTACCTTGCCAACACCAGTGCGAAATCCGCATTGGGAGCGTTTGTAATATAGGATTTATTTCCGCGGAGTATATGCGAANTACCTTCAGACTTCAGTGTAGTGGCAAGGCTGGCTACATCGCTTCCCGAGCCGGATTCAGTGACCGCCAGACAACCAATGCTCTGCCCGGAAATGATCGATGGCAGATAGGTTGATTTCTGTTCCGTGGATCCGAAATGCGAAATGGGTAAGCCAAAGAGCCCTGCGGATGCGCCAGAGGAAAAGAATGTGGAACCACAATGATAGGCCAGCGCCGACTGAGCAAGCACCGCCGTCAAAAAGCTGGCACCCTGTCCGCCGTGCTCTTCTGGATGAAGCAGGCCTAGATAACCAGCCTGTCCCAGCTTTTTATAGATCTCGTCTGTGACTCCTGTCTCGTCCACAGCTTCTGCGCGAGGNGCAATCTCCTTATCGCAAAATTGCCGAAAGGATGCTTCGAATTCCTTTTGTTCTTCGTTCAGGAAAAAGTCCATGGTTCGCCTCCTGGGCGGTACAGTTTTGTGAAAGTGTGTCTACCTGCTAGGAAGCAAGGTTGGCGGCGATGATAGAGCGCATAATTTCTGAAGTGCCGCCGCCCAGCGTTCCTAGCCTGGCATCGCGATAGGCTCGCTCCACAGGGTATTCATGAATGAAACAATAGCCGCCGAAGATTTGACCCATATCATAACCCAGTTCGATGGCAGCTTCGGTAGCATAAAGCTTGGCAATGGAACTCTCTATTGGTGCCGGGATGCCCTGGTCCTTTTTTGAGGCGCTACTGTATACAAGGAGCCTTGAAGCATCGATTTTCATCCGAGCTCGGGCAATCTTATCCTGTATGGCCTGGAATCTTCCGATGGGCTCGCCGAATTGCTTGCGCGTCTTCGCATATTGCACGGCCTCAGAAAGCATGTATTGCATGAAACCGACGCCGCTGGCTACTAAGACCGTACGTTCCCATTCCAGAGTTGCTTTACCTACTCGAAGAAAGCCCGAGTTTTCCCTGGATATAAGATTCTCTTCCGGGACTTCCATATCTTCAAAGATCAGTTCGCTGGTAGTGCTGGTTCGCATCCCCATCTTGTTTAGTTTTTTTCCAGTGCTAAAACCTTTGAAATCCTTCTCCACGATGAATACGCTAACGCCCATCGGACCTTTCGATTTATCTGTCACAGCCATCACTGTGAATACATCGCCGATGGGCNCATTGGTGATGAACATTTTGGAACCGTTTAGAATGTATCGGTCTCCCTTCTTTATGGCTCTGGTCTCCATGCTGCCTGCGGCATCGCTACCGGAACCAGGCTCCGTGAGACCCAGGCCCGCGATTTTTTCTCCGGTAGCCAGAGTGGGAAGATAGCGTCGCTTCTGCTCCTCGGTTCCGCATAGAACGATGGGCATACTACCTATAATGGTATGGGCACCCCATGCCAGAGTGAGGCCTCCATCCGTTGAACCGCGGGAAAATCCTTCTGTGGCCAGAGTAGTGGCCAGACAGCTTGCTCCCTGTCCGCCATATTCTTCGGGAAAAGGCAAGCCCAGAAGCCCCATCTCACCCATTTTCCGCCAGATGGCCGGATCCCAATGCTCATCCAGATCTCTGGATTCAGCGCTGGGACGGATTTCCTTTTTGGCGAATTCGTAGACGCTCTGGCGAAACTCCAGCAATTCTTCGGGAATAGAAAAGTTCATGGTATTCTGGGCGGCTACTTGCCGAACGACCCTCCATGAATAATCTTTCTCAGCTTTCGGCGAATTTCCTTGATGTCCGCTGTACTGGGCTGGCTTCCTTTATAGATGCCCTGAACCAGCGCTGTTAGTGTTAGCTCCACGGCTCCAAAGAAAGCGATGCTCAGAAGTTCCGTATCTGTGTCTGAATCTACATGACCTGCTTTCCTGCCAGCTTCTACAATGCCGCGAATCTGTTGCAGGATGGCTCTGGCACTTGCCATTTCGCTATCGGGATCGACATTGCCGGATCGAACCACTTCTTGTACCAGCAGATGTATCATCTCTGGATTCGCAAGGTAGGTATCCAGCATGTAATCGCTAATCCTGCCCAACTTTTCGGTGAGGGTGCCCTTTTCCTGTCCAATGCGGGCAATGCGATCGCTAAATCGCGTGGCCACACTTTCCAGTATGGTTTCCAGTACCTTTTCTTTGGACCCGAAGTAATGGTATACCAGGCCGTANGCTACGTCAGCTTCCGCCGCGATATCTGATATACGGGTTCCATGATAGCCCTTTCTGGCCATGACCTTTACGGCCGCCCGCAGGATCTTGTCCTGACTGCCTCTTGCCTGGGATTCTTTTGCCTGTCCTCTTGCCACTGTCAGGGACTTTCGGATTGATTGACAAATCAGTCAATCAAAAATACCGAAAAGGAACATTTTCCATCCCTGGACAAGTAAAATCAGATTTGTCCACTGCAATACTTGAGGTTCCCGGATAAATGCGTTATTATCTATCAGAGTAACTGAAACGACAAGGCCCACGGTATGTGAGCTGGATTCGTAGACATTGCAAAGAAAGAAATAAGGAGAAATCGATGCGAAACAGGATGATTCAGAAATCTGCAACCATTGCAGGTTTAATTCTTGGAATGGCCCTTGCGGCCTGTAGCCAGGAGCCCCGGGTTGTGGGGCAGGACCTGGAATATGAGCAAGATGGGCAGCCCTATCTGGGATATCTTGCCGTGGATGAAAACAAAGAAGGAAAACGTCCGGGAATACTATTGATCCATGAATGGACCGGGCTCGGAGATTACGTAAAATCTCGGGCCGATCAATTGGCGGCAATGGGCTATACGGTGTTTGCCATGGACATGTATGGTAAAGGGATTCGTGCTTCGAATCATGATGAAGCGGCCAAGCTAATGACACAGTACAATGAAGATCGGCCTACCATGCGCGCACGAATGGATCGGGCCATGGAAGTGCTGAAGGAGCAGGGTACCGTAGATTCCCAGCGGATTGCTGTTATCGGCTATTGTTTTGGTGGCGGCGCTGCCATTGAATATGCACTGAGCGGCGGCGATGTAGACGCCATTGTTAGTTTTCACGGAATGCTTGCATCACCCAACCTTGAAAAAGATGCAGGGAACATCCAGGCAGCCATGCAAATTCACCATGGNGCNGACGATGGCTTCATTCCTGCTGAAGTAGTGGAGCAACTGCAAGCAGCGCTAAAAGATGCGGGTGTAGAATACAATTTCTACAGCTATCCCGGAGCGGTGCATGGATTTACGCGACCCAGCGCAGGTAGTGATAAAGAATCTGGCATTGCCTATGATGAGAGCGCCGATGCGAAATCCTGGGAAAGAATGAAAGAGTTTCTGGATGCGAAGCTGAACTAGAAAAGCTGATCCATCTGGTTCGGGGGCATCATCTGAGGCCCCCGAACTCCTGGAAAGGTTTAGCCTTNTNTAGCGGCGATATCAATCATCGCTGCTGAACAGACCAAGCCTGAGTAAGAAGTAGAGTAAGGTGGCGATGGAAGTAGCTGCAGCAGCGACGTAGGTCCACGCTGCGGCATTCAGAACCTGGCTTACCGCTTTTTGCTCCTGCGGCGATCCCATCCCAATTTCTGGAAGAATCTTCTTGGCCCGGCTAGAAGCATCTAGCTCCACAGGAACTGTGACCAGCTGAAATACCACTACAGCGCTAAACAGGATGACTCCTGCCCAGGTCACATAATAGCCNAGGCCACCCTGCATGAAAAACATCATCGCTCCGCCCACCATTATGAGAATCCAGCTCATATTGGAGCCAAAGCCGGCCAGTGGAACAATGGCAGATCGGAATCCCAGTAATGGATAATCCACCTTATGCTGAACAGCATGCCCGGCTTCATGGGCTGCGACACCCGCAGCAGCAATGCTGGTGGAGTCATAAGTATCATCGGATAGTCGCAGAGTCTTACTGGTAGGATCGTAGTGGTCGGCCAGTGAGCCCCGTACATGCTCTACCTTTACATTATGCAGCCCTTCTCGATCCAGAAGCATGCGTGCCACCTGGGCTCCGGTGAGGCCACCGCTATTTCGATAAGTGGCCCTTTCTTAAACGAGGACTTAACCTTGAAGCTGGCCCACATGCTCAGCAAAAGGCAGGGTCCTACAAAGATAAAATACAGTGGATCAATAAAACCAAATCCCATTAAATTCTCCTATTTGATTAAGACTATAGTGTGCCACAAACGTTGCGGCATCTAAAAATGCCAGCGGGAATTCCGAGCCCTTGAAGTACAGGCACTCCCGTGGAGGTATCTGTTCCATACTCCGCGTCGCGAGAGATGCCCGGAGCAGGGATTGTCTTGCATCCTCAGCGTATGGGCACACTCTTCTTTCGACTTTCTTCTATACATAGGCACTTGGGCGGAGTAAAGTAGCCGCTTCCTGGCTGCTAAAGAACGAGAGGGATGCTCTTGGGAATAACTGAATAGAGCAGCATGCGGGCAGCTGGCGCTCCTTCCACACCCATCATCGGAAGAATTTCTCCATCCGTTTCTGAGTCCATAGTAATAGTGGGAATCAAAAGAATTCGTTTTGCCTGGAAGGATTGGACGCCAGGGATTTCGTCCACGAGACCGTCATAAAAATGCCGGCTGCCCCAGAGCATCTTATAGGTAGGTGCAGGAGTCATATGCACTGCATGGAAGTAACCATCGTCCAGATAGGCCGGCGGCGCCCAGAGCATACCGCCTCCGTTGTAGCGACCATTGCAGACAAAAAGATTCAGCAGGGTTCCGGACAATTCTTCCCAGGGGCTTTTTTCATCGCGGCAATAAAGAACCCGGGCGGTGGTACTTTTATGGGTCAGATAGGTCTTCAGGCTATGATAATAGTATGCGAAGGCACCGGTCTGAAGACGGGAGCGAAACAGACTTCGGACTATGTGACCACTCATACCACTGGATGCGATATTGATGAACAGTCTTCGCTGAATCTGCATTTCCTTTTTCAGATTACGAATGGTTCTCTCAAAGTCCTTTCTCTGCTTCGAGTTTGTAGGCAAAGGGAGGTCCAGGATTGGTAGAAGCTCGACCTGACCGATGTCGGCCCAGATCCATCGATTCTGTTGGAGGGCAACTGTATAACCATCGGACAGCTCCAGAAGTGTACGGATAAAGTCAGCGCCCGAGTTTAGATCAATGACTCCCAGGGGAACCTTTCTGGACAGTAATCGATTTCCATCAAAGTAGCCGTTTAGCACTTCATTGATGGTGCCATCGCCCCCGGCCGCGATAATCTGATCATGGGTTCGCCCCAGCAGGGCTTCGCGGGTTCGATGGCTGGCATCCTGCGGGCCTCTGGTGATATAGAGGTCAAAGTCCGTTAGTTTTTCCCGGAGTGCAGACTTTACTTTTTCAAATTCAAAAAGACCATCTCCCCTCCGGGCAGCCGGATTCAGGATAATCAGTCTTCGGGGCTGAGAAGGTTTCTTACGGAAAAAAAACATTTCTGGAAATCTCCAGGGTGGTTGCTCCGCTGAAATCCAGGGGATTGCCTTTACCACAGGGAAGGCTCGAATTTTCTGCATTCGGGCCCTGAAGCCAAAGGAATGTGCGAGGCGGCCCTGGATCTGTCAAGGATTTAGGGTGCCTCCCTGAACCTGGAAGGATCCTAAATCCCTGGACCAAGAGGCCGGACAGGGGTATTCTTTCATTAGGAGTAGCTAAGTGCTGGATACAATACCCGAGGATATTCAATACAACAATACCTCCCTGATCATCCGATGGAAGGATGGAAAGGAGTGCAGCTATGATTTGTTGCAGCTCAGGAGAAAATGTCCCTGTGCTCAGTGCCGGGGTGGCCATGGTCCGGTGGCCAATCGACAGACCGATGGGATTCAACAAATTCGTCTGGTTTCCTGGAAGAAGGTTGGTCGGTATGCTTTGCAGCTTACCTTTTCGGATAACCATGATCTGGGGATATACACCTATGATCTCCTTCGTAAGGGATGCGATGAAGGTACCGGATATGTTCCGCCGGATGAGCGTGGCTGATTCATAGTCATTGGAGGAGAAACCTGGAAGGGATATCGGCGCCCCACAGGTCATCGGCCTTACTTCTTTCTGCTTCTGCTTAGCGTAGCGCTGTGTCGCAGCGCATTCAGTACGTAGTGGGATTTTTGTCTGCCGGGCAGACTTGTGGAAAAATGGGCCCCATCAATTATTTCGGCCGGCATCAGGTTCATTCAGCCATTGATCCAATTCCGTTCCATGCAGGGGCCGAAATCGCTCAAGGTAGCCACCATTTCGCCATTCCAGGAAGGCCAGCAGGTAGCGATCTTCGTTCTGGATGCGATAAAGAATCCCCTCCCAACCACGGTGCACAACTTCCTGGATCTGGATCTCCCTGCCGTCCCACTGGATGATGCGCGTCTCTACCGGCTTCTGGTTGTCGCCCATTTCCTGCATCTCTTGCGAATCAGCCCGAAAGTTTGCGGCCAAGCCAGGTCAGAAGGCCTTTGAGATCCTCCCTGCTGTAGGACTCTCCCATAGGGCGTTTAAATGGAGTTCCAGCCAGGGGAAAGAAGGAAGCAGTGCTGATGGCAATCCATCGGGCTTCTTCTTCCGGACGATCGATTCGGGCCCCTTCCTGTTTCGCCTCTTTTAATATGGCTTCCAGAGTGTTCAAGAATTCTCGCTCGGCAATTTCTGGCGTCTCCGGCGCCCAGCGAAATACTGCTTCAGCCAGTTCCATTGGGCCTTTCTGGTTCTCTCCGAAGGGTTGCCACATATCATAAAAACCCAGCAAGTAAGCGTTGAGCTTGGATAGCGGTTTTTTTCGAGACTCCAGGATCTCTTTCGCAAACGCATGATGACGTTCTGCGAAAGCGAATGCTACTCTGCGGACGATTTCACCTTTGTCCTTGAAGTAGGTATAAACGGTTCCAACAGCAAGGCCTGCCTTTTTTGCAATATCCTGCACCGTAGTTCCTTTCACTCCTTTCTCTAGAAAAAGCGAAATTGCAGCATCCACCAGGGCCTGGTCCTTATCTCCACTGCGAGGCCTTACCATAAGTTACCTCCGAGAATCCCAATGGTACATAGATCTCCTCTCCTTACAAGAATTCATTAATCGATCCGATTCAAGAGTCTTGAGTGCTGGTCTCGCTCTGCAAATAGAGAAAAATGGGAAAGCTAAAGGCCAGACTTCCTAGAAAGGCCAGGACCAGATACAGAAGAACCTGCAAAGCGGATGACGTTCTGCGATAAACGTAATAGAGAAATAATGTAAGAAGCATCATGGCCTCTATCATGAATGCCTGGGCCACTGGATTGGCCAGAGCCTGATTGTTCTGGTCTGGATCTGTAAACAGAGTGTACAGATAGAGACCATTGGGGCCCAGGGCAGCGATTACGGCCGTTAGCAGCAAGATTACCCGGGTAGGTCTGCCCAGTTGTATCTTGCTCGATCTGTTGGTGTTTGAGTGAATATTCATAGGTGAATATTCGAGAATAAATATTCATCCTGCCAGCACTTTTTTCAGAAATTTGTCCCTGCGTTGCCGGAGTTACAGAACTGCTTCAGGACCGGAAAGCCCGGTCTACATTGAGAGAGTCACAGAGATGCTACAGGGGCAGAGTGAGGGAATCGGACTGCAGAGGACCGTTCATACAAATCGCAGGCGATTCGCAATGCCTGGTCAGATCGAATGTCAGAAATGAAGCAACCAGACCGATGGGCTGGCAGTGAATCAGGAGATATCAGGGAGTAGGATGAAAAATGCTGTGCGCCCAGGAGGATTCGAACCTCCGACCTTTTGATTCGTAGTCAAACACTCTATCCAGCTGAGCTATGGGCGCCGCTGATGAATAAAAAAATCTGGTGCCTCTACGGTCAACCGGAATGCGCGGAAAGGGTCTGGAAGATTGCAGGATGAATTGATTGCATTCAAGGTTGCTTGAAAACAATGTAGGGGAAGTCTATCCGAGCCCAATATCTTTGGGACTCAGGACTTGCATCAGGAGCGCTCCATGGCAGCCAATTCAACAGAGCAAAAAGGAAATCGTGGAAAAAGAACATTCAACTTCCTCCTGGTGCTAATGTGCATCCTGCTTCTCGGGTATTCTTTCCTGGCCAGCGTAGCCTACTGGAGGTTGGATCGAGAAAGCCGGGTAAGGATTTCGCATCTGGAAAAGGAGGTGGATTCCAGACAGAAGCAGATGAACCAAATGTTAAAGGATCGTACCGGACTGGAGGCCAGCCTTGCAGAGATGGAGCAGGCTTTAACCGAATTACGAGAACGGCAGCGTCTAGCTGATGCCAGGATGCAGGAGTTTCGCTCCCTTCTGGAAGCACTCAAATCTCTAAGGCAGGCCGGGAATCTGACTGTGCGCGTAGTGGATGGCCGGGCTGTTCTTGCGCTTCCCTTCGACATTCTATTCGCATCGGGTTCCAGTAAGCTATCTGGTCGAGGTCAAAAAGCGATTCGCGATTTAACCGAAGTTCTCAAGGGGCTTGAAGACCATCGCTTCCAGGTAGAGGGTCATACGGATGCCGATCCGATCAACAAGCCGGAGTACACGAACTGGGA
>PBEB01000010.1 GCA_002717505.1 Leptospiraceae bacterium
AACTAAACGCTAGCAATGACCACTATTGGCGTCGAATACCCTGTGCACCATGCGAGTGATGGAACGAGCCTTGCGCTGATTCGATTCCCTGAATTGCTTTGTCTCCGGATGTCCTGGTCCGATCCAGAAGTAATTAAGACATTGAACTTGCGCAAGGATTTCGCACGCTAGAAATTCGTATTAGCACAAGCNGGAAATTCGGAGTAGNNCANGNCGGAAATTCGGAGTAGTGCAAGCTGGAAATTCGGAGTAGTGCAAGCTGGAAATTCGGAGTAGTGCAAGCTGGAAATTGCTATCTGCGTAAGCAAAACTCGCCATCGCCCGCGTTGAAAACGGCAAATGGGTAAGCTGGAAGTCTAGAAAGAAATCGGCTCGGGCGGCAAAGCAGATTGGGCGGAGCTTTCTGCACTGGGTCCGCGAAAAGAAAGAGCCTTGGAAGCCAGGAATGCCTGGAAGACTATGGAATCGGAACGTCTTCTTGGTTAGCTAGACTATTCTAATCTCTGCTGCTCAGGATCAGGCGTATCATACGAAGAAGTCCGCTTTCGATTCTACTCTGGTCCTTGAGCTGATAGCAGGTACTTATCATTTCTTCCAGATCTGGTTTTATCTTTTCGAAGGCATCGTCGTTCGCCTTGCCATGATAGAGCTTTTCTCCAGGTTCAACCATAATGCCATGGGTTTCTACCATCGCTTCTCGGAGACCTGGAATCAGTCGGGAATGCAGACGCTCAATGATCCCTGCTAGATCATCCACCTGGTACAGATAGTCTCCCACCTCTTTGAGCAGTTGCTTATGGTCTTCCGTTGGTTCCGGCATTCGCGAGAGGCTCTCGTAAGCCTGCACGAATGTATCGTAGCGATAGAGAAGGTTGGAGCGAAGGTTTAGCTGGTACTTTAGCGTGCGAAGGATGGCCAGCCAGAATCGCGGAGGCGCCGGGTTGGTATCCTTATGGCGTTGAAACTCAATATCGATTTCGCGGGTATCATCCTTCAGCTTTTCCAGCTGCCGCAGGATATACTTGTGCTGGTCTTCTGTAAGTGATATTGCCAGTTCACCGGCAATCGCTTTATAAGCGCTGACCAGGTTTTCATCCACTCTGNACCTCCGAGTCCTCGAAGCGAGGAGGCTCATTATCGGAAAAGATGCGGGCAGGCTTTTTATAGCCTTCCATCTGAGAGGGAGATAAAGTTCGCAGTTTTAGATCCATGCTTCCATTGTAGAATCTCGTGGAGATCCCCTGATTTGCCAATTCTTTATCAATGTCTTCTACAGTAGGATTGGGAACAGTTCCATCCTGGCCGGCAAGGTTTAGCGCTTCCGGAAGCAGAAAGCTGGGCACCGATACCTCCAGAACTACGATTTGTCCCAGAGAAGCCTTCTGGGTTCTGCAAAGATCAAAATGAAATCCGGTATTGATCCATTCGCTTTGCATTGAGACCATGCCTCCAGGTTTCAATTTCTGCCGGATCAAGGCATAGAATTCTCTGGTAAACAGCAGGCGCGCCGGCCCCTCTTCTGTAGCTTCGTTCAGATCCAGAATAATTACGTCAAAAGGTTCGGCTTGTTCCAGATAGCTCCGGCCATCCTGGTGAAGCAATGTCAGGCGGGAATCCTTCCAGGGGTTGCCGTACACATCTGCCAGATGATCCTGGCATAATCGAACAAGATCGCCGTCTATATCTACCATGACGCATTCCTCTACGTCTGAATACCGAAATACTTCCCGTAGAACGCCTCCCTCTGCGCCTCCAACAATCAGCACTCTTTTACGGCTCCTGGCCCGCATCATTGCCGGATGCACCAGAGCTTCATGATAGATGAATTCATCNGATTCGGCGGAATTTAGAATTCCGTCCAGAAACAGGGTCTTTCCGAAAGCCTCCGTTTGTACCAGGGTTGCTTGCTGGAATTCTGTGCTTTCTTCGAAAAGAATCTCGTGGAAAGTGAATCCTGCCAGGAGACCGGANTGCACGGTTTCAAAGTAAATGTTGCCGGTGGCGCCCCCTTCCAGAAGCGATGCAACGGTTTTTCCCTGCGCCATAAGCCATGATTTTTTTCCGCCATCTGGATCAAAGGAAATAAGGGAGCACTTTATCTCGGTACTGACCGCAGCGGGGACTCAATTGGACGCGCAACTTTAAGCCCGGAGAGGGGCACCTCTTCAGCCGGCTTCCTCCAGTCTAGTTCGAGCAAGTTCCAGTTGTTCTTCAATGCGAAATCTGGCTGTGCCACCCTGGGATCGTTTGCGATCCGCGCTGGTGGCAGGATCNACCGCGCTGGAATAAAAGGAGTCATCAGCAAAGGCTGGATGGGCCTGGCTTCTGCGCTCCGCGGAGATTCTGGTCAGAGGTAGTCCATCCTCTTCGCAAAGAGCTACAAGTTTTCCCACAGCATGATGCGCTTCTCGAAAAGGAACTTTCTTTTCCCAGACCAGGGCGTCCGCAAGGTCTGTGGCCGTTGCATATCCTTTTTCCAGAGAGCTCTGCATGTTCTGATCCTGAAACTCCATGCCCTGCACCATAGCCCGCAGAGCTTTGAGAATCAGTTCCGTTTGATAGGCCGAATCCAGCAATGGATGTCTGTCCTCTTGAAGATCCCGATTATAGGCCAGAGGTAGCCCCTTTACAGACGTCATCAAACTGATAAGATTTCCATTCAGTCTTCCTGCCTTTCCGCGAATCAATTCTGCTAGATCCGGATTCTTTTTTTGAGGCATTATGCTGGAACCCGTGGTTACGGAATCGGGGAGCTTTAAGAAGGAAAACTCTACGCTGCACCATAGAATAATCTCTTCGGCTATGCGAGATGCATGTACTGCGAATACACTTGTTGCGTACAAAAAATTCAAGATGTGATCCCGGCTGGCCACGGCATCCATTGAGTTTTCGTAAATGGAGGCAAATTTCAATTCTTCCCTGAGAAATTCGCGGTCCGTATCATAGTTCACTCCCAGACAGGCTCCGCTCCCCAGGGGTAGTCTATCTGCCTGCTCCAGGGCAAAAGCAAGCCTTTCGGCATCGCGAAAGAAACTCCAGAAATGAGCCATCAATGGATGAGCCAGTCTGGCCGGCTGAGCTACTTGAAGATGGGTATATGCAGGTATGGTAACGTCTATATTCTTTTCTGCCTGGGCCAGGAGATCACGACATAGATCCAGAATTCCAAATCGTAATTCAGTGCATTTCTTTTTTACGTAAAGATGGGTGTCTACGGCTATCTGATCGTTTCTGGACCGAGCGGTATGAAGCTTTCTCGCTGGTTCGCCTATTAATTCGATCAGGCGATTTTCCACATGAGTGTGAATATCTTCCAGATCCCACCGAAGGGGCATCTGCCGTGCTGCGATTTCGCCTTCAACNGCGCTCAGTCCTTCCAGGATCTGATCCAGTTCTGATTGATCCAGGACTCCTATTTTTTGCAGCATTCTTGCATGGGCCCGAGAGCCCTGTATGTCTTCGCGGTAGAGTTTGATGTCCAGGTCGATGGACTGGCCAATTTCTACGGTAATTTCTGCAACATCGCCTGAACTGCGACCCTGCCATAATTTATCGTTGGATGAATGTTTCAAAGCTTCAATTTCTCCAGAATATCGGCGATCCGGTAGTCCGGCGTCTCAACGGTGGCGGCAAAAATGGAATAATCCAGGACAAGATTTCGAATCTCAAAGTAAATATGATGGAACCTCTGACGAATCTGTTCTTCTCGAGGGCCGGTGGACAATACAAGGTGAGATACTGGAGTCAAAGATACCAGTGTATCGCGCTTCTTGAGATTACTCTTAATGGTTGTGCGGATCTCATCAATGATCTCAAGCGTCCAGAATTCTCCGACCTCCTCCACATAGCGAGTGAGATCCTGGAAGAGAAAGTGCGATATGGTTACAGGCTGGGACTTTTCCAGAGCTCTTTTAATGCGACTGGTCAAATACATGGAAAGATCCTGCACCGAATCGATCCAGTTTTCCGGATTTCTTCCGGCATCGGCTCGCAGGATTCGAGTGGCAATGGGCAGCAGTTCTCCGGACAGCATGTGGCGAATCAGATGTGAGCTTTTGGATGGAACCACTGCCTGAATACTGATCTCTTTGCGGTTCACTCGAAGGGATTCCAGGCCATCGATGGGGGCAGGTCCTGGCTCATCCCAGAACTTCCAGTCTTTTAAAGGAATGCCAAAGTAGTAAACGGGCTTTCCATGGTGCAGTATCATGGCCTGCAAACAGCCGCCCCGGAGAAAGTGCTGATAGAAGAGCCATTCTCCGGGCCCGCTACCATCAGAAAGCCTTCTCGTAGTGGACTGTACCAGTTCAAGATAATCCTTTCTCTGATTTCCCGGAAGGCTCTTCAAGGCCTCTTTCCAGGAGGTCTCCAGCTGGTTCTGTCGTTCGGTCAGAATCGAGGATGATTCTGGAAATTCCAGATCTTTGCCTGGCAGGCTCATCCGCTCCATGGTGTTGCATCCAATTGGGAGGGCAACTGGAATTATGTAGTTCCGAGCATTGTTTCTGGCTCAGGGATCCGGTGCAAAAGAGCCTATCCAGCATTGGAAGCGCTTCCAGACTCTCTGGATATTAGAAGGTAAGGTAGAAAAAGAAAAGGGGACCAACAGGTCCCCTCTGGTACCGGCAGATGAATTTACATCCACTGGTCGTTTAACACTGAATATCAGATTACGCTTTCGGATGCAGATGCTGATTCTACTCCAGCAAACAATCCTTCAAACAACACGCTGGACAGATATCGCTCTCCTGCATCTGGCAGGATCACTACAATGTTCTTTCCATCATTTTCTGGCTTTTTGGCCTGACGAACCGCAGCAACAACAGCTGCACCACAGGAAATTCCTGAAAGAAGACCTTCTTCGTTGGCAAGGCGACGGGCCATTTCCACGGACTCATCGTTGCTTACCTGTTCAACCTCATCCACGATACTCAGATCCAGGTTTTTGGGAACGAATCCTGCACCAATACCCTGAATTTTATGGGGACCTGGAGTGGGCTCTTCGCCTTTGATGGTCTGTGCGATTACAGGAGAATGAACCGGTTCAACGGCTACAGAAGTGATGGCCTTCTTCTTGGTATTCTTGATGTAGCGACTAACACCGGTAATGGTTCCGCCTGTACCTACTCCAGCTACCAGGATGTCGATATTTCCATCTGTATCTTCCCAGATTTCGGGTCCTGTTGTCTGTTCATGGATAGCAGGATTGGCCGGGTTTTCAAACTGCTGAGGTAGAAAATACTTTGCAGGATCGCTTTCGGCGATCTCGGCAGCCTTTTGAATAGCTCCTTTCATACCTTTTGCGGCTTCTGTAAGAACCAGGTTTGCTCCGAAGGCTTTTAGCACTTTGCGTCGCTCCAGAGACATAGATTCTGGCATGGTCAGAGTTAGCTTATAACCTCGGGCTGCAGCAACAAAGGCCAGGGCAATACCAGTGTTTCCGGAAGTGGGCTCAACGATTTCCATGCCCTTTTTTAGCTTTCCGCTTTTTTCGGCATCCCAGATCAGATTCGCGCCGATTCGGCATTTAACAGAATAGGCCGGGTTTCTTCCTTCGATTTTGGCGTATACATTGGCATAAGCTCCTTCCGTTACGCGGTTCAGCTTAACGAGCGGAGTCCTTCCAATGGCCATAGAATTATCTTCATAGACTTTCATAAATATCTCCTGATCGGTTTTGAGCCGCCCGCGGACGGGATCCGTAGCGCCACTCTTCTGGGGCTGCGCCCCCCGATTTTTATCTTAATTCCTACAAAAATAGTGGGAATTAAGATGGTCAAGAAAAAATTGAGAATCTTTGTCTGATTATCGCCTCGGAATCTGACTTCAGGTGTCGGAGGCAGCTTCAGTGCCATGGGTTTGTACTCTTTCGGGAGCTGGCGGCCGACCTTTATTTTGCCAGTACTTCGACTGAAGGCCTCAATAGCCTGGAGAAAGCTTGCGCCGAGAAAGGTAATTCCTCTTGCTCGCGCCAAAACCGGTGGCCTCTTAAGCTCAATTGCCCGGACTTCGAAAAGCTGGGATCCAGTGCCGCGGGTTTTGTAGGGTTGAGCCCGGGGACTGTTCGATCCGAGGCTGACCGCAAAACCCTGGATGGGAGAGTAGCGGAGGTCCGGGCCATCCGGGAGCGAAACGAAGATGCAAAACCGCCGAAACGCAATACAGAGAGTTGTGGATTTCCTGGGCTATGATGAGGTGTCGCTTTTTTGTCTGAACTACAGCTTTATCCTGATGCTCTTCACGGATCTGGATCTTGTATGGCAAAGTCTGATCATTGGATTCAACCCGGTATTCCTCATCTACGGACTCAGTGTTTTGATAAGCATGTACCTTTCCATCAAGCATATCTGGCTGGCGCGTGCGAAGACAACCAGAGAGATATTCTTCATGGTAGGCGGGGGTGGGTGGCTTGCCGTTTCTGTGGCCTACGTAACCTGGAGCCGGACGCCTGACGGTCAGTGGCTGGCTCTAATCTTTGCCGGGTATAGCTTTCTGTACAATTTTGCCATTCTCTGGTTTATGGGACTGATGGATGGCCTGGATATCGCCAGAGAGTTTCTCAGCGAGAGAGAGGCCAGCCTCGCCGAAGCCGTGGTTTCTTCGGTTCTGGTCACAGCTCTGGCACTGTTTCTTCGACTCCATCTAAACTGGGAATGGTGGCAGTCCATGAATGCCTGCATCTTTTATACTCTCAGCGTAAACAAAATCATTCTGGGTTTCTGGCATGAATGGAGAAACAATTCGAAAGTGACTCCACCTGATGCGCAACTCTAGTCCGTCTTCTGACGAGCAATTTCGATGGCTTCGCGAATCTCCGCATGCTTCTTCTTGCTGCGACGAACAATCAGAAATATGATTATTCCCAGGGCCGGAAAAGCGAGAAAGAATAGAGCGCCAACCCAGTTTGCTGGATCGCGAATCAAAACCAGTATAGCAAGTCCAAAGAACACCAAAAGCACCAGACTGGCGATAATAAGGCCTAACATTGCCATAGGCTTCCCTTCCAGTCGAGAATGCTCTTTTGCATCTCCTTTAGATTTATGCAGGGCCCAGTAGGTAAGCGCAAGAACGATGCCTCCCAGAATTGTGAATACAATTCCCAGCACCAGAGTTCGTCCGTAGATGGGCGTCCCTGGCAGCCAGCTCAATGCCAACATGGCAAAAGTAGATCCAACCCCGAAGAAAATCCAACCTACGAATCTACCGGTCCACTTTTTTGGCACTCTGGTTCTTGGAACGTTACGGCCATTGCTTCGCGCAACGTAGGTATCTTTCTCTGTAACGTCGCCTCGCATTTTCAATACTATGCGACCTACGATAATGAATATTACCATGAGCCAGGCCAGGGCCAGATATCCAAACGGTGAACGCTCCGGATCTCCCATGAAGCCCATTACGGCTCGGCCCAGAAAGCCGATCATAAACAGAATCCCTATACCTGTAAACAGGTACCCTGCCAGTGTAAGTCTGAGCTGACTGCCGGTTCCCAATCTCATCGGGAAACGATATCTCTTGCGAAAGGATTGTCAAGAGCTCGTTAAATGCATTCTGAAAAACTGTTTTATGTGCTTTACTGAAACGAATTGAATTGCTATCTAAAGAAAATATAGGCTCGGCGAATATGCGAATGTCCATGAGCGTCGTAACCTGTATTGTAGAACTCGGCCAGAAAAAGAAAGTGGAATGGAACCAGCGGAGCACCCTTTTGATCTATGGAGCCTTGACCAGACCGACCCTCTGGTTTTGCAAAGGACCCTTGCTGCAATCATTCAGTCTTCGGAGGATGCCATCCTGGCCAAGGATCTACAGGGAAAGATCTATGGCTGGAATCCTGCTGCAGAACGCATATTTGGCTACTCAACTCAGGAAATAAAAGGGCAATCCATCTATAGCCTGATTCCCGATTCCTTAAAGCAGGAAGAGGATGAAAATTTGCGTCGAGTATCCCTTGGCCAGACCGTAAGCGGTGAAATGCTACGAATGCATAAATCCGGACGGCTGCTCCGACTCCATGTAACGATTGCGCCTATTCGATCCGAAAGCGGCCGTGTGATGGGTGCTTCGGTGGTAGCTCGGGACCTTACCAGATTCTACCGAGAACAGCATCTACAGGATCGATTGAGCCTGTTGATGCAAAGTTCCTTTGATGAGATCTATATGTTCGATGCGGAGTCGTTGACCTTCGTTGAAGTGAGCATGGGGGCCCGCCAGAACCTTGGCTATTCAATGCAGGAATTGCGCTCCATGACGCCTCTTGATCTAAAGCCTGCCTTTGATATGGCCGCATTCGAGACCATGCTTGCGCCGCTTCGAGACGGAACCAAAGATCTCATAGTCTTTGAAACCTTCCATCGCCGGAAAGACAATACAGACTATCCGGTGGAAGTCCGGCTTCAGTTGCTCCGAGAGGATTCTCCTGTATTTCTGGCCATCATTCTGGATCGTACCGAACTGCAGAAATACCAGCAGGATTTGATCGAAGCGCAGCATAAGGCCGCTGAAGCAAGCGCTGCGAAGAGTCGATTTCTGGCGAACATCAGCCATGAGATTCGGACTCCGTTGAATGGAGTTATTGGCATGGCTACTTTGCTGGAAAGCGAAGCTCTGAGCGAAAATGCCAGGCACTATGTAGGAGTTATTCAACAATCGGGAAAGCATGTTCTTGGACTCTTGAATACAATTCTGGACTTTTCTCGAATGGAAGCGGGCTACTTGAAGCTCCATGAAATCGCTCTGGATCCTTCGCTTCTCTTTCGCAATGCGGTAGATGTCATGTCTTTCAAGGCATCTGAAAAGAGTATTCGAATAGAGCATCAAATGGCCAGCATGCCTGCCCGAATTCTGGGCGACTCTGGCCGCATCACCCAGATTGTCATGAACCTCCTGGACAATGCCATCAAGTTTGCCACAGGTTCGATAATTGAACTCAGGGCCGGGTCATTGGACGACTCTCATATCTATTGCGAAATCCGCAACAACGGGGAGCATATGTCCGATGCGAAAAGGTCCAGTGTTTTTTCTGCTTTTTATCAGGGACAATCCGGGGCCGAGTTTCGAGGGTCTGGACTGGGACTCTCCATATGCAAAGAATTAGTGCACTTAATGGGCGGCGCAATCGGAGTGCGAAATGAAAGCATGAAAGGTGCTCCTGCCGTTTGCTTCTGGTTTCGCCTTCCCGCTCCACCTGTTCTGGATGAGGGCATGAAGCGTAGCGATGCTCACAGAAATCCTTCCGAAGGAATGAGAGTACTTGTAGTGGAGGACGACAAAGTCAGCCAGTTGGTGGCCACTCGCTTCCTGGAAGAACTGGGCCACCTTCCAGCTGTGGCAGAGAATGGCGAAGTGGCCCTGGAAATGCTGGATAGGCACGAGTTCGATGTTGTTCTAATGGATAATATGATGCCGGTGCTTGACGGTCTGGATACCACTCGCTTCATTCGGAGTCATAGCAATGCAGAAATTCGCAGTCTACCCGTAATCGCGCTGTCTGCCGGCATACTGGAAGAAGAGCGCCAGCGATGTCTGGATGCCGGAATGAATGCTTTTCTGTCGAAGCCCTTGATGATTGAAGATTTGAAGAATACCCTGGAAAAGCTGCACGGCGCGCTTCCAGAAATAAACACTACGGAGACCGGATGAGGATGAGCAAATGAGATTTCATCTAATGTGTCTTCTGGTAATGGGCCTCGGATTCATTCTGGTCACAGGCCTCCGGGCCGATATCCACCGGATTAAGGGCTCTTTCCTGCATTTACAGAAACAGGTCTGCCAATCTAGCGCCATAAATATTCATCGCTATTTCGATTATTCCCGAATTAAAGAGGCGTGGTTTGCCGGTGCAGACCTACCCGATGAGGAATGTAATGATCGCATCAAGGCCTTTCGTAATGCCGTGCAAAACTGGGCTTCCCTTGGCCAGGGCTCTCCATTCTGCAGGTTCTCCATTGAAAATCACCAGGGTTCTCGCCTGCGATTGAAGTTTGGATATATGTATTCTTATCTGGATGGGGACTGGGCGATGGACTGGAGAAACGGCCAGGCTGTAGTTGTTTCATTGCCTCGTCCTCCGGAGCCCCCTCCCTATGGATGCGGGATTCCTGACTGACAGGCTTTCCCGAAGGTTGCATTGATCGCTCGGAACGGAGTGTAGCTCGAAAGCCCGGTTCGAAGCGAGCAAGTTATGATTGGAAGCCGGTTCTGAAACTGGTTCAAACATAGCCTGGTCTGACGAAATACTATTTGAGATCCGTTTCGGTGTATGGCCAAAGAACACCTGGTCCTTTGTCCTTACACCGTGATTCAACTCTGTAAGCATTTTCGCTTCCGGAAAGATACCTCGTCTATGAGTCCGCAGCAATGTCTACAGAATGTCGACCCACAATGTTAGACTGATCTGCGTTGGATGCGAAGGGGGAGTCCGTCTTTGGGGCGAAGCGTAATCAACAGCTCCATGTCTACCTTCTCGCGCAAAGGTTCTACTCGGAATTCCATCATCAGGGAACTCAGAATGATGACCGCTTCCATCATGGCGAAATCCGCACCTATGCACAGCCTGGGGCCTCCGCCAAAAGGAAAGAAGGCATACTGATGGCGACTTTTGATTTCATCGGCAGAGAAACGTGCAGGGCGAAAGAGTTCTGGCCTTTCCCAGAAGTCCGGATGTCTGTGGGTGACCAGCTGCGAAAGAAATACCAGCGAATTGGATTTAATGGGATAACCCATGATTTCATCGTCCTTCTTGCAGCGACGAGCAATGGACCAGGCAGGAGGATATAATCTCATCGTCTCCTGGACAACCCGGTTTGCTGCTTCCAGTTCTTTTGTCTTTTGGAAGTCCGGAACCTGTCCCTGGCAGACTGTCCTGCATTCGCTGGACAAATGCTCTTGCTCTTCTGGATGAAGCGAAAGTAGATGTAGAGCCCAGGTGAGTGCGTTCGCCGTGGTTTCATGGCCTGCCAGGAGTAATGTCAGAACTTCATCGCGCATCTGTACAGGGTCCATTCCGCGATCATTCTCATCCCGGGCCATCATCAATATTGAGAGCAAATCATCGTAATCTTCTTCATGTCCCTTTCGCTCTTCAATGATCTCATCTACTACGTTTCGCAGTTGATTGGCTGCTTTTTTGAGCTTAAAATCCAGTGGCATGAATCTTACAAAATCCGGGATCCCGGAAAAAAGCCGACGGGTGAGCATTTGATTGGCATCTGAAAGGGCATGGCCAATCTCCGCGGACTCATGTATTAGATCCTTTCCGAATAAAGTGAGCCCCACGATTCGCAGCGTCAGAGCTGCCATTTCAACACTCATATCCAGTTCCTGGCCATCCTTCTGTTGCCACTCTTTCAAAAAATCCTCGGTACACCTCTGCATGATGGAGCTGTACGCATTGATGCGTTTATGGCTGAAGGCCGGCTGGGACAACCGTCTTTGCTTGAGCCAGGACGGCCCATCGTTCGTAAGGAGCCCTTTACCCAGCAGGCGGCTACCCATCATTTTGTAATCAAAAACCTGCTTATCATAGTTCATATGGTTATCATGCAAAACATGCGAAATGGCTTCCGGATGAATACAGAGATGGACGGACTCTGTGGCCAGGCGAAATCTTACAACATCATCATAGCTCTGCAGCAGTCTTTCCATGAAGGCAGCGGGATCTTTCTCCATTTCCAGCAGGCTTCCCAGAATCCAGGAACTGCCTTTGTAGAATGGTGCCTTTTGAGCAGAAGAATGGGTGGTTTGGACCGCTGGCATAGAGCCTCCTGATTATGGAAATATGGGCTTCCACCCATGTGCTGGAATTTGCTCTCGGCGGTCCTAGAATGCAAGGAAAAGGCAAAGAGATTACCCTGAGGTGTCGGCTGTGGACCATACCTATTGCAAGAGGTGATTTCCGATGGGCCCCACAGCCAACCAGGCTTGAGCGAAAGACCAGAGTGATCTGGCGAGGGAAAAAGAAAAACGGACCGGAATTCCGGTCCGCTTTGTTGCCGGGACGAAACCTCGTCTCCGGAAAGTATTCATAAACGATCAGCCCACGGCTACAGCGGCGCCAGCGGCAGCCCGGCTCAGTTTCATCTTGTTTCCTTCCACAATGGCAAGGGAGTCCAGGTGATACTGTTCCGTTAGCTTCTGGCGTTTTTCTAGATCTTCTCCTGTGAGTTTCTGCATAGACTTCTCCAGCAGCAGGCCGCACAGGAATCGAGCGCAGGTTTCTACAACTTCAAATGCCAGCTCATCCTTTTTCTGACCGGAAGTAATAGATTTATAATCGCGGACGCATTGTTCCAGGCTTTCTTGAAGGGATTTTAAATCCTGGCCGGGGTTGATGGCGCCCATTTCGCGTTCTATGTACTGACGCAGGATCCCGGTGGGAGACATTCCTGCCACGACACCACCGATGGCAGCTACTGTTTGCAGCTGAGTCGTACCTTCATAGATTGTAGTGATCCGGCTATCACGGTAGATTCGAGCAACATCGTATTCTTCTGTGTAACCGGCTCCGCCGTGGATTTGAATCGCATCGTCCGCTACGTCAATGCAACCTTCCGAGGCGTAATATTTGCTGAGAGGAGTTAGTAGATCTGCCATTTTCTCCCAGAAGCGAAGAGTCTCGTCTTTGTTTACTTCTTTCTCAGGTCGTCCTTCTTCCTTCAACAGGTGTTCTTTCTTCCAATGATACAGGTCGATGGATCTGGCCGCTTCAATAACCAGAGCGCGAGAAGCAACAATCTCCCGTTCCATTTTATCCAGCATCTTCCGCACTGCCGGGATCTCTTCGATGGGTTTGCCAAACTGAATTCTTTCCGATGCATACTTCTTCGCTTCAAAGTAAGCACCGTTCGCAATTCCCAGAGATTGAGCAGCAATGGCCAATCGGGCGGCATTCATCATTCCCATACTGTACTTCACAAGACCGTAGCCGGTCTTTCCGATCAGTTCACCGGGAGAGTCCTCAAATACAACTTCGCAGGTAGGTGAGCAATGCAGACCCATCTTATGCTCAATGTTTGCCACATGCACATCTTTACCCTGAACTAGAAAGAAGGATAGTCCTCTGGCGCCGCTGGTTGGAGAACCGGTTCTTGCCAGTGTCAGGATTACGCTGGGTGCATCTTTATATCCGCAAGCATGGGTAATGAATCGCTTGGTTCCTGTAAGTCGCCATACACCATCGTCGCCCTGTACAGCTTTGGTCTGGACACTGGGTAAGTCGGATCCGTAGTTTGGCTCGGTAAGGGCCATGGCCGCGCTGTATTTTCCATCGGCAATGTCTGGTAGCCATTTATCGCACATTTCCTGGCTGGCGAATCGCTCCATGATTTCTACGATGTTTATGTTTCCGAATGCCAGGCAAAAAGCAGCATCCGCTCTTGCGGCGATGTCACATCCCAGGGCCTGCAAAAGTACAGGCAGTCCCAGGCCATGGTACTTTCGGCTGATGGCCATAGGCATCAGTCCTGCATCGCGAAGGGCTTCGTAGCACTCATCTTGTGCTTTAGGAAAGGTGACCTTGCCATCTTTGTACTTCAGGCCTTCATGATCCATTTCCTGGCTTTTCTGGGAGACCATGGTCCCCATCAATTCTCCCAGAGAATCCAGAACGGATGTGTAGTAATCTTTGGCTTCTTCCACGGTGTTCGGTGCCATGGCCAGGGCTTCTTCGCCGGTTTCTTTGTATTTCTTTGCATCCCCAAAGCCCTGTTCGTAGGCTTCGATAATTTCTTTCCAGTCGATGAGACTGTTGTAGGTCAATTGTAGGTCAGGGTTATCCTGAAAGTAGTTACTTCTAATCATAATGGTTCCTCACTGTAATGCCGTATTGTACCGCTCCCGGAGGACGGCCGGACGGACCATTTCTCATTTCCTTTCCCTATTCGTCAAGATGCCATAATCCATGGCATGCCTTCGCAAATAGTATCTTTTATGTAACACATACCCGGTTTTCTGCGAAATTATCAGATTGGACCGCTGGACAATCGGTGAGCCTGGAGGGCCTGAATGGGAAAAAGCAATGTGTGGATTTCGCAGACCAGAAAAACTGTAATTGTTACTGCTCTGAGCCTTCTGTGCCTTCTGGGCACATACTGTTCCGGCGCCGCAATTCAGCCAGCCACGTCCTATTCTATGGAGAAAGACCTGGTATATGACCGGACTTCTGATTATTCCCTGTTGGCGGATCTTTATCGGCCTTCGGGCTCAGAAGAAGCCCGGCCTGGAATCCTGGTACTTCATGGCGGAAGCTGGCAGCGAGGTAGCAAGGAACGCATGAGCGATGTGGCCAATGAACTTGCGGCCCAGGGATTCGTTGTACTGAATGCCAACTACAGATTGGCTCCTGATCATCCCTATCCGGCCCAGATTGAGGACGTTCGTAAAGCAATTCAATATATGCGAAGCAATGCTGAGAGCTGGTCTATGGATCCTGACCGCATAGGAGTTCTGGGTTATTCCGCCGGCGGACATCTGGCTTTGTTGCTGGCCCTTCTTCCTGGTTCTGATGAGGCAAGAGTGCAGGCTGTGGTTACAGCCGGAGCGCCCACAGACCTGACAGCCTATGGTGACATTGTTACCATGCATCGTCTGCTGAAGGCAGAGTTTCGCACTCAGCCCGAAGTTTATCGGCAGGCTTCTCCGCTGTATCATGCATCTCCTTCCGCTCCCCCATTGCTCCTGATCCATGGCCGATATGACTGGATTGTGCCTATTTCCCATGCACGAAAACTTGCTGCGGCCATGGCGAAGAAAGGCGGTAGTATCGATCTGGTGGAACTCCCTGATGGCCATATGGGCACTACTCTGGGAGTGAATGAGGAAAGTCTTCGCGCAACAGTGGATTTCTTTCAGGATCGTTTAAGCTCAGTTCATTAAGACGTTCCGGGAAGGTCAGGATTTTGTAATCCTTGTTTTATCCGATGGGCTGATTCACAAACTACCTTTGCTGGGACAGGCCGGAATCCAAACGTCTGGTCCGTTGGGCCCCGGGCAAATCCGAGTGGCAGAACACCTTTCGGTGCCTGAGATAATCCATAAGCAGAATTGACTGCCCTGCTGATGCGGAAAGCATGACCCATGGTCTGGATCGAAGAGCTTGAAAACAAAGAATGGATCATTGAGCATAGCGAAGAGCTTCTAGCTTTTTATGGCGAAGAGCCATTCTGGGCCGATGAACCATTACCATTAAAAGGTGAATGGGAATCGTTGCATAAGAGCGATCCGGAAGCTGCGGCGCAGGCAGTGGCAGAATCCTGGGTCACAGAACTCGGAATGGAATTTGAGGGCGTCACTGTAGCATCTATGGAAGAGCCGGGGATTTTTTTCGATGTCCAGGAAGATGCAATGAATCTGGAATTAAATGAAGCTGATTTAAAAAACCCGGGAAGTATGCTGGCAGTTTTGTCCGTGGCTATCGCCGGTGTCTTCCTGTCTTTGAAGCGCCCAAAAAAAGGGGAGGGTTGGCATGAAGATGAGGAAATGCCTATTACCACATTGATTGCCATTCTTCTGGGATTCGGCCCCTACATCTGCACTGCCCAGGCATTGGCCGAGCAGAAGATGCAGGAGCAGAAAGCATCAGAGGATGCATCGAAAGAATCCCCGACGTTTGACAGCGGGCTCAGTCATGCAGAGTGCTGTTTTGCTCAGGCATACGTTTGCTTTATCTTTGAACAGGACTTTACTGCCTTTCAAAACAGGTTCAGGGAGAATTCCAGGGAACTGGTAGCCGATGCACTGAGCTTCATGATGCAGATGGAAGCCGAGCAGCAATAATTTTCCATGGATTCCATTGAATGCCTGGATTCAGAATCTCGGAAGTTCAATTCGAGTTACAGAGATCTTGCTTCAAAGACCTGGAATTCTGTTCCAGGGATGCCTTGTATTGTCCCCATTTGAGCTGTTTCTACGAGCATTGTTCTCAAGTAATTCTGGAAAATGCAAAGTACTACATGAAATTGCTGGACGACTTTGCTGATTTTGCCCATTAAGAGAAGATGTCTATAAGCAGCCCTGTTCAGATTCGCTCTCTGCAGAAGGTGGGCCAGATTGTTGCCAGTACCATCCGAACCATGCGGGCTGCCGCTACCCCGGGGATGACAACTGCAGAACTGGACCGGATTGCTTTTGACCATTTCAATGAGCAAGGAGCTCGTTCTGCCCCCGAGCTTACGTATGGTTTTCCGGGGCAAACCTGCATAAGCGTAAACGAAGAGATTGCCCATGGCATTCCTGGAAGCAGAGTGCTCAAGGATGGGGACCTGGTAAACGTAGATGTATCCCTGGAGTGCGATGGTTTCTTTGCTGATTCCGGGGCATCCTTCTGTCTGGGAAATGCCTCGGCGGAAAAGCAGAGACTTTGCGAAACATCCTTTCGCATCCTTGAGGAAACCGTGGCAAGCGTTCGTGGTGGAATGCCCATTCGCAACATTGGCCGCCGAATTCAGTCCATGGCCACAGAAGCAGGCTACAATGTGATTCTCAATCTAGCCGGCCACGGTACGGGAAGCGCACTTCATGAAGAACCTTATGATATTCTGAACTATGAAGATCCCAGAGACATGCGCACTCTGGAAGCCGGGGCCGTGATTGCCATTGAGACCTTCATATCCACCGGTGCCCAGTTTGCGTTGGAAGGATCGGATGGTTGGACTCTAACGACTCATGATGGAAGCTTTGTAGCGCAGTTCGAGCATACTTTGATTGTGCGAAATCAAGAGCCTCTAATACTAACCCTTTGATCCAGGGCGGATTAAAGCGAATTCGGCTGGCCCTGAAACGGAAACCCCGGACCGCAATTAATCCCGGCAAACCTGGCCTTCTTGCCGTTCACGTCTCGATTGTACGATGAGCGCTTGAATCATCGGCCTTGCGATAACCTGGCGGAAGTTTGCGAACCTACTGGCTGGAATCCCTTAATGAATGGGCCAATCGTCTTCGAGATTAACGCGGCGGTTCCTTTACCGGTCTCAGCAATCCGAAAAGGCGAAGAAATCCGAAGGTGAAGCGGGGAGCTTTCAGGTAAAATTTTACCGCAAACCAGAGCAAGACTGGGAAGATCTTTTCCCTTTTGTTTTTCTTGATGCATCGAACCGCCTGCCTGGCCACTTGCTCCGGCTGCAATACGGGAAATATTTGAGCCAATCTAGGGTACCATCCCATATCTGCATCGTTCTGCTTGAAGTATCCGGTATCCACCTGGGCCGGGCAGAGCAGGGTAACACCGATACCGCGACGACTGAACTCCTCATGTAGACCGTAAGATAGACCTGTAATGGCGAATCTTGCTGCTGTGTAGGGGACCATATAGGGAAAAGGGAAGTAACCCGCAGGACTGGTAAGGTTGATGATGTGGCCCTGCTTTTTTGCAAGCATTCCAGGAATCACATGATGGCAGGCCACCACTGCTGCGCCAAAAGGCAGGGCTACCGGAGCCTCGCTTTCAGTGGCATTCATTTGTTCCAGGGGCTTAAATGTTCCTACTCCAGCATTGTTAATGAGGATGTCGATGGAACCAATATCAGCCATGACCTGATCCAGGGTTCTTCGCAAAGCTCCGGAATCGGTGGCATCGCAAGGATAGACTCCTGCTTTCGCATTTAGCTTTTCTGCCTCTGAAGCAACGGCCATTAACTTCTCTTTGCTTCTGGCTATCAGGGCCACCGATGCTCCTTCTCGCGCCAGTTCCAGTGCGATGGCTCTGCCAATTCCCTGTGATGCTCCTGTTATAACTGCCACTTTTCCCTGGATCGATTTCATTGCTTTCCTCGCTTGGCCTGGCACTATAAAAACTCCGCGCGCCACACGGAATGCACAGGTAATAGGCTACCATGGAGTGGCGCAACCAAAAGCCTGAGTCAACCGAGTACAATCAATGTCTTTATTGGGCCGCAGACTGGGCGGCCAGTGAAAGTCCACCCAGTCTGCGATCTCGGTTTTCGAATTGTTGAAGTATGCTGTCCAGATCCCCGGGCGAAAAGTCCGGCCAGGCGATGTCGCTGAAGAACAACTCCGCATAGGCCATCTGATAGAGTAGAAAATTGGAAACTCTATGATCCCCACCGGTGCGAATCATGAGATCGACATCCGGTAATCCAGAGTATAGTAGTTCCTGCATTTCCGATTCATCGGGAATCGAGAATTCACCGGATTGCTGACATCGGGCAGCCCAGAGTGCACAGGCTCTGCGAATTTCCATCTGGCCACCGTAATTCATACAGAGATTTACCGTGGTGCCCGTACATTGCGCTGTTTCGCGAATGCACCTGGCCGCAATTTCTCGACTTCGCGTTGGCAGGGCAGACCAGTCTCCAGAAATGAGTATGCGGATGTTCTGGCTGGCAAGGTCTTTCATCCTTCTGCGAAAGAAATACTCCATCAGCAAGAAAATGGCCCGGATTTCCCTGGCCGGTCTCTTCCAGTTCTCCGTGGAGAATGCATAGAAAGATATATAGGGGAGTTTTCTTTCACTGCAGGCCATTACAATGCGCTCCAGAGCCTCCATTCCGGCCCGGTGACCTTTGCTTCGATCCATACCCCGGGCAGTGGCCCATCGTCCATTTCCATCCATAATAAAGGCTATGTGTTGAATACTTTCCGGTTTCATTTCGCTTCCTCCATTGGAATGCCATCCTTAATCCATTGCATTCCTGTAAGAATTCGCTTCCAGAACTGGCTGCCCACGTCTCGCAATGGCACATCGAAGATCTTGAAAGTCTTACGGTGCTCGAGAATCACAGTGAAACAGGCCAGCAGGGCAATGGGCAGATAGAGCATGTTCCAGAGCTTGCGAAAGATTGGTCTGACTCCCAGGAGGGGAAAGAACTGACAGGGAAAGCGCAGGTGCATTTCTTCATCCTGACGAATTTCCATTAACCTTTCGCCGGCTTTAGAATTCCCCAGAGCACGGCTTAAGATTTCGTAGCTTTCGCATCCGATGATTTCGGCGCAAAGTAGAACCATCAGTTTCAAGCGAACCCCCATGAGCCCTCGAGCCCGATAGAACAATCTGTAACTAATGCTGTTTTCCGATTCTGATGAGTTGATCTGAGTCAGTGGGGATGGATCACCCTCACCCTGAAGCTGCTTTATGATTTGCCCTAGAATGCGGGCATGTCGTCCCTCTTCAGCGACAAAGAGTCTCAATGATTTTCTGTATTCCTGATCCACCGGATAGTAGGACAGCAATTCTATCTGGTTCAGGATTCGGCCTTCTCCGGTTTCTCCCCGTCGGAAGATCTCTAGAGACCGAAGCAGGTGATCTCTCTGAGCAGATTCTAATTCAGGTAATGTTATCTCTTTCTGGCTCTCCTGGACGGACTCATTTCTCTGAAAGTGTTCCAGAAATGAATCCCAGGGTGAGCTGGGCTGAACATTCCTGTAAAAGGGTCTCGTTTTCAGTATTCGCTTTGCCTGGTTTACACTTAGCATGATTTACCTCTCGGGCTTTTCTGAGGTCCAAATGTATCTTAATTTGATCCCAAAAAAAACCTTCCGAGTGCATGCTCCGAAGCACTCAGGTGCTTTACTTTTTCCGTGGATGAGTCAGGCTATGAGGAAGAGTTAGTCGGTTATTCAGGTTGTTCTCATTGACTGGCGAAAACAGATGAAACTGGGTATAATAGAAGATAATCTAAGGCTACGTGAAGGGCTGGGCCGCGGTCTGGCTGCAGAAGGTTTTCAGGTGCTTTTTCAATGCGGCAGCGGAGAAGAGGCCTTTCAGTATTGTTTGCAGTATGCTCCGGATGCCCTTCTAATGGATGTTCAGTTAGAAGGCGAAAACGGAATTCAATGTGCTGTGCAGATTCGAACGGAGTGGCCACGAATGCCGGTGGTTTTTTATTCCATTCAGGACGACAGTCGATACTTTCAGGATTTTCTGGACTCCGGCATCCTGAGTCATTTCGCCTATGTGCGAAAGTCCAATTACCTTTTGCCCGAAATGATCGCTCCTCTGATTAAAGATGCCATTTCCGGCAGAAGCTTCATTGATCCCGAGATCGAGGATCGAGTTATTGAAATTCGTTCTGGCAATGCACCTCTGGAATTTCTGGAGCCTAACGAAAGAAAAGTGGCTGAGATGCTGGCCCGTGGGATGAGCAATGAGCAGATTGCTCGAAAGATGGGTTTTAAAGATAAGAGGACCATAAGTCGAATCAACGGTCAGATCTATTCTATCTGGGGACTGAATGATTCTGCGGCGGATGAAAAAGTAGCTCGAACTCGCGCCGCAATCATTGTGCGCGAAAACAAGTTTCTACAATGGGATTCCGAAGGTCACTGTTATGAGGAATGAGCGCCTGTGAAGGATCTGCTTTTTTTCCTTGCTCTGCTCCTTTCGCTCTGGACCGTATCTGTCCTCTTCTATCAAGGAGCGGTGCTTTTCTGGAATGGCAGGCGCAGCAGTCATCCTGCTTTGCTGGCCGGGCTATCTTTGATGAGTGCAGCCCTGTTCTTTGTAATGCACACCCTGGGGCTGGTATGGTTTCATTCCGGCCAGTTGCAGAAAATCTTATTCTGGCTACCCCGGACTTTGTATCTGGCAGCTCTGCTTTCACTTCTATTCCTGATTAACATTGCGGTGAGTGAACGAAATCGTTTCGGGGAACCAGCTGCCAGTAAATCTACCTGGATCTTTGTATCGCTGACAGCCATCGCCTATCTTGCTTTTATAGCCGTAGATCTGTTGTTTCCCGAGCATTCGCTGGAGCGATCCTTGAAGCAGGGTCAAATCAATACGGGTCTCTTTCTTCTGGGCCTGGCCTGTGCTCTTCCTGTCATCTCTGCGATACTCTTGCTCCATTTACGCGTCGGAGGTGGAGATTCGGCCGGGCGAAGGTTACTCAAGATCGGCGCCTATTCCCTTACCTTTCTGGTCTTGATTACCGTCAGCGCATGGTTCACAGACTGGTCCGGGGCTAGCAGGATTCTCGGGATGGATATCCTTGCGCAACTGACAATTCTTGTTGCCGTTATCGCAGTAAGTCAGGCTTCCATTCGATACGAAGTATTCAGCGGGCATATGCCCAGACTGGGGATGCTTCGCTACTTTCGGAAGAATGTTTTGATCCTTCTTCTGGCTTCCCTTCTGTGCATTGGAGTGCTCTCGTTCTATGACGGTATCGTATGGGCCCTGGTTGTTGTGGGAGGCCTGGGCTTTCAATCGGGATATCTGGAATATCGAATGATGAAAGACCGGGAGCGATTGATGGCTCGAATGCAAGCGGGTACCGAAGATCTTTATCAAAGGTTGCTTCAGGAAGAAAAGGACCCGGCAGATTCCGTACTGAAGCATCTTTGCACCGAGCTGGGCTTGAATGGAGCCCGAATCGTTGCAGGCGGAACGTATGCATCCATTCTGGGGAACAATGCAGTTCGGTTCGTTGAATACGCAGAAAGCGGGGCCGGACAGAAATTGCAGAGGATCGCACTGGGGCGTAAGATCCCGCAAGGGGAATTACATCTCTTCGGAACTGGACTGACAAGGGAAGAGACGGAATTCGCACGGTCCACTGGCGAACGGCTGCTGGATGCTATGGCTTTATTTCAGTTTTCGCGTATCTTGATTGATCTGCAAAGGGATTATCTTAAATCCCGGAAACTTACTGAAACCATGGCTCGAAGGGTATTGCACGATGAAATTCTTCCGGAAATTCATAGCCTGATTCTGGAACGAAACTCCGGCGATGAACTCATCCAGAGACTTACCAGTCTTCACCGAACCATCGCCGGGTTGTTAAAAGAGATGCCCGGTTACGATAATACTTTGCTCAAGAAAGGCCTGCTGGAGGGCATTCGCCAGACACTGGGAAGCAAGGGATACGCCCGAGGCGAGATTCAAGTTCTTAGCGAGCCAGACCTGGAAGCTCCAGAAAAGGAAACGGTTTTCTACGCCGTTCGAGAAATCCTCCACAATGCCCTGGTGCACTCGGACTCCGGTATTCGAATCTCCGAGTTGGCCGGGCCGCACCGACTGAACTGGCTTATTGAGCCTTTAGATCTGGCAGATTCTACATTACCCGGAAATACCGGTCCCTCGGAATCCAGGCAACCTGGGAAGCTTGAAAGAGGGATGGCAAATCTCGCGGATTCACAGGTCGCGGCCAAGGAAAGCGGAGAGCCGATGTCTGGTTCTGGTCAAGGCCTGGTCATACATTCTGCACTGTTGATGCTCTGTGGAGGTGGACTGGATCTATTGCAGCAGTGGCCGGAGTTCAGAATTCGCATTTTCCTTTCATAATGGGAGATCCCACTGCTTTGATGGCCTTCTGCATTGGCTCTCATGACCGGAAGGGCATTGTTCTGATGCGCTCGGCATGGACT
>PBEB01000011.1 GCA_002717505.1 Leptospiraceae bacterium
CGAGCGACCCGAGCGACCCGAGCGACCCGAGCGACCCGAGCGACCCGAGCGACCCGAGCGACNCGAGCGACCCGGCGAAACACGGAAAAGCGAAATCACGCCGGACCGTCTCTGAGGACCAGCTTTCACTTCTGCCTGAAGATCCATCGGAAAGTTCAAGCACAGAGACCCGGACCACAAAGTCCGGTAAGCGAAGTAGAAAGACTGCGGGAAAAAAGAAGGATGCTGCAGCAAAGCGAAGCCGGACCCGTGCGAAAATCGAATGGAACTCTTCCCATGCGAATTCGCTTTCATTACGCAATGTGACGAAAATACCTGTCAAGCCTCTGCGCTCGGTGTCTGCGATTAGCGGCTACTATAATGAATTGCTGGAGTCCAGCGAATACAACCAATATGAGAACGATTATCTGGAAATTGAGCTCAAGGATACAACGGTGGCCGGAAGCCCAATGAAGGGGCTCAGTGCTCGATTTCCTTACTTGCTTTCCATTCGCCGGCAGCTTAACAAAATTTCCGCAGACGATGCCTTCCCCGAGCGAGAAGGGAAGTCCATAGAGGATGACTTCGAATCGTTCCAGAAGTATCTCTATGGATCCGAGGCATCCAGGGCATCCGAAACCTACGAGACATCGGATGAAGGCTTGCTTTCACCGGAGGACTCNGATTCTAGAAACCAGACTGAGGCAAAGTTAGCCAAAGCATCTGGAAAGAACGTCAGGAAGAAGAGGGGTTCGAAAGCTGGATCAAACGACAGGGAGACGGATTCTAAAACTGGAGGCAAGTCCAAAGGCGGACTGACGGAATCGAAAACGGGCCGTTCCAATGACAATACCGCACTGGCAGCGGACGAGGCGGCGCTCCAGGAAGAAAAGAAAGCTCTGTTTGAAGCGGAATTGGTCTCACTTTACGGCGACGCCGAATTGAGCAAAACGAAGAAATCTAAATCAGCGCCCAAAGATTCCCGGAGAAAGAATCCATGAAGCCCATAAGGCTTACACTGGAGAACTTTGGTCCTTTCGCGGAGTCTCAGACTGTGGATTTTACCCTGCTGGATGAAATCTTTTTGATAAGCGGCCCCACAGGTAGCGGAAAGACATCACTTTTTGACGGAATGGTGTATGCACTTTATGGGGAGCTTCCGGGAACCAGGGATCCGTTGCGTATAAAATCCAATTACTCCTCGGACGAAGGAACGGCAAAAGTCAGCCTGGAGTTTCGCGCCCGTAGCAAGGAGTTTCGCATAGAAAGAAGTCTTATTGTCTCTCGTAACAGGAAGGGAGAGCTGAATACTCGTAAGGATCAGGCTCTTTTTGAACTCAAAGGTGCNGGCGAAAAAGAGGTGGCGGTGCCGGAGACCAGCAAGATCTCGGAGCTGAATCGCTTTGTTGTAGATCTATTGCATCTTTCCAAGGAGGAGTTCTCTAAAATCATACTCTTACCGCAGGGAGAATTTCAGAAATTCCTGGAGGAGGACAGTAAGGGTCGTCAGGCAATCATGCGAAAGCTCTTCCCCACTGAAGAGCATGTACGAATTACCGAGATCATCGCCGAGAAGAAGCGCATCAAGAATCAGGAGTTGCGAACAGCTCAGNCGCAACTGGATGAACTTGAGGAATCCCTTGANCTGGANAATCTGGAAGCCAATGAAACAAAGCTAAAGAAAGAGATAGCTTCTCTGGAGGAGGACAGAGCGGAACTCAAGAAAAAAATGGAAGCTCTGGTCAGGCAGCAGGAACAGGAGAATGCCATTGCCCGGAGATTCGAAGAGAAAGAGAAATATCTGAAAGAGGAAGCCCTGCTTCTAGAGAAGCAGGGCCAGATGGATGCCTTGAGAAACTCGGTTTCCATGGCAGAGAAAGCCAGCGGACTGGTGCCCTATATAAATGAACTGGAACGACTTGCCCAGGAGCTAAATCAATACGAAGCCAGGCGAACTCTACTTGAGAAGCAGAAGGATGAATTGCACCAGAAGGAAAAGAGTCTTTCGGATGAGATTCAGAAACGAGAATCACTGTCTTCGCAACGGCAGAATATACAGACCGAAATCGGCGAACTTCAGCCGCTGGTAGAGAAAGAGTCCAGATTGTCTGAACTGACCGGGAAGCTTGCAGAACTGGAAAAGCAGGAGGTCAAGGGAAGCGAATCCATAGAAGCCATGGANAAGGACATGGCNGAAGTTCTTGAATCGTTGAAATCCTGCGATGAGCAGCTGGAAGCGCAGGAATCTTCGCTGGAGGATAGCGACTCCCTGTATGATATTTTGAGTCAGCATCGGGGTCGTCTGGAAGCGCTGGATGCCGCCCTTCGCGAATTCGGAATGCTGCAAGAGAAAGCGAAGGAACGCGATGCTGTTCAAAAAACCGTGGCAATCAACGAACGCAACCTTCGACTGCTGGAAGACAGCAAAAACCAGAGTATGGCTGCGGGGCTGGCTGTCCAATTGAGCGAGGGCAAGCCCTGTCCCGTATGCGGTTCCACGGATCATCCGGCCCCGGCTCATCTGGATACATCCCCCTTTACTGAAGAAGAAGAACTGGATACAGCTCGCAATAATCTGGAGCAGAGTCGAAGTCAGCTGGCCGGCATCGAAACCATGATGNGCGAGCATGCTCGTCAGTTGATTGGATTGAGCATCCAATCGCCCTTCACGGCAGTTGAAAGCAAGGAGACATCTGCCGGAAAGTCCAGTGCATCGAGGAAAGGATCAAAAAGAGAGGGCATGAAATCGCTTCTTTCCAGCGCTCTGGGCATCGCAAAGGAAGATGAGCTGGAGAAAAAGCAGGATCTTGAAATAGACCGGAAGGCTTTAGACTTCGCCCGGGATGAAGCGATGGCTGCGCGATCTGCAGAGGAGCAGGAAGTAATATCTCTGGAAACTCGATTGCAGGAATCCAGAAAATTGAAGGATGCCATCCAGAAACTGCGAATCCGGCGAAAAGAGCTTCAGAAATCCGAGGACGAGCTTCGAATCGCACTATCCAGGNTTACCGAAGAAAAACAGTCATTGAGAAGCGAAATCGCATCGCTACGGTCCACTATGGAGTCTCTGCAGCAGGATTTGGCTGGACGAAGCAGTATTGCGAAGCAACTGGAAGAGCTGCGATCTCAAAGCGCTGAGCTGGAAACGGAAATGGCTGCCATTGATCTGAAAGAGAAGGAATTGATGGAGGCGAAGACAGCTAACTCGGCCAGTCTGGAGGCCACCGATCAGCAATTGAAGTTGGCTCAGGCCGAAAAGCAGGAGCGCGAAAAAAAGATCGAGACCCTGAGAAAGAAGACGAAATTCAAGAGCCTGGAAGAAGCGAAGCAGGCCGCTATGGATGAGGACAGTCTGACGGCAAAGAAGGAGGAGTTGGCGCAATACGATCGCCGAAAGGAACAAATCCGGACCTTGCTGGAAAGCCTGAATAAGGAGCTGGCTAAAAAAATAGCACCGGATCTGGGGGCCACAGTCCAGAAGATTCAGGAGCTGACTTTGGAATCTGACAGCCAGGAAAAGGAGTTGGAAGCCACCAGATCCAACCTGGAAGAATTGCTTCGACAGAAAAACAGAAGGATTGAGTTACAGAATCGCATCGATCAAATCCAGAAGGATAACCTTCCATTGTTTCAACTGGCCGACGATCTGGCCGGATTCAATCATCGCAAAGTTAATTTTGAGAACTTCGTTCTGAACTACTATTTAAGAGATGTCACAAACCATGCCAATCAGAGGCTCAGCCGTTTGTCGGATGGAAGATATGCACTGGTGGTAAGCGCTGAAGTAGAACATGGCAATCGGCAAACCGGTCTGAACCTGGATATTCTGGATGCTCACACAGGAATTCCGCGAAGCGTTAAATCGCTTTCTGGCGGAGAGAAGTTTCTCGCATCTCTGGCCCTTGCCCTGGGTCTGGCCGATGTGATTCAAGAAAGGGCCGGCACCATTGAAATGGATTCGCTTTTTCTGGACGAAGGNTTTGGTACCCTGGACGAGGAAGCTCTGAACAGGGCCATGACCATTCTCGAAGAGATTCGGGAAAACCGAATGGTCGGAATTATTTCGCATGTCTCTGAACTGAAGAGGACCATTCCATGCCAGATCCAAGTTAAGAAGAGTAGTGCAGGCTCCTCTGTGCATCTTGTTCGAAATTAGTCTTTCCAGATCAAAAGGATTTTGGATCCACTTTGCAGGGGCCAGAATACAGCACTTTGCGAAGAATACCGGGCTGAAAATGGGGAGCGATTCGTGGCTCAATGGAGCCCTGGAGCCTATAAACCAGTTCGCATCGCACCGGCTTTGTCTGTAACAGGGCACTGTCGCTGCGAAATGCCCGATAGGAACCTCCTTCAGGCTTTAGTGTAGTATCGCGAACAATGGCACGGTCTATGACTCGGACTTCCTTTCGAAAGTCATATCGATAGATCTCTCGATCTGATTTGTCAAAAGCATAAAGTGTGAGGATGCGAAACAGATCCCCGGTGGGATAGTGATGTCCCAGGTTCTCCATTTCGATTGTCCAGTCCAGATTGTAGTGGAACTTTTGCTGTGATTCGCTGCGATTTTGCTCGCTGCTACCATCGGGTGTCGGCTTCCGATTCATTGGAGCCTGTAATTCGTGGCGTTTCTGATTCGCTTCGAGTGCTGCATGATTTGTTCCGCGATTTACCTCAGGGGCTAGCTGCTTTTGCTCCCTGTTTGCTTCGACCTCTATCCGCTTTCGCGCTCTGTTTGCTTCGAGCTCGATCCGCTTTCGCTTCTCCACCCTTTCGGTTGGACCAGGCCCTTGGTCATTATTCATTTTCCCTTGCGAGTCTGACACCGGTCGCATTTGCAGTTTCAGAGTCAGAGCCGGCCGGGGATCTCCATTGTTTGAGGCAAGGTTATGGTCCGGCTCAAAATGGCAGTCCACGCAACCCTTTGAATTTGCAGGCATCGTTTTCTGATGCTGCAGGAATTCCTGAACGGTGTTTTGCATCACTGCATCGTCAGCGTAGATAACGAAAGGTTCCAGCTCCTGCACAAAATTAAACTGATGGCATCCGGCGCAGAAGGATTCGCTTCGCAGGCCTGGATCAAAAGTCACTGGATGGAACAATTCATTCTCTTTGCCGGAATAATCATTGGGACCCACAATGGCTCCATCGCGAATATGACAGACCGAACAATTGACTCCTTCGGCGTACCGTGACTTCATATCGGGAGTGCTGGCGATGGCTTCTGGATCCATGGTATCGGGATCCCAGAGAGGAGCATGGCAGTTCAGACACCATGCTTTCCTATCGCGCTTGAAGGCATGCTGGAATATGGGATTGGTAAACGATCGTCCATGAGCGGACTGCTGCCAGGAATCATGGACCCCGGAATGACATCCTACACAATCTTCGGATGCAGTTGTAAAGAATGGATGTTCCAGGAGCTCCTGGCGCATGGAGTGCACACCTTTGCTCAGTAGCGAAGCCGCCGGACCATCCAGCGCAAACTTCACATTGAAGTGACAGCCAGCACATCCAGGACCTATACCGCGAAGCTTTCCAGGAAGATGAAAAGACTCCACGGATTGTATCTGCTTTCGCACAGGCGAGGCAAGAAAACCCAGCAAAAACAGCAATCCGACCAGAGTGCCGGCGAGAAGCGGAATACGCCAATTCTTCATGGCGATGGGAATCGCTTATCTGAGTGCCATAGAGTTCCGGCTTTCGGAGAATGCAACAATCCAGTCATTGAATTCATTCTGCACAGGAACTCCCATGGCCTCGGAACAGGCCTGCTGGAGGTGATAATAGCCCGCTTGCAGCCTTTCATGAACCAGAATGAATTCCACTGGAGGATTCTCATTTTCGGAATTCATCAGCACTCGTGCCGGGAACTCGGCCACAAGATAGCTCTGTCTGGTGTTGTCAAAACAGGACACTTCGATCTTCTCATCCCAGCAGCCTCGTTCGCAGATGTGGAACTGTCCGTGTAGCTTCAATTGCGATAGCTCGCTTTCCCTGTCATAATGCTGAGCCCATCGCAATTCGGACTCACTGTTGGGAAGGTCTAGAGCTCCTGAATAGGTGTTCTCATCTCGGACGTCGATCATCTCGTTGGACTTGATAATGGTAAGAAACCTCCAGTAGGATGGGCTGTCCATGTACACTACGTATTGAAACTTTCTTTCCTTTCGGTCGTAGCTTCCCTGTCCATACTTCAACGTAGCCAGAAGGAGACGAGTGCGGAAATCTGCGGCCCCCATGATCTCATCATCCTTCAGGGAGCGAAATCGTTCCAGTGTGGACTTTCGAGCCGCAATAAGGTAGGTAGATTCTTTCTGTGGTTCAAGCTCATACTCAAGTTTGCTTTTCGTTTCTCTGTGCACTCCCTGAACCTTGAGAGCCAATCCAAGTTTATGTGGCTTGGCCTGCACCGAGGTGATGTGCACGGAAGGGTCCGATCCTACCTGAATGGACAGGCCGCTGGTATTGGAAAACCCACGGGATGCGACAGGCATAACCGTGGGCGAGCGGGTTTCTCCGGGCAAATCGGAAGTATCGCTTCGCTCTGTATTGTCTTCTTCGCTTTCGCGGTTTTCTTCATCAGCGTCCTGAGACTGCTCCTCGGAAGAGATCGAGTTTTCCAGAGTTCCCCGCGGATCGTTCAGGACAACGCGTCGTGTGCCAGCGTAGTCACTTTCAGCGAGCAAATCCTTCAATACGCGCTCATTGTAGATAGGCAGCTTCTGGCTATTCATGGCCGTTGCCAGACCGGCATTGTCTTTGGCCAGAAAGGGAAAATCATAGTAATAGCTATCCAGAGATTCCATGAAGCGCTCATCTACAAACTCCCGAAATGTCTGCAGAAACTCTATCTGATTCGAAGCGAGCTCGCCTGGCAGATCCTGACCCTTTTTCTCTGCATCCGCGATGTCTTTTTCACGAGCATCCACATTAATGATCTTGTCTATATCTTTGAAGCGCTTCAGGAAAGGATCGAAGTTGGAATCATGCTCTTCATCTTTCATGGCCAATCCGAGATAATACCATCCGGCAATGCGGCTTTCCTGTTCAGGAGCCGGTAGCGAATCGATAAAGTAATCTGCCGTGGATACCAGAAGAGCACGGTCAAACATTTCGGGAATGTCCGCGGAAGGATTCTTCATCCAGGCGAGAAGCGCATCGATGTTCTGCGATTGTTCCGATGGTATGATAAGAAAAGGGCGTTTCTTTCGCTCATCTCGGGAGTAAACCTTTGCGATTTTTCCATCGGGATGAAGTTGCATGGCAAGACTTACCGGTGCATAAGCGTTGGATCCGTTGCACTTCAGGCCAGCCGCGCACTTTAATTGCAAATACTGGTAGTATTCATCACGATATTCAATATTCAGCACACCTTCGATTTCCAGTTCCGGTACCTGCCGAGCATCCCAGGAAATCATCTGTTCTTTGAGTGGTTCGGCAAGGAGGTCAATGGGTTTACCTGGATTGATGACCCGCAGAGTCATAGGATGGGTAGCCGGTTCAAATGTCTCTCTTTTGCAGGCGGCCGCCGCAATGAGAAGAACCACAAGTAGTACATTTCGAAAGTGCATGGCATACCCTGCATGCAACGCGAAAAATGTCAAAGGAATTAGGGTCCGGTGAGTTTAGAGTTGGGCTCGTTCGGGCAGTGGTGGACTGCGGTTCTCTGAGGAGAACCGGGGGCAATCTGGATCGTGTATAGGGTCGGTTCAGGGTTTTCCATTGAATGGTGGGGAGTTCCGCTTCTCCGGGAGGCGCTGGCGGCTATCAGATCCGGGCGGTTTGTCAATGAAATCCCTGCAGCGACCCGAGGTTCGCCTTATACCCCGGATGTGCATTTTATGCGAACGTTCGGGATTTTGCGCTCAAATGGGGGGGGAAAGGATCGCATTTCGGGGACACCCGGCAATCAAAAACGGGTCGCGAAACTAGTTCGGGTTAAAGCGAGATATTGCGTATTACCCGAACTACAGCGCCTGCTTAGGTCGAAGCCAGCTCCCCTGCATTTTCTGAAACGTCGTCAATCAATTTTCACGCGTCCCAAAGGTTCGCCATAAAACGCCAGACGTGGCAAAGCCGCACTAGAGCTCGGGCCAGCCGATTCGGTGAGTACGGTCGACAGGCGCCTGATTAAAAGCATGGCTGGGTAGTTTCGAACATCTGCCGATGTCCTGGCCTTGTTTCCGCGAGGATCGAGGATCCGGCATTACCCTGACCATATTCTGGTCAGGGGTGTCGGTATCCAGTATCGGGAAATCAGACTCTAAAGCTGGCCCAGGGCCTCGCTGTCATATCTGGCAAAGACCGCTTTCAGAAGGGCCATGACTTCGTCGGCAGTGCCATCCATTTCGCGGCGAAACCAGAAGGTGGCCGCATGTCCGGGCGCGAAGTTGTATCCGTATTCGTCCGTTTCCTCGGCACTGTGACTATCGTGGAGAGGTGAGTCGCGAAGGATTGTATGCTTCATTTCCACTCGACTCTGTCCATCCATTTCGAGATACTCCTTATAATACTTCTGAAAATCGCCGGAACGCTTCAGCTCCACCAGAGTGTAGGCGAGAATTCGAGCATTTCTTCTCGCAACAATATCGTATAACTTCTGGAATGTTGCATCCGCAGTGAATCGGGCTTTCGGATCCGGAATCATATTGGCTTTGATCCATTTAATCAGAGCAGGATTAAAGTAGTTGATTTCGTTAGAATAGACCTGCATTTCCTGTCGCTCCTGGTAGAGGGGAATCCCGGAAAGAACGCTCAGGCCATGGAAATAGTCTAGGTTGCCTCCGCTTCCATCGGAAAAGTCCATCTGTGCGTAATGAGTTATGCACGTGGGCAATGCACTATATCGGATGTGTTGAGCTCCACCCAGCAGCGCGGAAAACTCACTTCCACCGATGCGAATGGAATCTGTATCGCTGGTCCACATCCAGGTCGGATCCTCTTTCTGAAGCGCACAGCGAAAGAAGTAGGAGATTTCGCGAGAGTTTAATTTAACGAGTGCACTTTCTGATGGAAGTGCGGCGAGGGAGGCAGATACGAAAACCAGAAGCAGGATAACGGTTCGCCCTGGAGAAAAGATTGATTTCATGAGAATGAGACCGAGTGGAACTCATCCAGGTTCAACTGAAAACCGCACTAATTCGGAAAAATATCCGCTCCAGAAAGCCGGCAATTGCTAGCTAGATTCACCTGAGCACTTGCCTGTCTTTATTGGCCATACGAGCTATCTCAACTGACTATCTCAAGTGATCTCACCGGGCGGGTTTTTTCTTTGCGGTTCGGGACGACCCGGACGCTACCCGGGTCCCGGGCTTTTTGGAACCTGTGCTAGCTCTCTTTTTTTGCGTCTTCTTGCTGCTTTTGCCGTTCCGGCTCGATTGGATGCTCCTCTTACTATCCTTGCTTGAGGGGCCTCTTCCCTGATTCTGTGACGTTTTCTTTTTGGAAGTCTGTCTTCCTGCCGACACACCTTTGAGCTTTCCTCGCGCTTTTCGTTCTTGTTCTTCTATGAATGCGATAAAGATTTCATTGATCAGCTCAGGATTGGTTCTGTGAATCCAGTGAGGTCCGTCAACAGGTACTTCGCGATAGTTCGAACCTGACAGGAGTCTGGCCTGTCCATGATAGAGTTCTGTGGAAACGAAGAGATCTGCGGAAGGTATGATTTGCTGAGTAGGAATTGTAGGCGCTTCAGGTTTCGCAGGCCGACGACGTAGCAGTTGTCTGTACAGGTTTACGGAGCCTGTGGTTATCGCAGCGAATTCTTCTTTCGATTTCAGTACAAGCGGATCATCGGCCGTCATTCCTCCTTTTTGGAGTAAACGACCGCGCCATACCGGGGAGAGGCGCCTGATGGAAAATTCCGGAATGAACGGCAATTGAAAGTACCAGACATACCAGGACTTCAGCAACTGACGACCCAGAGGCCCAAGATCGAACTTCTTTAGCTTGTCTCCCATATAGGTCAGAATGGTTCCCGGGTGAGGCGCAGACATCCCCTGGTAGCTGAGCAGATTCTGGCTGTAGATGGGATCGGTTGCGTAGCACCATCCAATCATACTGCCCCAGTCATGCCCAATCAAATGAACTCGGTCGCCTCCCAGCGCTTCGATTGTCCTGCTAATGTCAGGGAGTATATTTCGCACAGCATACGATTTTCCCCTGGCCGGTCTTTCGCTTCGATTGACCCCTCGCATTTCCAGGGCAGCAACGCGATACTTCTTACTCAAAGCTTCCAGCTGGTTGCTCCAGGTTTCATGATCATCCGGGAAGCCGTGTAGAAAAAGGACTGTGGTCTTAGATCTGGATGGATTGGCCCACTTCATATAGAGCTTCAATCCTTTGGATAACACAGTCTGCTCATGAAATTGCATAGACCCAGTAATCCATGCGAAGCTTCTCAAGTCAGTCAAATTCTGTGTCCTGGACGGCAGACGAGACGGATGTCCCGGAGCACAGAGCCGGCCCCCGATGAAGATCAACCTTTAGATTAGGCTGTGAGGTCAGGCAGAATCTACTGTCCTAAGTACGCATTGAAAACTTGGACTGGGCTGGGAGGCCGCGGATGGCCTGGATTTGCCGGTTGGTCGTTCGCGGCACGGGAAGAGGTATCTTTTGGCTGCAGCGAAAGCCAGGAGCGTATCGGCTGTATACAGTCGAGTTTGGAATCCCGAATTGGAATCACAATTTGACTGTCGAATTCGAATGATTGAGCTGAGAAATAGCAGGCCAGAGCTTGGCCGGTTGATCTTCTGCATAGCTGCAAGTTCAGAGGGTACGGGCATCCGCTGAGGAGCGGATACCCATGGACTCATCAATTCGATATGGAATCTGCCTCTTGTCCGCGCCTTAGGTTTTGAGCCGCGATGCCTGCGCTGGCTCCATAAACCAGATGCAAAACAAGAGTGGCCACGGCGATGGCAGGAGTATGATTCATTCCAAAGAAACCCCAGCCAATGAGAGGTAGAACGACCAGTTGCATGATGGCCCACAGAAAGGCTCCCAGACAGAGTCCAGTCCATACATTAAAAGAGGGCAGGCATTGATCTGCAAGGACCGCCCAGAGAGCACCGTATGCGAAGTGAGATATCATCGCAACTAGCATCAGAGCCGCTCCGCTTACTGGTAGCAGTTCCCCTACAATTGCCCGGGGTATGGGTTCCGGCATGGGCGCGACGCCAGTCTTCATACCGATGAGCATTGGAATTGTCATGGCCAGGGTGCCCAGCGCACCGGCAGCCGCTGCATAAATAATGGACTTCGATTTCATAGATTCCTCCTTGATCGAATCGATTAACGTTAGTTTCTTCAATGTAAAGCTTGGAGTCGAGTCCAGGGTCAATAGGGGAGGTAGAAAAAAATGCAGATCGGAGAGCTTGGCCGGCAATGCGGCCTGTCGCGGGACACATTGAGATTTTACGAAAGAGAGGGGTTGCTGGGGGAGGTGCGTCGACTGGAAAATGGCTATAGGGATTATGATGCAGAGCTGTTAATCAGGCTAAGCTGGATTTCTGAGCTCAAGAGCCTGGGATTGAGTATCCCTGAAATCAAGGGGCTGACCAGAACTCGCTCCCAAAATAATTGCGAATCTTTGCAACAACCTTTGCAAAATCGTCTGGAGCGCCTTAACACGGCGATTCGAGATCTAAAAGCGATGCGAAACCAGGTGGTTCAGCAACTGAAGGATTGCCAATCCAGAGGATCTCAATTGGATTGCTCGACTTTAAGATTCTGTTCCCAATCCGATGAATTATCGAAGCGAAATACTCTCCTGACGAATACATAGGTAAGTCAAAGACTTCAAAAGTAAATCAGTGTTGCCTGAGTCAGTATAGAATGCTATTCCGGCTGAAACGTCCCGCGCATTCCGTTGGAGCTTCCAAAGCCAATGACGACTTCGTAGCTGCTCTGGTGCATGCTGAAAGTTCAGGCTGCGGATCATTCGAGTGAGGTCCCTGACTCCTGAAGCATCTTTAGAAAACCTCGGGCATAGTTGTAAGCATCTCCGGGCCATCGGGCTGTAAGCAGATTTCGATCTCGAATCGCAAAGCCTCGATTCAGTTTTTGCGGGGAATCGCGAAACATCGGCTTTGGGCCTTCCTGGAAATCCTCGGGATTGGCCAGCGCCGATGTTACCTCCTCCTGGCAGGTTGTTTCGGGGTAAGTGCGATAGTAATTCTTGAGCCATAACCGGGTCATGTTATGGGCAGCCAGCTCTTGAGACTTTAGCAGGGTAGTGCATTTGAAGCCCTGAAGGACAGAGTTTCCATCGTCCTTTTGTGCACGAGCCGCGAGCACAACACCATGACAAATAGCACCCAGTGGTTTATCATCGCCCATGAAGTTACGAATCACTTTCATGATTTCGCGGGATTCCAGATAAGGTCGCATTCCAGGTGCATGCCCCCCATGCAATGCCATGGCTCGGTACTCGGATGGGTCCATTTCGCTCCATTTTATTGGAGACTGAAAAGAGGGATCCTGCATCATTCTTTCACAAGCTTGCACGGCATCCTCTCGAGCCACTAGAATTCCCTTCCAGATTCCAAGGCCACGACCTGTAATCATTCGATCATCCGGCCTGGCAGGCTTTCCATCCATGGTTGCAAAGCAAACTTTGTAGCCGGCTTCATGCAAGTGAACGTATAGAATAGAAGCTTCTGTAGGATCGAAGTCTTCGCTGGCCATGGGCATTAGAATCATGGCCTACTCTGAATCTTTCTGCCGGATCTGTCTGCCAGAAAATGCGTCGATGGGTCGCCATCATTTCATCGAACCGATTGGAATGATTGGCACAATTCTATGCTGCGAGCCTATCTCCGTAGGCGGGAGAATAATCTGCCAGCTGCAGAGCGGTTTCTCCCGGGGTATTATTCTATAATTCGATACCCGGGCAATCACTGCAGAGAATCGAATTTTGGATTCCTGGTTGACCATCTCCATGGACTAACTTTGAATCGCAAACTCTTGTTTTTAACAGAGTAAACTGCGCTACGGAGATATAAAATAATGAACTGGATGCTTCAAGGTCGGAAACTGTCGGGACTGCCTTTCAGGTTTTGTATGATTATGCTACTGAGCTCGTTTGCTTCTGGCTGCATTACGTGGATTTCTGGCGACGAAGAGATTTTGCAAAGTGCTTACCAGACTTCCTCCAACGTGGCTCCTCCACTAACAATCTCCTATACCTACGAAAATTGGGACTCATCTTCTCTGGATGATTCCACTCGGGAACTCTATTATTACTCCTGGAAGGCGCGATTGCAATCCGGGCTCGATGAGCTAAAAGACTCTGGACGATTTCAGGATGTTGAGTTCGTTGGACTGGAACCCCGCAAATCGGGGAATCACCTGGCCATCGAATTTTCTGAGAATACCGGGCCTATAAGTTCCGTTATGGCCGTCCTGGCTGGATTGACCCTTAACTGGATTCCAACCTACGGAAACACAGATATCTCTTTTAAGGTTCGGTTCTATCGTGACGGATCCCTGATTCAAGAGTATGATAATGATTATGTATTTCATTTATTGAACTGGAATCTATTTCTTCCATTTTGGCTTGCTCAAAGCGATGATGACACTGTACGGGATATGCATTTGCATCTTCTTCGCAGCGTCATTGCCGACCTCGAGAAGAATCAACGATTCTAGATTGCGGTTTCTGATGTTCGTAGCACCGGATCTATATCTGATAGTTGCCTAACCTGGAAACTGGCGTTGAATGCGATTTTCCTGTGAAGACTAGGACAAAAACTGCTATCCGTCCGGAGCAAGTAGACCCGGATAAGCGAGGGATTCAGAAGGCCTGAATCCAGGCCCTCTGCGAGACGCCTCACCCTCTGGAAGAGAGCTCGGTGGCAGTTTCGGAATCGTACATTTCGCTGTATTCTTCCGAAGGTGCGATGAGAGTAATCATATCTATGAGGTTCCCATCCGGGTCTTCTGTAATGAAATGCCTCTGGCCCCAATCTTCCGATCGCAACTCCAGGTGCATTGGCAACCCAAGCTTTTTAAGTCGNTCGTACTGCTGATCCACATCCGGAACNTCGANATTGAGGAGCAAGCCAGTGGTCGGTTGGCGAAAGGCTTCGGGTACGCTGGGATGTGTGTAGTCCAGCAAAGCTAACTGATGCTTTCCATTCCCGGAGATCAGGCTGATATACCAATCCGCTTCAAACGTAGTGTCAAACCCCATCACTCCTCGATAGAAGCTTGCTGATTTCTGGACATCCTTCGTNCCCAGCACAGGATAAAAGCTGTCCAGTTTCATCTTCTCTTGTTGTTTCATTTTGATTCTCCATTCATTCTTTTCGACTTCGAACATTTCAGATTTCTTGAGATCCGGGATATCGAGGGCACTGGGCGCGGTAATGTCCCTTCGATCTCATTGACCCTGGGTCATCTGAATTGTCCTTGCGCATACATACAGTATGTATGTATCGAGCCGTTCGGCAACTATTTTTTTGACATACATGATGTATGTATGTGGTCCGGGTGGCGGGAAGCGGGCCGGCAAGGAGGGGCGCAAGGGCGGGGGCCCTGCACGTGTACGATGTGTACGACCGGTCACATGGGTAGCAAAATAAACCGGGCACATAGGTAACACTTTCAGGTCTGATGAAGGGCCGGGAAGAGGGCAAGAGTCCGGGCATGCAAGGTATGCGTGGTCTTTGTGGTGCAGTATAGGCCGCCGCCGACCGTTGGTGCATACATTCGGTATGTATCTAAAAAAGGGGATGACCCGAGTAGCGGGCNATGGATAGCCTGCGTAATGGCCTCGAAGAAANCTCCACAGATCTTCNGCGAAAAAGAGCAAAAGACCGGCCAGCAAGAAGCAACAGGCGGCAGATACCAGGAGAGAGCTTTTGCGGCTGGCGCGCACAGATTTCGCATCCTCCGGATATGCTGGATTATCCCTTGAGCGACTGGTAGGACGGGCCGGACTAACCCGGGGAGCTCTTTATCACCAGTTTGAAGATAAGAAGGATTTGTTTCGAGCGGTGCTGGAGGAAGTCCAGGGGGATGTAGTTCGGGCCATTGAAAAGGCCTACAGGAGCGTGGATGATCCCTGGCAGGGTCTTCGCCTGGGATGCCATGCATTCGTAGAAACAGCAGCGCGGCCTGGTATTCGAAAGATTTTGCTGGTGGATGGCCCGGCGGTGCTAGGCTGGCAGGAATGGCGAAGGATCGATGCGGAAAACGGTGTGAAAGAGCTAAGAGCTGGCCTGGAGGAGCTAATGGAGGCCGGAATCCTGCGAAAGCTNCCCGGAGAGGCCCTGAGCTATATGCTGAGTGGAGCCATGAATGAGGCAGCACTCTGGCTGGCGGAGCAGAAGAGGCCCAATGCACTGTCCGATGCTCGTAGAATCCTGGATGTATTTCTGGAAAGCTTGTTGGTTTCGAAGTCGAAAGCAAGACCCTGACTTTCCTGTTTCCATCCATAAATATTCTTGACTTCCGCTTTCGCACCAGTTTCTTTCGCATAGAAGCATCGTGCTTCGAATGAGTTTTATGTCATATCTAGCCACCCTGTAACAGGGGCCGTGGATCGGACCCTCGCCGCGCTGAACGCAATCTAAGATCTGGCCATCCCCGTTGGATGCAGGCGAGTGAATCAATCTACGGGCCCCTGAAGCTATCGCCGGAAGCGACCGGCGGTTCTATGCGCCACAGGGTTTCATGAAATACTACGACTATCCTGGTGACTTCGAGGAGGATTCGAATCAATCAGGTGGATTCCATCGATCCGGACGATCCGGACCCGGGAAACGAAAACAGGGTAAGAGCTCGCGATATTTCGAGAGCGATGACGATGCGGAATATCCAGCCGAGGAAGGCCTTGGCCATTCTCGTGCGCAGAATGTGCGGGAAAAGGGTAAGGTATCTCTTTCGGAGAGGCGAAAACCGTCCCGAGAATTCCGATGCAGAAACTGTAAGCATGTGATTGGGATTCCAGAATCTGGAACGAAGCAAAGGAATCATTGCCCGCTCTGTTTGCACAGTGTGCATTTGGATGTTACTCCGGGGGATCGAGCATCGGACTGCAAAAGTCTGATGGAACCTATTGCCATCTGGGTGCGAAGCGGGGAGTGGGTATTATTGCATCGCTGTCGCGGATGCGGGGAGATTCGTCCCAATCGTGTAGCGCCGGATGACAATGAGACCTTGCTGATCTCGCTGGCCATGAAGCCCATCGGACAGCCTGCGTTTCCGTTGTATTCNGTAAGTGATGAGTCCTGATGCCTGANCATCGGGACTCAGTTACNTGTCGGTATGGGTTCTGTTTGAAGTGATGGCGACAGTACCACTGAGTCGCAGCTGTTGCCTTCTGGTTCATTGGAACAGCCCAGATGCCGCAAATAAGCAAACCTGGAACGCAAATTTGGGTAACAGAGTTTTGGTTCAAAGCCAGCGTTCCGCAAGTCGCATGGTGATGGGCAAAATGGTAATGATGGCAATGGCAACAGTCACAAGCCAGCGATTGGTCCTTCGCATCTCTGCAGATGCATTGAGAATCTGATTGGTCAGATTATAGCCAAGCTGATGGATGCTGTTGCTCANTTGATCTATTCTGGAATTTAGTTCACCTGTGCGCTGCTCGAACCTCACATTCAATTCATCTATCCGCTGCTCCAGTCGGTGGAGAGACTCATTCAGCTCCAACCTGGTGCGGATCTGCTCTTCCTGCAATTCTCTGTATCTGATATCTGCGGAGTCCATCTTATGCTCCAGAATCGTCACTCTTTTTTCCAGCTCTTCCATACACAATCCTATGTGCACAACTGGTCCAACGTTAGTAAAAAATAGCGGTATGCTGATTTGCCTGCAAGTATATTTTTTAGGATGGAGATTCACTTCTCCGGTTAGTGTTCCGAAAGCTGCACGGTGATACGTGGAATTGTGATTATGGCAATGGCAATGGTAANGGTCACAATCCAGCGACTGGTCTTTCGCATCCCGGCGGATAGATCAGGAGTCTGCCCGCTCAGNTNATGAGCAAGCTGNTNGNCGATCGGACCATTCCCCGGTATATCCGCAATCTTTCGCACGGCCGNCTCCTCTCAAGTTCACCGGCAAATGCCCAACCGTAAATCTATTCTCAGNGAATANTTCACACAAAGCCGAATCTTACCAGAGGCGAATCTCCTGAAGCATCTGAATTCGCATACGAATTTGATTCCAGGGNGAATGACAGGGACATTTTGGATTATGCGAGGCNAACGCNTAGCTTGCCACAGGAATCATAGCCAGATACAAACCCAGAATAGCCAGAGCCACAGTGTATGCGAAGCGGNCTGTGGCCCTGGTGTTCGGCCAGGCCTGGAACCTTTCGCTCTTCTNCTCGTGTGCTCNTTTCATTGCTCGGCCCACTCATCAGAGCCAGCCGANTCGGANATCGCTTCGCGCCGGGGCCCCGAACGAGCAAGCCAGGCTAAAAGTACATAGATAGCCGTAGGTGCATATACCATGGGAAAGTCGATGAGCCAGTGCTCCGAGGCGACCAGGCCACGGAGTGTATCAAAAGGATGCACCAGGGCATGAAGGCCGTTCCACATCGCAATCAGTGCAAGCAGTACAAACCTGTGTTTTTCGGAGAAGGCCGCCCAGAGTAAAGCCAGTCCCCATATTAAGAACATGGCTCCCAGATCTCTTACAAAATGCTCGTTCAGTGGCCCAAAATCCGGGACGGCCGCCGGGAGGTAAAGATACCATCCTCCGGGGTCGCTCATCATCCAGATTGCATTGAAAAAATTTCCCAGAGATGCGGGGATTAGAATTAACAACCAGTGTTTAGATTTCATACAGGGAAGACGATTGAGCCCTTACTATTGTGACATTCAGGCGGAAAATTCTGCCATCAGATCCCATGTAGCGAAATAGCCCAGAACGAAGCCTCCCGCATTTCAGTAAGGTTCTATATCACGATCTCAATCAGACTGTGCTGTCGATCAGACTGTGGTTTCGACCCGCCAGCATGCTGGCTTGCTTGTCGTCTTTGTTTTCGCCTGTTCCGGCGTGTCAGGGGGGCCTTACAGAAAGCGCTCTGCCACCGTCAATGTAATGGGCAGAACCGTGACCACGAAGAGGACCGCGGCCAGAATCCAGCGATGGGTTTTCCGAAGCTTCGCCGACAGATCCAGGATATTCTGGCTGAGTTGATCGAATCTCCGGTCCATGCGGTCATTGGTTGCGTCTATGCGATTGTTCATCAAATTCATCCGGCGATCCATCTGATCGAATTTCTGGTCCATTTGATCAAATTTCTGATCCATCTGATTGAATTTCTGATCCATACGCCCCTGCATCTGATCGAATTTTTGATCGATTCGGGCGATGGTGGCGTCCATTTTCATGTCCACGCCTTGAAAGGCCTCTTTCATCTCCTCTCTTGAGCGTATCATTTCTGATTCCAGTGCTTCCATACGATGCTCCAAAATTCCGACTCTGTGCTGCAGATCATCCATACCGACTCGGGTGCCGATCTTTTGTATCGTNCTGAAAAAATAGCGGGCTGGGNCGGGGATTGCAAGAANAAAAGTAACGTTGGGTAGGCTGAGGAATATTCGAGGCTTGGGAACCTGGTGGTCATTTTGAAGGAATTCCGATCCTCCCGTGGTTGTCGCACATCGGCNGGGGCATACAATTGTATGCGCTTCCGGAGTGGCTGTCTATAANAAGTNNGCAGTTCGCNTTATNGNCAGATNCNGAGTATAAGNCGAACNGTNGANTGNATCNGNACCGTGGNANGNNTNGCCCCNGNGAANNTAGCGGCANNGNTGNATGNANGACTNGNNNNTNNACAGNCTCGCCNATTCAATTCCCGTTTCTATTTCNTCNTTTCTGTNNCTCTGTTTCTANAAGCCCTNNATCTCTCGCTGGTANAGNTCNCTNAGNTCCTGNATNAGNCGATCCGNATCTTTGAATCGCANNCCNTGCGTGGAAATNGGAGGNAGCACCTTTACNGTATGAGTGCCGCTTTTCAGGANTCNNTCTTTCGTGTTNATCANATGNCCCATGTCCTGNTTNANGATGGGAACGATGGGNGCCTGNGCGGCGATGGCCATNATAAANGCTCCTTTCTTGAANTCGCCCAGNCCTTTGCCTTTNCTNCGAGTCCCTTCNGGAAATATCCAGAGATGTCGTCTGCGTTTCTTGATGGCAGCTGTGGCNTCGGACACCGCTTTCTTCGCGCCGGCAGCATCTTCGCGATCTACCAGGATGTTGTCGGAGGCAAGAAGTATGATTCCAAACATTGGGACTTTGAGCATTTCTCGTTTGCCCAGCACCACAGTGTTTCGCGGATACATGGTTCCCATGAAGAAAGCATCCAGGTTAGACTGATGATTTGCCATCAAAACCGAAGGTTCCGATGGCAGATTTTCCATGCCTTCTACCCGGACCTTGATTCCCAGGATTCGCATGCCAACCCCGCCCAGCATGCGAGCATAGAGCCAGGCGCTAAAAGGCCTTCCCCAGGTGATGAGGCTGATCCAGAAAACAATGAATGTGACAATGCCGGCCCAGATTCCAGCAATAAGCATTCTAATTCGATAGTTCATTCTTACTCCCGAGCCTTTTCGCAGATCCATCCGGGATCCAGCCAGCCGGAGCACAGGTTAAGATAGGTCCTGAGTAGTGGCAAGAAGATTGGGAAGGGGGTTGGGGGGAATTCAAGCCAAACATGCTATAATCGCAGGACCTTGGTCTCCGGATATCGGTTTGTAATCCGATTCAGTTCCGGATCATACGGGATGTACTTTCTTGCATGAAGGTCATAAAGCAGCTGCAACGGAATATGTTTTCCCAGAAATCGCATTTGAATCTGAAATGAGAGTGATCCGAGAATGATCTTCATCTCTGCAAGTTCTGGCTTAGATGGAGGCTGGCCCACGAGGTAATGACGTGTTGCAAGCGCATAATTGCTGGAAAACTCACGGTAGTAGCGTGCCATTTGATCAATCGCTTCGCAATCCAGAGCACCCCGCTTTAATTCTACGATCACTGCTACGGTCTTCTTCTGAAATAGTAGATCCAGTCTGTGTTTGCCTTTTGCTATTTGACGCGATGGACGAAGACCATCCAGCGAAGGATGAATCAAATATGGATTGATGGATAGAAAGTCTTCTAATTCCTGCTCGAGCATCGTCTTCGTGTCATTCTTGAAAGCACAGTCGTGGTGCCAGATCCGCGGCATGAATGCGCCGTTGAAAGGCCCGGAAACTCGGTGTGTGCACTTTAGCGGGTTTGATATCTGCGAGGTTAGCTACCAATGCGAAATCGGACTTCCTTCAAATGCTCGGTAAGGATCGACTCGGAAGCCCCTCTGTCAAAGACCGATTTATTGCCTTTCTTATGTTTCTTTTCTTTGAGGCCCGCTGCCTTTAGCACATCTTTAATTTGTTTATCAGAAAATTGGCTGATGGCACTTTGTATGTTTTCAGAGCGGGCCAGTGAATAGATTTTTTCCCTTTTAAGGGTATCTGCGGATTTGGATAGCTCTTCGGCTATTGCCGCCGCTTGATTCTTTTGCGCAGCCATCAGCGCCAGGTTTTGCTTCGCAGCTTTCGTTGCAGCCTGGAACTTCAAACCGGAGAACTTGATTCTTCTATTCACTTCCTCAAGATTCGTCTGGGTAATTTTTGCACTTTTCAAAGCATTCGTAAGTTGCAGATAACCATCCCAGTCGATTCCCTCATACGGTCTGGCAGCCTGAATGAATTTCTGCAGGGCTTTTTCCAGGGGAAGCACCGTTTTCTTGACCGCCGGTTCGGCTAGAACCTGACGCTGATTTTCGAGAATGGACTGAGCTTTCTTGAGCTCATCATAAATGGACATCGTGGTCACCTCTTGAGTCTATGTGCTGGGCGAGATTTCGAATTTCCTCCTGGATCGTAGACGATTTACGGTCCAGGGTAAGAGGAAGATGTGTGTGCGCTGAGCGGGAGGCCAGAATGGACTGCGATACATTTATTGTAAAAGCCTTATCGTCAAAGAGCTGAGAACCCTTTTTCAACGATGAGGCTCGGGCAATAAGATCGTCGAGACTATCGTACTTCGCTCCCGGTTTGATGCTATTGACAATTAAGCCACGTACCTGAGCCCGATTGTAACCGGGAATGCTCTGACTCTGGTAGTGGGTTTCCTTTTGAAAATCCTGGACCACCGAATTGAGCATAGTCAGTCCCTGACGACTGAGTTCGTCCGGATTGCATGGTACATACAGTTCCCGGGTTGCGAAGAGAGCGCACTTTGTAAGACGCGATGCGCTGGGCGGACAGTCAAAGATGATGTAGTCGTATGCCGGGAATTGTCCGGAGAGCCGCTCATAAAACTGAAAGAAATAGGGTACCTTGCCTTCCGCTCTCGATTCAACTTCCAGGAGCTCATTCTTTGCGGCCAGCAGGTCCAGCTTGCGAATCAAGGGTTGACCGTCTTCGCCGCGGAGGACCGATTTTTGAATACTCTGAAGCACCGAGCTTTGACCGTTTAACAGGGAAAGTACGGAATCTTCCGGGCGAAGCTGATCCCAGCGATGACCCATCAGCCAGATGCTGGCATTGCTTTGCGGATCGCAATCTACAAGCAACACGGTGCGATCCAGGTCATGAGCCAGGCTGGCAGCAATGTTCACGGCCAGGGTGGTCTTTCCTACACCACCTTTAAAATTTAGAAAACCGATTCTCCGTCCCATAGAGCAGTGGTCGAAGTCTGATGGATGGATTGGTATTGTCAGCCATTTTTGCGGGGTGAGTTTATGGTCGTTTCGAATAGTGTTAGTAGCCCTTCCGTTCCTGTCACACCCCCGGTGCAAACTGGTTTAGTTCGCTTAAAAGTCAATTTTGCATGACAAAACGACCTTTTGGCTTGGAACTGGTGTTGGAATTCTCATGGCTGAAATGAGTAAAAAGGAAAAGCAGTCCTTGTCTGAACGGGATATCTGCAGCAAGTTCATTACGCCTGCGCTGGAGGGGGCTGGATGGACCGAAGATCATCATGTCCGTGAGGAAGTCAGCTTTACGGATGGCCGGATCATTGTCCGTGGAAAGGTAACAGCGCGCGGAAAGCAAAAGCGGGCAGACTATGTACTGTACTATCGGTCGAACCTGCCCATCGCAATCATAGAAGCCAAGGACAACAATCATTCAATGGGCTCCGGGATGCAGCAGGCTCTGGACTATGCAAGAAGCCTGGATATTCCGTTCGTGTATAGCAGCAACGGCGATGGCTTCCTGGAACATGACCGCACCGGGCAATCGGATGTGCTGGAGCGCGAACTTGCGCCGGACCAGTTCCCTTCACCGGAGGAGCTCTGGGAGAGGTACTGCAAATGGAAGTCTCTTACCCGGGAAGAAGAGCAGATTGTAACCACCGAGTACCATTCCGACGGAACAGACAAAGAACCGCGCTATTACCAGAGAATTGCCATTAACCGGGTTACGGAAGCCATTGCAAAAGGTACAAATCGAATCCTGCTAGTGATGGCCACAGGTACCGGAAAAACCTACACTGCCTTTCAAATAATCTGGCGGCTCTGGAAAGCCCGCCAGAAAAAGCGAGTCCTGTTTCTGGCAGATCGCAATGTTCTTGTGGATCAGACCAAGACAAAGGACTTTAAGCCCTTTGGGACGATCATGACCAAGATCACCCATCGTAAAGTGGATAAATCCTTTGAGATCTATCTGGCCCTGTATCAGCAGCTAACGGGACCGGTGGCGAAAGACAAGGTGTATCAGGATTTCACTCCCGATTTCTTTGATCTCATAGTAATTGATGAATGTCACCGAGGAAGTGCAGAAGAGGATAGCGCCTGGCGAGAGATTCTGGAATACTTCTCCTCCGCTACTCAGATTGGTTTAACGGCGACGCCGAAAGAAACGAAATACGCATCGAACATACACTATTTTGGTGAGCCGCTCTACACCTATTCTCTGAAGCAGGGGATCCAGGACGGATTTCTTGCACCTTACAAGGTTGTGCGCATAGACATCGATAAGGACCTGAGTGGCTGGCGACCGGAAAAGTCCAAAAAAGACAGGTACGGCGAAGTCATCGAGGATCGGATCTATAATCAAAAGGATTTTGATAGAAGTCTGGTGCTGGATGAGCGGACGAAGCTTGTTGCGAAGAAGGTTACCGAGTTTCTAAAAGATACCGACCGGTTTTCGCGATCTATTGTATTTTGCGAAGACATTGATCATGCAGAACGCATGCGAAGCGCGCTGATCAATGAGAATCAGGATCTATTCACAGAGAACGAATTGTATATTCTGCGGATTACTGGAGATAACAAAGAGGGTAAGGACCAGCTGGAATACTTCCAGACTCCCGATAGAACCTATCCTGTGATCGTTACGACGTCACGGCTGCTGAGCACGGGCGTAGACGTGCCGGATTGTAAATTGATTGTACTGGATCGCATCATTGGCTCCATGACGGAGTTCAAGCAGATCATCGGCCGGGGCACCCGGTTGGCAGAGGAATACGGTAAATCCTACTTCACAATTATGGACTTCAAAAAGGCCACGGAGCTATTTGCCGATCCTGATTTTGACGGTGAACCTGTGCAAATCTATGAACCCGGGGAAAAGGACAGTCCCGTGCCGCCGGATGTAGACGAAGGCCCGGAGCAGAATCCGGATAGCCCGGAGGAAGAATGGGGCGAGGACCAGGATCCGAACGATGAACTGGACCCGGAAGCCGGTAAGGATTTCGAAGATGGCGAAGGTTCCGGTGAATGGAATACCGGAAAAGGCTCTGGCAAACGGGTGAAATACTATGTGCACGATGTAAAGGTCTGGGTTGTGGGCGAACGTATTCAGTACTACGACCAGGACGGGAAGCTTATTACAGAGTCTCTGAAGGACTACACTCGAAAGCAGGTCAAGGGCCAGTATTCTTCCCTGGATGACTTCCTGCGAAAGTGGAGCTCCGAAGAGAAGAAGCAGGCTATTCTAGACGAACTGGCAGAGCAGGGTGTGCTGATTGATGCGCTGGCAGAAGAGGTGGGCCGGGACTACGAAGCATTTGATCTGATTTGCCACGTAGCCTTTGGCGCCAAACCACTGACACGCAGGGAACGAGCGCAAAACGTTCAGAAGAAGGACTACTTTGCGAAATACGGGGAGCAGGCACGGGCTGTGCTTCAGGCGCTGCTGGAAAAGTATGCAGACCGGGGCATTACAGAGATAGAAGGCATGAATGTTCTGTATCTGGATCCGTTGAATGAATTGGGCACGCCGGTGGAATTGATTCAGGCCTTCGGGGGCAAGGAGCAGTATCTACAGGCCCTGAAAGAACTGGAAGAGCATTTATACGAATCTGCATAAGGCATTGCGAATGAGCATCAATACTACAATTAAATCGATTCAGGACATTATGCGCAAGGACGTGGGCGTGGATGGAGACGCCCAGCGCATTAGCCAGCTTGTATGGATGATGTTTCTGAAGATCTATGACGATCTGGAAGTGCAGCGCGAAATGATGGAAGATAACTACAAATCCGTCATTCCCAAAAAGTATCGCTGGAGCCAGTGGGCCGGAAACGAAGAAGGGATCACCGGGGATGAGTTGATGAACTTCGTAAACAACGAGCTATTCCCGACCCTGAAGGAGCTGCCCCTTTCAACGAAGAATCCGCGCACCAGGGTACTGCGATCGGTTTTTGAAGATGCCTACAACTATATGAAATCCGGCACTTTGATGCGGCAGGTGATCAACAAGATCAATGCCATCGACTTCAATCGAAAGGATGACCGGCATCTATTTGGCGATATCTACGAAAAGATCTTGAAGGATCTTCAGAGCGCCGGAAATGCCGGGGAGTATTACACGCCTCGTGCGGTAACGCAGTTTATGACAGAAATGGTGGATCCACAGCTGGGCGAGAAGGTGCTGGATCCGGCCTGCGGTACCGGAGGATTTCTGGCCTCGATCATTGATCATGTGGAATCCAACTATGTGAAAACCACGAAGGATCGCACAAAGCTTCAGTCCATGATCACCGGCTACGATAAGAAGCCACTACCGCATATGCTCTGCATTACCAATATGATTCTGCATGGGATCGAGGTGCCTACCAATGTGCTGCGCGACAATGCGCTGGCGCGGCCGTTGCGGGACTACAAGCCATCGGACCGGGTGGACGTGGTGCTTACGAATCCTCCCTTTGGTGGCGTGGAGGAGGATGGAATCGAAAACAATTTTCCGGCGCCGGTGCGCACACGAGAGACGGCGGATCTGTTTCTGGTATTGATTACTCATATTCTGAAAGAGGGCGGTCGCGGTGCAGTGGTTCTGCCGGATGGCACTCTGTTTGGCGAAGGTGTGAAGACGAAGATCAAACAGGAATTTCTGGAAGGCTGCAATCTGCATACCATTGTGCGATTACCCAAGTCCGTGTTTGCGCCGTATACAAGTATCAAAACGAATCTTTTGTTTTTTACCAAGGGAGAGCCCACGAAAGAGATCTGGTACTATGAGCATCCGTATCCGGAAGGGATGAAGGCCTATAGCAAGACCAAACCCATGTCCATCAAGGAGTTCGATGCGGAGAAGGCCTGGTGGAATAAGAGAAAGGAATCGGAACGGACCTGGAAGGTATCTATCAAAGAGATCCAGGAAGCAAACTACAACCTGGACTTCAAGAATCCCAATACGGTGGAAGAGGACCTGGGCGATCCAGAAGAGCTGCTCAACAAGTATCAGGCCTTGATGAAGGAAGTATCCCAAAGCCGGGATGAATTGAAAGCAGAGCTGGTTTCTGCTCTGGAGAGATAGATGCTTTCGGCCCTGCTAAACGAAAACTTTGATCTATTGATGGATGCACCGGATTCCGTGCCCCGGATGCGCGAGCTGATTCTGCAGCTGGCAGTGATGGGCAAACTGGTGCCCCAGGATAAGAACGATGAGCCAGCGTCGGCGCTGTTGAAGCGAATCCAGGCCGAGAAGGAGAAGCTGATCGAGGAAGGCCTGATCAAGCGGCCCAAGGAGCTGCTCCCGATTACGGATGATGAGAAGCCATTTGAGCTGCCGGATGGTTGGGAGTGGGTGAGGCTTGGCCAACTTGGCTGGATTAATCCTCGGAATGCTGTGGCGGATCAAGTAGATGTCGGTTTTTTGCCAATGGCCCTGATCGCGGATGGCTACGAGGGAACACATGGTCAAGAGTTCCGGTCTTGGGCAGAAGTAAAGCAGGGGTTTACTCACATTGCAGACGGCGACGTGGTGATGGCCAAGATCACTCCCTGCTTCCAAAATCTCAAGTCCGTTGTCGTAAGCGGCCTTAGGTCGGGTATCGGAGCGGGGACAACCGAGCTGTACGTTTTTCGCCCACTTCCAAAGAATGGTCCACTGCCGCAATATGTCCTGAATTTCGTCAAGTCTTCAGGATTTGTTCGGAAGGGTATTGGTCAGATGACAGGCACTGCCGGACAACAGCGCGTCCCCAAACAGTATTTTGAACAATCTCCATTCCCACTCCCACCCCTGGCCGAACAGAAGCGCATCGTAGAGAAAGTAGATCGATTGATGACTCTTTGCGATGAGCTGGAAAAGCGACAGAGGGAGCGGGATTCCGTCCAGATTTCGCTGAACGGTTCTGCATTCCAGAGTCTCACTACTTCGGAAGACAAGAAGAGCTTCCAGGTGAATCTGAAACTGGTGCGGGATCATTTTGGTCTGCTGGTGAGTCGCCCGGAGAATGTGAAAACGGTGCGGGATACGATTCTGCAGCTCGCGGTGATGGGCAAGCTGGTGCCGCAGGATAAGAACGATGAACCGGCTTCGGAACTATTGAAGCGGATTCAGGCGGAAAAGGAGAAACTGATTGAAGAAGGCAAGATCAAGCGGCCGAAGGAGCTACCGCCGATTTCGGAGGATGAGAAGCCGTTTGCATTGCCGGATGGATGGGAGTGGGTGCGACTGGGGGAGGTGGTTACGATTTCCCGGGGGCACTCCAAACATCGGCCACGCAACGATCCTCGATTGTTCCGAAACGGAACGATTCCGTTGGTGCAGACTGGCGAAGTCGCGCGCTCCAATGGCATAATCACCGAAACCAAATACTTCTATAATGACGAGGGACTTCGCCAGAGTAAGCTTTGGCCCAAAGGTACCCTGGTCGTCACCATAGCCGCAAATATTGGGGACGCTGGGATACTGGAGCTCGAGGCCTGCTTTCCGGATAGTGTAGTTGGAATTCTCCCCTATGGAGTGACGATAAACCCTCGTTATCTATTATTCTTCTTTCAATCAGTCCGTGAGACGATAGAAGCTTTTGCTCCGGCCACGGCGCAGAAGAACATTAATGTGGCAATATTGTCTGTCCTGGCTTTTCCGCTGCCGCCCTTGGCGGAGCAGAAGCGCATTGTAGAGAAAGTAGATCGAATGATGGCTCTGTGCGATGCGATGGGAGAACAGCTCGTTTCGTCGCAGGAGGATGGTCGCAGGCTGCTGAAATCGGTTGTGGCGGAGATGGCAGAGTGAGGGCTCGCGAAAATCTCGAGGGCCATGGACCCAAACTAGATCAACCAATTGATTCGGCGACAGAAGACTTTCTTGATCGCCGGGGCTTTGCCGAACACTTCGTTTCTTCGCTTCTCAGCCACGATCATAGTCAGGGGCTTGTTTTTGCGGTGACCGGGCCCTGGGGTGCAGGTAAGACCTCATTCTTGAAGCTTGTCCAAAGCGCCATCGAGGATAGACAGAATGATTATTTCCTATTTAATCCCTGGCTATTTACGGGCGCAGAGAATCTTATCTCCATCTTCTTCCAAGAAGTCGGTAGGCAAGTCCGCTATTTCCGTCATTCAACGAAAGCTGGTAGTAGCCTAATATCTTTCGGCAATTTTCTCATGAGCATGGGTAGAGTGGTCCCAACTTTCGGTACCGCGTGGGACCTGCCAGCCTGGGCTACATTCGGCATCCCGACCATTCTGGCAGCGACCGTGAAACTGTGGGGACGCATTCGTGGACATAGGCATTCCAGCCTCTCTGAACAAAAAAATAGGCTGGAGATGCAGCTGAAGAAGCTGCAGAAACCGCTGATAATTGCGATTGATGATGTAGACCGACTCAGCAACGCGGAAATTGCAGAGATATTCAGGCTTGTGCGTTTGGTGGGTAACCTACCCAATGTTGTCTATCTACTCGCATTCGATCGATTGCGAGTAGAGCAAGCACTAACAGACTTGAACTTCGATGGGCGGCGATACGTCGAAAAGATCGTACTTGCGACAGTCGATCTTCCAGAGATTTCGCGAGACACGCTCCAAGAGCAAACGCGGCAGGAATTGGAGGCCTTACTAAAGATTCATGGCGTTGTAGGTGTGGTCAACGATGGACTATTGCCTCATTCTTTTCATGACATACTAAAACCCCAGATTAAGAACCTCAGAGATATGCGAAGGTATTTGAGTGCCCTGCATTTTGCGCTCCCTGTGACTCGCGGCAAGGTCGCTGTTGCTGATGTTATTGCACTCGAAGGCATTCGTGCATTTTTGCCAGATTTATTCGCAGAGATTCGAACTCATGCAGGATTACTGACCGGCAGTCTCACTCCGACGGGATCCTCGGAAGAGGAAAGCCGCCGAAAGCAACAGATTGCGGATCTAGTAAATAAGCACAAAGATCACAAAGTAATGATAGAATCTTTTCTCAGGGTCTTTTTTCCCGCTTGTCGCCAGTATCTTGATAATACTTTGGCCGGGGATCCAAAAACCTGGTTCCGCCAGAGGCGCGTTGCGCATCCGCAGATCTTGAAATACTACCTGGAAAAAGTCACTGGAGAGCAATTGCAGCACCTTGAGGCAGCAGAGTCAATGTTGGCCGTTCTGGCCGATGAGGAGGAGTTGAGTGGGCTACTAAATTTGATACCAGACGAGGACCTGGAAGACCGCATCGGGGCATTGGAATTGTTTTCAGAGGATTTTACAATCGATCAGATCCGGCCAGGTGTAGTAGCACTGGCCAACTGCCTAGAACGGCTGCCCGATCGCCCGCTGGGAATGTTCCGGTTTGCACCGACAATCACCGTGGGAAGGGTGCTCCTACGTTTGTTCTGGAAAGCAGGGTCTTCAGAAAGTGTTGAGACAATGCTCCCTGAAATTTTGGCTCGCGTGCCTTCCTTATTCGCCCGCCGTCATATCATTCAATTGGTGGGGCATATGGAGGGAGCAGGACATGGACTGGTGCGAGAGGAATACGCCGAGCAGCTACAGTCCGACTGGGCAGGGGAATTTCTATATGTGCTGAATGAGGCCGAAGAGCTGCCCAAAATGGATCTGGAGGACTTTCTGGACGCTCGAAAATGGATTCCGGGTGGACCGCAGTCCTTCAAAGTACCGGATCGCGAAACGGTGAATGTAGCACTGTTTCTTTCTTCGCGTGGTCATACTGTTGCTCAACCGTTGGATTCCTATACCGAGGTTCGAACACCGTACACCTACTTCAAAGAGCTTGTTTTGCTGCTTGGTACCCGCTCCGAAGTTGAGCGCCGGTTCCGGTCCGTACGGGGCCAGTTGACGCAAATGGATACCGAAATAGCTCAACTCATTGAGAATGCGTTAAGGCGACCTGCGAACTCGGGGGCGAGCGAGGATACTGCTGACGATTCAGAGCCACTGGACGAGGCAACATGAGTAAGAAAGTCACATACCTTTTGGGGGCGGGGGCCAGTGTGGGTGCTGTGCCTGCGGTGGGAAAGTTTAACCTGGCTCTTTCGACTCTCGCCACTGCACGGGAACAGCAGAGTTTTGAGGCATTGATCGGCCTAGGCATTTTAGATGGGAATGAAAAAGACGCTGCGCTTCAGCAGATGCAAAGCTATCGCTGGCCAGAAAAACTCCAATCCGCGGCGCAAATGGCGGCCCGATTTGGCACCGTGGATACCTATGCCAAAAGCCTTTCCCTGAAACAGCAGAATAATCTTCTAATCGATCTGAAGCATTGCATAGATCTTACGATCACACTGAAGCAAGCGGAGCGTGGAGTGGATCCCCGTTACTACGGCTGGCTCTCAGCATTGATGAACCGCAATCAACAGAATGGCGAAGTCTCGTTTCCGCCCGGTATAAATATCCTTTCCTGGAACTATGATAACCAGATCGAAATGGCACTGGCCGATCTCCTCCATCCGAGACTTGGCCTGGCTCTGCAAAGCGAAGAGTTCATAGCTTCAGAAATAGTGAATTTCCCATTTTACCATAAGCTAAATGGACGCTCTGGCGGTTTGAGCACGCGTCTCGGTGCCCAAGGTCATGAGCGAGTCGTCGAAATGCTTTTGAATGCCCAGGAATATGGTGAAGACTTGCGAAATGAGATCGCAGGCCATGTTGCCGGCCAGAAGATTCATCCTCAGCCAAACATATCCTTCGCCTGGGATGGACGTTTTGAGTCAAATAAGGATGCAATCCGGGAAGCGGTCGCAACGACTGAAATTCTGGTAGTGGTCGGTTATTCTTTTCCGGCTTTCAATCGCAAGATTGATACCGAAATATTCAAGCTGATGCGGAATCTGAAGGCAGTTACGGTTCAGGATCCGAATTTTGAAGGCAAAGTGGAGACAGTACGTGAAATGCTCGTGGAAACGCATGGTCCCCGAGTCCGCTCGATGCAGATTGAAGTTAGAGGCATCGCTGGCGTGGAACAATTCTTTATCCCGAATTCGGTAGTGCCGTAGGTCCACGAAGGAGTCAGGGGGTAACTATGACACAGAAGAGACAGGACACAAAACTTGAGTCAGAGGGTGCACCGTTTCTTGTGCTCGAGCAGATAGGAACGAAGGTCTGGGCTATAGGGGCGATCCAGCCGGTCCAAAGAGTTCTTGCTGACCTTCCCCTTTCTTTGGGTAGAAGACTCCTATTATGATGAAGGGGTTTGGACCTCTGCGGTGCCACTCCAGGGTAGTGCCCAGAAAGAAATAGATCTCGTTCTTCTGTAAGAATTCGGTTTTGAATTTGTTAATGACATCGGCCACTGCAAGATCTGGTTGCTTTTTCCGTTCCAGGGATTTCCAGTAGAGTTGGCCCACCTCCCAGTCTTCGATCATTAACCTTGACTTCTTGCCGTGTATATCCTCGAAAATGTAATGAAATCGAAACGGTAACTTCTGGACGGTTCGAAACGGATTTTCACCACCAAATAGATCTCCCTGATCAGCTCTAGCGATTTGCCTGGCAGTGAAGTGTGGGTTCTTTTCCTGAGTGACTACAAAATTCAGAATGTTAGTGGGCCTAAAGACGGCCAGCGATGTATATTTATCCGGATCTTTTGCGTCTTTGACCAGGGCTTGCATATCATCATACACATTCCGTAAAACCAACTGCTTGCGTTCCTGCCAGTTATGGGCTGTGTCCACCCTTGCCAGGACGGAAAGCGAATCATAGTCGACGGGTCTGTAGCTTTCGGGGCGAAAATCAGACCGATTCTTTTCGACTTCGACTTCAACCCACTGATACTTTCGGAATCTTTGATCAAAATCCATCTTGCGAAAGGGAACTGGATACAGACGCACCCACTCTCCCTCTTCGGTAATTCCAGCGGTACAGACTAGCTCTGAGTATTTGGAAGAAATAGTCGGATACGTCTTAACTGTGATCAGTATGCGCTTCTTCATAAGTGCACGATTGAAAATGGGACTGCCTCTTGCTCGAAGTGTTCGGTGATGCACCCTCGGTGGCACGAGGTATGTTCCTTCTCAAAGCAAGTGAGGGCTACTCGAGCGTCCGAGAGAACGGTCTCTTGAACTTCTCGAAGGGATTCTGTTCGATCGCTGAGACTTTCTGTGTATTCCGCGAAGAGTCTCTGATAATCTTCTGGTGCCGAAAGGCCTTTTCTTTTCGCGCCTTCTATTCCCAGCCCCGGGATATGCTTGTAGGCTATTCCGATTCTCTTCAGATAGTCCGAAAGCTGACGTTTCGAATAGCCATATTTCATGCTGATGGGATTGCGTCGCACATCGATGAGAGTTTTGATGTCGTGTTCTATGAGGAGGTTCAGGTAACTATCCAGCGAACGCCCTTCATATCCGATGGTAAAGAGGGCCGGGTATTGATTGATGGCCATTTCCCGAGTGGCCAGCTGCCGCCGTGCGGTCAGAGTTAAATGCTTTTCCGCAATTTCGCTCCGGGATGCGAAATAGGGAAAGGTATTGTAGACATGAGCAAATAGTTCTTCGTAGTCCATGCTCCCAAAATTCTGGATTGTAGTCGCAATGGCGGTTTCATCCGAAATCTTTAAAGCGGGCTGAAAACTCCTTCCCTGGGCGGTTAATTGCCAGCTAGAGGAATTTTTTAGAAATCCCTCTCGAACGAGCCTGCGTCTATCAGCGTAAGATATAAAGGAAAAGCATCCAAATTTGTAGGGCACGAACGCGTAGTGTTGGCCGGAGGCATCGCACAGAGACAAAAACAGGAGCTTCTGAAAGGAAGTGTTGCGGGCCTGACCTTTCAGACCTTGCAGTAACCGGAGGAGGAATCTATGCCGGTAATACATAGGAGTATGTAAGTACCTGTATAGTGCGTGTCAAGCGATTCATTGGGTGCCTGCCTACTATGCGGAGGCCCTGGCGCCATTACTGGACGAAAATGCATCCTCTCTGGAATGCCAGGTGCGTCGCGTGAACTATCCGCCGACCATGTATACGCCGGATATCTTGCTGGTTAATGTTGGTGGTGTCTGGCCGGAAGATTGGCAGCCATTTTCCGGGCCCGAATTTCAGCCGATCGTGCGGGAGCAGGGAGTGGGGGCGTAGGTCACCAGTGCACCGTCAATCTCTCCCGCGCCGTGCGGACTCCACCGACAATACTCTCCACCACAGCATCCGGAAATCCTGCTGGCAGACGTGTCGTTGCCATCTGGAGCGCATCATCGCAGGTATCTGCTACTTCTTCGAGAGTTCCCTTCATTTCTCTTTCGTCGTAGCGGCAGAATTTCGCAGTGTGCAGCCAGTGGCGCGGGGCGATCCTGTACCATCGGTAGTGATTTCTTTTCTTTCCGCGAACAGAAAGTGCCATCTTCCATTTCTGCCGGGGAAAGTTAGCACTGGCTACCGGATAGACAGAGATTACATCGTAGAGCGGTGCAAGTCTATACCGCCCTTGATATCTGAGAAATATGCTGTAATTCTTGGCATGCCCATCGATGGCAGCTAACATCCAGAACAACAGCTGAGTTTTCATAAAGTTGCGGCGGTCTTCCGCTGCGTTCTCAGAGCTCAAGAGGAAGTCCATAATACGCGACATGTCAGGCCCGCCGAATTGCTGGTATTTTCTGGAGGCAGGGAGACCAAGAGCCTGGCAAAGATCTTCTTGAGGTAGACGTAACAGTCTACCGGTAGCATTGTCCAATTTTCGATCGAATCGTTCCACTATCAGGGCCCGAATACCATCAAAGTCCGCGATCTCGCTACCGGCGGCGGGCAGGCCAAATGAGCGTAGAATACGACTGCACAAAAATTCGTTCTCTACGCTCTGCGAAAGATCGAAATCAAATGCATCCTGCTGGCCTATTTGCAGCTTATAGATATGACTGGTAGGCGTGGAGCCCAGCGGAAGATGCCACTGCGATTCCTGCCGGAGCAGGGCGGTCTTACTCTGGACTCCGGCCAGAGAAATGCGAAAGTCCTCTTCTTTGCGCATACCCATAGGATCCGTTCTAATGTTTCGCAATCTTTGGGCTATTTCCGTTTCGCTTAGCGGTTTCGAGCGCTGAGTATCGTCGGGTTTCCTGTTGGGCGGAAGAAGCTGTAGTGCCCCGACGCAGTCACCGCCTACAGCGTTCAATNGATCAAACGTACCGGTGCTGGATGCGGACAATAAATCTCTAATGCGGGTCCGAATAGGGGCGGCTTCCGGTAACAGGTTATCAAAAAAGTCAATCACCGTACTGCCCCGGTAAGTCTGGGTGGTCAAAGGCAGGGAAAGGGAAATGGGCCGTGCGACGCTGGAATCCAGCCACTCCCTGTCGTAGTGAAATTCCAGCCCCCCGCTTGCTGTCTGTTGGAGCGTTCCCACCAGATAGCCATTCATATAGGCTCTTAGTTGCGATGGCCGGTTCATTTTACCAGTCTACCTGAGCGTTGCTGCCTTTTGTCTGGAGCGTCAGCTCAAGGTCCAGAGCGGACAAAACTCTAAGCAAGGTGTCCAGCCTCGCCCGGGCCGACCCTCTTTCGATGGCTGAGAGGGTAACCTGATGGACGCCAATACGCTGGCCCAGCTCTTCCTGACTCATTCGTAACTCTTTGCGACGGGCTCGGATCATGGTTCCCAGGCTCTCGATCGATGTTATAACTCTTCGTGACACAGTCATCCGCCTCTTTATTATGCATCGACCATGAAGTTCATAGTCTATATGCAATAGAATGGGATCACAGCGAATAGACAATAAAAAACATAGTGAAATCGCTAAAAACGGAATTTATAGCGAATACACTAAAGGATGGCGCTATAGCGATGGTGCTATAAGAGTCGATGGCAGTGCATCTTACTGTTCTTCCCGGATAATGCGGGAGGCATGGCCTTCAATTAGGACCGCGAGAAATTCCGCCGCCATCGGAAGCGATGAGCACAATAATGTGGGCAAGGTTCTTTTGCCGGATTCTTTGAGATGGCGTAAACGGCCTCGAAAATAAGGTTCCCGCACCGTCGGTAGGCTTAACCCTCAAATCATCCAGGTTATGTCCTTGATTACTGAAATCTCCTGTGTTACGGCATCATTTATGGATCCAACACTCGAAGAAGTTCACGAGCACGTCCAGGAAACCCTGCGGCAGGGGCGTCGCATTCGAATAATCATGGCATGGTCGGCTATTCCACTGGCAATAGTCTCCTCCATCATCTATTCCGTCGTTGGGAAGCTCATTGAAAACTGCCTCTAAAAAATTCGATCGCGTCACCTTCCGACCCCTACCTCCGGTCCAATCCCAGGTCCCCAACTTTCCCCTTGTCAAACCCTCCGCCCCATCCAGATTCCGCCCATGACCTCCTTTTTCAATGATCTCCGGCCCATGGAGGCCTACGACCAGATTGGTGATGCTTCCTACTACAAAGCCGTGCCCCAGGACTGGAATCTGGTGATGACAGACGTTGTAAACAGCACCGGGGCCATCCAGGACGGACGTTACAAGGAAGTCAACATTGCTGGTGCACTGCCGGTTATCGCTGTGGCCAATCATCTGGGTAACATGCATTATCCTTTTGTGTTTGGAGGCGATGGCATGGCTCTGCTTCTTCCTCCTCAGGATGATCCGGAGACTCTGAAATCCATCCTTGCAGATACGGCCAACAAAGTAGCGCAGCTCTATGACCTTTCCCTTCGCGTGGCTCTGTTTCCGGTAAACGTTCTGCCTCCCATTCAAGTAGCACGGCTGCAGATTTCGCAGTATTATGATCAGGCCATTATTTCCGGTGGTATTCAGGATGCGGAATCGCTGCTTAAGACCGATTTCGCATTGCCCTACATGATTGCTCAGAAGGAGCCTAAAACCGAGGCCAGCTTTCAGGGATTTACCTGTCGCTGGCAGGACGTTCCAGGCAAAAAGCCCATTACCTTTTCGCTGGTGGTTGAGTTTCAGCAGTCCGATTTTCCGGCCAATGATCTGCACGACCTTCAGGCCGCCATGAAGCGAATCCTGGGAGATTCCAATCCTCTACATCTGGATGGAATCCAGCTATCCGGTTCCGATGCACTCAAGAGAGAAGGGCGAGCGCAAACCGTGGGTCGTGGCAAGCTGGCCTATCTGGCTACCATGGCTCGCATTCGCCTGGAGCAATTCGCCTGTAAATTCGCCAAAATGACCGGTCTGCCTCTAAAATCTGGATGGTATGATCTAAGTCGTCTCCGCGAATATCAAATGCTTTCCAGCGATTATTATAAATTCGATGGCTCTCTGAAAATGACCTTGAATGCCGATCGCCAGAGTCTGACGCAGCTCATCGACTATCTGGATAGTCTGGAGCGCGAAGGCAAGATCCTCTATGGAATCCATGAAAGCGATCGTGCATTGCTTACATGCTTTCTGCACCTTGGTTCCAGCCGCGAGGTGCATTTTGTAGATTCTGCGGATGGTGGCTATGCTCTGGCAGGAAAGATGCTCAAAAAGAAAAGGGCCGAGCAAGCGAAGCTGCTTTGAGCGAATCGCCTCTGCCTGAGCAATGCATGAACGCCTTATTGAACAGGCTCGAGAGGAATACCGGGAGGGCCGTGCCAGGATAGAGGGGGAGATTTCCGAGCTGCGCAACGAAATGCGTGCAGAATTCTCGAATATGCGTGCAGATTCTGCCTCCATGCGATCTGAAA
>PBEB01000012.1 GCA_002717505.1 Leptospiraceae bacterium
AGTTACCGTGCTCCGCGAATTGGCTATCCTTTTCTGATTGCCCTGTTCGGATTTCTGGGACCAAATGCAGCTCTGTTCGGGATGTTTTTCTGGAACATCACATTGATGAGCCTCGCATATCTTTGTCTGCGGCAGATTCTTGGCACAAATAGCGGACTGGCATTGTTCTATCTGCTTTCGCCCTTTGCCCTGGGTAGCTATCATCTACTGGTCAGCGATTCGGTGATGGTTTCTACGGTCGTCATTGCATACTGGGCCTATCAACGAGAGAAGTTGCTGCTGTTCTGGGGCCTGGGTAGTCTGGCACTCATTACAAAGGAGCCTGCACTATTCTTACTTTTTCCTCTGGGACTCTATGAACTCATCCGGCTGGATTTTCGCAAAGCCGCCGTCATTCTTGCAACTCTGGTAATTCCATTCGCATGGCAAACGTATCTTCGCTTTACCCTTCCTGAATGGAGTCCCACCAGGCTGGGTGTGTTTATTCAACCAATGCAGGGCATGAAAGACTATGTTCTGGAGGTGGTTGCATCGGTGCAGAACCCGGAAAATGGACTGAAAGATATTGCCAGGACGTTGAGTAGAATGCCACTTCTCTTTCTCTGGGTCACCGGTGTACTGGCACTGATGACGGGTCGCCTTCGCAAAGGCTTCGCGATGCGTCTGGGGTTGTTTCTTTCCCTTTTGATGATTTTTGTGGCGGACCATTACTATTTCTGGTCTGTCTACGATAATATTTCCCGGATGTTTACCATCACCGTAGCTCTGGTCCTAATGCTGAAGTCACGGGATCATAACATTCTGGATCTACCGTTTCACGTAGTTTCCCTGGGAATTCTGTTGCTTTATCTGGTGCGGGTCATCTTCATCACTCCTGTGATGCCTCATATCATTCAATAATCGGGGAGGGCACCCATGCTGGAAATAATCGACTACCTTATACAGCTCGCGGCCGGAGTGATTGGTCTCCTGCTCGGGCTATTCAATTTGAAATCTCCATCGGGCCCCTTTGAAAAGAGGAAATGGTTGGCGCCTTCGCTTGTGGGCGGAGGGATTTTGCTTATTGTGATTTCGGCGCTTCAAATCTATTTCAGGCCTCAGTAGGCTACCGGCATCACCTGCTCTTACCGGATCCAGGTGTGCGACATGGGTATTGGACAGGTGGCAATCCCAGGTCCCCGCGAATGAGTCATTGTCGCATGGGATCGACATTCAAGTCGCAGAATCCCGTCTTTAAACTTCAACGCTCTTCTGAACCATCCCCCCCAGGGATTGTATTTCCTGGAGAAAAGGATTCTTTCTGTGTAGAACATCGTCTCCGGTTGCGATCAGATCCTCTAATATTGAAACGGGCCATCCGGCAGACAGAAGCGAAAGCGCCGTTTCCCGAACACAGTATTCCAGAAGAAATCCGGCAATGCGAACTTGTTCGGGTTGGAGTTCGGATAGGACGATACCGAGGTCTGAGTATTTGAAGGCATCATGGTCGGTCTTGGCCAGCACCAGATCAAATTGATCCAAAGAAAGGGCCACTCGATGTCCGGGGGTTCCGGGAATGCATAGATCCAATCCGGGACCGAACTGATCGACGGAATAATTGGAATATACCAGGATTCGCCGGTCGGTGGTTCGAGATAAATATTCGTTAATGTTTCCGAGGCAATTCCGAATGCAGGCCGTTCCATGGCCTTTTTTCGCATAGGCACCGTCTGGAGAGACGAAATCCATCTGTGGGTCGATGACGAGAAGGCAATCCATCTTGTCAGGTCTCCGTGCTCTTGCAAAGGTGCCGCATTGCCAGATCGTACCTGAGAATACTACCGTCTGGTGGTGTTTTTGTCCATAGAAAGAAACCTTCTGCTATCACTCAATGTTGCACTGGCCGCAAAGTCGATTAGAAGCCAGGCATTGCAGCGATTTCATTACGCACAACGTCTGATGCGGGGACCGAGATGAATCTGTCTCTTCTGAAGGTTATGATGGTCCTCTCTCCACTGGTGCTCGTCTGAACATGGAGGAAACTCCTGCCATCCTTTAGAACCACCAGGCGGTCATATCGACTGGCCGGGGCAATGTTCTGTTCGAACAAACCACCTTCTTCCATATCCATTAAGACGTGACCAACCAGGAGCTCCAATGCCTCAGATGCCTTGTCGGGATAATTGTCGAACTGCAAAGCGCAAATCAAAAGCGTTCCTGCTAGACCCCAGGTGTCAAAATCATACTGAAAGCTCCGAACTACTTGACCGGCCTTTCCGACTACAACATAGACCTGATTTTCAACCGTCATGGTCTTCGCCGGAACGATCCCCAGTGATAAGAAAGAAGCCCAGACGGACATTCCTTGAATAAGGGAAACCTTTCGGGGCGCAAACTGTCGAACTTGAAGGAATAATTGGAGGCCGCCCGGGCCGACCGATACCCCTTTCTGAAGTAAAGACCTGGAAATCGCATCCGTAATTCGCTGACGGGGTATTTCCCTGTTCGAAACATCCAGAGAAGATTGGGATGAGACTCGAAATTCAATGGGAGGCACGCCCCGATAGGTTCGGTCAATGTTTTCTACATCATTAAAAAGAATGCAACCGCCAAAGACAATGCTCGCAAGCGAAAGCACAGGGTAGGTAAGGAGATTTCTACTGTTCATATTTAAACTCCATCCCATTGAATGCGGGATACAGCATAATCAACTGCACCCTTGCCCGTTCAAAGTCTTCCGGGGAGTAAGAAGGGGTGTCCAGCTCACCGGTGGTGGTGGTCTCACCTATTCCATGCTCAACTGTTATTCGGGCTTTGTAATGGCCGGCGTATGCAACCTGCCCGGGGCCAACCGAAAGTGAAACAGGGACTTGACGCAGGCCGGGAAAGCTTTTTCTATCTCTTGCCCATATCTGGTTTGTAATGCTCGAAAAACTGTAAGCGGGCCTATAGTTACCAGGTGGTACCTGTAAGGCGTATGTGCCCATTACCGACTCGGGCAGTATGTGAAACTCTACCGCCTCACCAGTGGTTTCATTTTTCCACGCTACGCCAATATGGTGACCAGCAACCCCGATGTGTGCATTCGTGGATTCCATGAACACAGAAACGAAGATATAGCCATAGTCAGCAGATAAGGACCCGGGTTCCCTACCATTTGGCTCAAATGGAGTAAAGACCAGAGACGTGGAACATCGGACGCCTAAAAGGCAGAAAAAAATAAGACAGTAAAAAATTCGCAATGGTACCCCCGGTGCTCGAAAACAATTGATTTATTTTGCGATTAAGTTTTAGTATTTTGATCCTGCTCGGTAGCAGGCTACGCTATTCAAGCCTGGGTCAAGGATTTCCCTGATACTGGTGAGTTTTTCGTCATTTGAGAGGCACACTGTTGTTTCCGGAGGTTCGATGGATATATAGCAACGATGCACAGTCTTTGCGAGCCTTTGCATTTCGAACGGGAAGCACCGCTGGTTCAGAGCCGGTAGATGTGGGACAAGAAGCTGTCTTTCAAGGAAAAATGATTACAGGCATTCCCTGATTCATGAATGGATCTAACTTCACAATTTCTTCATTTTTCAGACGAATACATCCGCTTCCAAAAGTTTGTCCAATGCTGGCGGGGTCATTGGTGCCATGGATGGCAATTCCCGAGCCGATCCGCATAGGAAGCTTTCTCTTTTTATCGAGAGGAACCTTACCCTCTTTGAGCGCCACCTTGTAGCGCCAGATATCTGAAGCGGCAGGATAATCGATGCCGTAAAATCGGGGGCCAAAGACGTTCTTGCCGGCATCCTTTCCGGGTTTGCCGAAAAGACTGTAGCCGAGCTTCGCAGTAAGATAGTAGCCGTTCAGGCGTTCCAGTTCTTTGTACGAATCGGATTGTTTCGGGGCTTCCAGGCTGTAGAAGCGGAAGATTCGGTAGATACCTTCCGGCGTTCGACCATCGTACTCATACTGCTTGGGCTTTTGTCCACCCTGTGCATCACCGCCGATTCCGGCATCGAAACTTAGAATCTCGATGCCGCGCTGGTCGAATACAGAGAGCTTGTGTTTGCTTTTCCAGATGACGATGCCGTAGAGCTGCTTCCTGGATAGCAATGATTGTGCCAGCGCTGGCAAGTCCCGTCTGTCGTAAGCAGCTCTGTTCTCTGTAAGTAAGCGATTGGAAGACCCCACAGGAAAATCCACGGATTCTTCCATTTCTTTGAGCTGCTTGTCGAGCTCCAATATTGCTTTTTGTTCTGGACTCTGTCCAGGTGCCGGGCTTCCTTCAGGGGAATCCACCACCGCTTCGCTCCGGTTTTCATTTTCAGTGGCAGAAGGTCCGGAGGGTTCTTCTGCGAAAATAGCTCCGGGCAGAATAAGGATTAGACTTAGAATCGCTCCTCGCAGTCTGTATGAAATCAATTTTGATGCGAACCGTTGCTTTTGATGCGCTGGCAGTGGATCGATTCTGCGTTGCAGAAGGGATGGTGAAAGTAGTCCGAACAATAGTTGCAGATTAGATTGGCATGATTTGATCTGCGATTCATTACTGAGTTTTTCCCGGCCCCGGTGAGCCCCCTTCAACTTCGGCGCTTCCTTTTTAGAGCTCATGTTAGACCTTTTCGAGCCCAATACAGCCCAATTCAAGTGCTGTTGTCCATGGTCATGTTCCGATCTTTTCCTGTGCCCTGGCGCAGGATCCATGGCCGCTGTAAGAAAGTTCGGGATTTCTTTACTGAACTTCATGCTTGATCTCGTTCATTCGCTTCACAGCGCGATCCAGTCCGCCCAGAGTCATCTCTTCCATGGGCAGGACGGATGCGATCTTTTTTAAGGTAAAGGAACCGTTACCCCAGAACTCCGCGGGGATGGGGTTTAGCCATACGATGGCAGGGAATCTTTGTCGCAGTTTCTTCAGTTGCTCTATGGATGGTTCATATTCTTCTTCGCCGAAATTGATATTGCCATAGGGGGAAACCAATTCCTCTGGAGCCATGGAGGCGTCCCCTATGATAAAGACTCGGCAATCCCGATTCCTGCGAAGTATGTCTCGGATGGCCACAGGTTTACTTCTTTGAGGATCCGAGTACACGTGGGAATAGATCGTATTATGAAAATAGTAGCTGTCCAGTTTCTTGAGCTGCTTATTCATACGCTGAAAGAGATCCGCGGTAAGATGAACATAGGGGGCCATAGAACTACCACCGTTGTCCATCATTAGAATCACNTCCAGNCGATCNCGTTTATCTTTTTCGAAGATCAGTTCGATTTCTCCCGCATTTTTTGCGGTTTTGCGAATGCTCTCTGGAATGTTGAGCTGGTCCGGCGCCCCTGCGGGCTTCAGGTGCTTTAGATGCTCCAGTGCATCGTNAAAGTTTTTTCTGTTCANCCGGCCGGATTCCGAATAGTCCACATAGCGGCGCTGACCCATAACCTTCTTCGCACTAAAGCGATTGGCCTGACCTTCCACACGAAATCCGTTCTCGGAAAAACCGGAATGACCAAAGGGAGATGTCCCTCCAGTACCGATCCACTTGTTGCCACCATGATGGGCTTCCGTCTGTTCTCTTAGTCGCTGCCAGAATAATTCCATCAACTCTTGAGGAGACATAGAATAGGGATGCCTGGGAAGCTCTCCTTTGATCCAGGCCTGGCGTAACCATTGCTGAAATTGTTTCGTTTCCAGGAGATCTAAATCGCCTTCGGCCACCGGAGGAAGCTCCAGTCCTTCGAAGAAGTATAGAAAAGTACGATCGTAGATGTCGAAGTATTTCACTTCCTTCACAAAGCAGAGGCGGGCCATTAAGTAGAGGTCATCCAGGGTCTGCACCAGGCCCTTTTTAAAAGCGCGCAAAAGTTCAATTAACTGATCCGGGGATACGGGAATATCTGCCCGACGGAGCTCATAAGCAAAAGAAAGAAAAACATCGTATGTGCGAACTTCTGATCTACCGAATTCTTTCATTCGTTGTTTGCTCTCCTTCTGTCGCAGACTGTTCTTTCTGCCAGGACCAGGCCATTCAAGATCTGCCATCGGCTCCGGAAGGCTACCGTCCGAAACGCCGCTTCCCTTCAGATCACCGGCTTGGCTCCAGCAAGCCGGAATACCGGCGACTTAACATGCTACTCCTGTATCTACGTTGGGAGCTCATACAGCATCGCAGTTGAAACAAGCTCCTTGAGAATACTGTCACTTAGCCCTGTATCAGTCCGCTACTGAGGCTGCCTCACCTACCTGGTCTGCCGGGTCTGCAACGATAGCGCTGATGCATCAAATACGGCCCGCTCTATAGTTCTGCAGATCGGCGGCTCGCTTCATCAATATACCAGGGAAGGGCAGGTCTGTCAGTCCTTCCGGCATCTTTTCCGATCTCTGCAGTGCTTCAATCCAGTGAATCAGTTCTCCGGTGGCCGGTGCTTTTTCCAGACCACGGCTGCGAAGATCATAGAAGATTTTCAAGGCTACATCTACCAGCTGAGTATCCAGCTCATCGAAATGAAGAGCAAGGATTTCCCGCATTTCGGATTCCTCGGGAAAGGCNATNTGATGNGCNAAGCATCNNCGAAGGAAGGGGTCGCTAAGTTCTCGTTTGGCATTGGATGTGATGATTATTACAGGCCGATGTACAGCTTTGATGGTATCGTTCACTTCGCGGATGGTAAACTCCATATCTTCCAGAACATCCAGCAGGTTGTCCTGAACATCGGACTCAGTTTTGTCGATTTCATCCAGAAGAAGTACACATCTTTTTTCTGCGCGAAAGGCTCGGCCTATGGGACCCCAGATAACATAGTCATAGAACTGGTTTACATCTCTGCCTCCGGCCTCGGCGCCAAAGCGGGCATCGTTCAAGCGAAGCACAGTATCCTGGACGTAGCAGGCTTCTTCGCCGCGAATCGTGGACTTGGCCCGAAGAACTTCTAAATCCATACCAAGGCTGCGGGATATTTCAAAGGCAAGCTGAGTCTTCCCGGTGCCTGGCTCTCCNGTAAGCAGTAGAGGCTTTTCCATGGCGATNGCCATGTTCACAATGGCTCCGAGCTCCGGGGATAGGTAATACTGGTCGGTGCCCTGAAAAGTCGGTTGCTGAGACGAATCGCTGCTCATGGGCCCAGAGTTATGGGCCCATGGAGGAGCGCAAGAGGGTTATGGTGGCGGCCCGAGGGCTAGAGGTCTTCGTAGCCGAACCATTTACCGTTGTAAAGCGTTTCGATGGGTAGCATGGTTTCTGTTTGAATGAATAACAGGCCCCTGAAATCGGCGGTATCGAATGGATCAATCTCTTGCTCAAAATTGATTGTATTGTAAACGCTCTGATCCCACGATTCGTTCCAGTAATGGTCGGCTTTGTAATAGTACTTTCGTAGTGGTTTATACGCCGAAAGTGGTGCTGCATTTCCATTGGGGGAAACCCATCGTTTCATGAAGAAAATAGGAGGACCACACTTTGCGTCCGATTTTTCTGCAACGTTGACCAGCCCCAGGTGGGAATTTGGCAGACAGGCGAAGAGGTGCCCCCACCGCACACAGACGACCGTATTGACCTGGCAACGAAAGCGAGTAAACTGTTTGGCAGTTCCGGAATTGTCCGATTCGAGAGTGAAATGAAGAAGGTCCGACTGAGGTTCCGGATATTCATCAGTGCGAATTAGTTCCCAGTCTGACCCTGGGTGGCGCTCCCTTGCTCTCAAATGCAGCGTGGCCGTTGCAGTCTGGTCGCGCCCTTCGCAGGTTCCACGCGAATCCGTGGCCGCAACGGTGACCGAATAGTCACCAGCTTCACGCGGAGTCAGAGGAATGCCGCCGTCGTTGTTACCGTAGAAGGTCAACGCCTGGGGACAGATTATCCTGCCCACTGGCCCCAGTTGGTCTTCCATAAATCTTCGAATATGCCAGCTGTTCATCGTGTCCATTCTAAGGTTGGGAAAAATGTCCATCGGAGTTTCAAGAGCAGAGGCTGAAGGGGCGCTGGAATCTAATCGGGCTAGCTGGGCAGGACTGTCGCTCACTCCACATTTTTTTGCGTCAGGGTCAGAGTATTGAATGCGTGCCATGTTCCACTTGCTCGATGGATTACTCTGGTAGCCATCCGAGAAAGCGCTAGGGTCCGCACAGTCTCGGCCGGGAGTATACACTCCTGAAAACGGATACATTATCCCTCCGGGATGAACCACCGGGTATCCCTTATCCGTTTCGATTGTGAGATGTGGAGGTTGATTGCCGCCCTGAGAAATGGAAAACGTTAATTGATCTCTGTGAGACCAATTGGAGCCAGGAAAGGATTCCACCAATCGGACGGAATCGTTATTTCTTTGAAAGGCGTACAATGCCGCTGAGCTACCATCCCGAAAGATAAAATGCACCCCGTCCGCAGCCATAAAGAGTGATTTGTCTTCCAGGCTTCCTGGAGCAGAGATTAATACTCGATCAAAGGCTAAATTACCGGTTGCCCTGCTGAACTGCAAGAGCCCCAGTCCCTGATCGGTGCAGACCAGAACCCTATCGTCGCCCGCGAACTGAATTTCACCAAAGAATCTCGTATTGAGGTAGGTTGCCATATGCGGCCATACAGACTTCGGCGAGGCAAGATTGTTTAATGCGGTTGACTCATCGTACCGGAGAACGCGAATCCCACGGGTATCATTACCTGCATTACCTGCCAGAAGGGCCCATGACAGGTCGTTCGAAAAGGCAACAACCGAGGTGTCGTTTCCCAGGCCACTCTCCAGGTGGCTTTCGCTAATGTAGGTCTTGCCCAGAACTCCATTTTCATCGATCTCGGTCCCGTAAAAACGATAGTAGGACTTCAACGTGAAATGCCGGCCTGAAGGAGTTAGATGAGAATCAAGTCGGTTAGGAAATATGACCCCGGAAGTTCCTGAGTAGAATTTATTCTTGGAGAGGGAAGTGAACTGCTTGAGCTGTGGGTCATATCGAAAGGTCTGTAGGCAAAAGCTATCCCCAGGACAGAATGGGTAGGTCATGATAGCTACCCAGAAGTCATTGATCGCATTGTAATGGAGCCGAGCTAGAGCCATGGGGGCAAACTCATCCATAGGGCCGAAAATCTCTGCGAGCTGAAACTCTGCTTCATAATCAGGACCCTGTTCAGCACTAAAGTAATAGGCCCTCAGTTTTCCTGATTCTGTTAATCTCATCACTCTACTTTGACCGAAGCCCAGTCCTCTACTCGGTGATACTCCGGAATCCGAGTTTGCACCTGACCCTGTCAGATTCTGTACCGTAATTTCGTATTCGATAACCCGGTCTGGATCGAGGGTCCACCGCATAAAGCTATCCGCATACTCAAAATATGGAAAATCCAACTCCAGTGTAGCCATTTCGCTGACATTTCCGGCCTCATCCCGAACCCATAGATTCAGAGTCAGTTCGCCTAACTCCTGTACTGACCAGGTTGTAGGCTCCTCGGTAAGCCAATCCGCAGAATCGTTCGCTGGCGGTTCGGTGCCTGTCGATAGGAACCAGCCCGTGATGCCAGATTCGTCATCAACCTCAATGTTAAAGCGAGCAACGGGCATTGTACTAATGGTCCCGTCGTCTTCGAAGACCGTGACTACCGGGTCAGTATGATCTCCATTTGTTGGATCTGTGAGGTGGAGAATTTCTGTCAGATCATCGATACCATCCGAGTCGGTATCCTCCATATTGGATTTTGTGCCCTCGCCTCCATAATAGACGTTGGAAGGATTGATCTCGTAATAGTTGGCCAGGCCATCACCGTCGTCGTCGGGTCCGGTCTGGACTTGAAGAACCAATGGAGGAGAGTAGAGTCCGGTCTCAGTAACCGCGAAGAAGCTATAGTAGTAGGTCATGCCCTCGGTTAGGCCCGAATCAATAATGTATCCTGGTTCTTCAATTCCAAGTCCTACGGCTTCCCCAAATTCAGGGGATAGAGACGGTTCTTGCAGGCGCCGCCGCACAATAAGGCCAGTTACGTCTCTCTCCATGGTTTGATCCAGGACAATAGCTATTTGATCGGAACCCGGGATTAGCGATATCCCCTCCGGGGAAGCAGGCCGAAGAGGTTCTCCAGAGCAGTCGATTCCCGCGTCTGCCGCCCAGTCCCCCTGTGGCAGTACCGCTACGAAATAGTTTGTACGAATTTGATTGGGATTATTCAGGTCATGATGATTTCCGGGTAGCGTGACCTGCGAGCCTGAAGCGTAGTCCTTTTCATAGACTTCATAGAATTGAGCTTCATCAGTGGTCTCGATGTAGGTATCCGGTACCTGCGAAAAGCCCATGTCTGCCAGCCAGTTTGCACGGACTGCCCCCCGGGCATCGTACATGACGTAGACTTTCGCATTAAATGGAATCTGAAAATCGAGATAGTTTGAATCCGTGTTGTACTTATGCTGTCCTTGAGGGCCACAAAAAATAGTAGAGGAAGCATGGCTTCCGCCGTTACAGGTGGCAATACCTAGAGATTCGTTAAGACTAAGATCATAAAAGGCATTGTTGTGTTTAATCGTATAGCCTCGATCCAGATAATACTTGAACCCAACATCGATTCTGCTCCATTTAGGTCCAGGCATGGAGCCAGCGGGATCATCCAGCGCATCGACGATGCACTGAGGAGGAGTAAAAACGCCGCCATCAGCAGGCTGAGGCAGTGCAGTTAAAACGAACGGAGTGAAATGATTGGTCCTTGCCACAACCCGGTTGTTCGCAATATCTACTTCAACATCTATTGCAGGAATCCATTTACCGGATCGCTCATCGTAAGAAAAGACCTGGAACTCCTCAATAAGCCCGCGCTCGCGCAGTAGCTGCTCATCGTATTCGTAAGTGATCTCCGCGAATTGTCCCGGTGGCATGATCACGCTTTCATATTCCTCGGGCGCCCCGGGTATTCTCGATGTATCTACATCGAGGTCATAGATATGTCCTACGGAAACGTAATGTTTTCCGTAGATAGGCACCGCGATCTCTTCCTGGTCTTCTCGCTGGTCAACGGTAAACAGAGCCGGGTCGTAGCCATCGGCGCCCACCGTCGGCGGACTGGAAATGAGAGCGTTTTGCTCTGGGGAAGAAACAAGACCCAGAAGGAACCATTTCCTTTCTTCTTCAGATTTGCTGGTAGCGGAAGGTAGAAAAGCAATACAGGCAGTCAATAGTGAGGCACAGGAAATTAGGAGCAGGAATCCCTGCTTTCTTAATGTTCGAATAATTCTTGATTCCATAAGCATGCCATCCGTCTTTAACTGGTCACTTTCTCAGTTTGTTAAGGAAATGTAATAGAAAGCATGGAAAAGTTTATAGTACCCGAGTCTAGTTTTTTTCGCATCCTTTACCTGAGCGTAGCATGCTGCCTCGGGAGCGTTAGTTGTGCCACTCTCTCGGACCCAGCCGATTCATCCGTGGTTGTAACGGACGTTCCTATGGCCATAGAGCGTTCCCTGGCCACCTACAGGGGATCGTACGAGAATTGTAAGGTAATCCAGGAAACTCATGTTGTACACTTTCCCTTTGTTCTTCCAGTAAATGAACCAGTAATCAAACCCATAGATGCCAGCTCTGATGCCATCTTAATCAAATATCGCTCTATGCGATGGTCAGATATTGGAATTACTCTCCTGGGCTTCTTGTTCGGAGTTATATCTGATACAGCTGTAATTGCGGAATGTGGCGAGCTATCGGCATCAGATACCCGGCCGGAGAAGACCGGCTCTTCGCTGGAGGACAATCAGCAGGTAGGCGTCTTTCGATTCAGGTTCGAAACTGGAGTAGGCTCTAGCGCAACATCGGATGCTCCTCTGGCCGGCTTGAAAAAGCGCATTGAGAATCAATCGGAGGCCCACTTTCTTGTGGCAGTTAGTGCAGACTGCGAAGGCGATGAGGCTGAGAACAAGCGCTTGATGGAGGAGAGGGCAAACTATGCTACGGACATGCTCTCAAAGCTGGGAGTTCCTCGAAACAGGACCGAGGTATTGTATCGAAATCTAAGGCAATGCGGTGAAGAAAGTGAAAGTCGTCCTGCGGACCGTTATGTGTACATTATCGTGAAGGAAGGAGGGCCGTAGAGGGCATTCTTTGCGCGGGGTTTCTCTCCGTCATAGTATGAACTAAAGATTGGAATTGAATCGCCCATCCATGTGAATGGTCTCCGCCACATAGACATCACAGGTAGTCAAGGCGGAGCGATTCGCTGCGAAAAGGCTACCGTCTAACTTGGTCATGGCGGGGTGACTGACACTCTTTGCAAAACTCAGAGACCCATAGTGCATTATGGACTCAATATCATAGCGACCAATGTCCAATCCGTAGGTGCCTAGCTTAGCGTATTGAGATTCATAGCCAGATAGAATATTCTCGGTGTACACTCGAACGTGATGATCCCGATCGTTTCTCTGTTGTGTGTGCATCAGTCCGAGAGCATGGCCGATCTCATGCACAGCATTTCCGGCACTGCAATCGGTACCAAGGTTTATTTCCTGAGCTGTCCCTTGATACCCAACGACAGCACTGCATGTCGAGCTTGAAGCAGGTTGAACAAAGTTAATGTATCCGGTCTCAGTGGTTCGCTCGAAAAGGTCGATCTTAGCATATTGCTCCCAATGGGCAATGGCCGCGTTGATTTTGGCTATAGTGGCACTATTCGCGCTGCCATCTATAAGGTAGGGCACCTGAATCTTTCCATTGCTTATCGGCCAGCGAAGACTGGAATCATTCCAGGCCAGACCCGTATTGAGCTTGCGTTCACCCAGTGTGCTCAAAAGAGGGGGATGCTGCGAGACATTTCTTTCTGTGAAAACCTTATCTGCCCATAGATACTTATCACCGACTTCACTTAAAGCTAGCAGAGTCCAGCCTCCCGGTACTCGGACGAATTTCGAGACGAGGGAAGCACCAGGACTTAATGATGCATCTCTCGCATGTGAATCATTGAGATAGATTGCATTTGTAAAGGTTAATCCCGTAGCCGGAGGATCGAATGTACTACTTAACTGTATACATTCGGGACCCTGGTTGGCCTGGAGAACAATCAGGGCAGCCAGAAGCTCCTGGTCATCCTCTGGCTGCTGAAATAATCCAAGGGCTGTGCAATTGATACCCATAGAGAGCGAAAGACCCAGCACTACAGGTATCAGAGTTCGATTAAGACGGTTCATTGGATTCTTTGCCACTGGTTCCCTGCTTTCCAATGCCAGGCAGCACCGAAAAGCAGGGTACAATCTGGATCAGAGGTTACTATTATACGTGGAGTTCGAGTGAATCGTCTGAGCGCCGGTAACATCGCAGTCAGTTAATGCTCGGCGATTCGGCTCAATTAGACTACCATCCTTCTTGGTCATTACTGGCTGGTCAGAGGTGGCGAAATAGAAAGAACCATAGTGCATGATAGATTCGTAGTCATAGTCTCCGATGTCATGGCTGCTCTCTATTTGATAATTGGAGTCCCCGTCCGTCCTGTCAAAATGGATAGTGACGAAGGAATCGCGATCTGTACGGCTTTGCTCATGCCACAATCCAAGTGCATGTCCGATTTCGTGAACTGCCGCCCCGAAACCACAATTTGGTGCGAGATTTATATTCTGCTGCCCCCCGATTCTACTTACATAAGAATTGCATCCGCTATTGCCGTCCTGAAAGTGGATGAAGTCCGTTTCTCCACTTCTCACTACGAACCTAAAGAAACTTCTCTCCTGCCAATGTGCGATGGCCTGATTGATCTCACTCACTGTCTCTGCTGGCAACGAACTATCTATGGTGTAAGGCACTTTGAAAGTGGCTCCGTCCGCGTTCTGGGGCCAACGATTCGCATTGCTGGTCGCATACCCTGAGCTGAGATACGCTGACTCCGCTGTATCCGGGTAATCGTATAATTGCTCCTCTGTGAAGAGCATGTCGCTTTCTTTCATAAAGACACCTGGCTCATACTCAAAAACAGTGATTGGCTGGGGGCCATAAGGGCCGAGTATGTATTTCTGGATGGGTGCTCCCAAATCTGGTAGCGGTTGGTCCCCAATCGGGTCATAGTGCGGGTCATAGTCTTCCGATGCTGCATCATTGATAGTCCCGCCTTCCGCAATATACTGAGCGATCAATGTCTCAAGAAGTAAGCCCTGCTGAACGTTGCAGGCGCCATTGCCAATATCAAACAGTTCGTATAATAGCCATTCCTGGATGAGCTGATCCAGAGGATCCTCTTCCTCTTCTTCTTCGCCCTGCAGGGCAGCCAGTTCTTCGGCGCTGCAATTGAATTGCAATCCAAGGCCCAGCGATAACAACAAGGCCATTGTAATTTTGATCAGGTTTTCTCCGATGTCTTTCATTTTCGCACTCCGTTCTTCGATGACACAAGCTATAGTGCTTGCTGGTTCATTTTTCTAGAAATCTTTCAGGTTTTCGGTCTTCTTTTCTCTATTTCTGGTTTCGCAGAAAATACGAGTTTCCGTATTCGTTTCCGGTCTTCAGCGATCACTTCTTCAGCTCGATATTCGGGCCTGTTACGTATTCTTTGAGAATCTCATCGCTGATGGATTCTGGATAAAAATGACTTACGTCGTAGCTTTTGCCGCAATCATCGGCACACATTTTTGGAGAATAATAGCATCGTTTCAGGACTCCGCGATCATCCGCGGCCAGTCCTACGTGGTTTTTTTCCGCGTCTCGCTTCAGAACTTCGGACTCACAGGCATCATACAACTCTTCCATGGACAATCCAGGAAATCCGCCTTCGCCGCCGAAGAGTCGTTTCATTCCTTTCGTGGCCATCCATGCTTCTCGAATCTCGACATGACGCTTTCCGTCCTTGACGCCAACCTTCAGTCGTTTGTAGATTCGAGCTGTGAGTTCACTATTCTCGAACCGAACCAGTGTTACATAGGTCTCGCCGGTCATACTTCCCTGTACTCGAATGTACGTGTAGGAGTTGTTCAAGCGATGGGCAGTAGATTGCCAGTTCTGTTTAGCAGCTTCCAGACTTTCTTTATCAAAATCTAGAGTTCTGGCTTCATTGGGGCTGCTTTCGCATGTAGCGGACATTACAGACATAGAAAACAGGCAGGCCGCCAGGCCTGGAAGGATTCGCTTGGAAGATTTGTGCCAGAAATTCATTTCATCTCCAGATATGACAATGGTCGTATCTTTTAGACGATGAATCCGGGGGAAAAGCCACCGAAATTTGATCCTGGCGTGCACGGTTTCGAAAAAAGGAAGAAAAAGAAACAAAACTACAGAGATCGTCGCTAGCCAGCAATCAGGAAAAGTCGCAGTTTCGCTGGCCTCGGCGGTACGGCCCGGTGTGCTTTGTGAGTCTTCGGATCTAGCGATTGCTGCCGGTGTTCAGATATCTAGAAAGGACCTGGTGAAAGTTAGAAGGGGAAAAGGGTTTTCCGATGAATCCATCAAAGCCTGCATCATTGAGACGGGATCTCGTTTCGCTACTAACGTCGGCCGTGGCTGCAATGACCGGTCCTGAATAGCCATTGTCTCTCAGTGCATCCAGCGTGGCAAAACCATCCATTTCCGGCATATGCAAATCCAGAAGAATAAGATGGGGGTAGTGCTTTTCCAGCAAATCCAGTGCCTGCATACCGCTGGCAGCTTGCATGTATTGAAGATTCCATTTTTCCAGAAACCGGCTTGTTAGCTTGCGATTATCCGGGTTATCGTCTACAATGAAGATGAGCTCCTGGCGGAATTCGCGTGTCGTGCCCAATGCAGGGGCGGCCATGGACATGGCTTCCGAGATTTCGGCCAGTTCTGGGGGACGATCCCCTTCCGGGTCCGGTTGTAGCGGCAGAGAGAAGTGAAAGAGAGAACCTACATTCGGAGTGCTGCTCACCCTGAGCTCGCCGCCCATCAGGCGAACCAGTTCCTGGGATATGGCCAGACCAAGGCCTGTGCCTTCATGTTTGCGATCGGTTTGAAACCCCGCCTGGAAGTAACTTTCGAAAATCATAGGTAGTTGATCGGTGCTCATGCCTATGCCCGTATCGCTTACCGTGAAATTGATTCTACTACCCTGGTCCGTCCTTCTGTCGGGTCTAACAACGACTTCGATATGCCCTTCTGTAGTAAATTTGATGGCATTGCCGATGAGGTTATGGAGAACCTGCGATATTCTGTGGGAGTCCCCCAGGTATCGGTCCGGCATGGTCTCTTCGATGTCCATTCTTAAATCCAGGCCCTTACCTGCGGCTCGTTCGCGGTGGATGACCACTACTCGATTCAAAAGCAATCGAAGAGAAAAGGAACCCTCCTGATACTTGAGTTTCCCTTGAACCATGCGATTGAAGTCCAGAACATCGTTTACCAGAGTCAGCAAATGGTCTGAGGCGGATTGCAATGTGTTTACGTAATCCCGGGCGCGAGAAGGATCCCTTTCTTCCTTTAGCAAGTGGCCGATGTGCACTATGGAATGAAGAGGCGTGCGCAATTCATGGCTCATACGAGAAAGGAACTCTCGATTGTTTCGGGCCGCAGCATCTGCCTGGTCTTTCTCATTCTGAAGCTGCCCCATCCGTAAATGAACGTTACGATTTTGTAGGCTGGTGGCCACGGCCTGGCAGAGAATTAAGATCAATATGGCATCGCCCACTAGATATTGAAACAGGGCAACTTCGTACACCCGGAGGAAGTCCACAATAACTGCTACCAGAAGGGCAATCAGACCTGCGAAAACGAACCATGCTCCGGTGCGTCTGTAGATGCTGGCTCGTGTTATTGCGTAAGTACAATACCCGACTACTGAAAAGAAAATGACGGCATAATAGTCCAGAGAGTAGGATAGCAGCGTAGTGCTGACAACCGCACCGAACAGGGAGAAAGCACCGGCAACAGCATACACCGCATAGACAAGAAATCGAAACACATCCTGCGGAAACATGGAATAGAGGTAATGCAATGCGCTGGCAATACTCAAGAAATATGTAATGTATTGCAGTCGCAGATAGATCTCATATGGAAGATCTGGAAAGAAAGATACAACGGGCTTTTCCCCAGCCGTCATGATGCGAACCATGGCGATGGCGCAAAAAAGAGCAAGGGTTAGGTTCGTCTGGGCTCGGCCTTCAACCAGGCCAACCAGGCCAAAGTATACTGCAGTGAGAAGCAGGGCGCCGGCCACCAGAAGGTAGCGGCTCATCCGGGAGCGATCCAGCGTCTGGATCTGGTCCGGAGTGCCAATGGCTACGGTTCCAAAAATTCCGCCTTTTCTATGGTGATTGTTCGAAACCTGGATCTGAAGCAATGGATCCAGCCGTTCCGGAAAAAGAACTACAGTAAATGGGCTGGTATTGGCAATAGACTGCAGCCCTTCNGATTCAAGTCTTCCCTGGCATCGGATTTTCTTACCATCTAGATAAATGCATGATTCGGTCATCACTTCGGTGAAGCGAAGCGCGATGGGCTCTTTGCGATCGAGATGCAGGCGAAGCTCATAGAGTCCTTGTCTGTGAACCTCATTGGCCTGGCCTGGAAACAATCGATCTGGCCAGGTTCCGGGAACACTGATATAAGAATCACCTTGATGGTTCTCATCTCCTGTTTGCCCACCGGGGATGAATCTCCATAGACCATGAAGGTTCTGAATTCCTTTCGTTTGTAGATCGGAAAAGGAAATCCTGGCTTCCCCTTTCTGTGCCACCGCCGAAGGGGCCTGTTGTCCGCCGCATCCCGATGAAAAGGTGGTCCCCGCCAGAATGGCCATAATGCAGATTCCAGAAAGGACCAGCCAGCTCCGGCCGGCCGGAGGGGCATTGGGGGAGCTTTTTGATTTGCGGGCCAGGTCCATAGGATTAAACAATGCTCTGTGTCCTGGCGCTTAAAGATCGGTCTGCTTCTGGCCGCATTGACCTTGTTGTTGATTTCGGGCGGTCTGGTTGCAAGCTACTTCTGGGTTTCCTACTCTGTGAGGGCGAGAATTTTTGATTCTCCGGCGGCACTACCTTCCAATCGCGTGGGTCTGGTACTGGGAACGGCAAGATATGTAAGAGGAGGGCAGCGAAACCTTTTTTTCATCTATCGAATGGAAGCTGCCCTTGCTTTGTTCAATGCAGGAAAGATCGAATATATCCTGGTGAGCGGAGACAATAGCACGCATAGCTACAATGAACCCCGGGCCATGAAAGAGGCTCTCATCGCTCGCGGAGTACCTGCGGAACGTATCATAATGGACTTTGCCGGGTTTAGAACCCTTGATTCGGTGGTTCGCGCAAAACAGGTATTCGGCCAATCCTCCCTCACTGTTATTTCGCAGAGGTTTCATAACGAAAGAGCGATCTTGATCGGATTGCATAATGGCATCGATATGGTCGGCTTTAATGCGCGGGATGTGTATATAGGTCAGGGAGTGAAGACTTATCTTCGCGAAATACCAGCCCGTGCTCTGGTACTGGTGGATCTCTTTTTGCTGGGAACCGATCCAAGATTTCTGGGGGAGCCGATTCTGATTCCTCCGCAGGGAGAAGTTGAGCAAACTTTCGGTCTTTGAATTCGTCCAATACCTGGTCGAATAAATTCGGGCCAAAATAAGCATAGGGTATTAGTGGAAAAATTCAGTCCATTCAATGGGGTAAGGGTCGGCGCAGCTAAAAAATCCAGATGCCGGACCTTTTTTAGGAGAAGACAATGAAGAGTAAACTCATCCTGATAATAGGATCGCTGATACTGGCCACGGGACTGGCTGCTCAGCAGTTACCTACAGATTTCCAGCTCGAAGACAAGGCTGGAAACCTTGAGATTGGTCCGGGGGGCTCCGCCAGCATTAATCTGGATCTTAAACTTCCGGCAGACCATCATATCTACATTCGCCATGCCACAGCAATGAGCTTTAACATTGTTACCTCTTTCAGCATTCCGGAGGATCAGGGCTTTGGAGTTGAAATAGAAAGCGCTCCAGAAGGAGAGAAATACGATACCGACTACATCCTTAGAGGCAAAGGGCGCAATCAAACTGTGGGCCAATATAAGCTTACCATTTTTGAACAGAAAGGAAGAGAAGCAGGGCCAGGAACCTATGCGGTACCCTTGATAATTAAAAGTCAGATGTGTAACTCTAAAACTAACATCTGCTATAAACCTCAGGAATTTAAAAAACTGCTGCGAATCAAAATAACCGGAAGCAGACAGAGCGTTCAGTTTCGTTCCACCTCCAACATTAACTGGGTAACGTCCTATGATGAAGCCTTCCAGAAGGCCCGAAACTCCGGGAAGAATGTTTTTGTGGTGATAACAGCTCCAGACTGGTGCGGCTACTGCAGATACCTGGAAAGGGATGTGTTTTCCAAAAGCTCGGTGGCGGAAGCGCTGAACTCCGGTTTTGTGGCCCTACGTATCCTTGACACTAACTCAGACAAGAGCAAGTTTCAATTCAGCGGCTATCCGACTATGAAGGTTGCGAATCCTTCTGGCAAGATCATCAAAGATGGAGGCATTGGTCGCCAGGAAACCAGCTTCCTGTCCGCTATCGCTCCTTTTGCCAGTACCGGAGAAAACACGGATCCTCCGGAGGTGATTGGAAATGATAGCTATGTAGCAAGTATTCAGGCCAAATTCTACAAAGAAGGTGGCGATTGGATCCTGGAAAATACACTAACCGGAAAGCAGAAGTATCAGGAAGCGAGACGGGACGAGAAGTATATTATCCTGAAGCACCCTACCAGAAATGAGTTCCTGGCCGTACCTTTAAAAGGAGGTCAGGGCTATATTCATGATGGATCGAAATGGGTGCCTGCCTTCAAAGTAGACAACTGAAAACCAGACTTCATCGCCGGCCCATCCGGCGATGAAGTATCTAGAACTGGCTCAGGTATTCAGGCAGCTCCATAAGCAATGTCATCTATAAAGTGAAATACCGGGGGCAGGATTCGCTGCGGTAGATGCGTTTATAGGGGAGTTTCAACCGTGAACCGCTTGATAGTCCCGGGAGCCATTGCCTTCGAGTACGGAAGCGATGGCTCGAATGAGCTTATTCTTGCTAAATGGTTTGGTTAGGTGCAGAGAGAATCCTGCCTTTCTACTCTGTTCAAAATCTTCACTTGAGCCGTAGGCTGTAAGAGCGATGAGAGGAGGAAGCTTGCGTTCCGATAGATTGTATCTCCGCCTCAATTCTTGCGCTACCTGTAATCCGTCCAGCTCAGGCATAGATATGTCCAGAAGCATTATATCGTAATCATTCTTTTTCGCTTTTTCCAGAGCTTCCAGTCCGTCCTCTGCGAAATCCAGATCCCAGCAAGTATGTTCCAGAAAACGGTTCAAAAGAACTCGGTTTTCCGGGGCATCCTCTGCCAGAAGTAGTTTCAATGGTCTGGTGCAAATGGAACGGGCCGGGTCATCCACAATCCGACTTTCCATATCTGGCAAAGAATCGCGATGCTCCAGTTCCACTTGAATTGTAAATCGGGATCCATGCCCAGGTTCACTTTCCAGAAAGATTTCGCCGCCCATTTCTCTCAGCAAGAGTTGCGCAATAGAAAGACCCAGGCCGGCTCCTTTGCTGCGCTCCGGTCCTACATCCAGGTGCACAAATCGGTCGAAGATTCTCTGTTGCTCTGCCAGCGGAATCCCCGGACCTGTATCTTCTACGCTTACGGTTAATGTGCGATGATCCTTGCTTGTAGGACTGCAGCTAAAAGCTAGATGAACCGATCCCTCTTTTGTGTAACGTATGGCATTGGAGATCAGATTGCCCACAACCTGTATGATCCTGGACTCGTCACCTAGCAAATAACCTTCCTGCTGCCCGGAAAGACCGGATGTAATATTCAAACCCTGTTTTCTCGCCTCTGGAACGTAAAGGGACTCCAGGGATTGAATCAGTGTTTCCAGGGAAAACCAGCTAAACCTTAATTGCACTGCCCCTGCTTCCAGTTTCGAAACATCCAGAAGGTCATTGATAATGTTCAGAAGTTGATGGGCCGATCGATCCACCATCTCCAGCATTTCCTGCTGCGAATCGCTTTCGCAGGATTCCAGGAGCACTTCAGTCAGTCCAAGGATGCCATGTATAGGGGTACGAATGTCATGGCTCATATTTGCAATGAACTCGCTCTTGGCCTGACTTGCCTTCTCCGCCAGGAGACGGGCTCGAAGGATCTCCTGCTCTCGCTGCACATCCTGTCCCACATCCCTGGATATGGACTGTAAGCCCGTGACGTTTCCAGCCGGATCGGTGATGGGATAGATGGTACTTTGAATCCAGATATAGGAGCCATCCTTGCGCTTGATCCGGTAACGGATCCCTGAATCAGCCAGACCCTGAAGGGCCGGTCCATGGCCAATTTCCCGAACTCGCTTTTCATCCTGAGGATGCAATAAATCGTAAGGATTTCTACCAATCAGTTCGGCCACTTCGTAACCGAGCAATCGTCGGGCCGCGGGATTTACATATTCATAGATCCCGTCGGGCTTATGAAAGCAGATCATATCGGTGCTGTTTTCAATAATCTTTCTATAGATCTGGTCCTTCTTTATGCGGTCAGTGATGTCCACAAAGCTGGCTACCGCACCCTTCAGTGCCCCGTTTTCTAGTTCCGGCGCTGCGCTCACAGACAGCCATCTCAGCTCTTTTGTATTGGGATTGGTAATTCCGTGGACCAGATCCTTTACCGCTCTCTGTTCCGTCATGGCAATGGCCAGAGGAAGTTGAGATGGATTCATGGGTTTTCCATCCAGTCCGATCTGGCCAAAGTCTGTACTCTGGTAAAATGTATGGCTGAGCTCGTTGATAGACAGGTCCAGGATCTGACAGGCTATCTCGTTGGCGAAGGTTATCTCGCCTTTCAGATTTACCCGCACAAATCCAGTAGGAATTACATTCAGTAATTGATCCATTGCCCGTTATCTTCCATTCCATGGGACGATGGAATGGGCAAAAAGATCCCTTTATTCGGAGCGATTCTTCAAAAAAGCCAGGAGCTGAGCCTACCTGAAGAACTCAATGTGCCACCGGACTCCGGCCCAGGGAAAACAGGCTTTTTTACTTGAGCGTATTCCAGAGCAGGCTGCGAACGGATAGGCAGGTGCATCCTCACGCAAAGCATGCACACCCTGGCGGGCATGCATGGCAGAGGATAGTCCAATACAAACGATTCCTATTCCGGTGGATTCCCCTGGGAAAGTAATTCCAGGGGAAGGACTTCAAAGGAATTGAGCCATTCTTGATTTCTCTGGGATGCGATGCGAAACTGGAATTCTCTGTATAGATCCCGCGCTCGAACAATTTCTTCCACGGATCGGGACATCTGGCTAGCCGCCCGTAGAATTTGAGCTGCCTCTTTGAACCGGCCCATCGACATTCTTCGCTCCCGGTCCAGGAACTGCCGGATGGAGGTCATGAATACCAATCGATTGTGAAGGATGGTTCTGCGATTCTTTGGATGTGGCGGATACAGCTCTCGCACTACACCGAAGGCATACTGCAGGAAATAATCTGGCTTCTCCAGAAGGTTTTTGCGCTCTGCTGGTGTAAAACCTTCCAGATACAATCGAAACAGTGCAATGCGCGCCGCTTTTTGTGGATCGTAGGACTCCCTTGCTACTCGATAGATATTGCTTTCAATTGCAGTATCCACAAAGAGGGACCAGCCCACGATGCTGTTGGAAATTACTTCCGTGTATAAGTTGGTGTCAAGTTCACGGGACTTGACTTCCGGTTCTTCTTCTCCAGTTGCCATAAATCTACCCTCTGTCGCTTTATAGAGTAGGGCAGGAGACGGGGACCATGCAAGTCATTTTTTTTATTTTCGCTTTCGCGCAGATTTTTGGCACTGCAACGTTAGAATCATTGCCTACCCACCGTCAGGTTCTGTTCCACTTTCAGAAAACGATCGTTATACTCCGCAGGGGCTTCCCCGCCATTGATCATCACAACCTTCGTTTTGCCCGCAGGAAGGGCGGATGAGCCTACAAATTCCAGAAAAGGTCCGTCCGTATGGTAACTGTTTCCAAAGGCTGCCAGAACAAAGATATTCTTGTCGGGGTTTTCGCTTTGAATGCGCTGCACAATGGTCTGCAAGGTCTGAGTCTTTCCTTCTGCGTAGGTTAAAGGTGGATCCAGCACTGGCAGCAATTGCCCATCCTCCATCTTCAGTCTTACTCCATTGATTCGATCCGGGGATGTATCCAGAGTGTCCGTGGCGCCCTGCACAAAGAAATGAGGGCTGGCCGAGATGATGTGGTTCTGAATGCCGGCCTTCTCCAGATCCTTCCACATCTTGATGGAGCTGCTAAAATAAAAATCCCTGTAAACCTCCTGGAAGCGCCGGGTGGCGAAAGCGAGAATCTCCTGAGGATCGGCTCCTCCATACTGAGTAGTGAGGAAGGTATATGCATTACGATGCCCCAGGTCCCGATCCCTTCTGCGATACTCTTCTTCGAATTGGCTGGTTTCATTGCGCCGGAACTCAGAGGAAAAGCCCTGTTCGATGGTGAGCTCCACCAGCCCGCGATAGACGGTCTTGTCCCCTTCTTTCAGGCCCTCGGAACAGTCTCCCTTTAGAATTGTGCCATCGAAGTCCCAGAAGCTAAGAAATATACATCCATTCGGGCAATGGTCCTTTTTCAGGGCCTCTTGAGTTTGCAGAATGGAGGAGACAATCTCCGCTGCATGGGGCTCCACCGGGTGCTCGGATTCGGAGCAAAAAGTAAAACAGCATACTAAGGCCAGTGTAACAAAAGTACGGGAAAAAGCGTTGTTTGCAGCGATTCGTTTCATATTGCTGGGCAAGACTATGCCCCGAAGAAAGCGAAAGTCGCAAGAACAATTTAGCGAGGCCTCCCGAACTTTGCCCCGGGCAAAAGGAAAGAAAAACCGGGTTCTAATTGTGGAAGGTGGCGGAATGCGAGGAGCCTTCGCCGGCGGGGTACTGGCTGCCATGAACCGGTGGTATCCCTCCCGTCGCTTCGATCTGGTAGTAGGAGTTTCGGCAGGTAGCTGTTCAGCGGCCTACTATGTAACGGAATCCCCGAATGATCTGGAAGCTACTTTGAAGAATCTGAATGTCTGGCGCTACGAGTTGAGCGATGGGCGATTTCTGGCTCGAAGAAGGCTACTGGGCAAGAAGACGGTGATGGATCAGAATTATCTAATTGATCATCTCTTTGGAAGTCGCTACCGACTGAAAAAGGAGCGGCTGGATAATCCTCGCAGTACCCCCCTATTTGTCGTGGTCAGCAACCTGAGTAGCGGTAAGCCAGAATATGTCCGGGCCACGGCTGAGAATGCACTGCCCCTTCTGAAGGCGGCCACTGCTCTGCCTGTGGCCACCAAGGGTCGTAGCAATCTTGGGAATGAGATGTTTACCGATGGGGCGGTAACCGACCCCATACCGGTGGAAGCCGTAATTGATGCCGGATACAAAGACATAACCGTAGTATTGAATCATCCAAGAAGTTATATCACAGGTCGAACCGGTCGATTGCTTAGCTTTCTTTCCTTTCCCTATAATAAATCCATGGCTCGGTTTGTTCGCCATGAATACCACATAAAGTACAATCGGGCGAAAGAGGTGATCAATCATCCTCCTCCAGGTGTAAAGATTCGCATTGTGGACCCTCCCATGAGTCTACCAATGAAGATCGTTACAACCAACGAGCAGATATTGAATCAGGTAGTAGACATGGGTCTGGAGGCCGGACGAAAAGCCTTTGAGAAGATGCAGGTGGAGAAGCGAAGATTTCGCCGATGGATTACCGGGCTGTTTCGCAAGCGTCAGTGATTCGGATTCTCAGGTTGCCCGTGGTTCAGAGGGAAGGGGAATCCACCTGCTGTAGGTCCATCCACTTCTATTTTATCCGGTAAATCGTTTCGCTGAGGTCTGGGATTAAACACAGAGAGCAAAGGCAGATCCAGACCGCTCAGAAAGGGGCCCAGAAAACCCTGTAAATACTCCTGTTGAAACTCAAAGAAATCGCCGTCGAAGCCGAACTGTGTTCCGGTATGCCCGTTGATTTCAAGGTATAGAACTCGGGCCCGACCCGGGTAATCCTTTTGCGCCTGAAGAACCAGATTGAATGTGTCCGCGGCGGCCTGCTCAAAGGTAGTATCTGGTTCCACGCGATACAGAATGTGCGCTGTATTCTCCGGACCTGGCTCTACGCCGGGGGATTGTGGCTTCTGATACACCGGACCAACATTCATACATGAGTAAGAAAGCGGAGACGTATCGTCCGGAAAAGGCTTTTTTACCGGTTCAGTTCGGGGATGCCGGATCTCAGTTGATCCGCATTCCACTCAAAATCCTCTAATGATTTCAGTTTTAGGTGGGCCTTTTGAATATCCGGATGATTTTCATGCTCGGGTTCAGGCACTGCAATGACAGCCATACCAGCTGCCAGAGCGGAGCGAACACCTCCTGGGCTATCTTCGAAAGCAAGGCAGTTTTGCGGTTCCAGAGAGAGAGACTCGCATGCGCTGAGGTAAACATCCGGGGCTGGCTTGCCGCGCTTTTCTCGTTCAGCCGAATGCAGCACTTCGAATCGATCCAGTATTCCCAGTCGAGTGAGAGCGGCCTGGATGATCTCCTGGTAGGATGATGAGGCCACTGCAAGGGGAAGCGTTCCATACAGTCGGTTCACAAGTTCCACCGCACCGGGCATAGGTTTTCCCTCGCTGAGGATTCTTTGCTTTACTTCTGATAGAACTTCTTTGACCAGTTGTTCATCCGAAACGGCAGGTTTGAAATCTGGCACTTTGTCCTGCCAGTATCGCACTACTTCATCGATGCGCAGTCCCATGGTTTGCATACAATCTAATACATTGAGCTCCAGACCACGCTGACCAAAGACCTCTATTTCCGATTGTTGCCAGATTGGTTCTGAATCAATCAGAAGGCCATCCATATCAAAAACGATGCCCAGAATGGGTGTAGCGCTGCCAGATTTCATACTACGAAAAGGTTTTGCGTCCAATAATCTGCAATATTTTCTGACCCTATCTGAAATGATAGAAAAAAGAGCGACAGTAACAGGATGGGGGTTGTATCCATCCGCTGAAAACACAGTGATTTCCGGAAAGGACCTGGAACAGGACCTGGCCAACTATTCGGATGTGACGCCACGAGGTCTGGGCAGAAGCTATGCAGACCAGGCAATGAACGGGCGAGGCTACGTAGTTCCTTACACAGATCGCAAACGGTTTTTGGCCTTCGACGAGAAGTCCGGTCATCTGGAATGCGAAGCGGGCCTTTCTTTGTTCGACATTATTCAGACGCTGGGCCCTCGGGGATTTTTTCCCATGATTACTCCAGGAACAAAGTTCGTCACTGTGGGGGGAGCCATCGCGAACGATGTCCATGGAAAGGCTCATCATATCGATGGTAGCTTCAAGAATTGCGTGGATAGCTTCGATATCCTTCTGGCCAATGGTAAGGTAGTAACGGCAAGCAGGAAGAAGCATTCAGATCTTTTTCATGCAAACTTTGGAGGCCTCGGCCTCCTGGGGCTCATCCTGAGAGCTCGCATCAGACTTAGAAAGATAGAGACCACCTATTTCAATCAGCAATCTTTCTCGGCGAGAAATCTGGAGGAAATGCTGGATTTGATCGATGAGAAGGATCGCCAATTCCCTTACTCTGTTGCCTGGGTTAATCCTCTGGCCCGCGGTAAAACCCTGGGCAAGGGAGTCCTTACGGCCGGGGATCATGCATTGCTGGAAGATCTACCTGCGAAGCTGCGAAAGGAGCCTCTGCAAGTGAAAGGCATGCCTGGACTAAACGTTCCTTTCTATATGCCCGGCTTCGCATTGAACGGGATGACTCTGCGCATTCTCAACGGTGTAATAAAATATGTACAATCCCATGCTGGTAGGTTCAGTCATTACGATTCCTTTTTCTATCCTCTAGATGCCATCAACAACTGGAATCGTGGTTATGGTAAGCGAGGATTCACTCAGTATCAATTTGTTGTGCCCGTAGAAGGAGCAAGGCAGAGCATTCGCAGGATTCTGGAAGAAATCGGAACCAGTGGATGCAAACCGTTTCTAAACGTACTGAAAAAGTTTGGCAAAGGGACTAACTATCTGTCTTTTCCTGCCCCGGGTTATACTTTTGCCATTGATTTCCCGATTTCGCGCAAACTCTTTCCTTTCCTGAAGAAGTTGGATGCTCTGGTCTTGGATGCGGGGGGTAGGATCTATGCTGGAAAAGATGCAACTCTAGATGCCCAGTCTTTCGCCTCCATGTACTCGGAACTCGAAGCATGGAAAAAAGTGAAGCGAAAGTACGATCCCCAGAATATGTATCAATCGGACATAGGCAGAAGACTGGGATTGGTCTGACGTAGCTCTAGCGTGAGCTAATACTCATTTGGAGCGCTGTCGAAGAAAGACTTCCTATGGTTCAGTTGAGCAGGGATGTTTTTCTTCTATAATAGGACGATGTTTCTGATGAAAGGACGGTGCCTCTTTTGATTGATAGGCATTTCTCTTGAATAAGATGCGATAAGCTTGAAGAATTCGGACTGGAAGCACGAATGGATTAGGGAATGGCAGGCTTCATACTTGACTTCTGGGCCATATTCTGACCACCATTCTTTCGCATCTCTATGAATTACAAAATCTCCCTGTCTTCTCTTACGTCCAGAGTACCTGCACAAGCAACCTGCGTTGAATCGGCCGCGACTCATGGCTTTACAGGCTTCAGGCTTACCCCTGGGGCAATATCTGGCAATAGGATTTCCCTTCCCGTCTCTACGAGGAAATTCGTGGGGCAAATCTTTGGCCGTTTTTCTTTGAAATTCTACTCACGGTCCGGATTCGCTGCCGCTTCTCTGATCCTTTACTTCGTTCTATTTGTTTCGCCTTCGCTCTACGGTGAATCAGGGCCGGTAACCACAAACGTTCCAGTACCGGAGTATTCTGTTGTTGTGGATGCAGGTCATGGGGGTGCCATTGTCCGGCGAAGGGATGATCGCTGGGATCCGATTTCCAGAAAGTATTTGAGCTCATTTCTAACAGGAACCATGTATACTAAGTACACCGAGCATGAGCTTATGCTTGAACTGGCGCTCCGGGTGCACCACTATCTTCAGCTTACGCAGACGGATGCCGGGTGGAAAAAGTTTGAAGCCCTTCTTCGTCAGTTTTCCTCGCAAAAGAAGTTCGTTCGAATTAAGTTCAATTCCTATTTGAGCCGGAAGGATGGATGGAACGATCGCTCATTGCCGGCTTCGCATCCGGATGTGAATGCTCCGTATCGCCTGTACGATTATCCAGACAGAAAGACCGGGCGAATTCAAAAGGGACGAATCTCCAGGATCAATGATCAGGAGCCCTATCTTGTTCTATCTTTGCACCTGAATCCGGCGCCTCCCGGGCATTCCGGAGGCATGGCTGCGGTGCTGGCTCCTGGATGGGAGACCTTTAATTTGCTGCGAAAGATCTCTTTGAAAAAAAAGCCGGCCAGTGCCTTCTATCAGCTACCATGGGCCGATCACTGGCTCAGTACCCAGCCCGGATGGAATAGGCTACAGGCTGCCCGGGCCGATGCATGGGTTTATATGAATGGGTACTGGAGCAACAAAAGCGGGACTTCCCCCTGGTATAAGAAGGCCCGGGGCTTTCGTCACAATCTGTTCCAGTGGCGCTACGCCGATCCTGCTGGCTGGGAAAAGAAAGCGTTGAAGGAGCGAAAGTCCCATGGCCCTTACAGTATGATCTATAGCAAATGGAGGCCGGAAGGAAGGTTCTGGGAACGGGAGCAAAGCAAAGCTGAATACTGGAGAAGGGAAGCAGCTGTATCGGGAAGTGGGATTACTTACGGAGGGGACAATCACCTGGCTTCCAACGAATTGATGCGATTCATTCAATACGGTGTGCGAACTCAGGTACCGGAGAAAAGAGCTACCAGTAAACTGGGGCCTATCCTTGATCCCTTTGTCAGTACTTATACTCTACCGACCTATACAAATGCCATTGTAGCTTTCCTTGAAGTGGGACATCTGAATGTCTGGAGAGATCGAAGGATGGTCATCGATCAGCGAGAAGAAGTGGCCATCAGCCTTGCTGTTGGCATCTATTCGCTGTTTGCCGGACTGGAGCTCAAAAAGCCGGGCTATGGTCCCTATCTTCCCAGAGGGCGCAAACTGGACTTTGCCAAATATGAAGCGCTGCCTCAGGGCAATTACTTTAAGATCGTCGATAACAGATGATGCTCGGAAGACTGTAATGGCTTGGCGCTCTACGTGAAGGTTACCGGCAGAAATACTGGTTAATCCTTTGCATCCTCAAACTTTAGAGAAATGGAGTTAATGCAGTACCTCAGCCCCGTAGGCTCTGGTCCGTCAGGAAATACATGACCCAGGTGCCCGCCACATCGAGCGCAATGGACTTCAGTGCGAACCATTCCGTAGGACTCATCTCTACTTTCGCCCACTGCTTCTTCTTGAATCGGTTCATAGAAGCTGGGCCAACCGGTACCGGAATCATATTTTGTAGCTGAGGAGAACAGTTTCTTACCGCAGGCCGCGCAAACATAGATGCCCGTCGCCTTATGATCATGGTATTCTCCTGTGAAGGCCCTTTCGGTGCCATGCAGCCTCATCACACGGTATCTGGCATCGCCCAGAAGATCTTTCCATTCCTGAGCACTTTTCATCACAGGAAACTCTTTGTTATGCCCCGCCGGCTTAGCATCTGTCTGCCCGGAGCAGCCCAGGGAAAGGAAGAATGCAGTGGATATGATGAATACAATGGCAAGCATGCTCCTATGTCGCCCCGATTGCTGAGAGGCTGAGTGCTCCATCGCTGCCTGGATAAATGGTACAGTAGGTTTTGCAGGTTCCACGTATTCACTTTCGAAGAATATCCCTATTGGTTACTTCGGATTTTTGGGCCAGAGAGTTTTGCGATTGGGATCTCCAGATACCTGGTTTGCGGAGTAACCTGGCGTTCGGGTGAAAGGTCATAACTACTGGCAATGAGAAAGCAGGCGCCCCGCAGGCTTAACGAGCCCAGAACCAAAGGCCATAAAGGGCTACAGGAAAGGCGCGAGGTAGTCGCAGCCGAATTCAAAGGCAAAGACCATAAAAGGATAAAGGGAAGGCGCGAGGTAATCGCAGCCGCATTCAATGGCAAAGACCGTAAAAGGATACAGGGAAGGCGCGAAATAATCCCAGCGGTCACCATGGTAAAAGCGCTAAAAGGCTGCAGGGAAGATACGAAGCAATCTTAGTGGAAGCCACGGGCGACGGCTGGAAAATGAAACATGGAAGGCAGGTCGCAGTCGTAGCGGATGACAGGATCGAGGGCTGGAAAAGGAAGCAGGGAAGACACGAAGCAATCTGAGCGACAATCAGGATCAGGAGACAGAAGGGCTGATGAGGGATGCGGAACGCAAGGGACCTATTGTCTGGTCAATGGATGTACAAACTCCTTTTTCCACTTCTTCCGGGTCTTCATTCTTAAGCCAATGAGGTTCCTACCATTCTGAATGAGAAGCGTTCGGCTGTGCACCCAGTCTCCTGTATTGATCACACCAATCTCTGGCATATAAAGAAACTGATGGGTATGTCCGGAAATCAGAACGCGCTGGCCCTGGTTGGTGATTCGGTTTAGCCTGCGATAATACTTAATCCGTTCTTCGTAATTCGTTGGATCTCGCCCATTCAAATGCCGATTGTAGAACCGCTCCGCCTTCTTAAAGAAGCCGGGAATCAACGAAGACATCCAGTAGAAGATGCGGACTATGAGTATATCCAGAGCCCAGGTCATGCGATTGTATTGACCCTGATGACCATGAATGACTACCATTTCGGAGCTTTCGAATCGTTCTACGACGCGATAATCTCTCTTGTCCAGGAATTCAGAAATCTCAGGGGATAGCTTCATACTGAAACTTGTAGTATCGTGGTTGCCTACGATGAAGTACTTTAAAGCCCCTGGAAGGCAGATTGCATCCAGTCTATCGAATAGCTTGTTAAATTTCTTTTCGCTGGTTCTTAGCCTGGCGCTGGAATCGAAGTACCAGTTTTCCAGAATATCGCCCACCAGATAAAGCGAGCGAAACCGAACACCTCTTTTTCGAAAGCTGTTTAATACGCGAAACAGATCCTGGTGATGATGATTCTTGATCTTTTTATAGACCAGATAATGAACATCGGACAGAAAGAGCGCTTCGTAGGTTTTTCCCTTCTTGAATTTCATTCAATCAGGAATAGTAAAACAGGGCCGGATCAGGAGGCCAGTATGATACGGTTTTTTCCTGCTTTTTTTGCTTCATACAGGGCTCTGTCTGCTCTTTCGAAAATCTCCGATCCGGAGCTTCCATGCTCGGGAAAGCTTGCCAGTCCTCCACTACAGGTTACGCGGACCCCGTTAAAATCCTCTTTTTCTGTGGCTTCGCGGAATCTTTCGGCAACTCTTCCGGCCTGTTCTGGTGTAGTATGGGGCAATACTACAGCAAACTCCTCCCCTCCAAAGCGACAGGGATAATCCTCCTGGCGCAGAATGAGCTTTAGAATCTGACCTACCTTGCGCATGATCATATCGCCGGTAGAATGGCCGTAATTATCGTTGATCTGTTTAAAATCGTCCAGATCCAGAACCAGCAATGATACCGGCACCTGATGCCGTTCCGCTCGTTTCATTTCTCTTCGCAAACATCGGTCAAAGTACCTGCGATTGTAGAGCATGGTGAGCTCATCGGTCATGGAGTTCTTCATCATCTCATCTACTACGGAGATTTCGATGACAATGGGATTACGGAGAATCTTGTTCAGATTGATGAAATAGTCAAGCATCGCGACCCGGAAGCCTATCGGCCGCTCCAGCTTTCGCTCCAGAGTTCTTGCATGTTGAAGGATTTCTTTCCAGTGATCCTGGGCCACGCCGGGCTCAAATCTGTGATGCAACAGTACCCGGAAGATATCGACGTAGAATTCGTTATCGGACCTATCCCGGAGTTCTTCGAACTTCTTTAGAATCCGATCCTCGCTCAGGGGATCTTCATCCAGAATCTGACGAATCAAATCCACCAGGTCTGCATTGCCGGTTTCCAGCTCTTTTACCTGGTTTTGCAGGCCAATGATCTCTGCTCTGGATAACTCCTGAGCTACCTCCTGGGCCTGTATGGTCTGATCCGCATCCACCAATTCTCGCCTGGAAAGGTCAGTTACCTTTTCATAGGCCCCGAGCAGAGTTTTCAGGCGTTCCAGTTCCTTTTCTTTCTCCCATAACGCCCGTTCCAGTTCTTCGGAAGACATGGGTGAAACCCACCAAAGATAGTACAAAGGTAAAGAATTTTTCGTAGCGGGCTAAATTTTGCCCCAGATCCTGTCGAAATGCCCCTGAACCGGCTTCTGTGGATATTTGATATGGATGGCACACTCACCGAGGCAGTGCACGACTTCCCTAAAATCAGACGGGAACTGGGCCTCTCGGAGGATGAGCCGATTCTGGATTCCATTCGGAAGGCGGCCCCTGAAGAGGCTGCCCGGTTAAANCGTAAACTGGATGAGATCGAATGGGAGCTTGCGGCCCANGCCATGCCTGCAGCGGGCATCCATGAGTTTTTAATCCATCTGGCGGAGCGAAACTGCCAGCCAGGGATCTTAACCAGAAACCGATTCGATGTAGCTCTGGAGACGCTGAAACGAGCCGGGCTTATGGAGTTCTTCTCCGAAGAGTTCATTATTGATCGAGAGAAGGCTTTGCCTAAACCAGATCCTGAGGGTATCAATATGCTGTTAAACGCATTTAATTTACCACCCTCGCAAGCGGCGATGGTGGGAGACTTTCGTTATGATCTGGAAGCCGGTCGTGCGGCAGGAACCTCAACGGTGTACATGGATCCTTCGGGCCAGTTTCCCTTTAAGAATCTGGCCGATGTCTGCGCCAGAGACTTTTTAGAGCTCAAAGAATTACAGCGCTCTTCCCGTTGAAGTTGAGCAGCGTATCCCTTNAAGAATCTGGCCGATGTCTGCGCCAGAANCTTTTTAGAGCTCAAAGAATTACAGCACTCTTCCCGTTGAAGTTGAGCAGCGTATCCCTTTAAGAATCTGGTCGATGTCTGCGCCAGGACCTTCCTGGAACTCCAAGAGTCACGGTAAACTTCAGACTGATCTGCGTTCGCTTATTCTGCTTCTCATCCTGCATCCTGCACTTTAGTTCGACCTTTGCGATAGCTCTTCGGTTGTTTCCTGTGCTTATGAGGCATGGCCTTCGTGTTTATGTCCCTGTTGCTTCGCGGTCCTTATGGGTCTGTTATTTCGATAGCGATGAGAGTTGGCTTCGCGGTCCTGATGGGTTTTTTTGCTGGCGATGTTAGCTTGCTTCGCGGTCCTGATGGGTCTGTTTTTTCGATAGCGATGGCAGTGGTTTTCGCCGTCCTGATGTCCAAGAGGTATGGGCCCGGATGTCTAAATTCTTTTATACCAGCTCAGACTCGGTGATTCAGGGACAGACCATCGGCGTCAGGGTGGGTTTCCATCTATTTCAATTTTCCGGCGAATATGGAATTCACGATCACTGTTATGGAGGACAAGCTCATAAATAGGGCGCCAAGAAAAGGACTGATGAAGCCTGCAAATGCAATGGGCAGAAGTAGTATGTTGTAGGCGAAAGCCAGGGCCAGGTTCTGGATAATCTTTCTTCTGGTGGACCTTGCGATGAGAATCATTCGCCAGAGATCGTCCAGGCGATTGTTGAGAAGCAGTATATCCGAACTGTTCAAAGCCAGGCCGGCACCTCCAGCAAAGCTGATTCCTGCATCGGCGATGGCCAGAGCAGCGCTATCATTGATACCATCGCCAATCATTAGGGTTTCTGATTCTTCTGCTGCTCGCTTCACAAAATCTCGCTTCTGTTCCGGACTCTGCTTTGAATAGAAGTCTTTGATTCCCAGCTCCTCCGATAATCCTTTTACATGCTCATTGGAATCTCCACTCAGCATGGTCAGTCGATAGCTGGAATCGAAATGTGAAAGTACGCTCTTCGCATCCGGTCGTAGAACATCATGCAATACAAAAACGGCCAGTATCTCAATGGCCTTACTGGAGTTCAGACTGAAAAGAACAACTGCGGATCGTCGTTGCTTTGCGCATTGTGCGAGAATCTGGCTGAACGATGTTCCTGCGGAGTCAGGATCGCGTAAGTTTGTTTCTCGAACTCCAGGTACATGCGCCTCTGCACTGTTTTCTCCGATGGCCCCGGGGCTAATGCTCCGGTGGTTTGCCATAGGCTCCTTTAGTAGCCTGGCCTTCTGGAATTCCACGTTGCTGCCAGTTTCGCTAATGATTTCCTCCAGCCAGAGCAGGGAACCCAGGTAATAATCGAAGTTTGAAAGAGCTTCCGGGACCTCCGGGTTACTGGTAACTTTCCGTTGCAGGCGAAGACCTCTACCCGGAGCATAACTGAGGTCTTCGGCTGCGAACTCGCTTTGAGGCAGATGAGCGAATGCCGTTTCGAAGGCTCGGACTACAGGGTGTTGAATCCCAGAGCGCGACTCCATGCTGCGACTGATGCTGCATAGAGCTTTGGGATCCTGGCTCGGAGCAAAGTACTGATCTGTAATCTCCATTCGTCCTGCTGTAAGAGTACCGGTTTTATCGAATACTAGATGTCTGGCCCGGGCCACCGTTTCCAGGTGCTGCCCATTGCGATAGAGGATTCCTGAGCTATAGGAACGCTGGATGCCTGCAATGAATGCTGTGGGTATGGCGAGGTTCAAAGCACAAGGACAGGCAACAATCAGCAGGGTTACTGTAACGATAATGGCATCAGCAATACCTGACAGATGGTAATGATAGAAGAAGGCAGCGATGCCAGCCAGGAGTACAAATCCGACAAAATAGCGTCCCGCCATCTCGGCAAACTTCTGGCTTCTCGGTGAATCGTTCAGGCTTTCCGAAGCCATATTCTGGATCTGTCGCAGAGCGCTCTGATCGCCTTTGCGCTCCACCTGCAATCTCATCTCTCCAATTGCCTTGATGCCGGAGAGTAGGAGATCTCCTTTTCGCCTGGTTATGGGTTCAAACTCTCCAGTGAGAAGAGACTGTTCAACTTCTGCCGAATCATCCAGAAGTCTGGAATCGCAGGGCAGGCTTTCGCCAGGCTTGAGCAGAATGATATCTCCGGCTTCCAGAGAGTCCGAGGAGACGATTCGCTGGCCTTCCTCATCTAGAATTCGGGCAAAGGGTGACTCTCCCTGTTGAAGGTTGTCGATCAAATACAGACTGCGTAGTTTCAATCTGCTTTCGAGGTATCGACCGGCCAGAACGGCGAAAGTAACAAAACAAACAGAATCAAAGTACACTTCTCCAGCTTCGAAAAAGGCTGCGTAGATACTGTAAGAGTAGGCAATAGCCAGCCCCGAGGCTGTGAGAAGATCCATGGATAATACTCCATGTTTTAGAGAGGCCCAGGCTGTGCGAAAGAATACCGCCGCGCTGTAAAGCATCACCGGTGTGGCAAAGGCAAAACTTACCAGATGGAAGAAGTTTCTGGTAAACCGATCCATAATTCCAAAGTAGCCGGCATATAGCGATACGCTAACCAGCATAATGTTGCCCGCAAAGAAGCCGGCCACAACCATCCGTTTGAGTAGATTTCGAGCGTAGTTTTTCTGTGCTTCCGAGGAGTCGCTCTTTCGCAGAGGAAGTAACCTGTAGCCCAACTTCTCAATTCGGTTCGCCAGCTCTCTGAGCGAGATTGCTTCTGGATTCCATACCAGATGAAGTCTGTTCGTTGCCAGGTTACCGGAGGCCTCCAGGACCCCGGGCAAGGAGCGAAGCATCGTTTCATTCAGCCAGATGCAGGAGCTGCAATGGATACCTTCAATCAGGAAGTTTGATTCGGCCCGGTTGTTTGCATCGCTGCCGCGACCAGGGTTCTTGTCATCGGGATCAGGCTGCTGCCGGGAGAATTCTCCATCAGATTCTGGTTCTCTGTCAGGTTCTGACTTCCTTTCATGAGACCGTTCTTCGCTCGACTGGCTGGATTGGCTTTCGATGAGATCCCAGATCTCATCGTTGGTTTTCTCTTCCGGACGGGGGGCGTACTCGGTGCGAAACTCATAGTAGTCCAGCATTCCTGATCCGGCGATGAGTTCATAAGCACCGGCGCATCCCTGNCAGCAGAAGGAANGNTCGNTTCGAANGATNACNGATGNGTTTAAGAGGGAGNCCGCAATGNTAGCANAGGGAATCTGTNTNCCGGGCTNCTGNCATNGTCTGACCGGCAGGGCTNTCAGAATTGTCCTGCATGGCTCCATCGCTTGAAAACAATNAACACTGCGTATAGAATCATTGCAATTCCCAGGATTCGTCCAGGCCATCTGGCGCGCAAGAAATCCCAGAGCTTTGAGCTGGCAAGTCCCACTACCATCAAGGCNGGGTATGTACCAAGACTGAATACAAACATTATGAAAGCTCCGGCCAGAGGTTCACCGGTGCCCAGAGCCAATCCATAGGCAGGATAAAGTAGCCCGCAGGGTAATAAACCGGAAACCATACCCATGAGGGCAGCGTTCTCCACAGGATTCGTGCGGCCTCGGATTAGCTGTCCGATGGATCGGTTAAACCAGCCTGGCATGCGAATTCCATGGAATCCGGGTATGGAATAGGGAAAGAGGAAACTCAGTCCAAAGTAAAGGAGCAGAATTGCACCAAGAACGGCAGCTACAGAGTTCACTACATAAAGATTCAGAGTTTTACCGGCAATGCCCAGAAAAAAGCCCACGGACATATAACTCAAGGAGCGCATTAGATTGTAGACCAGGTTGATGGTGAGCCGTGGCTTGTTCTGACCCTGGCCGTAAGAGTGATTGGAACCTCCTTTTGCTTTCTCGGAGAGATCCGAAGGAGCAATAGCAGGGTTCGTAGCCGGATCGGTTCCAGCCGTAGCCCCCTGAGGAGAGGTCGGAGCCTCGCCAGTGGAGGCCGTAGCCTCGCCTGTAGAGGTAATACCGGTTATCGCCCGTGCCTCGAAAGATGGATTTGCATAACTGNCCGAAGCCTGGTTATGCGACGTNGAAGCCCCANTNCCGGTAGCGGCGCTGGACAGGGAGCGTTCACCTGCAACATTTCCGGCACCGACGAGCTCAGAGGAACGGTTCGACTCAGACGGCGTGGGCTCTTTGTCCTGTTCCCGGGGTTTTGCGGCAGTGGCGGATCTGCCATTCAGCAAATGGACGAAGGGTCCGCACATGCCCACACAGTGTAATGAGCCCACGAAGCCCTGCATAAAGGCCACCGATACGGCAGCCCAGAATCCGGAGCTTTCGATTCCTGTCATGATGGTTGCACTCAGGAGCTTCGTCCGGTGACGCTTCTGGCCACCGGATTTTCACTATTGGTCAGGTCATGGCCATCGTCTTTTTGCGATTCGCCTGCGATGCCGCTACTATGATCTTCTTTGCCTTTCCTGGGCTGGATCGAACGATCTGCCTGATCCTGCTCATCCATGAGCATGCGATACTTGATCATCTCTGGATCTTCGTAATCTTCGTTTCGCACGCTCCAGAGAAAGAAAGCGAGAAAGGCCAGCGCAATAACCGCCGCAATGGGAAGGGTGATCAGAAGGCCGGCCATTTATTCCACACCTACTCTGTGGCTACGATGAAAACGAAGCTCTCCCGCTTTACCGTCCACAATTACATCCCAGTANCCNGGACGNGGNATGGTGATCTCTTTCGTAAACACAAGNTTTCCGTTCTGGATCTGAATGTCATCCGGAGCNATCTGCACACTTTGNCGGTACCGGCTGGTGGCCGGCTGATCAAGAACCAGCTTGAAGTCTACTTCTTCGGCCTTCAAAGCCTTGCCATCCGGAACAAGAAGAGTCCAGCTAAGGCTTTGCTTTCCGCGCTCCAGTAGATCCTTATCGAATACCGGGCCCTGGATCTTATACCCCTGGCTTTCAGCCATTTCTCTGGCATCTATGTGGNCCTGGTAATCCAGGCCCTTTTCATAGTAGGTTTCGTCCAGGATAGGTTCTGCATTATCCAGAGCTAGCTTGAGCGTATAACCTAGGCCAATCACCATCAAAGTGAAGAAGATGCCAATAAGCCAGAAGGCTGTTTTCATTGATTCTGACATTTCGTTTCTATCCCTTCCATCACTCGATGGGAAATGTAAACTTGCTTTCTACAACCTGCTGCATTGTAGGATCTTCCGCGCTGGTGATAATAAACTGAATTTCCCGTGGTCGCAGGGGAGCTTTCTCTGCATTGTAGGCAACAATGAGGCGGAGCTCTTTGTGTTGCGATGGATCCAGTTCAATGGTTCCCGGACGAGAGATAATCTCAAATGGACCATCGCCTTTCACTGCTACATTTACTCGTAAACCGGTATAGGACATATTTCCCAGATGCAGCTCGTAGCCATTCTGATAACTATCGGCCACCTTTCTATTTCGCAGCTCCGCATCCCTCTGAATACTTGCATAGATGGGGGTGCGAAGCACCAGTAGCATCGTAAATACAACCATCAGAGCTCCTACTACAGCGCCATAAACAGCGGTTCTGGGCCGAAAGTAAGGACGGCTCTTCCGGTCCACCTGATGGCTTTCGGATTCAGCGATAGTGCTGTATTCGATGAGCGTTGGCTTATCAAACTTCTGGAGAACACTGTTACAGGCATCTACACAGAGACCGCAGGATAGGCAGCCAATCTGCAAACCATCTCGAATATCTATGCCTGTGGGACAAACCTGCACGCAAAGATGGCAGTCGATACAATCTCCAGCATGTTCGCCTACTTTCTGGCCCTTCTGCCTGCGCTGTTCTCCACGTTCTACATCGTACATTACGATGGGACTGTGGCGGTCGATGAGGGCTGCCTGAAAGCGACCATAGGGACAGGCATACTTGCAGAGGTTTTCTCGAAAGTAGACCATATTGAAGAAAGCCGTTCCGGTAGAAGCCATCAAGAATATGAACCATGCAGCCGGACGGTAGGAATCCTCAAAGGCGAAAATGTTTCCCGCTGCCAGTTGTCCTAGCATGAATTCGTAGCGAACAAAGTAGGCAACGAATACAAAGCTAAATAGAAAAGAAAGAAGCACCCAGGCCGGTATGACGCGAGCCCAGTGAGATTTCTTCATTGTGGGCTTTCCGTAGGAATTACCCGATACCAGCTTACCCACCCAGTTGTAGGCTTCGGTAAAGATGGTTTGTGGACAGGCATAGCCGCACCAGATTCGCCCGAATAAAGCGGTGAAAAAGAGCAGCATAAAGCCCAGAGTCAAAAGAATTACGTGAAGAAAGTAAAGCTCCTGAGGCCAGATCGTCAGTCCAAAGACATGAAAGGTTCTCTGGGGAATGTCCAGAAGCAAAAAAGGGTGTCCGTTTATGCGAATAAAGGGGAGTACCAGAAACAGAGCAAAAAGTGCAATGTTGATGCGATTCTTAATTGTGCGATGCTTGCCTTCAATAGGCCTTGCGATGACCATGATGTCCTCCCAGGTGGGGTCTGTCTTGCTCTTCCGAAAGGAAGCGGAGGGTAACCCTCCGCTTTATAATTAATCTATCTTTGTTGATTCTGGAAACTACGTATCCAAAAACTATTTGGTTTTGAGACTGGGATTCATTTTGGCCAGCCATGCCATAACTTGCAGCACCTTCGTGCTACCCAGACTGCGGTTATGCGCAGGCATATTGCCTCCGGTTTCCAGCATCTTTTGATCGCCCTGGATACCGTTCATGACCAGACCGAAAACTACTTCATCGGAGTTTCCATGCAGCCATGTTGCATCGGTAAGATCCGGACCTACCCGGCCTTTGCCATCGTTTCCATGACAGGCAGCGCACTTGGATTGGAAATGGCTTTCGCCTGCTTCAATCGCTTCTGCATCTCCGCGAAGAGGATTCGCACCTTCTTCGTTTAGAGTAATCTTGTTCAGGTTCATTGCTTCCGGGAATTGCTTCTGGTAATCGGCAACTTCCTGCTCATAACCCTTTTCCTGATCCCAGCCTTCCAGGCCATGGGTCCAGAGAACATAGACAACTCCGAAGACGATACCGGCAATTAGCATCAAGGTCCACCAGGTAGGTAGCCAGCCACGTCCCTCGTAAATCTCTTCATCATCTCTTACTTCTTGAAAATCTGCCATTATACTGCCTCCTTATCCCGGTTGCGGTATTCCTGAGACAGACTGGTGTCGATTTCATCGTCCAGCATATCGTATTTGGCCGCTTCCAGTTCCTTCTTTTTGCCTGGACGATAAACGTACCAGGCAATAAAGAGAAGTATCATACCCAGGAGGGGAAGGCGTAAGCCTTTATAGATCCCCATCCAGATTTCAGTTTCCATTCTGGTCCTCCGGGTCTTCGGAAGCGTCTGCCACATCGGACTTGTTCGCTTCCGCAGCTTTTTCCATGGCCACAGAGGTTGTATCCCGGCCCAGCTTCAGCAGATAGCTTACGAGAGCATCGCCTTTGGTAATGGGTACCACTTCGCCCAGTTTGCAAACACCGGCTTCGATTTCAGCTTCGCTATAGCCTTTCATCACCATAGCTCGCTTCACGTTCTTCTGGTCCTGCTCGGAGCATTCTTTGATCAACAGGTTCTTTGCCAGCTGGAAATCCGTTGGCTTGTAAGGAACTCCGATGGTTGCCAGGGCTCGCATATTGGCAATGGTCTGCTCTGCATCCACCGGCTCCAGAAACAGATGGGGATACGCCGGCATAGGCGAATTATCCACAGCATCTCTTGGGTTGATCAAGTGCTCTGCATGCCAGGCCGCGCTGGGGCGAATGCTCGCTTCATGCGAAAGGTCCGGACCGGTTCGCTTGGATCCCCACAGAAAAGGGTGATCGTATACGAACTCGCCGGCCTTTGAGTAGGGAGCTTCGCCGTAAGCCAGGTTCGGATCCCATCGCTGAGTTTCCCAGCGAAAGGGGCGAATCAGCTGCGTATGGCAATAGAAGCATCCTTCTGCCTGATACACATCTCGACCGGCCAGTTCAGGAGCGCTGAAAGGAGTCACAGATTCGATCTTTTTGACCTCGCCCATCATGAAGAAGGGAGGGATCTCCACTGCACCACCAATCAAAATGGCGATGGTGGTCCAGATGGTCAGCTTCAAGCCGTGCGACTCAACTTTTGCGCTGAGCTTTTCGTACCAGGTTAATTCCTTTGGTATTCTGCTATTTTCTTCTGACATTTTCGTTCTCCTGGCTCAGCTTAAGCCTTTTCTCGCAGATCCACAGCAACGAAGCCAGAGCCGGCATTGCGTATGGTCATCCAGATGTTGTAGATCAGAAGCAGGAATCCTGCAAGGAACAACGTTCCTCCCAGCGCCCGAATCAATCGGTAGGGCTGCAAGATTTCGACAATTTCTATCCATTTATCGTACTGAAGGGCACCAGTGGCATCTACAGCTCTCCACATCAGACCTTCGGTTACACCGGATACCCACATGGAAACCACATAGAGGATAATTCCTCCGAAGGCCATCCAGAAGTGTACTTCGGCCAGTCTTTCGCTATGTAGATTGGTATTCCACAGCCTGGGCACCAGATAGTAGATCGCAACGAATGCCATCCCTGCAACCCAGCCCAGAGCTCCACCATGAACGTGTCCGATGGTCCAGTCTGTGTTATGCGAAATGGTATTCACTGCACGAACAGACATCATGGGTCCTTCGAACGTGGACATACCGTAGAAAGTCAGAGCAACCAGCATGAATTTAATCACCGCATCGGTGCGAATCTTTTCTTTGGACTGAGTGAGCGTAAGAAAGCCGTTCAGCATACCTCCCCAGGACGGAGCGATCAAGGCCACCGAGAATACCATACCCAGGGTCTGAGCCCAGTCCGGGATAGGTGAATACAGCAGGTGGTGAGGTCCGGCCCAGATGTAGATGAAGATCAGAGACCAGAAGTGGATAATGGAAATCCTGTGACTGAAGATAGGAACCCTGGCATGCTTGGGCAGATAGTAATACATCATTCCCAGGATAGGAGTGGTGAGTACGAATGCTACGGCATTGTGTCCATACCACCACTGAATGTTTGCATCCGTAGTTCCGCTAAACAGGGAATAGGATTTAAACAGGCCGGATGGGATGGCCAGGTTGTTCACAATGAACAGGATAGGAATAGTTACCCAGGTGGCGATATAGAACCAGATGGCTACATAGATGTGCTTTTCCTGACGATTCTTAATGGTCATAAAGAAGTTCAGAGACATGATTACCCACCAGACGGCGATAATCAAATCCAGCGGCCATTCTAGCTCTGCGTATTCTTTACTCTGGGTATATCCCAGTAGCAAAGTCACTACAGCACCCAGAAGGGTAACCTGGTACATCCAGAAATGGACTCGAGACAGGGCTCGTGACCATACGGAGGTTTTCAGTAAACGCGGGATGGAATAGTACATCGTCGCGAAGATAATACTCAGTGTAAATCCGAAGATAATCCCGTTTGTGTGAACGGGGCGGATTCGTCCGAAGCTCAGATGGGGTAGTATATGCGTCAGGTTCCAGGATGGATAAACCATCTGGAATGCCGCAATAACACCCATAAGCATGGCTGCCACACCATAAAAAATGGTGCTGAGCACCCACCAGCGAACGATCTGGTTATCGTAATCCGGCGCCGGGCCGGCTGTGTTGGTCTGTTCCTGCATATTGGGTCCTCTTGGGAATCAGGTGCGAACCTCCCGGCATCCAGAGTCTCCTTCGCATTGGACCTAAGTCCTGTTTCTATATTCAGCGACATCCTCTTTCAAGAGACCACTAATACGGATTAGCCAGGGATTCATGTCTTACTTATTATCCGCGATAAGGCTTTCAAGTTTCTTTCCATAGAAATGCCCTTTACGACGTATTTATATATGAAATTGAGAAACGGTTTCATCTTTTCCCTACTTGACCGGTAGAGAAGGAATCCCTTTATTCATTGGAACATGATCAAAACAATCGGCCTTGGTAGAGACTACGTAAGAGGTGAGCGAGCACTTACCGTACTACACGATGTAAGCTTTGAAGTAAGTAATGGNGAGTTTGTATCCATTACCGGACCATCNGGTAGCGGAAAGTCTACATTGCTTGGTTTGCTTGCAGGACTGGACCGCCCCACCCGGGGCCAGGTGCTACTGGAAGGCCAGGACTTAAACCAGCTCAATGAAACCGAACTATCCAGGTTCCGCGGTAGCCGAATCGGATTTGTATTTCAAAACTTCCAGCTGGTGCCAACACTTACAGCTCTGGAAAATGTAAGTTTGCCANTCCGGCTTCAGAATCTGCAAGGTGCGGATGAAAAGGCCGCACAAATGCTGGAAAGAGTAGGGCTTACGGATCGATTNAATCATTATCCTACTCAGTTATCAGGTGGAGAGATGCAGAGGGTAGCCATTGCCAGGGCATCGGTAATATCCCCATCTATCCTCTTTGCCGATGAGCCCACCGGGAATCTTGATTCTGCCAGCGGTGATACGGTCATCGATTTACTGATGGAGACCAGAAGGCACTGCACCCTCGTACTGGTTACCCATAACCCTGCCCTGGCCGGNCTTGCCGATCGAGAAATCCGGCTCCGGGATGGGAGAGTGGAAGAGATCGTCACTCATCGAAAGCGTGCAGTCACCAAAAAGACTGCGAAGCGCTCCCCTGGTTCCGGAAGGAGAGCCGCATCGATCAGCGGAGCGAAGAAATCAGCAGGCAGCGCTGCTGCTCGCAACTCAGGTTCTTCTTCGACCAAAACTGGCAAGAAATCAGCGGGCCCTGGAGGTGATTCCAGGAAAAACACCAGGAAATCGAATGCGAAAAAAGGGACCCGCGGCAAGGCTAGCACTGCAGTTCGAAGCATAAAAAAATCCAGCCGAAAGAAGGCTACGAGATGAAACTAAGTTACGGACTGGAACTGGCATGGAAAGAGACTCGAAACTCCCGGGGTAAGCTGGCATTCTGTTTTCTGAGCATCGCTCTGGGAACAGCAGCCATCGCGCTGATTCAAACCACAGTAAGTGGTGTAGAAGGCAGCATTGAATCCCAGACTCGTAGGCTGGTGGGGGCGGATCTAATCCTGGAGTCCACTCGAAAGCANGATGGGCCCCGGGCCACGNAAATCAAANAGGAANTNNTNAANANNGGNGCTCAATCNGCNGGNATGATTGAGTTTAATACCATGGCGCAAAAGCGCACGCCGGATGGCGAAGAGGTGGAGACCACGGCCCTGGCCCGGTTAAGAGCCGTAGGGGAAGGATTCCCTTTCTACGGNGAAATTCGCACTGAGCCACCTGGNGTCTGGNAGGAGCTTCAAAGGAATCAATCCGNAGGACTGCCGGGGGCTATCCTGGATCCNGATCTGGCCAAATCCATGGAAGTGGAGCCCGGGCAGAGGATTCGTCTGGGCAGCCAGGATTTTCAGGTACTGGGCGTTTTTATTCCGGAGCCGGGAACGGTGGCATCGGGATTCGGTTATGCCAAATCCCTGTACATTGGCCAGCGTTTCGCAGATGCTACAGGACTGCTTCAGCGAGGTAGTCGGGTTCGCTATCATGAGATGTTCTTTCTACCGGAAAACCTTTCTGCCGAGGACGTAAAGTCAGAGTATTTCTCAGCCGCATTGCGCGAAGAGAACCTGGAGATACGCACATCCCGGGAAGGCGCCGACAGTCTTCGCCGTTTTCTGAAGATAGTGGCCGATTTCCTGAGTATAGTGGGAATTGTTACTCTGATTCTCGGGGGGCTGGGCATTGGCTCCGGTATCTCAGTATTCTTGAAGGATCGCATCCAACATGGAGCGATTCTGCGAAGCCTGGGAGCCACACCTGGACAGGTTTTTGCGATATACTTCTTTCTTTCTATGATACCCGGAATCTTCGGATCTCTTCTGGGCGCGCTACCCGGAAGTCTTTTGCCACCTCTAGCCTTTGACTGGCTGAAATCGGTGCTCGGAAGTGAGTTATTACCGGTGCAGATTCATCTGGAGTTCTCCTGGATTACTCTGCTTCAATCGGTACTGATTGGATCTGTGGCCTGTGCCATATTTGTTCTTATTCCGGTGGTTCGCATGCGCAATGTTTCGCCTCTTCGTGTAATACGTAAGAGCGTGGAAGAAGGGGAGGAAAGAAGCCGATTGTTGATTGTTCTGGGCGTGGCTCTGCTTTCTGTAATCTCGGTGATTTCTGTTGTCTACTGGCAAACCGAATCGGCCGGTGCCTCCGTGGGATTTGCAGCAGCGATTGCCGGTTGTATTGCTCTTCTTTTTCTCTTTGCCATGGGTGTAATGCGTCTGGCTCGTATTGTGCCTGCGAAGTCGGTGCACGCTTCCTACGGTATTGCCAGTCTGTATCGGCCGGGAAATCAAACGGCCAGTGTACTTACCAGTATTGGTCTGGGTATCCTTCTATTAAGCGCAGTCTATATATTGGAGAATTCCATTCAGGAAGAAATTAACGTGGAAACGCGGGAAGATCTTCCCAATGTCTTTGTCATCGATCTGCAAAAAGATCAGCTCCAGGATTTTCAGACCTTTATTGAGAGCAAGAAGGCCCGTGACATTTCCATGGCTCCCATGATTCCGGCCAGGCTGCAGGCCATAAATGGAGACACCCTGGATAAATCCAGTGTAGACCCGGACTCCGTAAATCGTAGCTGGGAAGACCGGTTACTAACCCGGGAGTATCGAATTACCTACAGGGACCATACGATTTCTTCGGAGCGTGTTACCGATGGGGAGTTCTGGCAGGGTAGTCCTGCAAGTCAGCAGGTTTCCATAGATGAAGATCTGGCGGACCGTCTGGGTATTGAAGTAGGGGATCGAATTACCATGGACATCCAGGGAATTCCTCTAGATGCCGATGTGACCAGCTTGCGAGAAGTGGAATGGCAAGCTATCAAGCCCAACTCTTACTTTGTATTTTCGCCGGGAATGCTGGAAAACGCTCCAGGTATGACAATAGCCAGCTTTCGACTGGAATCAGACATTGTAGAGTTTCAAAAAGCCATGGTGGAGCAATTTCCCAATCTGACCATCATCGATATATCAGAAGCTGTGCGAAATGCCAGTTACATCATGCAAAGGATCAGCGTGGTGATTCAGTTTCTATCGTATATGACTCTGGCCAATGGAATTGTGATTCTGGTAGGAGCCGTGGCCGCCGGCCGATTTCAGAGATTGAGAGAGAGTATGCTTCTGAAAGTTCTGGGCGCCCATGCCGCCGACATTCGTAAGATCTTAACTTACGAATATGGAATCTTGAGTCTTCTGGGATGTATCGTAGGCTGGTTGCTCGCTGAATTGGTGAGTCGTCCGGTGTTATCCTATTTCTTCGAAAGCGATGCAGCGGTGCCCTATGGATCATTGAGTCTGCTGTTTGCCGGGACAGTGATCTTGAACATTTTGATAGGTCTATGGATCAGTCGCGAGGNATTTCATACCTCTCCTGTTCAATTAATTCGCGAAGAGGGATAAAGTACCGGATCACTTGAGCCGTCCCGAATCGCCCGAGATCCCGGTGAGCGGGCTCTCTGTTCAGGGGCCCGGATGGCACTGATGAGCTCTTTCGAGCTACCTGGCCTTTTTTGTCCAGGGCTGACTGCCTTTAGCGACGCGANCCGATCTACTCCGAGGTAGGTCTGAGCCCTGGCACAGGCGATGCNGGGTAGAGATCCAGTGCAAAACNTCTCGGATACGTANGGCCCTTTAAAAGCCCTGGACTTCTGACTTCCACTTTCTATGTTAACAGGGATGGATCTGCAAAGAGTCTACAAACTGTTGGAACAAAAACTAATGGGCTGGGCCGACGCCATGGTGGTCAGCCTTCCTAACGCCATCGCGGCCATCATCGTATTGATTCTATTCTTTATTGGCGCAAAGCTGATTCGTCGAACTACGGTAAGACTTCTCAAACGATTCTCCAGCAATGAAAATCTGGTCTATATACTGGGAGGCATTGCTCAAATTCTTGTAGTGGTGCTTGGACTCTTTGTAGCTCTTGGGGTTCTGAAGTTGGATCGTGCTGTCTCAAGTCTCCTGGCCGGAGCTGGAATCCTGGGACTGGCTCTGGGTTTTGCCTTTCGAGAGGTGGCTTCCAACTATCTCAGCGGAATCATCCTGGCTTTTCAAAAACCGTTCATTGTAGGAGACATCGTAGAGATAAGAGGCCACTTCGGGGCAATAACCAGAGTAGGCCTGGGCGCTGCGGATCTTAGAACGCCCCAGGGGCAGATTGTGGTGATTCCCAATCGAGAGGTTTATCGGGAGCCTCTAAAGAACTATAGTCGTACCGGCCTTCGCAGAATCGATCTTCCTGTGATGCTTCCTTTTCATTGTGATCTGGAGAAGGCCACAAGAGTAATGCAGAGAGCCCTGGAAACAGTGGAGCAGCGCAAGCCGGACACGGAATTTAGCGTGCTTCTGGATGAAGCCGGTGAATATGGAATGAAAGCCATGGCCAGATACTGGATTGAGTATCCCGGTCAGCAGGGATATTTCGAAGCCCGCCATGAAGGACTGATGGCCATGCAAAAGGCTCTTTCTCGGGCTGGAATCGACATCGCTGTGCCTGTGAGAAAAGTGGATCTGTGGCCTACTCTTTTTTGAACGGGCCTGATTTTGCCCTGGTCCTGCGGTATTCCGCGGGGGACGCTCCGAACTCTTGCTTGAATAAGCGTATGAAATGCGAAATATTCTCGAATCCGATTTCCAGGGCGACCGTTGTTACATCCTGGTTACCCTCCAGGAGTTCAGCGGCCCTCTGCAGTTTCCTTTCGCGGATCCATCGTGCCGGACTGGTTCCGAAGGTTCGCTTGAAGTCTCGTTGGAAACTGGAAAGCGAACGGCCGGATAGCAAGGCAAAGTCTTCTACATTCAACCCACTGTTGAAATGGTTTTCCATCACCCATTGAAGGTTTGCGGTTTCACTGTGTATGGCGGCAAAAAGCCACTGGCTCACCGCCGGATTCGCATCCGCCATCCATTCCAGCGCCTCCAGAAGTTTTACTCGAAGCATGTTCTGGTTTCGTTTCAGATTCTTAAAAGTAGCAGCCAGGCCAGCGAGATAATCCAGGAAGCCCGGTTCCGCGGCAATGCGAAAGGTCAGATCAGCGGACTCTCTGGCCAGCGATAGACGTCGCCGCGAGACAAATTCCTGAATAATATCGTCCTCGAAGAAAAGTAGGTACTGCTTGAATCGGGAACCCCGGGCGAAGAGATCTGAAACAGCCATGAACTCTTTCGGCAGAAACACTCCCTGGTTGGTGTCTAGAATGATTTGATCATCGGCGAACCGAATCTTCTTTTTGCCTTCAAGGATCACGGTCAGGCAAATGGCACGACTGAACAATGGCCTTTCCCAGAGTTCCTGTTCGAGTTCTTTGTAAAGAATGGCGGAATCCTGGTGCGCCGCAATTACGGTGACCCCCGGCAGCGTAAGCAGCTTTCGCGGCACAACAAGGTGGCCGACCCCCCGGGCCGGCTCCTTCTTCATAGATGGACTCTGGTTAGTATACTCTTCCATAGAAGCTCGCCTCTACATTGACGCAAACTGCTTTTCCACTGCTTTGTGGTCTTTCTTCCAGCCGTCATAAACGGTTTGCGACATTGGGTCCGGAAAGATGTCTTCGGTTCCAGCCTTCAGTCCTTCCACTATGGCGGCGGCCACAATGGCTGGTGGAGTCTTGGTCATTTCCACCCCAGCCAGCATGTCTGTATCCACAGCGCCGGGAAAGACATTAAATACCGGAATACTTTGCGATGCCAGCGTTGCACGAAGGGACATGCCCAGGGACCAGGCCGCCGCTTTGGATGCATTGTAGGCCGACATCCCAGGGGCGCTCACCATAGAGAGCAGAGTCAGAATATTTACCACGGCCGCTTCGCCGTTGCGGGCCAGTACCGGAACAAATGCGCGATCCATATCCAGATTGCCCCAGAGATTCACCTCAAGGTTGCGCCGGAAGCTATCGCGATCGGCCTCCAATAGATTTCCGAATTCCAGAACTCCTGCATTGTTCACGAGAATCTGAGTATCTCCGGCCATCTTCACGGCAGATTGAATGCTCTCCTGGTTTGTTACATCCAGTTGCAAGGGTATTACTCTTTTGTCCGGGTGGGAATAGGCTTCAAGGTTTCTTGAGGCCGCATATACCCGGTTTGCTCCGGCCTTCAGGAATGCGTCCACAAGCCCTCTTCCGATTCCGCGAACGGCTCCGGTGATCATTACTACTTTACCTTCAATTTTCATTGGTTCCTCCAGGTTTGTATGAAAAGAACTTAACACAGAAGCAGGGAGCCCGCTAATCGGGGTCGGTCAATGATAGTCGAGAAAGGTCAGATTTGAGGAAAAATGGACGAAAGGGTCAGTAAGGATACAGCGAATCATGCTCTGGCAATCCCAGGCAGGCGCCAACCCCCCGGAAAAACGACGATGGTCGTTTCCTTCTCCAGGAGTCTGGAAGGCTTCATCTTCGCATACCGCATCCTTCGCAGCCTGGTAAGCCCCGAAAGACGGCAGGCGAATTGGGGCTCCTTAATGCGGNTTCTCAGTATTGGATGGAATAGTGAAGCTCAGGAAATCCGGGTCCCATTTCTGTGGTCGACAGCAGCTTCAGCCGGCGCAACACGGCGAAAGAGCGGCATTCCCGATCCCAGAGTAGTGAAACCGGCTTCGCCACCTGTTCCCGAGAAGCATTCACGATGCAGGACGGCGGAGCCTGTTACCCTAACTGTATTTAATTTCGTATCTCAACTCCACAAATCCATTACCCATGGGACTGGCGCTTTGAAAATGCAATGTTCCGGCCGGAGTATTTCGTGGAAATACGGGCATTCCGGCTCCCAGGGTAGTGGCTGCGAACTGGATAATTAGCTCATCCAGAAGCCCTGCATCATAGAACTGTCCCGCCAGTTCGCCTCCGCCCATGATCCAGATGTTTTTATCCTTCGCAGACTCTTGCATGGCTCTATGAACCGGGCGAACATCACCCTGAACCAGTTGGACATCAGCCTCTTTCGGAAGTTCCAGTTCTCTACTACTGAAAATCCATACGGGCTTTTCATAAGGCCAGGGCTGTTCCTCGGGGCTTCCGGGCTTTAGATGATTCTCGACCAGCCATTGGTATGTAGAAGAACCCATGGCCATCGCTCCTAATTCTGCGAAGAAGGATTCATAGCTCGACTCCACTGGATCTCCCAGAGAGAAAAGCCAGGCCAGGCTGTGGTCTTCGCTGGCCACAAAACCGTCNAGGGTGGATGCTGTGTAATACTGTGTTTTCATATTTATGGTGCCTTTTTCTTTTTGTTATGGTATCATCCGGGTGTGACAGGAGTTTAAGGTTTGGATCAAGATTCGAAAATGGGCNACAAAACGGCTTCTTCCTGCGCCGGGGCATCTCAGACGGCCCAACATCAGTTGGCTTAACAGGCGGCCCTGAATTTACTCAAAAGACAGGTGGGCGTTTTCGACTGCGGAGTGTATGAGAAGGGTAAGACTCTGATTTCAGGCCAGGATGATCCTGGGAATTTTCCAAGGTGTTCCCAGGCTACTTGCTAAAGCCTTCCCTCCTTAGATTTCTCTTATTGAGTTCTTTTATTCCAGGGGTTGTCCGAACATGATCCGATGCCCATCTAAAGTACGAATTCCGAATTCTCGCATTCCCCAGGGCTCATCCTGCAAGGTCTTGATCCACTGGATGTCCTTTTTCTGGTACTCTTCGTAGAGCAAATTCGCATTTTTTAGATGAACATAGGCAAAATAGGAATGGTCACCGGTTTCTGTCGGTGGCGTAGCATCGGGACAATGCCCGGCCATAACCTGGAATGTTCCTCTCTTGAAGATTCTCCAGCCTGGATCGCCGATTTCATGCACAGAGAATCCCAGGGTATCGCGATAGTAATCTGCCGATGAATTCAAATCTGGCACAGCGATGACATGCATGGTGGAGAAGATTTCTTCGCTNCTCATAGACTATTCCTGGTTTTCGAAGCTCATGTGTTTTCTGGATAACCAATATGCCAGTCAAGATTTCGTTGCTGACCCACGGCGATGCGATCTGGTATTGCATCCGTTCCGGGAAGTGGTTTCGGATTCATTCCGGTAGTTCTGATGGTATCTGAAGATTTCGCAGTTCTTCCGGTTTCATGCATCGCTTCAGGCGGTATTTCGCCTTTCTAAATTATTTCAGGGAAGTGTGCGCAGAATCTTCGTATCTGGCAAGCCAAGAACGAAATCACTACCAAAAGCCATGGATGGAGTGAGAAATCCCTTTAGATCTGGTTTGCGGTCAAGAGCCTGCAATGCAGCCACAGCGGATTCCATGGTAAATTGATACCCTTCCATGGTTTCCAGTTCAACTTCGGCGAAGGCCTGGTTTGTCCTTCCGGAAGGGTATTGCTCATTACCCTTCTTTTCCGCCGGGGCGTTGATTGCCTGCCATGCCCTGGCGTACACGTAGCTCTTTTCCGTGGTTCTGGTTTTTTCGTCTGGTCCTGCTTCTCCTGCATCGATGCGATTTCGGAGGAAGGATTGCACTCCGGAGCTCTTTAATAGTCCGGTAAATGGGCGAATCAATGGAGCCATAAATACCGGAAGTCCAGGAACCATACTATACACCGTAATGTTNTNNATGCCCGTTGAAATACCTGCCGTGAATACATCACCCCAGGGAATGCTGAATCCTGTGCGGGGTTTGCCAGCAAGCTCCACGGTCTTCTTTAACTTCAACAGAGCACCGCTTTCCAGTTTTCCATTTCTACGAATCTTATTTCCTTCCGGCATTTGTAGAAGTGCGCTCTTCATCGTTCCGCGAGACATTTTTCCCANCGAGAANAANGCNATNTCCAGATCNGTNGCNCCGGGGCATNNTTCNNANACCATNGCTGCTGCGCANTCNGTNGGTACCACATCAAAGCCGCTGCCCGGCATAAGGGTGACNCCAGCAGCTCTGGCATCTGTATCCAGTGAATGAAGCTTTTGAAAAACGGGAATCTCTCCGGTAATGTCCAGATAATGTACGCCTGAGGCGATGCAGGCCCGGGCCATAGGCTCAGCTGTATGAACAAAAGGTCCGGCACAATGCATCACAGCGAAACAGTCTTTTATAGAAGATTCTATNCGAGAAGCATCGTTCAGATCAAAGATGCGAAAAGGAAGATCCAGCTTTTCTGCTAACGGACGGACTTTGTCTGCATTACGGCCAGCCAGGATGGCAGGAAGGCCCAGGTTCTTACATTCTCCGGCTATGAGCTCTCCTGTGTAGCCGCTGGCTCCATAGATCATAAACGATTTCATTCAGGCAGGGTAATTTTGCTTGGCTGACAGCGCAATTCATGTATTATCCCGGTACATATGGAAGATCTTACATCTCGTTCCGGGCAAACCACAGCATCATTCGAAGGGGCCGCCTTTATTGAAGATGGGAGTCGCGTGGCAGGAACATTGCGAGTTCTTGAGGGAACCCTGGAATTTAAGCCCAATAGCTCCGATCAGCACTTGATCCAGATGCCAATGGAGAATCTGGAGATTACGGCTGGCGGCAATCAGAACCGTCTNATCTATTTCAAAAGTCCGGCGCGTTCGGGNATTTCGATTTATACCACTGACCGCACCATCCTAAANGAAGCTTCGTTACAGAAGCCTCATTTGCAACCAGCCATAAAGAAGATCGTTGGAAGACATCGAAGAGTGAAGGGAGGCTACTGGACTCTTGCAGCGGTTACGCTGGGGCTCATTGCCGGCGCCTGGCTTGGTCGGGGGCTACTGTTCAAAGCAGCCATCGATCAGATTCCGCCTGAAGCAGAAGTCAAGCTGGGGGAACTGGTGGAAAAGAATCTTACATCCACCATGTCGGTGGTTCAGGATCCGCTGGTGAATGAAGGGGTCGATACAATGACCAAGCCACTTCTGGCTGTGGCCGAGTCACCCTTTCCGTTCAAGTTCCAGGTAGTCCATCATCA
>PBEB01000013.1 GCA_002717505.1 Leptospiraceae bacterium
CTATCTTCCCCGCATTTAAGGGGCTTGATATCCGCCCATAAACCCGGGTCCCCTTCCAGAAAGTATTTGAGACCAGGAAAAATTGAACTCGCACACTGCAGAGCCCCGCTACTCCATTATGCCACATTCCAGTGGCCTGTCAAGTGCACTGAGCGAAAGAACCGGTGGTTTCGCAGACTTCTTTACGGGGCTCCTGCGATAGCCCCTGGCAATCTTAAATGGGAACCAAAGCAGACATACGGAGGGCCGCTCGTTCCCAATGGAAAGAATTTCTAAGCGGGCCAGCTGAGCCCCGCCTTCAGGCCGCCTTTACTCGATTCCTGGAAAAAGAAATCGTCCGGAAAAACCGGAGCCTCTGCCTTGCTTATTATCCTGTCCGTTCCGAGTTTAATGTACTTACCGCTCTGAAAGAGGCGGGATGGCGGGTGGCTCTGCCTCTGGTAGGTGAAGGCTATTCCCTTTCCTTTCATCTGTTTCTGGATGAAGGAAAAGAAATTCTGGAGCTGAAACCCGGGGCATTTGGAATCCCTGAACCAGAACCCTCTGCGCCTACGATAAGGCCCGATGAGGAAGACATCCTGATTGTACCTACTACGGCTGCCAATGCAGATGGGTACAGGCTTGGCAAAGGAGGAGGGGTTTATGACCGTCTTATCGATAGAGACCCGTACCGCCGAATGGAGAAGTGGGCCGTTTTGCCAGAAAAACTCCTGGACGCTCCTTTCCCCGCGGAGCCCCATGATTTACGGTTGAATAAAATTATTACGGAAGAAAGGATCGTTACGTACCCATGACCGAAAACACCGCATTATCTGAACGTAGCTATTATGACGGGGAGGGGGAAGAGTCCCTGGTGGAAAAGCTCCAATTCCTGGTTTTCCAGTCCGGCAATGGGATGTACGGAGTAAACATCCTGGAAACTCATGAAATCCTCAAGCCTGTGAATGTAACTCGACTTCCGAACGTTGAGTCTGAAGTTCTGGGCGTCATCAATCTGAGAGGAAACATTATCCCTGTCATCGATATCCTCAAAAAGTTCTCCGGGGACTATTCTGAAATCTCAGATACTACGCGAATTGTGGTGTGCACCTGGGAGAATAAAAACCTGGGGCTTCTCGTGGATCGCGTAGTGGAAGTTGCCTCTGTGGCTGAAGAGGACATCGAAAGTCCGGAAGTGAAGGGCCTTTCCAATCATTATTTGAAAGGTGTGGGACGTAGCACTGAACGAATCTTTTTGATCTTTAACCTTGCCATCCTGTTTTCGCAGCAAACAGCCGAACAGGATGAAGATATCCTGGAAGTCTAATTATGGCCGATCGTTATACTGAGTTATTTCTGGACGAAGCGTCCGAGCATATTGAGGATCTGAACCAGAACCTGTTGCGTCTGGAACGGGATGGCTATGATCCTGAGACCATCAATGAAATCTTTCGCTCGGCTCATACCCTTAAATCCAGCGCAGCTTTTGTTGGGCTGGATAGTCTATCTGCGCTTGCGCATCACATGGAAGATCTGTTTCAGAATGTGAAGGACAACACTTTGCAGGTTACTACAGATGTGGTGAATCTGTTCTTTCGATGTCTGGATAGAATTAAGGCCGCTGTCTCTATTGTAGCTGATGGCGGTAAACCTGATGATAACTTTCAAGATTTGATCGAAGAGCTTACTTCGCACGTAAGCAAAGCTCCGGCTCCCGAAAAGGCAGAATTAAGTAGTTCGGACGTATCGCCTGCTGAACCCTCCGTGGCATCCACGCCGCAAACCGCCCCTTCTGCTCCGCCTGCAGAGCCAGCCGCCAGGAACCATTTTATCCAATTGAATGACGAAGATCTCGCGGATCTTGCCGAGAAGGCGGGCAAGCTGGTGGTATTCGACGGTCATGTAGTTCTGGATCCAGAAGCGCCCATGCGAAATATGCGACTGTTGCTTCTCCTGATCAATCTCAGGAAAATTGGAACTGTATACAGGACCAATCCTCCGGAAAACGAACTGGAAACCGGCGCTTACGAAGGCCATACCATGGACTTCATCTTCTTTGGCGATGCGAAGAGGGATGCTGTTCTCAAGGTAAGCCAGGTAGACATGGTGGAAGAGGTGTATCTCAATGAGCGTTCCATTCAGCGCAAAGGGGAAACGCGAGAGGTTCATGAAGCCAGAACCGCAGCGGCCCCTGTATCCGATGAAACAATCATCAAGACTCGAAACATCAAAGTATCATCCGAGAAAATCGACTACTTACTGAATAGCGTCGGGGAACTGGTAATTACCAATTCCGGCCTGCAAAAGATCTATGAGGATTTAAGCTCAGAAATTGGGGAATCCCATGCCCTGGGCGAACTAAAAAGCAAAATCGATCAGGCTGCGCGCATTGCCCGGGATCTACAGAGCGGAATCATGAAAACCAGGATGATTCCTGTGGGGCTTGTCTTCCATCGCTTTCCGCGGCCTGTGCGAGACCTTGCATTAAACCTGGGTAAGGAAGTAGACCTGGTGTTTCAGGGCGAAGACACAGAGCTGGACAAAAACATCATCGATGCTTTGAATGATCCTCTACTTCATTTGCTGCGAAATGCGCTGGATCACGGTATTGAGACTCCCGCGGAGCGGGAGGAAAAGGGAAAGGATCGAACAGCAACTCTTATGCTCAATGCCTTCCAGAGCGGAAACAACATTTACGTTGAAATCAAGGATGACGGTCGAGGGCTGAATCGCAAGGCTATCGCCGAAAAGGCAGTGTCCCTGGGACTTGTAGACGGCACCGAAACCATGAGCGATGAAGAAGTCTACAATCTGATTTTCCATCCGGGATTCTCAACCGCACGCCAGATTACTGACGTTTCTGGACGTGGCGTGGGTATGAATGTAGTACGCAAGATGGTGCAGGAGTTCAAAGGAAGTATCCAGGTTCAGAACAATCCTGGAGCTGGTTGTAGCTTTGTTCTTTCATTCCCGCTCACTCTGGCTATCATCAGCGCTATTTTGATTCGCATTCGCGGAGAAGAATATGCATTTCCTTTATCCGATGTTGTGGAGACCATCCGCCTCACCCAGGCCGATATTACAACTCTGCAGGGAAAAGACATTATCAATCTAAGGAGAGAGATCCTGCCGGTGTTCCGTTTGCGTGAACTGATGGGTCTGCCTCTGGATGATGCGGAAGAAGAGGAATTTCCTGTGGTCATCGCCAACGTAGCCGGCCGCAAAGTGGGCTACGTTGTGGATGCCATGGCCGGCAAGAAAGAAATCGTAATTAAGAGCCTGGAGCAGAACTACAAGAGCATTCGCGGCCTGATAGGGGCCTGCTTGATGGGGGATGGTTCCATTGTTATGGTTCTGGATGTTCATGGACTTCTGGATCTGGCCACCCGTTTGCAGGCCCGTCGTCGAAGTCAGGAGGAACAAAAGGAACTGGCTTTCGAAGGAGTCCATGCCACCGATTCCTACAACCAGAAGGTACAGGCCATAACCTGGTCCGGTCGTCGTCGCCGGGGTGCAAACAAGAAGGTAGAAGCTCGGGAACCTGCACTGGTTGGAGCGGCAGCAAGCCCCGAATCAACGGTGGAAGCTTCCGAAAGAGCGGAGCCTCAGCAGGGCGCCGGGGAGGACATCCCCCGGGGCACATCGCATCTGAAAACCGCCGGGCCCGGAGACGGATCCTCAACCAGAGTCCAGGCAGTGACCTACTTTGATGAATCCCCCGTAAGCGAAAAAGTTTCTGATGGAGTAACCGGGGAACTGGCAGCGGATATTTCTGCGCATGAAAAAAGCGGCTCCGGATCTTCAGACGGGGATGCAAAAACGGAATCTTTTACGCAGTCGGCCGATGAAGACTCGGCCGGGGTTTCTCGTGCTATTCAGGAGTTCGAAAAGGAAAAGGCGGATCGTGTTCGCACTGCGAAGGAGATCTATGGCGGCAAAGAAGCCCATGGTAGAGATCTTTCGGAAGACGAATACAACAAGCTTTACTCGGTAATCAATACAGGCATGATCAATGCCGGTCTGGTTCTTTCGCAGCTTCTGGGCGTTACAGTAGAGGTTGCAGTGCCAGAGTTTACCACGGTAGATTACTCGGAATTGACCAGATATGTCCCGGGAGAAAGGTTGATTTCCGTAGCGCTGGGCACCGAAGGTGACTTTTTCGCTGTGTTGCTTCTGGTATTCGATGAGGCCACCGGGTTCGAAGCGGCAGGAGAGCTGATGGGCCTTCCTGAAGATTCTCGAAATTCCGCATCTATGTCCATGGAAGATGTGCAGTCTGTATTGAACGAGCTCACCAATATTGTAGGTTCCAGTATATTGAATGAGCTGGCCAATAAGACAAGCATGGCCATTACTCCAACGGTGCCGGAATTCATGGCCGGCACGGTTCAGGATCTACTGGATCTTGTGCAGAATCGCAGCCATCCAGATCTTGACTCCAAGCTAATTTATATATCTACGGATTTTTTCCGGGAAGATACGGAGCTTCTGGGTAGACTGTTCATGCTACCATCTCGACCAAATCTGGTGGAACTGGTTTCCAGGCTTCCAGGTTAATGCTTCTATGAGTTTTCGCGTTCTAATAGTCGATGACTCTATGCTGGTTCGCCAGATCGTAGGGGATGTCCTGAGGCGTATTCCCGATGTGGAGATTGCCGGCGAAGCCAGAAACGGCAAAGTAGGTCTGGAAATGATGCAGGAGCTGAAGCCAGATCTTGCCATTCTAGATATTGAAATGCCAGTGATGGATGGACTGACATTACTGGAAGAAAAAAGAAAAATCGGGAATAAGACGCCGGTGATGATGCTCTCCTCGCTGACTCAGGCGGGGGCTGACGTTACAATGAAAGCTCTGGAATCCGGGGCCATGGAATTTGTTCCCAAGCCCGCAGGAGATACAGGCATCCGCCTGCAGGATCTGGAAACTCAGATCGAGATGAAAGTTGCGGGCCTGATTCATTCGCTTCGGGATGGCAGGTCCGGCCACAAACAGTCGGTAGGACCGAAACTCAAAGCAGGGCATCATCAGTTTCGCCTGGCTTTCATTGGAGCTTCCACCGGTGGTCCGCAATCCCTGCAGACCGTGTTTTCGGAACTATCGGCATCCTTTCCGCTGCCCCTGGTGGTTGTCCAACATATGCCGCCTATCTTCACCGCTGCATTTGCGCAGAGGCTGGATCGAGTAAGCGGAATGCAGGTGTTTGAAGCGGAGGATGGCATGGTGTTACAGCCCGGGCAGGCCTACGTGGCTCCCGGCGGTAAGCATCTGGATTTCAAGCGAAAAGGGGCCGGAATCAGCCTGCATATTGATGCAGATAGTCCGGCTCATAATGCACATAAGCCATCCGTAGACTTTTCGTTACACAGGGCCATTGAGCTGCTGGATGGAGAGATCCTGGCTGTGATTATGACCGGGATGGGCAAGGATGGTGTGGAGGCTCTCAGTCGATTGCACGACAGGGGCGGAGTTGTGCTGGCTCAGGATGAACAGTCCAGCATCGTATTTGGAATGAATCGCCGGGCCATCGAAGCGGGAGCTGTGGACGAAGTACTGGAATTGGAGAAGTTGGGCGGCCGAATGTCGGAATTGGCCGGTCGACTGGAGGGGCAAAGAGCCTGATCTATATTTCTCTTTACAGAGAAGGGGAATTAAAGCGAGACTACAAAATCATTCTAGCAGTGGGTAAAAAATGGCGCGGATATTGATCGTTGATGATGCTAAATTCATGAGAACTCTGGTGAAGGATGCCCTCACGGCTTCCGGCCATGAGATTGTGGGCGAAGCCGAGAACGGAAATCAGGCCGTACAGATGTACGGGGAAATGAAGCCCGATCTAGTAACCATGGATATTACCATGCGTGAAAAGGACGGTCTGGAAGCAGCTTCAGAAATCCTGAAGGCCGATCCAGCAGCTCGCATTATTATGGTAACCGCTCTGGGGCAGGAAGATCTCCTTGCTCGCGCTATCAAAATGGGCGTAAAAGACTTCGTGGTAAAACCATTCCCTCCGGAAAGATTGCAGCAGGCTGCGCAAAAGGCACTTTCCTGATCCCTTTCGGGAGCAATCGCTGTGAACCAGGAGGAGGAACCACGTACTTCCCAGAAACATCCTGAAAATGAAGAACCAGATGCCGGGGCAGAGGATTCTTCCACGGATGCTACCGCCCGAGAAACCGACGCGCCCCTGACGTCGGATCAGAACTCCAGAGAACTCAACAAAGACGCCGATTCTGGCCGCACCGTAGCCAGTGACGCCGGGACTCCAGAAGAAAATTTAGCGGATTCCGACTCGGAGCCAACCGAGGAGGATGCGGACAAAGAAGAGCTGGGTGAATTTATTGTTCACTGGTCCGGTCCAGACGGAGACGAGGAAGGACCGCTTTCTGTTCTCTGGAAGCTAATCGAAAGCTATCGAGTGGATATTTTTGAGATCTCCATCCATCGAATCACCGAGGACTTCCTTTCTTTTATGCATAGCGCCCGAGATCTTCGGATTTCCCTGGCATCCTCTTTTACGGTGATGGCCGCCCGATTGATCTACTATAAAAGTAAAGCATTACTTCCCGATCCTGGTTTTGAAGACACCGAGTCCGATTCCCGACTTCCGCCAGAATTGATCCAGCAGCTGCTGGAATACCGCCGCTTCCAGATAGCATCCGAAACCCTGCGGGAAATGGATGAGATCTCCGGCGGCATCTTTGGTCGACCTGAAGCGCCGGTGATGGAAACAGACGATACAGAGCGAATGCTGGAAGTCAGTCTGGTGGACTTGATTCGAGCTTACCAGAAGGTCCTGAAAAGAATGGAGCCCGAGCCCGAGGAAGAAGGGTACGAGGTATCTGGCGAAGAGTGGTCCGTGGAAGCCAAGATGGATGAGATCCGGGGACTTCTTGAGAATTCCATCTCCTTTGGCTTCGAGGATCTCTTTGAAAACATTGAATCCATGCGAAAGGGAGAGGTAATTGCCACATTTCTGGCACTTCTGGAGCTTACTCGCCTGGCAGAGATCGTGCTTCAGCAGGATGGCATTTTCGGACCAATTATGATCTTCAAGCGGGCCGCCACCGTTTCCTGAATCCTGATCAAAGAGACTATGTCGCTAAAAAACCGCTTGCTGTACAACCCGCCGGCGCGACATAATCCCTCTGGCTATGGGAAAGAAAAAGAAAGATACGCTGGAAATTGAGGGCTCCCGGGACGATCTTGATACCATGAATGGGGCTCTACCCTCAGAGCAGCACGACGAAGAGTCGGTGGATGTGCCTGTAAAGGCATCCAATGAAGCGGGGCTTCCTGAATACAGGGAACTCAGCCGAGAGGAAATGGATGAATTCCGTGGCCTTATGGAAGCGGTGCTTTTCGTGTCCAATGAGCCTCAGTCCCTGTCTGTGCTGGCGCGCCACTGCAATCTGGATCGTGTGAATACGCGAATCCTGGTGGACTCGTTGATGGATGATTATGCCGAACGAGATGGTGGCATTCTATTACGGGAAATAAGCGGCGGATACCAGTTTGTTCCCTCGGACCGGTACGGGGATCAAATCAAAGGCATTCTGGGAGGACCCAGAACCGAGAAGCTTTCCCGCTCGGTCATGGAAACCCTTTCTATTATATGCTACCGTCAACCCATCACCCTTCCTGAAGTGGAAGAGGTGCGAGGCGTTAACAGTCGGCAGATGATCGCTACCTTGCTGCAGAAGAAGTTAATCAAGCCCCAGGGCTACCGACCTGTCCCAGGAAGACCCACTCTGTATGTTACCACCAGACAATTCCTGTCCCATTTTGCCTTGAATTCGCTTTCGGATCTCCCTCCATTGCAGGATGTAAAAGAGCTTCCGTTTGACGAAATCGAATAACCAGGAAACCCTGCCCGGGTCTATGGATGATCTTGCTCCTTACAGAAAGCAGATCGATGAGCTGGACCGGCAAATCGTGGAATTACTGCTTCGTCGTGCCCAGGCGGCCTCGCACATTGGCGAAGTAAAGCGCCGAAAGAATGAGCCAGTCTATCGCCCGGATCGGGAGCAGGGAGTCTACGAAAACATCGTAAGTTACGCAAAGGAAGCTCGTAAGAATTGGAGCGGCGAGGCTCTGCCGGAGCTTCCAGATTCTACTTTCCGCAATATTTATCGCGAAATCATGTCAGGCTCCATCGCCCTGGAAGGTGGCCCTTCCGTGGGTTATCTGGGTCCTCCCGGTAGCTTTTCGCACATGGCCACCAGGTATCGTTTTGGCAACTCGGTAAGAGGCATGCCTATGGATACCATCCCCGAGATCTTTCGCAGCGTAGCCAATGTCAAAGAAGCCAGCTACGGAGTAGTCCCGGCCGATAACACTGCTGCAGGTTCTGTAGGCATTACGATGGACTGCTTTCTGGACTCCAGTTTGCAGATCTACGCTGAGCAATTTGTTCGAGTTCGCCACCATCTAATGGCCACCGATGCCATTCCCCTGGCTTCCATTCGAAAAATCTATACGATTCCTATTGGCCTGGAACAGTGCAAGCAATGGGCGCAGAAGAATCTGCCCATGCATGAGATTCAAATCATTGAAACCTCTTCAACGGCTCGGGCCGCCCAGCTGGTTTCTGAAAAAAAGGATGGCGTGGCTATCGCATCGGAACTGGCCAGTGAAATCTACGGCTTGAAGATACTCAGTCGAGATATTCAAGACAGCTCGGACAACATTACCAGGTTCTGGATCATTGGTCATGAGCAGTGCCCCCCTGGTCGAAGAGACCGCACCAGTATTGTGCTCAGCTTTCATGATGAACCTGGCGGGCTTTTTCGTGTTTTGAAGCCTTTCTACGATGCCAACATCAATCTGACTCGTATTGAATCAAGAGCCACCCGAAAGAATTACGGAGAATACAATTTCTTCATCGACCTGGAAGGTCATAAAGATGCAGATCCTGTGAAGAGCATCATAACTGATCTTGAAAAGAACACATCTTTTCTCAAGGTTCTGGGTTCCTATCCTATGGGACAGGTGGACTGATCTGCAACCGTTTCGCTCCATACTTATCTATGGCATGGGTATGATGGGAGCTTCCCTGGCCGCGGGTCTCCGAAAGCAGCCAAATCCTCCGGCGATAACAGGCGTCGTTCGCAGCGAACGCAGCAAGCAATGGATTCTGGATCATGATCTTGCCGATGAAGCCATAGCATCCACCTCAATGGACGTCTTCAGACTGGGGCTTTCTCGCTACGATTTGATCGTGCTGGGTATGCCTATCGCCGCCAATGGAGTCTTGCTGGAAAATCTGGCAGAGATCTACCCCGGTGATTTCCAGTGGGCTGCTCCTTCTTTTTCGGATCAAGAACAGGGAGTAGAGTCCTCGAATCCTGAAGCAAAAAGACCGTTGGATGGAAATCAAGACGATTCGTTGCCACTGATTACAGATATGAGCTCCACGCGTACTTATCTGGAGGAAGTGGCCGCCCGGTATCCTCATCTGCCATTTATTGGTTCGCATCCCATGTGCGGCTCTGAAGATGCAGGCCCATCCGCCTTCCGCGACAGCCTATTTAGAGATCGCCTGGTCATATTGATTCGATCTACGCTTCGAAACAGCGACGATGAGCAGGCCTATAAACTCCTAAATCAATTCTGGTCTTCTCTGGGGGCCAGGGTCTCTGAATTGAACGAAAAGGATCATGATCTGGTGCTTGCCTATCTAAGCCATGCACCTCATCTTGTGTCCAGCCTGCTTGCTACGGTCACTGCGAATCGTTCTGAAGTCCAAACCATCAATGCTCAGTCTCCTATTCCCATTACCGGCGGAGGTCTGCGAGATATGCTTAGAATTGCAGGCTCCAATCCAGAAATGTGGAAGGATATCATTCATACCAATCGCAAGTATATTCTAGAATCCCTGCGAGACTTTCGATCTGGCCTGGATGAACTCATTGAGACCGTGGAATCCGACAGTATGGAATGGTGGTCCGACTGGCAAACTCGTTCCAGAGGTTTCAGAAATGAGATCTGCGGCTTCGAAGAAAAGCGCTAGAATACCCCGTATCAGTAGCTTCTATTTATGATCAACTTTCCTTTCTCGTGAAGGGCACCGTTCGCGGCCGGATATTTTTTTAAAATTCCAGCCCCCGGCGGCACGAACTCTCGAAAGGATGCCTCGCTTCGATGGCCGCAAAAAGGATGGCGATCCCTGTGCTCGCAGCTTTTTCGTTTCTGGCCTGGGAGCCGTTGCTTCTGAGATGCCGGAACTGAATGCTGTAGGTACTGAACGATTCATCTTTGTCGACTTAACATTTCCCGGAAGTTACCTCATTGAGTAGTGCAGAGATTACACCGAAGCAACGCCGAATCCCCGCTTGTCAGAATAGGCAGGGGAAGACCTTTGGACATATGAGTGTTATTGCACTGGATGGACCTGCAGGATCGGGAAAGAGCACTGTAGCCGGAATGCTGGCGGAGCGGATCGGATTTCTGCATGCAGATTCCGGAGCCATCTATCGAACCATTACACTGGCCTCGATTCGCAGGCTGGGGGCCGGACAGAGTCCGGATGAGTTCGGCAACCTGTTTCAGAAAAGTAATCTGGATCCAGATTCATTGGGAATCCAGGTTGTAGTTTCCGACGGAAAGCAATCCAACTGCATCGAGAATCAAGATGTAGGGTTGGACATTCGGACTCCGGAAGTAACCGGCCGAATCCGGTACATAGCCGACAGCATACCCTGCCGCAACACAGTGAATCGATTGCTTCGAGAGTTTGCCCAGCAAACCGGACTTGTGGCAGATGGTCGGGACATGGGCACCGTGGTTTTTCCGGATACTCCCAGTAAATTCTTCCTTGAGGCTTCGGTACAGGTTCGTGCGAAAAGAAGGTTTGAAGAAATGCTTGGCCAGGGTAATAGCTCTCAGACTCTTGCGGAAATCGAGCAGGATATCGCCAGGAGAGATGAAGAGGACCGGAATCGGGCTGTGGGGGCTCTGCGAAAGGCTGATGATGCTATTCTTATTGACACTTCCGAACTTTCTCGGGAGGATGTCTTATCGAGAATCCTGGCACACATCCAGTTCAGATTCTAAATTCAAGATTGTGGCCCATCTTCTCCCCAGATAGAACTGCTACATTACGGAACATTTATGGTGGCTTCTACTCCCTTTGACTTGCTACAGGAGCAAAAAGATCTCGCGGACTTCTTAAAAGAAGAAGAAGATTCCGTGAACATGGCGCAATGGAGCCGTGGTGATTTAGTGGATGCAACGGTCCTTGAGGTCACAGACCGGGATGTATTGTTTGACATTGGTCAGAAGCAGGACGGCCGTTGCCCCGTACATGAGTTCGATGACCCCCCCGCGGCCGGGGCTACCTTTCAGGTCGTTGTAAAATCAGACGGCGGTTCCGAAGGAAACACCCTGGTTTCCAAGCTGGAGGCCGATCGGCGAGTAGCCTGGAGTAGCGTTGTAGAGGCGCACGAGTCAGGGGTCAAAATCTCAGGTATTGTAGAAAAGGAAATTCCCTCCGGTCATGGCTACATTGTTCGGATGGGCGGCCTTGGTCTCTTCATGCCGCGAAGCCAGGCGGACCTCAAAGCACGTACCAAAGCCAAAATCAAATCAGGTACTGTCATTGATTTTAAAGTAATCGAAGTTAATGATAAGAAGCGAAGCGCTGTTGTAAGTCGCCGAGCCATCCTGGAAGAAGTAAACCATGAGCTCTGGAATGAATTCCAGCAGAAGCACAAAGAAGGGGACATGGTAAAAGGCGCAGTTACGCGCAAGGTATCATTCGGAGTATTTGTGAACGTGGATGGCATCGAAGGATTGCTCCACCAGTCAGATATATCATGGAAGAAGTTCGCTCCTTTTAAAGACCGATTTCAGATCGGGCAGGAAGTGGAGTTAAAGATCCTGCAGGTCGATCAGGAAAACCATCGCCTATCTCTGGGGCTGAAGCAAACCACAGAAGACCCATGGGAATGGGCCCAGAGAGAGCTAACTCCTGGAAGCAATATTAAAGGGACCGTTACCAGTCTTACTGATTATGGTGCATTCGTTGAAATTCGCGAAGGCCTGGAGGGTTTGATTCACGTAAGCGAACTATCCTGGTCCAAGAAACTTCGGCATCCAAAAAGATACCTGGACGTCGGTCAGGAAGTAGAAGCGCAAGTCCTTTCTGTAGACCTTGAGAAGCAGCGAATTGGTCTGGGTCTGAAGCAGCTCCAGAAGGATCCCTGGGAATCCCTTGGTTCCGATGTGAAAGAAGGGGATGTTCGCGAAGGCGAAGTAACATCTGTCACAAAGTTTGGTGCCTTCGTCAAGATACTGGACGACGTAGAAGGTCTGATTCATTTTAACGATTACTCCTGGGCGGATCATCCTGATCGGAAGATGCTCAAGAAGGGAGATAGCGTTCAGTATAAGATCCTAAACATCAATAAGGATGAGCGAAGGGTTTCCTGTGGTATCAAACAGTTGACGCCCAGTCCTTACGAGGTCCTGAAAGAGCGTTACAAAAAGAATGCCATTATTGAAGGCAAGGTTACCAGCATTACAGACTTCGGGATCTTCGTCGATATTGGCGATGGATTTGAAGGCCTGGTGCATATCAGCCGCATCCCTCTAAAACCCGATCAGAAACTGAGCGATCTTTACAAGCCCGGGGATCCGGTGAACACTGTGCTGCTCAGAATCGATTCAGACGAAAAAAGAATCTCACTTTCCATCAAAGATTATGAGAGAAAGCAGCAAAGAGAAATTATAGATCAGTATCTGAAGAAAGACGATGCTCCTTCTACAAGCTCCCTGGGATCGCTCATAAAGAAACTTCCGGAGAACTAATATGGCAGGCGGAGCCACGCGCAAGAGTAATCGTAGAGTAAAAGCACCCGAGCAATCCACCAGTAATGCTTATGATCCGTTTCGCGACTTTGAAGGCGGACCGGTTGAGCTATTTCTGCATAAAGTATTCTATCACGTTCGCACGAATTTTAAGCTTGTAATGAGCGGAGTGGTTCTGGCTGTTCTGGTTCTGATTGGGGCCGTAAGCTATCGCTTCTATCAGGAGAGTCAGGAACGAAAAGCAAGGGAAGCCTTCGATGAACTGGTAGGTGATCCTCGACTGGGCGAAAGCGTGGAAAGCACAGCACCCGGTGCCCGTTTGCTAGAAGAATACCGTCAGAACCATAGTACCGAAGGCGCACAGAGACGCGCCCTGATCTATGAACTGGATCTTTATCGTCAGGCGGATGAATACGATAAAGCCGGGGATGTAGCGAAGAAGCTTGCTGAACTTCTGGAAATGCCAGAGCTTCGGGCCTTTTACTATTACCAGTCAGCGGTGTACTACGAAAAAGCTGAGTCCTACGATAAATCCGCAGAGGGCTTTCAGCAAATGCTAACCTACGCTGGTGATGATCCCTTCATGAAGGCTCTGGGCCTTTTTGGTAGGGGCCGCGCTCTCACTTTCAAGGGCGATGCAGAGCAGGCGGAGCAAGCCTTTGGTGAGCTCTGGGCTATTGAAGAACAAGATCAAATCCAGGACATTCGAGCTGCTGCTGCCGCATTCTTAATTGCTCAATGAGCAAACTGTTCACAATTGCGCTGCCCTCCGGGCGGATGTCCGAAGAAAGCCTGGATTTCTTTCGGCGGTCGGGCTTCGCCGATTTTCAAATTCCCGATACCAGAGAACTCAGCTTTGTGGATCCCACAGGCCGCTATCGAATATTGCTGGTGCGTAACCAGGATGTTCCGGTCTGCGTTCTCCACGGCGGCGCTGATGCAGGGGTCACCGGTCGAGATGTGATGCAGGAAAAGCAATACGATCTGGCCATTCCGCTGGAGCTTGAATTCGGATATTGTAGACTTTCTCTGGCCGCCCGTGCTCAGGACGTGGAGCGAGTATCCCGGGCCTCACACCTTCGAGTTGCCACAAAATACCCTTCTCTGACCCAGGACTGGTTCTTCAAACGAGGAAAGAGCTGTGAAATCGTTCATTTGAATGGCTCTGTCGAGATCGCGCCCATTGTAGGTCTGTCGGATTGTATAGTGGACCTGGTAAGCACAGGAACCACTCTTCGTGCGAATGGATTGACAGAGATGGAGCAGATAATGGAATCCAGAGCAATGCTGGTAGTAAATCGCTCCGTTTTTGCTCTGCACACGGAAGAGATTCGCCGGCTGATATTGACCTTCAGAAGGGCAATGGAAGATGGCCGCAAAGCTCACACATCTTGAAGTATTCCGACAATCCCTTGCTCTAATGGAACATGGGGATGAATACGATCGCTACATTTCCAGAATGCTTCATCAAGAGCATCTTTTTCGTTACGGTTGCTTTGGAGCTGTGGCGCCGGACATCTTCTATTTTTACCATCTGCTCAGCAAAAGAAATGTTACAGGGATAACCTGGGGCAATATTACACATCACCGGCGTGTCTTTGAGCTTGTGCTTGCTTTTCTGGACCGCATCAGAGCGGATTCTACTGCAAGAGAAAAGCGGAAAGCGTTTGCTCTCGGCTATGTCTCGCATTGCGCTACAGATATCGTTACTCATCCCTATATCTTTTATATAACCGGAGATCTGTATTCCACAGATGAGGTCCGTTCCAGAAAAGCACAGGAAAACCACTTGAGAGTGGAATACGCTCTGGACTCCTATTTAATAGCCGAACGCCTGGGGATGAGCCCCAACAAATACCATTTCCTCCAGTTTGTAGATATTCGCGATCGAAGGAACATGGATTTCGACATCTGGCAAATGTGGGTACATGCACTTTCCCGAGTTCATGAAGAGGATTTTAAAGAGCATTATATAGGTACCCTGGAGTCTATCAAACGCGGTGATGTGCTCAACGAAGCGTTTCAGGGTTTTCTGAAGTTCAATCGTCTGCTGGATACTCGCTCCTGGCTGGTTCGGGGATTTCTCCGGGCAGTGGACAGCATAACCATGCATAAATGGAAAGCCAGGCATTTGATATTGCCGCCCAGAAATCGAATTCCCGAACAGCTTTACAATCCCCATAACCGTCCCTGGAGATACCCTGCGGAGCCGGGTCGAGAATCCAGAGAGAGTTTTATGGAGCTGGTGCATAGAGCTGCAAACTTCTCCAGGGATTTGATTCGGTTATGCGACGACTACATCGAGGGTCGAAAAAAAAGAAAAGACTTCGAAGATCTTCTTGGGTACAATCTGGATACAGGGGTTCGCTCTGAATCGTTACAGATGCATGCGTTTGAACCTCTGGAAGATTGAACCAACGCTCCACCGGGCTCCGACCAAATCGATTGAGACCTGACCGGCTATGAAGGCTGGACTCCCGGAGACCAATGAGCTGCTCCAGGAAAGAAAACACTGTGACGAAGCCAACAACAGAACCCAATCAGACGATGACGGAATCTGAAATCCAGCGAACCGCTGGTGAGTCAGGGGCATCGCATGGCGGGCCATCCAGAGAGTTACACCAGAGCGCCATTGTGTTCTTCGACGGAGTTTGCAATATCTGCAATCAATCCGTGAATACGTTACTGAAATTAGATCGTAAGGGAAAACTTAGATACGCATCTTTGCAGGGACCGTTGGCTACAGGTCTATTTGGACCTCTGGAAGGGGACCCAGATAGTATGAAGTTGAGTGTTCCTCGAAGGAAGCAGACAACGGCGCCGAGCGACCGTGAAAACGTAGGAACAGAATCCCGTGGTCTTGAGAGCAAGTCCTCAGCCGTCGGAGCATTGGGCCGTTCCGTGGAACAACCCGACAAGGCCGGAGTTCTGGTCTACGAGGGGTACCAGGCATTCCTGAAAGTAGGAGGAATTCTGTATCCTTTCCTCAAACCCCTGGCCTGGATTCTGTCCTTGCCGCCATTCTCGTGGCTGGGCAAGGTCTTCTATTCCTGGATCGCAGCGAATCGTTATCGCTGGTTTGGCAAAAGAGAGTTCTGTGATATCTCTAATTTGAGATTCAAAGAGCGATTTCTGGATTAGCCTGCATTTTCTATTAACAACGAGTAAGAGCTAGCAGCATCGCCCGTGATGCCCCCTGTTGCGAAGGACCTCTACCTGGTGAAACGTTTGCAAGCGGTATTGGGCGAATTCGTCCAATGGTATTCGCTACGGCGCCTCACTTGCCTTCTTCTTCTGTGACAGCTCTCAGATTTAGATGAATTTGTGAAGCCCTTCCCTTAGCCCTGACCTGGGGTGCTCCATACCAGGCCAATCACTCCGGCCACGGCGATGAGTCCTCCTCCCCAGGCCTGAAGTCCCACGGAATCCTTTTCCAGCCATCTTGTGAATGGAATGGCAACTAGCGGAGTGGTGGCCACAATGGGCAGGACTACTCCGCCGGGCTGCTCCGATAGAGCCCATTGATAGCAGGCCACCCCTATGACCGGTCCGCAGAGTGTATTTCCCAGGATGAAAAGATAGTCTCGTAGCCTGCTCTCGGATACGGATTTCTTTGGCGCGGATGTTTGCAGGTTTCCTGATTCCGCCAATGTTTCGGCCCTTACTTTCGAGACCAGTGCCTCTTCTGAGGGCCGGTAAGCTGCCGGCACTCGCATTGCATCTCGGGGCGAATTGATAGAACCGGAGCTTTCACTCTCATAGGTTTTCGCATGTTGGGATTTTGCCCGGGAGCGCTGCTTTTTAAACCAGTATTCGAAGACCAGATATACCGCAGATATCAAAAATCCGCCCAGCATCCTTTGATAGGCTGCACTTCCTCCATCCACGGGGATGTCCGCCAGCTTCATATAATCGTAGGCATGTCGACTGATAATCGCTCCGGCTCCCTGTCCGATGGCTGCCAGAAGTCCCATAAAGATACCCAGGGCATCCGGCTTCACCTCTCCGGAGGGGCGAAATGCGATGGCTATTCCCACCAGCACTATGAGTCCAGATGCGATTTGAAGAATGGAAAGAGTAGTGCCCAGCCAGGCCCATTCAATCAATGCAGCAATAGGAGCGGCCAGGCATTGTACCATCAACAGGGATAATCGGGATCCAAGTCGGGGCAGGGCAACAAACAGTGCAAGATCTCCCAGACCCAGGCCAATCAATCCGCTCCAGAACAGAACCTGAAAGGACTGCCATTCAAGCGCCGGAGCAAATAGATGGGTGTAGGCCCCCAGAAGAATACATGCAAGGAGTAATCGAGAGAAATTCGCAAAGCTTGCTCCGAATACTCTCGTAGAGCGACGTGCGAAAATCGCCGAAAAGGACCACAGGACCGTAGTAAGAAATGCGCCTACCATAGATTAGCGCTGTTTCATTCGCTCCAGAAGGACTCTGCGTTCTTCCGGGCTCAGATTCAGGAATTGTTTTCGCTGCTCAGGCCCCAGGGTCTTAATGAGCTCTCGTTCGGCTTCGGTAAGGTCTTCCAGTTCGGAGCCAGACATGCCCATCTCAAAGGGACCATCGTCACTCATGGGATCCAGGCCAATGAAGCCTGCCAGGAGATCTATAAATTCTCCCAGGTGTATGGCCAGATAAAAACCGGAATAGATTCCGGCCTTGAGTTCAATGGAAGTTAGATAACTACCGGGCGCGAATCCCTGGGACACTGGCTGTCGGTTTCTGGACTTTAGAAGTGGACTTTTCTCCTTGAAGGGAACACTGGTTCCCAGTGGACTTTTGGCCTGGTAGGTTTTACTTCGAATCTCCATTTCGGATGGAGGTCCGGTGGTCTCCGAGAGCCCATCTTCCCGGGCCGGTCTATCTTCTGGCGACCCTTCTTTCATTTTCTTGAATTGCTCAATGAATTTCGCCTGTTGTTCGGGACTCAGGTTCTGAAAAGCCGGTAACTTCTTTATATCTTCCAGGCTCATGTTTCTCAGGTTTTCCAGGTCCTGGGCTGATGGTTCGTTTGGATGCCCTTGTTCTGTCTTGTTTTCCGTTTTCTTTCCGGAGGGCGGGGTAGACGATTCGCTGGATTCCTCTTTCTTCAATGGTCCCTGCAAAACATCGCTGCCCAGCACAAGTGCCACAAAGGACTGGGATTGAAAGCGCCCCGAATAGCCCTGGCGATAGCCAGCGTCGATACCGTCTGATGATTTATAGTGCATGCCTAGTTTGGCAGGTCCTGCTCTAAAAGACAGACCATAGGATTCATCCTGATATCCTGCGCTTACAAGATCCCCGGAATCTTTCAGTCGGTTTTGCCAGTAGGTGGCGCAATTGAGCAGAGGCAGAAACAATACGAGAAGGAGTAAGGTGGTACATAAATCTCCGAATCGTGCCCGGATCATCCTGCCGCTTTTTTTTCGATTGGTTACCATTGCTCTGTCTTTCGCGTCCCTGAGTTCGATCTTAGACTACTTCCAGAGAAGTAATCTAAGGCTTCTACTCCTTACTCCCGGTGCAGCCATTCTGGCGATACAGCTCCTGGCGCACCCGGAATAATCGACATCTTTCGTAAACTCAACTCAGGCAACTCCCTGGATGATTCCTTCTGTATGTTGATGCCAGGTCGGGCAGGCAAGAATTGTTTTTCGTTCACAGCCTGTAATTGCCGGTTCAATGACCAGGGCCTCGTGGCTATCGTATGTATCAGTCAAACCCCTGGGAAAAACATTTTTTGCAGCCCATTACTTTTAGCTTTTTCTTATCCTCTTCTGGATTGGAGAAAGCTACTACCATCTCTTCCTTTCCAAGTTTCTCTTTGCATACCGGGCATTTCCTGGGAGTCCTTCCGCCCAGGCAAAACGGACAGCCCTTGATATAGGTTCGCAAATTGCTCTTGCCCAACTCCAGCTGATTGGACCGTATCCTTTCTCCGGTGCGGAGTGCATGGCCGCATACAGGACAGTATCCTCTAATCCTATCTTCGTCGGCCTTCTTTTTGCGCTGGCGGATGGGAACCAGAAGATACAACAGAAATGTAAGAAGACCCAGAATCAGACCAATCAGAATAAAGTATGTATCGCTCATCTTATGTTATGAATTCAGTGCCCTTTCTATCCTTGTTTCCTTGCTACATTCGCTCCGTAGTTCTACCTGGATTCGATGGGCTGTCTCTAATTCTACACCGGGAGGCATGATCTCCATCGAAGAGCTACGAATCCTTTCAATTACCGTTCGCATGGGCTTTCCCAGTGCTCCCAATCCCAGAAGCAGAGCAAGAATGATGATCCATAGACCGACGCTACTATTCTTTCGCTGAGCAGGGGTCTTTTTAATGTAAAGAAAGAGCATCCACAGAGACCAGCCGGTCATTAGAGCACCAATTAAGAGTCCAAAGTACAAAAGAGATTCGTCCAGGATGGCCACAGATCCAGGTTCGTCCGGGGGCGGAAGGCAGGACAGAAAAAAAATGACACAGGATAGCACTGTCCATTCAGTGCTATGGATGAGAGTTCTATCCGGCATTCAGCCCAGCGGGCAGCTTCACCTGGGCAACTATTTTTCCATGATGCGGCAAATGATCCACTATCAGGATCGGGAAGAGTTGTTTTGCTTTGTTGCCAGCTATCATGCCCTGACCACTGTTTTCGAAAAGGAAAAGCTGGAAGAGGGGATTCGCAATGCAGTGCTGGACTTTCTGGCTCTGGGGATGGATCCGGATCGTTCCACTTTCTGGGTGCAAAGCGATGTGCCCGAAGTCGCGGAGCTTTCCTGGCTATTGTCCACTTCCATTACCGTGCCTCAGCTGGAGCTCGGTCATTCCTATAAAGATAAGATTGCTCAGGGGATCAGTCCATCTGGAGGTCTGTTCTTTTATCCCATTCTCATGGCTGCCGACATACTGGCCTTTGGCGGTGAGAAAGTTCCTGTAGGCAAGGATCAAAAGCAGCATCTAGAATTTACACGAGACATTGCCGGGCGCTTCAACAATCGATACGGCGAAGTGTTTGTCATTCCGGAACCAGAAATCGGCAAAGAGGTGGCAGTGGTTCCGGGTGTCGATGGCCGGAAGATGAGTAAGAGTTACGGAAATGCTATCTATTTCTTTGCCCCGGAGAAGAAGCTCAGAAAAACGGTGATGGGTATTGTTACCGATTCCACCGGTGTAGACGAAGCGAAAGATCCGGAAAACTCTGTGCTCTATCAGATTTACTGCCTCTTTCTGAACGAAGAGGAGCGTCAGGAGCTAGCCCAGAGGTTCAGGACTCCCGGTACCGGTTATGGGCATTTCAAGCAAGAGCTCTTTGAAAGGATCATGGAAACCTTTGCCGATGCTCGAAAGAAAAGGGAAGAGATGGCCGCAGATCCCGGTTTCCTGAAGGATGTGATGCGAAAGGGATCAGAAAAGGCCCGGGCCATCGCCTCGCAATATCTGGATCGTGCTCGAGAGGCCGTGGGACTGAAATATCTGTGATCCAGTAGTTCTCCTTCGATGAGGGGCTGGATGCTTCGCTTCAACCGATTTGTGAAATCTTGCGCTGGGCCGGAATACCAGAGTATACGGCGCGAACGCTTCAAGTCCTCCGCTAAACGCTCTCGTGGTGGGATGCTGCTTGCGCATGTTGAGATCATAGGCCATTAGCCTCACCACAGTTTTTTTTGGTTAAAACGTAAGTACGGCGAAACTCCTGTGGCTCCGGATAGACTGCTTCAGAAATATAGGACACTTCATCCGGGTAACCTCTGCATAGAAGGTTAAGATGAAAAAGCCAAAACACTCCGTTGAGTTCCCGTCGAAATAGCGAAACGACCGACCGCTTAGAGACACAGGGGAATATGCGTACGCTCTTCTGGAAGCTTGCTCTGATTCTGGTTTCTGGAACCATTATCGAATGGAAGGGGCTCGAGTCAGGGCCCTGGTTTTTCTGGCTGGGCTGTGTTTCGATTCCGGTGGTGCTTCTAGCTTATGGAATCTCTCGAAAGTTCTCTATGACCTCCTGGCTTCCAGCAAAGCCTGCGGTCTTATCGGCTATCCCGGTGTTCTTCATCGTTCTGAGTTTTGTGTTTCCTGCCTTGCCTGAGCCTCCTCCAGAATCATGGTTCCAGTTTGATAGGGATGAGCCGGACTACGAACATAGATTTCTTGTAAAGGCTCAAATCCAGAGCTCCATCAGTCCCGGTTTGTTTTTGAGCCGCATGCGAATTCAAGATTTTCAGAAGGACAGGGATCCATCCTACTACGGGGAAGATTGGAAGTCCATTTCCGGACAATTCCCAAAAACTAATATCAGTAATTCAGCAGGAAGCTCGGAATATAAATTCGGCTGGCTGCCAGATGGCCTGCTTCATTCGAGACAGTCTGGAAAAAATCCGCAGGAGGGAAGTGCCTTTCGCTCCGCCCTCGCCATAGACAACGAAGAGCTCTATCCTGGCTGCATTCTTTCGCTTCAGGTTTACGGCCGTGGCGTTCCGCAAAAGCCCTACGGAGGATTTGGAGAATACCTTCGGAGCAAAGGGGCCAATAGCTATCTGCGGGTCTATGAGAAATGGCACGTACTGGATCAGGATTGCCCGAACCATGCGCGCCAACGGATTCGTACCAGGCTTTTTAAGATCCTTTCTGAGCTGGAGGGTGAGTCGGCGGAAGTTGGCCGAGCCATAATGCTGGGAGAATCCGGCTGGTTGAATGCGAAACTGGAAAAGCGTGTTCGACGCCTGGGAGTGATGCATCTATTTGCTGCCAGCGGATTGCACCTGGGTATTTTTTACGGGATCATTTACTGGCCCCTTTCTCTAAAACTGGGTCGTAAGCATCCTCTGGCACTCTTTCTTCCACTACTGCCCTGTGCACTCTATGCATGGGTTCTGTACTTTCCTGTATCCCTTTGCCGAGCCTTCATATTTATTCTTCTTCTGGCTCTACGATCCTTGATTCATAGAAAAATAACAACGTCGCATCATCTGGCAAATACAGCCCTTGTTTTGATTCTCTGGGACCCTCCAGGATTCTATTCACTGTCCGGATACCTGTCCTTTGGTGCGGTTAGTGGAATTCTGCTATTCTACAGGGCAATTGAGCAGAATCTATTTGTTGCCAGAAATCTACTGACCCGTGCATTACGATCTCAGCTGGCATTGAGTTTATCGGCCACTATGTTTATCGCTCCGTTGTTGGTCTTTAGCTTTCTGGAATTTCCCTTTAGCTCTCACTTGAGTAACATTGTGATGGTTCCCTTTGTGGCTCTGATGCTTCCTCCGCTTTATCTGGTGGTAGCGCTTCGAATGGTGCCTGCGCTGGATGGTCGGCTTCTGCAGGCATTCTTTGAATGGGTAACTGTTCCTCTTGAGTGGTTCATCTGGCTGGCCCGTAGCCTGGGCAACTGGTCCCTGTTTTTTCGATACGAATCGTGGGCAAATTTCGCATTTGTATTCTCCTGGTTGACCATGCTCCTGCTGGCATGCAGCATGTCCAGGAAGCGATGGTTAAGTCAGTTGTCCGTTCGTCTGGTCCTGGCGCTCATTCTTGTGGCGCCGATCCTTTCGCTTTTTATGGATGGGGTTTTCTGGGGAGTGGCCGCCGGTCCAGCCGCAGAACTCCAGGAGCACTGGAATACCCTGTTAACGGACGCCCAAAGAATTCACTAACTGCTTCAGGCACAAAACAACCATGTACCCGTTCTTCAGTTCCTCGCGTCTAAAAAAATCTCTGGAAAGCCGGGGAGGGGCCATTCTGAAGAGCAAAGGTCAAAATTTTCTGATCGATCCCAATGCAGTTAGACTAATCGCTTCAGGGGTATTCTCTCTTCTTCCTGACTCTTTCTCTGTCCCAATGCAGAAAGATGCGAAGTCAGCTGTAATCGACCAGGACCTCGAGGCAGAGGCCCAAGAGAAAGGACCGGGGCTCGGTGCTAAAAAGCTACATGGATCTGCACGAGGTATCGAGACTCTGGAATTTCTGGAAATAGGTCCTGGAACCGGGGCTTTAAGTTTTGCTATATGGGATGGTCTTCAGGAGCTGGCAATGCAGCATTCCGATATGGCCATTCGCTGGGTTGGACTGGAACTTGATCCGGTCCTATGCTCCATTCTAAGTGAAGAGACTATTCCAGCCTGGAATTCCGGGCTGGAGGAAATAAGCGAACGAGGAGACCAGGATTGGCGGACCCTGGCAAGTAAGACATGGAAGAAGAAAAACCTGGAGCTCACTCTGCACCGTACCGATGCCCGCAACTGGATTGAACATCGCAAACATTCCGACCCGATGGAGTCCTGCCTCCGAATTATCTGCGGCAATCTTCCCTATTACATAAGCACAGAATTGCTGCTTCAGTCCATGGATCTGCGTCCGGACGGATGTGCCTTCCTCGTGCAGAAAGAGTATGCGCTGCGAATCCTGGAGACCCGCAAGTCTAGCTCCATCTCTGTATTTGTTCGAAATCAAATGAAACCGGAAAAAGGTGCCTCCATCGCAAAAGGATGTTTTCTGCCACCACCTTCGGTGGAGTCCACCGTGCTTATAATGCGAAAGATCGCTATGCAATGCCATCCAGAACTTCTTGAGCAAGTGCTTCGAAAAAGCTTCAGCGGAAAAAGAAAGACCATGCGAAACTCATGGAAGAATAGCATGGCGAACTCTGAAGTCCTGGAGCTCTGGAATGAAGTGGCCAGCACCATCGGATTGGATCCAGGTCGCCGTGCCGAAGACTTGCAGCCGGATGAGTTTTTTGCCCTGGCTAATGCCCTGGAGAATGCAGGTGTTTCCAGGGAAACACATAGAGAAAACGATAAACGATAAACGATAAACGAGCAGGAGCAGGAAGCCGATCTGAATTGGGAAACAATGCACCTCTTTCGAGGATCAACGCTCCGAATAATCAACGGAAAATTGAATGGAAGCATGGCGATGTCCGTCGGGCCCCCGATGCTGCGAAAAAAGCTCTTTGTTGCGCGAGATGAGTTACCAGGAGAAACTTATCCGGGCCCAATCAACCAGTTAACGCGAACCCCGGCAGAGTTTATTGGCCGGTGCTCGCTGGAGCTTTCGCATGGGTAGTCAGGCTGGCTTTCTACTTTGCTTCTTTTTGGTGGAGCGGCTAGCCTTTTTGCTGGCGGACTTCTTGCTGGATGTCCCGGTCGTAGAGGTCCCGGATTTTGACTTTTCCTTCCTGGTGGAGGTTTTGCTCTTCGCCTTTTTTTTGCCAGTTGTCTTCCGGGCCAGAGCTAAATAATCCTCTGGATGGCGAGCAGCCTCCATACTATGCTTCTCCGCCAGTTGCTCTTCTTTTTCAATCTTCAGAATGTCACGGAAGGTATGAATATGCTTCGCCTCCCATTCTTCCAGGGTTAATCCTTCCTTTTTCGCCAGATTGCTTCGATGCTTGTTCACCAGGTTTTTAGTCACCGGATAGCTGGCAATGGCGCTGGGAATTGCTAGCAAGAGGCCGCCTATCATGGTAGGCCAGCCCAGATCGTTTAGAAGGAATTCCCCCCAGGTTTTGAGGCTGGCAATAAGGTTGTCTTGAGCCAGTGCGGTCTTCAATACTCCTTCAAAGTTTTCGAAGGTGATTACTAGCGGATTCAATCCGAGCAGATCGAAGGTGATATAGCCCGCCTTATAGAATGCATAGTAAAGAGGACCCATGGTCAGTGGATTGCTGATCCAGACCATGGCCAGCCCCACCGCCAGATTCATTTTCCAGCGCAGCGTTTTGAAGCCCAGCCAGCTCATGGTAACCAGATACATCTGGATTCCCACAAGCGGCGTCATAGCCCAGAACATACCCACCGCGCTTCCCAGAGCCAGTTCCTGCACCGGCGCATGGGACTCGCGAAAAGGTCGGATCAGTTTATCGTCCAGGTAACCCCGGATCTTCTGCCACATACTCCCAGAAAAAAATGGACGCTGTAGCGCACAAATTCAAATTAAAGTATGCGAACCGTGTATATCATTCGACACGGAATTGCCATAGACCGGGAAGAGTTTTCCGGGCCCGATGTTGATCGACCTCTGACCCGGAGCGGTGAGGAAAAGACTCTTCAGGCCATGCGAGGGCTGGTGCAGTACCTGGAAGCCAGGACAGAAAAGCCCAGAATTCTTAGTTCACCGGCCGTGCGANCCCGTCAGACCGCTGAATTGTTCTGCAAGGCCTATGGCCGCAATCAGAAGCCAGCGCTGAAAGAAAACCTGAAGCCCGGCGCCAGTTGCCTGGATTATCTGGAAACGATGATCTATGCCGATCTGGCTGAAAGTGAGTCCCTTCTCCTGTTTGGTCATGAACCGGAAATCTCGGAAACCTGTGCCCTTCTTGCAAACTTGCATCGAATACCTGATTTTTATCCCAGGCTCTGGGCCAGTCCGGAACCCCACTCAGAAGTCCTGGCAGAAATGCAGCACTGGCTCCCATCCGATGAGGGGGAGATTACTGTAGTGGAAGGATCCATGGCCTTTCGAATTAAAAAGGCAGGGGCGGTTCGCCTGGTTCTAGATGCATCCGGGGCTGAATTTCAGGCCCTGTTACCTCCGCAAGTTCTCCGAGCGATGGCCCGGTAGCGGATTAAGAGGCGACTCTACTGTTCCCAGACCATAATCTTGCATGGTCCCTGCTTTGGCGGCAGCGGCCCTGAGGCTGTCCGTTAAAAAAAATGGTGCCTGGTTCGTCAGGATCAATCTGCAAACGGCAGCCGACCTGAGGCTGTCCGTTGAAATAAATGATGCCAGGTTCGTCGGAATCAATCTGCAAACGGCAGCGGACGTAAGTCTGTCTGTTGAAATAGTTGGCACCGGACTCGTCGGCCCAATCCGTAAGCGGGAGCGGTCATGAAGTCATCCGTTGTATTCAATGGCGACGGGTTTCGTGCGGGGAAATCTTTAGAGCAGGGGGCCATGAGGCGATTTGTAGCAATCAGCAAAACGGTCTGTGGGACCAAAAGAAAAAGCCCACCTTCCGGCGGGCTATCATCCACATTCCTCTTTGAGAATGCTTAGTTCTGTGCTCTCAGGTCTTTTTCAATACTAAAGGGAACGGGCAATTCTCCGAAGAACGTTTTCAGATACGCGGTACCTTCCATTCTATACGTTGCCTGTCCGCTTCGCAGGTTCTGCAAGAGCCCCATACCGACTTCCGACAGGGANGTCTGAAAGTCGATGGTTACCACCTTTCTTTCGGACGGTGGAATCACCGCTGTCTCATTGTGCTTTCCCGATCCCAGCTTTCGATCACTTCCATAAAGATCGAATACCAGCTTATCAAGAATAACCTGCTCCGCGTTTGGATTCTTGATCCCAACATCCAGGGCAAGCTCAATACTTGTGAAGCTTAAACTCTTAATAGAAACGGAGTCCAGATCAAACTCACAGTTCTTCAGGTTTTCGCGCATTCTTTGAAACGCACAATCGGTGGTAACGGTTACCATGCCCAGAGCAATAAATATGGACAGGATAATCTTGGCCTTTCTGGATTTCATAAACACCTCAACAGGGGAAGGGCGATGCCCCGGTACTATCTCGCCTGCCTTCGGTCTTGCTTACCTTGCGGTAACTAAACCTGAAAAGAGCAAAAGCGGATCGGCGAACAATGCTGCCCATGACTCAGAAGGCAAGCGAAAAGAATCACTTCCTTTCCTGCATGAGTCTCATAGCGAATTCGGCAAAGTCATAGGCCTGGTCCGCCGGAGGCAGATGATCCTCCAGGGCTGCAGTCCAGTGGGTGCAGGATGTCACCAGAGCCATATGGGTAAATGCCTGAGGAAAATTGCCCAGCGCTTCGCCTGTGTCCGGTATGGCTTCCTCAGCGTACAGACCGCAGTCATTTTCCAGATGAATGAGACGCTCCAGTAGATTTCTGGACTCCTTCAGTTTTCGGGCATGGATCAAGGCATCCAGAAGCCAGAACGAACATAGCAGAAATCCACCTTCCTCTCCCTTCAAGCCGTCCGGACTCTTGTACCTGTATACCAGCCCTTTGTTTTCCAGAGTGGCTCGGATTTTGTCTATGGTGCCCAATACCAGCGGATCGGTAGGAGGAAGAAATCCCATGGCCGGAACGAGCAGGGAAGAGGCATCGGCCTCGTCGCCTTCAGTATGTTGTGCAAACCAGCCCTTCTTTTGTGCATCCTCCATCAGATAGTTACGAATATTGTCACGATGGGTTTTCCATTTATCCAGAGGCGCTTCAAACTTATGGGATTCTGCAATCTTGATAGCACGATCCATGGCTACCCAGCAAAGAAGCTTGGAATGAATGAAGTGCCTGGGCCGGTCGCGAATTTCCCAGATCCCTTGATCCGGAAGTTCCCAGCGCTGAGTTACAATTTCAGCTAGACCGGACAAATAATGCCAGTTGCTGGCGCTGACCTCGCCTCCCAGTCTTGCATAGAGATGCACAGCCTGAAGCAAGGAACCGTACGCATCCAGTTGCAGTTGTTTAACGGCCCCATTTCCTATTCGAACAGGCCGCGAAGAGCGATGCCCTGCCAGATGGCTTAGCTCCTGTTCGGGCAGAGAACGCCGACCATCGATTCCGTACATGATTTGCAGGTCCTGGGGACGACCGGCGGATGTGCGACGAAGCCAGTGACGAAAGGCATCTGCCTCCGACTTAAATCCCAGTATCATCAGGGAAATCAGAGTTAAGGTGCTGTCTCGAATCCAGGTGTATCTATAGTCCCAGTTTCTTTCGCCTCCGATCTGTTCCGGAAGCGAAGTTGTGGGAGCAGCCACCACTGCTCCAGAAGGTGCATAGGTCATGGCCTTAAGGGCCAGAGCACTTCGCTTGATGGGCTCCTCGTAAGGTCCGGAGTATCGGCACTTGCTGAGCCACGTTTTCCAGAAGGTTCTTGTTTGCTTCAGTCGAGTTTCCAGTTCCTCCAGGGAAGGATGTTGCTCTGGTGGACGTTCATCGATGGATGGTAGCCATTGCATATCAATGATTAAGCTCTCTCCTTCCTGAAGGTCCACGGTGGCTGAAATACATTCATGGTTGCTGTTCACCGGAAAATTGCACGTAATCCAGAGTGCATCGGCTCCGCCGGTAATCTCTGCCGTGCTGGGTGACGTGTTGCGAAACCGTGGAACAAAGCTTCCATACTCAAAGGCGGCCTGTATCATTACCTCGACGGTGACGTTACCTTCGGTGCATACAGCTTTGCGAAGAATCGAATTGTATGCTTCTACGCGTGCTGGTCTTCCGGGGTCCAGAGGATGCACGGGCATACAATCTTGAAGATGCAGGATTCCGTCTTCGGTGTGGAAGTCCGTTTCCAGAATGTTTGTATCAGGACTGTACGCACGTTGGATTCGAGTGTACCCTTTCGCATGGATGCGGTAGAATCCTCCTTTCTTCTCATCCAGGATCTTGCTGAAAACCGAGGGAGAGTCAAATCTGGGAAAGGCACACCAGTCAATGGATCCATCTTTACCGACAAGAGCGCTGGAGTGGCAATCGCCTATGAGGGCATAGTCTTGAATTCGATTCACATTGAGAACTTAGGATGGGTCCATGCGCGGAAAAGAAAAAAACCGGCTCGTATAGAATAGAACCCAAAAAATAGGCTTTAACTCGGAAAACCATCGGTAACAACTGCGCCTTGCTGGATCCTCCTTTGAATGCCTGGCGAGCTTTCCTGGAAGCTGCTATTTAATTCCTGAATCCTGCATCCGGTCAAAGATTTTGCCTGGATTGAGAATCCAATCGGGATCAAACGTAGCTTTGATACTCTGCATCAATTGAATCTCCGTTTCGCTACGCACCGTGAGCAGAGCAGCCTTCTTCAGAGTTCCTATTCCATGTTCTGCGCTAATGGAGCCATGGAAGCTTTGTATAAGTTCAGTATTCGCCTGGTCAAAAGACCTGCATTGATCATGAAAGTCCAGGGTTGAAAGAGAACCATCGGCAGGTTTGAGGTTAATATGGATGTTACCGTCGCCAATATGTCCGAATAGATAACTTTGAAGATCGGTAAAACGTTGTTCCAGTAGCTGCTGGAGCTGATCAAGATACGATGGAATGCCTGCCAGGGGTATGCTGATATCGTTCTTATGCACCGGGCCTGCGGAGAGGCTTTCGCTTATACCTTCGCGATAGGACCAGAACTTCTTTTTTCCAGAATCACTGCTGGCTGGCAAGGCTTCGAAACACAGCTGAAATAGTTCTCCGGACTCCAGGAATTCTTCGGATGCATTATCCAGAGTAAACTCCAGGAGCGAATAATAGGGCACAGGATTCGAAAAGGGAAGATCTAGCTTCAAATGCTCCGCTACCTTTTGGAGACAACCCTGGTTAAAGAATTCAAAAGCGTGCAAATCCAGGCCCGATCTACGGCAATGTGCAAGGAGTTCCAGAACATCCCCGGAAGTCGAATGAGCGCAGAGGAGGACAACAGATTCCGGAGGCTGCGCGGTTAATGCAAGGGTGAGCTCCGTAATAATACCGAGGGTTCCTTCCGAGCCAATTAGCAGTTCTTTTAGATTGTACCCTGTATTGTCTTTCAGAATTTCCCCATTGGTCTCCAGTATTTCTCCCGTACCAGTGATCGCTTTCATTCCCAGAATATGATTTCGCATTCCTCCGTACCGGATGAACCGAATGCCTCCGGCATTGGTGGCCGCATTGCCTCCTATCTGAGATGAACCCGAAGAAGCGAAGTCCACAGGGAAATAGTAGCCTTCCTTTCTGGCATAGTCCTGGATGCTTCGAGTAATACATCCGGCCTGCGCACGCAGCGAAGGCAAATAGGGGTTGAGTTCAAGAATCCGGTTCATCCGATGTAGCGAAAGAAGCAGATCGTTTCCGCTGGAACTGGCGCCACCGGCATAACCGGTGCGGCCACCCTGGGGTACTATGGACACCTGAAATTCTCTGCAAAGCCGGACGATGGATTGAATTTGTTTTTCGCTCTCGGGTTCTGCCAGGACCATAGCAGATTCGCTGCCAGTACCGGTTCTGTCTTTCGCCAGATATTTGAGCTCCGCAGAATCAGTAACAAGCGTAAGCCCTGGGATCTTGCTGAGGCCCTGAAGAAAGGCTGTGCGGTTTCCGTTCATAATTGCCTGTAATGACAGCCCCGGCGGCTGCACAATCCTCTGAATGCCGGATTCCCAGGAATGCAGTAATTCGGTGATTCAGGCCTGGGCTGGCCCCGCCATCAGCAATCAAGCATCGGTAGGAGGCTCGGGATCCTGGAGGCGGTTGGATAGAAGTTCCAGTACAAATAGTAGAAGAGCGCCAGCGATGGCCAGTCCCGCGGCGGTTAAAATGGCAGTGGAATCGAGAACGGCCGGAGCATAGTTGCCTGGCCAGATTTTGCGAAGGCTACCCACCATGATCCCTGTCAGCGCAGCCATGGTCAGGGAATGATGCTTCTCCAGCATATACTTGAGCAAGCGGACTATGGACAGAATGCCCACCAGAAGTCCGCCGGCGAAACTTCCCAGAACCACCAGGTCTCTACTTTCGATGGACTCTAGAATGAATTTGTATTCACCCATCAAAACAAGTATGTAAGCTCCGGAAATTCCTGGCAAAATCATAGCTGAAATAGCCAGGGCGCCGCATAGAAAGATGTAGACCAGGGAAGTAGATGCCTGCTCAGAGAAGGTCGCTTTGATCATTCCCTCCTTAAGTCTAAAGAGCACTTCCAGATCTCCCACAGCTTTCACTTCGGAATGAACTTTCCATTCGTCGTTTACGAGAGCTGAAGGCTCCACATCTTTCGCCGATTCGGGCTTTACCTCTTCTACTGTAAGCGGAAAAGCCTTGCGGTTTCCCTCCGAATCAAAGACATAAATTTCAAAGTTACCAGCACGGGCTGGAATCTCTATGGATCCCTTCGCATCTGTATTTATTTCCAGGACAGTGGAAATCTTCTCATTTTCGATCTTCACTACTTCGGTTTTTAGATTCTCCACCGTGCTAAGACCAACGATGAAAAAAGTCAGTAGCCCAAAGAGCAAAGCAGCCACAAACTCTCTCATTCCCTTTTCCATTTTCTTGTAGGGAACCGTAATGGAAAAAAGAATCAGACCGAAGAAAACGCTGTAAGTCTCAAATGTATAATGCTCCAGAACGAAGGGGATGATCTGAATCATGATTGCCAGACCGGAAAGGATGCCAAGAGCCAGAGGAATAATGAATCGCCACTGAATTCGCATCAGGCTTTCCCAGGCTTCCGCCCGTCGAGAGGGCAGGAGGAGTCGGAAAACGTCCAGAGCGTGAGAAGGCTTTACATAGCTGATGGCTCCGATCAAATGTTCATAGATGCCGCTGATTAATGCAATGGTTCCACCAGAAACGCCGGGGATGATATCCGCAGAACCCATGGCCATGCCCTTGCAATAAAGAATTGCTTTGTTCTTCCAGCTCCGGTATTGGTCCATTGTGCCAGAGGCTCCCTACTATGAAGCGTGTAAATGACAAAACAAAGTACCTGATTGGGCTAAAACAGCTCATTCGCATGAAGATTGGAAATACCGAAAGAATGCAGCCCGGATTTCACGGATGGTTTTGCATCATCATACTACTGGGCGCGCCCGGTTTCCTGACTTCGCCGTTAAATGCGGCGCCCGTAGGCTCCGAACTCAAGTTTGCCGTTGTGGGAGATTTGATGGGGCATGATGAGCAAATCAAAAGCGCCTATGATCCGGATTGTAAGTGTTACGATTATACTTCTGTCTTTGAGGATACAGCTCCCATTTTTCAAAAAGCTGACCTGGCCATAGGAAACCTCGAGGTAACACTTCCGGGCAAACCTGAAAANTATAAAGGTTACCCGCTCTTTGGCAGTCCAGATGCATACGCTGAGGCGATGTGTAATGCGGGTTTCGACGTTTTAACTCTGGCGAATAATCATACTGTGGACACCGGAAAGGAAGGTGTTCTGCGTACGCATAAAATCGTTCATAAACTTGGAATGCTAGGCCTTGGAGTTCATCCGGAAAGCAAGAAAAAAGAGCAAAGTCCTATCCCTGTGGTAGAGAAGAATGGATTTCGCATTGCGATGCTAAACTATACCTATGGAACCAACGGCATTCCCGTGCCTCCGGGATTGGAAATCAATCATATACATCCGGAAAGGATCAGGAAGGATTTGCAAAGGGCATCCTCCATGAACGTAGATCTAAAGATGGTATTTTTTCACTTTGGCGCAGAGTATACAAGGCAGCCCAATCATTATCAGAAGCAAATGGTGGAAACAGCGGTGCAGGCCGGAGCTGATATTGTGATTGGAGGACATCCCCATGTACTCCAGCCTTTTGAAAAGAGATACGTCAAAGGAGCTAATGGAAAGCTGAGGCCGGTTCTCATCGCTTATTCGCTGGGGAACTTTGTTTCGCACCAGATCCGAAGATATACAGATGGAGGAATGATCTTTCAGTTTACCGTTGTCCAGGGAGATGATGGATTGCTTATCAAGGATGTGGATTATGTGCCTGTGCTTGTTTACATTGATCACAGCGGAAAGAGATCGGTATATAGAGTGCTTCCCGTGGAACAGTATCTTTACTACGAAGATGGAAAGCTCAAGAGGAATCCGAAGGCGCCCAGAAAGCTGAGTAAAGCAGGATGGTCCCGAATGGTCACTTTCTATAATGATACCACCGAACATTTAAGACAAAGCAGGGAGAATGCTGCGCCGTAGTCAAAGACGCGCGATCCAGGCACCGGTTGTCACGTCTCAGAAGGTTCAGCTGTTCTGGGAAGGAGACCAGTTTTATCAATCCCTGATTGAAGATATAGATCAATCCCATATGTCAATCTGTGTTGAGTCCTACATCTTTCATTCGGACCATACCGGTGAGCGAGTAATCCAGGCTCTTCTTCGAGCAGCCAGAAGAGGGGTTCGCATTCGCGTTCTTGTGGATGGGGTAGGTTCTTTTCCGCCCTGGAATCTCAGACGTCATTTCAAGAGCACTACAGCTGCATTTCGAGTCTTCAAGCCTGTGGGGTTCTTCTCAGCACTCAAATCAGGCTTTCATCGAAGAAACCATAGAAAGCTGATTCTGATTGACGATACAGTGGCCTATACCGGTGGCATGAACATTGGCGATGAGCTTTCCCGAGAGATTCGTGGAGCTCGCCGCTGGAGGGATAATATGATGCGGGTAGAGGATGGCGACTTCTATCTGCTCAAGCAGAGTTTCGAGGAAATCTGGTCCTATGCCGGGAAAAAAAGCTTTGGACTCATGCCCCGGTCCCGGATCTCGAAAAAGTATCTAAATAGGCTCAGCCCGTTTTCGCAGCATTGCCCTGATATCTTTTTCCTTAGCAATCACAGTCGCGCTTTACGGAGGGCTCAAAGACAGCTTCTTGTGCAACTNATCAAGCGTGCGCGCGACAGAATTTACATAGGCTCTGCTTATTTTATTCCGGCTCGTAGTATTCTCTGGTTGCTCCGACGAAAATCGGCCCAGGGAGTGGATGTTCGCATTATCACTGCGGGAAAAAGCGATGTATGGTTGGCCAGACAGGCCGGACGATCCACATACAGTAGACTGCTCAAGCATGGCATCCGAATCTTTGAGTTTCCTGACCGGATGTACCATGCAAAAATGACCATCATCGATGATCGATTCATGATAGGTTCTACGAATATGGATTATCGCAGTTTTCTGCACAATCTGGAAGTAGATGCCTGGGTTTGTCGAAAGGATACTGTGCAGGCTGCAGTGGAGCAGTGGCACGTGGACGAAGCGCAGAGTTATCGTATTCATTTGAAGCGATGGAAGAATCGAGGCTGGATCGAAAAGCTGCTGGAAAAGATCGCTTTCTTGCTACGGTTTTATTTGTAATACTGGGGCCAGAGTTCTGTGCGGACGGTCCTAAATAATAGGTTTTCGCTCGTAGCTTCCGTTCAGGATTCTTTCCAATCTAATTATCCGGGGCCAATTGCTCATGATCCTAAGAAAGGATTGGGCGGTACCAGTGCGGGAGTCAGTAGAGAATGACCTGATCAGTTTTGCTTCGGGCAGCAATCAAGAATCAATTAATCAAACCTGGTTCATGCGCGGCTCAAATCTGAGTCCAGCCGTGCTCGCTCCGGCGATATTCAAATTTATACTATGCAATGGTCGTCCAGGCGCCCATTGGAATTGAGATCAGCGATTGTGGCTCGGATGAAACTCTGTATACATCCTGGCTAAAGAGGCTCATCTTCCCTGGTAGGCATTGCCCTGCTTGTGTCGCAGGGAAGGGGGGATATAATGTGTTTTCATCGCTGGTAGTTGTACCAGCGTTCTAGATTCCAGAATGTAAGCAGATAATGCTCGGCCATAAACACAGCCGGAATCCAGACCTATTGTATTTTCGCGAACGTTCAGACCTCGCCTTGCCCAGTGACCATAGAACACCGGCCTGGAGTCATGATAGAATTCATACCATGCAGGATTATCGGGATTCTTCAAATCTATACCTTTTCCATCCCATGTGCGAATGGTTAATAGAACCCTGCGACTGGTTTCCGATGGATGTTTTCCAGGTTCCAGGCCTGCATGTACGGCAAGGAAGTCATCCGATTCAATCCACAATGGCCGATTTTCCAGCCAGCGATGTTTCTCATCTCCAATCTTNTTTCGCAGGCTTTTATAGGGCTCCATTCCATGGTAATGCCTGAGATATTCATCCTCATGATTTCCCATCAGGCATTCGAAACCTCTTTCGAATACAAAATCCACCACTCCGGCTGGATCCGGNCCCCGGTTAATCAAATCTCCCAGAAGAATAATACGGTCGTCGGGGCCCACTTCAAGTTTCTCTATCAGCAGGNGGAGCTCCTGCGCGCAGCCATGTACATCGCCAATGAAGATGGTACGATTCTCTTTATGTTTTGCGCCATTGCGATTCATTTGATCCAGTCCACCGGGTTTTTCAATACCTCTATGAGCTCCGCTTCCGGGCTTCCTTCTGGAGGCGAATAGTCATATTTCCACATTACATGCATGGGAAGACTCATTAGGATAGATTCGATTCTTCCTCCTGTTTTCAGTCCGAACAAAGTNCCTCTATCATAAATTAAGTTAAACTCAACATNCCGGCCACGACGCCAGAGTTGAAATTCTTTTTGGTCGCTCGAATACTTCTCTTTCATTCGACGACGAACAATGGGAAGATAGGCAGGCAAAAAGGATTTTCCNGCATCTCTGGTGAACTCCAGCATCTCTTCAGGATGATCCTGTTTGTAATCATAGAAGATGCCGCCTATGCCTCGGCTTTCNCCTCTATGTTTTAGATAGAAATATCGATCGCAATGTTCTTTGAATTCCTGATAACTAACTATGTCTCCATGGCGATCGCAGGCCTGTTGAAACGTTGAATGGAAATGAATGGCATCCTCGCGCACCAAATAGTANGGNGTGAGNTCNGCTCCGCCGCCAAACCACATNCTNTCTACNTCGGCTCCCTGTTCCGGGGCGCTGAGCCGGGCNATNAATCGGAANTTNGCGTGCACNGTGGGCACCAGNGGATGATCCGGATGGATCACCAGGGAAATGCCGCTGGCTCGAAAATGNGGTGAGCTACCCGGCATNCTTGCAGCGAAGTCATCGGAAAAAGTGCCCATTACATCGGACACATTGACTCCTCCCTTTTCCAGAAGAGCCCCATTCTGGATGACACGAGTTCTGCCGCCGCCACCGCTAATGATCCCGCTGGACTGGCTGTGATCCCAAACATCTTGCTGAAAGGATGCCGCTTTCTCTTGTCCGATGTCTGCGAACTCGGCTTCTACTTCCTCCAGTCCGGCGGTAATCTCATCCTGGAGGCTATGAAAAAAAGCGGATGCCTGGTCCAGAAAGGGAAAGTCCGGCTGAAAAGGCATGGTAGAACAGAGCTGGATTATGTCGTATTGTCAAATCAAATTGTCACAATCCGGCCAGAGCCACCGGGAGCCGCCCTATTTCTTTACGGGCTGGATGTGCCGGGATTAGCTTCTTCGGAATTGCCACTTTCCATCTCGATAGATACCAGTGGCTGCCCGTTGTAATCGGTCCATCACGGCATCACTGCAGCCAGGGCCTGCAATCACAACTATGACATCGGAGTTGCGACTGAGCTGATATAGATCGAGATATAGATTCCTGGCTCCGTCCTGGGCATCGCTTCGGTGTCTGAGCACAGCGTTTTCACAGAGTCGACGAGGAAGCAGATTTTGAAGCTTGATGGGATCCGGGTTCAGATTGAGCACAGCCACCGTTTCATAGGAGGCATGGGGAAAGCCCGGGTTCAATTGCTCAACCAGGGGTTCCTCCACCAGAAAGAGATCTACATCTGGTTGGTAATGCACCGGTAGGAGACCCGGAGATTGAAGGGCTTCCTTCTCCGGACTGAGAACAGCAGCCGTTCCTTGAGCAGGTTCCGAATCCCTGGAACCGCTCTGGCCCATCAACGATGCAGATCGCTTCTTAGCAGNTCTTGCNTTCTCAGAGCCTTTCTTCTGAACAGAAAAGCCATCGGCCGATAGCTTCTTCTCGTCGATAATGCCTGGACGCAGGATCACTACCTGCTCGCCTTCCAGACGCAGCACTGTGGATTCCAGACCAACGCTACACTGTCCGCCATCAACAACACCCGGGATTTCACCTTCCAGCTGAGCCAGAGCCATGGAAGCGGTGGTCGGACTGGTCTTGCCAGATTTATTTGCGGATGGAATCGCCAGAGGAGTATCGCATTTATCGATTATACGAAGGGTGATTTCATGATCGGGCATGCGAAAGCCGCAGAGTTCCGAGCCCGCTGTCACTGCCTGAGGGACTTTTCCCTCGTGTTCCAGCAAAATAGTAAGAGGACCCGGCCAGTACTGTTCCATTAGTTTTCGGGCCAGGGGCGTTTCCTTACCGAAGCGAAAAGCCATCTCCGGAGAGGAAACATGGCAGATCACGGGATTCTCTGCTGGCCTGCCCTTAATCGCAAAAAGGCTCCGCAGAGCGGACTCATCCATTGCATTGCAGGCCAGTCCATACACAGTTTCTGTGGGAAGACCAACGCATTGCCCGTTCTGAATTAGCTCTACGGCTTTATCTTCGTTCAGAAACTTGCCCATTGTATCCTCCGTTGGTCAGGAAGCTTTGCTCTCCGGAAGCAGGATTGCTTTGAACCGGGGGCCCGCAAAGGTACTGGCCGCCATTTCTCGAATGTCTTCCAGGGTTACCCGCTCCATTTCCGTTAGCGCCTTTTGCACTGGATCTTCTGATTCTCCCCTCAGAATCGGGACCGACATCATGGTGTTGAGGCCTGTGCTGGTCTCGGATCTGGCTGCGATGGAGGTGCGAATGCTTGCTCGTGCCCGGTTCACCCGATCCTCTTCTACCAGTTCAGTGCAGATCTTTTCGATTATATCGTTCACTTCTTTTTCTAGCTGTGGAAGTTCATCGGGAGCGATTCCACAGGAGATGCCAAGAACCGAATGCGGCTCATTTCGCATAGAAAAGGAATAGATNCCGTAGCAGGACATCCCCAGTTCTTCACGAATTCGTTCGAATAGCAGGCCTGAGTCATTGCCGCCCAGAACATAATTCATAAAGTCTTGTTTGAAGCGGTCCGGATGATTGGGAGGCAGTGCCGGAAAGAAAAGGGTAAAGTAAGCCTCTGATATCCCTGGCTTGGTCAANGTTAACTCACCGGCCGTATAGGTTGCTTCTTTTATCTCCGGATCCTGGGTATCATCGCTGGTAGGGAATGCAGATCCCAGGGCTGCCTCGATGCGATCCAGCTTGACTCCGCCGGCCACGGATATAAGTGTATTGTTTCCCCCGTAGAATCTGTTCTTGAAATCATGCATTTTTTCAACAGTGGCGCTACGAATGGTTTCTTCTGTGCCAATGATTGGATGATACGCATCTCCAAGATACATCTGCAAGGCTCGCTCCACCAGGAAGCTATCTGGATCGTCTTCTCTTTCTCTGTATTCGCTCAGGATCGGGTTCAGCTCTTTTTTAAACTCCTCTGCAGGAAAGAGAGGGTTTCTGTACATATCAGCCAGGATATCAAACCCCTCTTCAAATCTATCATTCAAAACTGTAATGTAATAGGCTGTATGGTCGTAGGTAGTGTAGGCATTCATCTTGCCGCCAATATCATTGGCCGCTCTTGAAATAGATGTACCCCCGGGACGCTTACTGGAACCTTTGAAGAACATATGTTCCAGGATATGGGCGAGACCCCATTGAGCCGGATGCTCGGCGCANGATCCAACGCGAGTCAATATTTGAATGTTTGTAAGAAAGCTTGTATTTTCGATATGGAGTAGCTTCAGTCCATTAATCTTCTGAATATCGAATGGGGTAACGCTTTGTATCATATTTGTCTTTTTTCTCCAGTTGCCAGATGCAATTCAGGCTCGGTCAGTTCTCTTTCCATCGAACACACATAGACTCGTTAAAAAAGCTGGTGGACTCGTAATTCTGCGCAATTGCATGAAAACGAGAATCTGTGAGCTCCTTAACAATGTAAGGAATTCGCTCTTCTTCTGACGTCCACTTTCCGTCCAAAACAAAAAGATCTACGGTCAGGATCAGTTCACCGTCCTGGTTGGTTTTCAGGTTATACCGCGCCTTTTCCACTCCGGTTCCGAGAAGACTCTGTCCGGTAGTGACATCGAATACCTGATAGCTACCATCTTTGCCATATACTTCTCGAAAGTTTGTCGGTCCAGGATTGGCCGGGTCTGGATAGCTCAACGTTCCTGACTCTTCCGGGTCCGTAGTATCCACGCAAAACCATTCCGATCCTTTTAGCTTTTCCGGATCAGGGCCTGTACAGCCCAGGCCGAGTAAGAGCAAAGGCAGTAGAAATGGCAAAGACTTCATGAATGCAGGATGCAAACCCTGGGGCTGGGGGCCAAGCAGATATTGCGGCATACCGGAAAGGCTGCCCGAGGTGTCTGGACAAAAAAATCGGTCCGATGGCAACAGAAAGGCCCTCATCCCGAATTCAAATCCGGGATCTCTGGAATCCGCGGCGCTCTTCCTGAGCTCACTTCTTAGTTAGGTTTCAGTCCGGGGAGCCCAAACGGATGCATTTAGACTCAAAAAGCTCCGGAACTTCGGGTACAGCCTCGGAAATGCTATGGTACCGTTTCTCCGTGAGCTCCAGAATCTTGTAGGGTTCTTCTTCCACGATTTCTTCGCCGTTTGCATCGGTATGACGAAAGGTGAAAAGCAATTGTCTGTTTTCTCCGCTGCCACTGAGCTCGAAGCTGCCGGATACTCCGGGATCCAGGAGGTTGGCGCCGGTCACAGGATCCAGCGCTTCGAAGAGGCCATCCTTGTGATACACCTCAATGTATCCCTCTGGATTCGTTCCGCTGGGATCTGCTACCTCTTCAGCACCCGGGAAATCAAGGTTCTTTCTTTCTTCTACATCTGCAGAACCATTGCATAGCCATTTGGTATCCTTCAATCCTGCACCGGAGCCACAGTGAAATAGCAGTAGCAGGGAGAATACCGTTACAGAAAAGGCAAGCGTTCGCATATCCAGATGGTAAAGTAAGCCGGGATAATCGCAAGCAGGATTCCCTTCTGGGCCTCTAATTTTTAGTGAACAGGGCCTGCTCATCGGNCTTCAGNGTCTTTCGAATCAATTCGAAGCCAGGGTTGGCTTTTTGAAAATCCTTTCGCGGGATGTGATGAGTAAGGTAAATCCAGCGGTTGCCAGACCAGATGCGAAAAAAGTCCCGTACCACTCCCAGCGTCTGTCCTCCCTGAGACAAATTATGGGTTTCTCGCAATCCATCATCGATTTCTTTGTAGGTCAGGTCTTGAATGGCGCCGGGCGCGAATTCTTCGGAGTAGAGTTTGGTCATGAAGCTGGCAAAGTCCTGCAGCGAGCCGAATTGAGGGGTTCGAAAATACTGAAACATAGTCAGGCCGTCCCCGGTTGTGCGAACCATTATGTATCGCCCCACATCGGTCTGCTCATCCTCCATAACGGTCCAATTTCCCGGGTATTCGAACCGGATGCCGTTCCGATCAAAGGAATTGGTTTTCTCCAGGTCTGGCGATTTTTCGCAGGCCACTGCAAAGAGAGCCAGTACAGATATACATACAGAAAAGACTGGCTTGAGCTTTCCTTCTGTTATTGGGAGACAGTAGCGTGCTTGCATGGCAGGAGAAGAAACCGGGGCATTTCCCGGGCAACCAAAATGCATGAGTGGGTTTTAGAATNGTTCTCTGTGTTTTACTAAAAACTCTTGCCACGGACTCAAAAGGTTCCAGAATACGAACTGTCGTTCAGACGTTGGAGGTGAGTCATGAATCAGAATTCCCCGGAGCAAATACCAGCAGGGTTCGATGCCGAAACCTGGAATAAATTAACTCCCGAACAGAAGCAGACCTTTATGGCAGGACAGCAAGGCCAGCAGCCCAATGCTCAGCAGCAGAACCCGCAACAGGCCCACGGAAATCCTCAGTCCATGCAGGATGATATGATGAAGGATATCAAGAAGCAGACAATGTTTGCCATGATCTTTGGCATGGTAGGTTCCCTTATCACTTCGATTGTAAGTATGTTCATTCGCAGGAATTAAGTTACCAGTCCTTTTTAGCCTGCCATGAGAGGCGGCCCAGGGCATCGCACAGAATCATCCTTTCCGTATTAGAAAGTGTCCCTGTATCGATGCTCACCGCCTCCAGATAGATTCGTAGCGCAGCCTTGCTTGATCTGAAGGCCAGAGGAGCAAGTTCCGCAGTATCGGGTTGCTGCTCTGTCACCAGAGGTCCGGCCGGAAATAGTTGTGCAAGCTCTGTCCAGAGTATAGCTTCGGGGTTCTCCCGATAGGCCACAATACCTGAACCAGGCATATCGCATTGCAGANATTCTATGGCATCCAGGTTCAATGATTGCACCCGAGAATTCGCGCTTATCTGAATCCGATTGCTGTTCAGACGAACCACAATGGGCCCGGAATTGGACTCTGGCATAAGCCACCATAGAATGGGCATCATGACCANTGAAAGCCACAGGGTGGGCTGNCGGAATCCTTCATTGCCTTTTTCTCGAAATGACTGCACAGCGAGATAGAGAAAGGTCAGAAAAAGACAGATTAAGAACCAGTAAAAGGCAGGATAGCTAAACGAGGAGCGAGACTGCGGAACCTCCAGAATCAATGTGCTTTCTTTCAGGTTTTGTCTGGTCGAGGGGAATTGAAAATCTGCGAATCGAATCGGTTGCTTTGTCCAGGCATTTCGCCGAGCTTTTTGATACGGATTATACTTTGTTCGCACTAACTCCTTTTCTTTCAGGTCTAGCACGAACCCATTTAGAATAACAGGCAGATCCAGCTTGAGGTGTTGGTCGATGACCCTGCTGATGCCCTCCGGAGAATCTGTGGCCAGAGATGCATCCAGGATTCGAAAGCTCGGGCCGGTACCGGTTACCAGGTTCAACTGGACTTTTTCATTCTCTTCGCCTGTGATTGCCACGGTATAATGACTGGCCCGGCTTTCCAGTATTGATGACATCTCTGAGTTCTGAAATCGAATCCCATCTCCATGGAGTTTCAGAGTGTCTTCGCCTTTTTCGAAATCTTCAAGCTGAAATCGGTCTATCGCTGCCGCCACTGTGAGCGGGCCCAGGCTGATAGTGGCCAGCAACGCCATAAGATGATAGTTCTGCCTTTGAGCCAGCCACAGCCACCAGGAAGCCAGGATTATNAGAAGACAGAGGATAGAAACCAGAAGAAAGGCCGGTCCCGGATCAAACGCCGGGTATTGGATCCAGATNTCGCTTTCAACCATAGCGACGGATTCCGGTTCCCCTGCCCAATGTCCAGGCAAATCGGTTGCCGCCCGGGGCCTCTTCACCAGCCTGGATGAATGGATTCCATTACTCAGCTCACTCTGGGGGCGGCCATCGGCGAAGCCACTCTTGGTCGCTCCGTGGGACGAAAGGCTGCTGCCTGGGGGGCGGCTCTCGGAACATTGCCGGATCTAGATGTTTTGAGCAGTCCTTTCGTAGACGATTATACGCAGCTGGTATTGCATCGTGGTTTTTCGCATTCTGTGTTCTTCGCCCTTGCAGGAGGCGCTGCCATTGCCTACGGTTTGGCAAAACTACATGCAAAATTCGGGGTTTCCTTTGGACGATGGTTCCTTTTTACATTTCTTGCGCTCTTTACCCATGCATTGCTGGACGGATTTACTGTTTATGGCACCCAGNTTTTGAACCCTGTTTCCAATTTTCCTTTCGCATGGAATTCTATCTTTATCATAGATCCTCTGTATACGGTGCCGCTTCTTCTGGGGCTGGTTGTGGCCCTATTCCTTTCTCGCAAGTCAATCTGGAGGCAACGCTTTGTAATGGCCGGGCTTACGATTTCCAGTGTCTATCTCGGCTGGGGACAGATCGCCAAATCAATGGTGGATACTGATTTTGAAGCTTCTCTCGAAGAACAGGGTATAGAATATCAGGCCTTCCTTTCAAATCCAACGGCGCTTAACTCAGTCCTCTGGATGGGCATGGCTCAATCAGAAGAGTTTGTTTATGTTGCACTCCATGGTTTGATGGATCCATCGGATGCGAAGATTCGCTGGATGCGAATCCCAAGAAACCAGGATTTAATTTCCAATGCCATTCAATCCGAGAATCCTTACGTGGAAAGGTTGCTGTGGTTCTCAAGAGGTTTTTATCGACTGGAAAGGGATGCTGAGGGTCGGCTATTTTTTCACGACCTTCGTTTTGGTAGAAGCGATGGTTATCTCACTGAACGGGGAAATTACATCTTCCGATTTTACTTGAGCGAAGATGAAACTTCCGGCGAAATTACGGGTTTTCAGCAATTCCGTCCTGTAGTGGAGGGAAGGGCCGCCACCATTGATCTTCTCTGGAAAAGGCTGAATGGAGATACGTCCATTCAGGGAGAGGTGCAGCAAAGTCTGTATCCGGATCATTCTGCACCGTAAGAAATCCCGTCGCAGGAATAAGGGCCTTAATCTGCAGAAAAAGAATCTCCACTGACTATGGCTCCATTATGGATAATAGGAATTTGTTTTACGGCTGGAATCCTCTTTCGCCGCTTCAAGGTATTTCCAGAAAATGGAGCGAAGGTTCTCAGCAGCTACATCATATATGTGGCATTACCTGCCCTGGTGCTTTTTCATGTTCATGAATTGAAATGGAATCCGTCGCTTCTATTCGCAGCATTGATGCCTCACTGGATCTTTGCCCTGGCCTGGCTGGTTTTTAAAACAATCGGGAAGCGATTGGCATGGCACCGAAACACAGTTGTCTGCCTCACTTTGACCGCTGGTCTGGGAAACACTTCATTTGTAGGCCTTCCCATGATTCAGGCTTTCTTCGGCTCCGAGCATATGGGAACCGGCATTCTCATTGATCAGGCAGGAAGCTTTCTCTGTCTTTCAACCTCGGGTCTTCTGTATCTACTTCTTTCTTCTGAAAAGGAGACCCTGGCTGCAGGATCCAGCGAGCGATCCAGCGACAGAAAAAAACCAGCGGCAACAGTGATGCGAAGAATCATTAGTTTTCCTCCTTTCATCGCGCTGACCATTGCATTAATGCTTTACCCTCTTGAATTTTCACAAACTGTCAAAGAGGTGCTGTCTGGTATTGGGTCCACCTTGACTCCTGTGGCCCTGGTTGCGGTTGGTTTTCAGATTCGCTTTCGATCCATTGCCGGACGAATCCCACAACTTTCGGTGGGGCTGATCTTTCGCTTAATTTTGAGTCCGCTCATCGTATTCGGCATGGCCCTTCTAGCGTTCGGCTCCCAGGCATCTCAGGCAGCAATGGCTTTGCCCGTTGCCATGCAGGTCACTGTATTTGAAGCCGCCATGCCTCCCATGATTACGGCCGGCATTTTATGCGTTGAATACGATAAAGATCCAGAACTTGCAGGCCTGATGTTGGGACTGGGCATACCGCTATCCTTTCTTACTTTGCCGGTAGTTCATTTCTTACTGACTGGCTGAGGGCTGGAATTTCCTACCATCCGCCGCTGGCGCCGCCGCCTCCAAAGGTGCCTCCGCCCCCTTTGAAGTCCTGACCGGATCCCTTGCCCGAGCCTCCGCTGGATCCGCCGCCAGAACCCATATTGCCGATGGCTCCTTTGGCAGCGCCCGCTGCAAGTAGAGCAAGAGGTGCCAGTAGATAGATCAGAAAGATCGCCCAGTAAGGAGGCCATTCACTCTGTCCTGTGATTCGCTGCCCCAGAAAGAAGGTGGCAACAAAGGCACAGAAAGCATAGGCAAGTCCCAGTATGGGATACATTGGATATGCATTGCTTTTCAAAGGCTCATGAAAGCTGTTCAGCACAGGTAAATACGCAAATAGCATTAACAGTGGAAGGAGAACCGCTACCAGGGAGTGCCACTTCCATCCAATGCCTGTTCGGGCTGTTAGTATCCTGTAGATCAGATAGAGTGCTACAGGGATGAGCCCCAGAGTCATGGCAAGGCTGTAATTGATTACTATCTGAAGCACATAATCTTCGGTGGCTTCTTCGTAGAGCTCACGAGTCTGGTAGATCCATGGATGATTCTCTTTCTGGATGAATCGTTCCGTGAAAGCCTCCACTCGTCTGGCCTGAAGATTCTCTGGCCTGGGTTCAGCTACGAAATCCATCTCTGCGAATTGATAGTGCGAAGGCCAGGCATCTTTTGCGGCGTCATAACCCAGCCCAATGTGCTCGTAATCGAAGTCCCGGGAATGGTACTCCATCCGATCTTCCAGCATAAAAAGAAATCCGTCGCATCGGCTATCATTCAGGGCTCGGTATGTCTCTTCGTTCTGATAGTTGTAAAGACCCAGGACGAAGCAAACATTCAGTCCGGTGTGTTCTTGAATATTGGAGTGGGAACTTTCTATTGCGGCAACAGTAACTTCATCCGGTTCCCAGGAGCTTACCTCTTCGAAGTAGATCGGCGCTGCATATGCGCTCTGGGCCGTAAAAGCGAAAGTAAGAAATAAAACTCGGCGAATGTTTCTCCGTAACCTAACCATACCCATAAAATTCTTCGGTAAAAATGTTTCCTGGCATCACTCCCATGGATGCCAGAGTATCTCGTATATCCTTGACGCCGGCCGGCGGACCTGCAATGAAAAATTGTGCTTTTTCTGGTTCTACCAGGTGCCTGCGAATCATTTCTGGAGTGATGCGACCAATCTCTTCATTCCATTCTTGCGGAAGGTCTCCTGTAATTGTAGGAACGTAGAAGAATCCTGGCTGCTGGGAAAGGTGCATCAACTCCTTATGGTAAAGAAATGAATCGTAATTTCTATTGCTGGATATCAGAAGCATACCAGGAATATTCTCTCCGTTGGCCTTTTTTCCCAGAAGCGTTCGAACCATGCTATAAAGCGGAGTAATCCCGATGCCGGCTGCAAGAAATACAAGCGAAGAGCCCGGTTCTTCGGGCAGTTTAAGTAGGCCTCCGGCATCCGTGGCAATGACCTGGTCTCCAGGTTTCATTTCCAGCATTCGTTTTTTGAAGTCAGATCCAGTATCTCTGGTAACGAGTTCGATAAAGGGATCCTGTTCTGCAGAGGCAATGGAAAAGGTTCTACTCTCCGTTCTTGAATCTCGAGGGAAGCGAACCTCAAAGGACTGGCCGGCTCTGAATTGAAAGTTGTCCGGTCGATCGAAACGAAACAGGTAGCTTCCCCGTGCCTTTACCTCTGTGGATTCCAGAGTTAGCATAAATACCTTGTTCACAATTTCGCATGCAAGGCTACGATCCAGGTCTCTGATTTCATACATCAGAAAATCGCCGGTCTTGCCCTTTAACGGAGCGCGGAACGTCCGGCCTCGCTTTACATAGGTTTTTGTATGGCGAAAGACCTCTTCGCTCACAAGCAGGGGGGCCTGAGCTTTCTTGGTTTTAGCCTCCAGCCTGGCTGCCATATTTACTGAATCCCCGATCAGAGTAAAAGCAGCATTACTATGATGCCCCAGTTCTCCTACGACTACGGGGCCGTAGTGAATGCCCACGCCAATCTTCAGCTCATAGTCCAAATGTTTGCGGGCATACTGATTCACTTCTTCCAGCTTTTCAAGCATCTGAAGGCCAGCATTTACAGCTCTTACGCAAATGGACACTGCATCGTTCTCTTTTAGCCCGAAGCTGGCCATCAGTCCGTCGCCTATGTATTTGTCGATGATCCCTCCATTGGCCAGAACCACTTCACCCATGGTTTCGAAATATCGATTCAGCAGATGGATTATATCATAGGGGAGGTTACTTTCCGAAAAATTTGTGAAGTTTCGCACATCGCTAAAAAGGATGGCAACGTTCTCTTCGCGGCCAGTGGTACGAACAGCTCGTCCACGTACAGCATCGTAATCCTTATCATCCAGCACCAATCTGCGAATATGGATGGGCCCTTTAATCATTGTCTGACAGGCCAGTCTTACGTTACTTTCCAGCCCTCGGCGTCGGGACAGTGCTCGTTCCGCTTCATTTCTGGGTTCCAGATTATCCTGACCGGAAAGAATCAGCACCCTGCATGTAGAGCAGCGTGCCTGACCGCCGCAGGCATGCATATGTTCCAGACCGTTTTTTAGTGAAGTCTCCAGAATTGTATCTTCTGTAGATGCCTCGATGGTTCCGGAATTCTCATACTGGATTTGCGCCATAGTCCAACATCGGTTTAAACCCTGAATTTGTCCTTCCTTTGTCGGAAGCCAGGTTCAGCCTAATTGTTTTCCTTTAAGGAAGCTTCGGATTTGGCCGAACCGAAATCAGAGACCAGGAATGCTTAAAGAGGAAGAATACTCCCGTCAGCGTCATGGCAATGGAAAAAAAAGCTCCATGCAGCAGAAAGCCATGGGCCTACGATTCAGCAACAAATATAAGCTGTTGTCAGGTATCGGGGATGCCAGGAGCATCAGCCGTTCCCGGATTCCTGCCGGCGCAGGTTTGCTGGCCCTGTGGATTCTCGCTCTTTTCTTTTCTTTGCCACAGCCAGCCCGGGCCGAGGAACCCGGTTCCCTCTATAAAAAGCCCCAGGAAATCTTTGATCGAGCCACCATTCAGGCCCTGGAGGATCGGCTGGAAGGGGGCGAACCTCTGGATGCCCTGGCCGGAGAAATAGAGCGCCAGATTGCACGGTACACATCGCAGTTTTCCGCGGAGAAAAGGATCCAGGTAGAAAGAAGCCAGATTCCTGAAGGCAGGGAGCACTGGGATGTAAACCTGGTGCGTTTGATTCGACTGGCCCGCCAAAAAGAGCCGGGTTCCCGCTATTTCCTGGGCTATTCGCCCTATCTTTACCAATTACACGTTCTTCTGGGGCAATGCTACGAGCGTCAGGGTGATATGCGCCGGGCCCTGGCTGAATACAACCAGGCCTTTCGCTACAATCCCGTGGAGATTCCCTACAGTGCACTGTTGCCCGTGACCAATGCCAATGAGCCTCTGACAGAGCAGGAAAGAGAGAGGTTCTACCTTTCGATGCTGGATGGATTCGCAGATCCAGATCGCATTGAACAGGAATCCAACGATCAATGGGCCAATGAAGCGAGACGATTTCGCAACCTCATGGAACAACACATAGAGTTAAAGAAGGACCTGGAGCAACAGAGGAAACAGCCTGCTGTAGCCAGATCTGTCTTGCTCAGGGGCGGGCAGGTAGACCCGGCGGCCGAAGAGCGGCAATTGCAGCAAATGGAAAATCAGATGCAAACCATTGTGGATCAAATGGAAAGCATTCGCACAGGGGCCTATCTTGAATACAAGCGGAACAAGGAGCGGCAGAGCGGGGACCTGGTATTTCGCATGGCCGAGCTCACCCGAGAAATCGAAAAGGATAACAAACAACATCAGCGATTAACTCAAAAGTCTCAGTTCTATGGAGATTCTCCCACGGTGCCTGAAAGAACTGAATTCTCCAATTTCGTAGGCTATGGAATTCTCCTGGAGTTAGCGCATCGCATAGATCCTGATCGCCTGAAATTCCTGGAAGCCCTTTCCGAGGAGTACTCTCGTAGCAGGAAAACGGGCTATGCCATTGAATTCGAAAAGAGATTTCTTGAGCTGGCAAATCAGAGAAACGATGCGAACCCCGGATCTGTGGACGCGGAAAGAATCAATGCTAGAATGAGCAATCTTGCAGGGCTCTACACCGATGAACGGCGCTATCTGAAAGCCATAGAAATCTATGAAACACTACTGGATCGTTCTGCTGCGGATCAGCCCGGGCAGGGACTGCTCACTCGAAATCAGCAGGCCAGATACCATCTGGCAGAGCTTTATTTTCAGCATACAGGGAAGCGGCGCAGAAGTATGGAGCTCTACGAGCAGGTACTCCAGGAAGTGCCCAATACAAGACAGGATGACTTTGCCCTTGAACTGGAGCGACAGAGGATTCGGTTTCGCATCCATAACCATCTGGCTGAACTCAATCGAAAGATTCGAAGAACCGATCAAGAAAAATCCAGGCTGGATCTGGCCCGGGAAGTCTATTTCGAACTGGAAGCAGAAAGGGATCGCATACTTCAGGAACAAAACGATCTAAAAGAGCGAATCCTCACTCTCAAGCAACAGTTACGAACCTCCGACGATCCGGAAATCAGACGTCAGTACTATCGACTTCTTTATATTGAGCAACCTGATGTAGATGAGCGCCTGGGAGATGTTCGCACAGGTCTGGCAGCCATGGACATAGGCACGGTACTGGAACGCCGGGCTTTTCTACATATCCAGGATCATGAATTCGACAGCGCCATAGCCCTTTACAATGAAATGCTTAGCCGGGCCGAAAGCCGGGCTGCATCCAGAGCCCGCAAAAATATTATTATAGTCAATCGCACGCTGGAAGACGGAGTTCTGCGACGTCCAGAGCTGCCAGCCCAGTGGTAAAAGAGCGCTTGACTGGACTGCATTCAAACTGCAAAAGATTGAATGAAATCAATTCGGTGGATATTTATACCCACTCTCCTTTCCATCCTTTTTCCGGGATGCGGACCTACCCTTCAGCAGCGCAAAGCTACAATACAGAATCGGCAGATGGTAATCACTCAATGCGCTGGACCGGAAATCGATGCGCGCTGCATTGAGGAAGCTACAAAGTACAGCTGCAATGGACGTCCGCTGGTAATGTCCATGAACCGGGACTTACAGAAAGAAGCGGCTCGAGCTTTTGGTAGCAATGAAAACCGCTACTATATAGTAGGCGAATGCCTGTAGCAAAGATTGGTTCTATCTTCGGGCTCAGGCATCTGTTCTCTGCATCGAATTAAACTTTGCATGAATGGGACCAATGGGTGGCGTCGATCTGGAAATTTAATTTGCTATGGGGCAGGACTTTCGCATCATGTCCGGCATACAGGTCTTTGGCCTGACCCTACAGGAACCCTATCTGGAACCAGAAAAGCAAATCGAACCCCCGGATCAGAGTAGTATGCTTCGCATGGCTGTCTTTGTGGAAGGTGGGATGGGGCTTCTGGCAATCGGTCTTGGCTATCTTTTTGGGTATCATCCTCTTACAATGATTCACGTGGAAATGGATCGTTGGCCGGATCTACTGGGCCTTGTTGCCATTCTCCCCATGTTTCTGTTCTTTTTGCTCATCGGAAAATTGAACCTGGAGCCGTTTCGATTGCTTCGATCCAGGCTGGATCAAGTTATCCTGCCTCTATTTCGCGGACTCTATCTTTCGGACCTGTTCTGGTTATCCCTGCTGGCCGGGGTAGGGGAAGAGCTGCTATTTCGCGGATTCCTGCATCTGTGGCTGGCAGACTGGTTGGGGATTCCTGCTGCCGTGCTGCTCACTGCCACTTTGTTCGGTCTGGTTCACTGGGTCACGCCGATGTATGCGCTGATTGCTGGATTGATGGGCCTGCTACTCAGTATGAGCTTGCTCTATACAGACAATCTGTTGGTAGCTATCCTAATCCATGGTCTCTATGATTTTCTGGCCCTATGGTATTATTTGAGAGTGGTTCATCGTGCAGGGCCGGCAGAAGAGTCCTGATTAACGGCCGGGCCCCGGGGAAAGATCAGCAGTGGACGGGGAAAAACAGGAATCGTTCAATTAAAAGCGACCAAAATGGCCCAAAAATGGAAATCTGATTGCGAAAAATGACCGCCCTCGGGACTCTGAGCCAGTATGGCCACCAGAAATGATCAGCTGAACAGTGTAATTGGCCCCGGTTCCATATTCGAGGGCAAATTCTATATATCCGGTTCCCTGCGGATTGACGGAAAATTCGAAGGGGAAATCAAAACCGAGGACGAGCTCCATGTCGGTGAAACCGGAAAAGTAAAGACCAATATCAATGCCCGGAATGTAACCATGTCCGGCACAATGATCGGCAATATTAAAGCAGAAGAAGAAGTTCGGCTGGAGAAATCCGGTAAGCTGATGGGGGACATTGACTCTCCCATTCTACACATTGCTCCTGGCACCATAGCTCAGGGACGGGTGAACATTACCGGCGGCCAGAAGAAGGATGTGAAGAAAATCGTAGAGGAGGCCTACGGATCCGTCAAAACTCCGGAAAAATAATGACCGGATTATGTTGATTGGCCGATTGATCCTATAGCATGCACCACCGCCGATTCAAAAATAGGCACAGCAAGCACCGATTTGAGCTCCAGGGGCGTTTTTCCCTGATCCATCTCGGCGGTGGGAGCTTTCTCTACTCATTTCCTGGCAAAACTCGGCCCATAATCGGCCGTGTAGACCTGGCCCTCGGAAAGATCCGTAACCAGGCGCTGGGTGTAATGGCCCTTTCTGTTCTATTTTTTGGCGTTTTTAGCCTGCTGTCCAATTCCGGCACCGCTACCACCACCCAGGAGCTCACCGAAGTAGAAGAGCTCAAGAAGATGGAAGGTAAACTTTCTCCTATAGAGTTGGAGAAAAAGTCGGATGCTCTGAAGGAAAAGCTCCTTACCGAAGACCAGCCAGATGGTAAAGATGGCAAGGTTATCAAGTACACGGTGCGTAACGGTGACACTCTGAGCCAGATTTCCGCTAAATTCAAGGTGCCCATGAAATTGATCGCGCGCTCCAACGAGATGGGAGTGCATTCGGTTCTGAGGCCCGGCCAGAAGCTCACAATTCCAAACCGACCTGGACTTACTTACAAGATCAAGAAGAACGACCGAATCGCCAAGGTAGCCGAATACTACAGCGTAAAGCTGGAAGATATTCGAAAAGACAATCCGGATGTAGCCAATCTGGATCTCTTGAAGCCCGGTGAGACAATCTTTCTGCCCAATGCTAAAGTTCCCGAGCCTCCACCAACCTGGTTTAGGCCTGTATGGGGTCGCACCACCAGTGGCTATGGCTGGAGAATTCATCCGATTTATCGGTATCGACAGTTTCATGGCGGTATTGATGTGGCCGCACGGTACACCTGGATTCATTCCGCGCGAAATGGCGTAGTAACCTATGCTGGCTGGATGGGCTCCTACGGAAGAGCCATTATTATCAAGCATGACAATGGTCTGAAAACCCTGTATGCGCACCTCAGTCGAATTAATGTGCGAGTGGGGCAGTCCGTAAAAGGCGGCCAGAGAATTGGGGTTTCTGGAAGTACCGGCATGAGCACTGGACCGCATCTGCACTTTGAAGTGATTCGAAATGGAAAACCGGTAGATCCTCGCCGGTACATCAAGTTCTGATAGCTTTCCCTGATCTCTGACGTTTTCATCTTTGTTTTATTTAATTCTTGACCCGGGAACGGGTCTTTGTAAATTATAGGCACCGCTGGCGTAAGCTTCGCGGGAAAGCCCAACGTCCAATCGAATTTATCCCCGAGATCGGACGGAATCCATAGGATTGATCTAACCACGCCAGAAGGCGAGTTTTCGGATGCTTTCCGTTCTATTCCAGCGCTATACCCAAACCTACCATCGATTATGTCCCTGACACAATCCCACAGGAGTTCATATGCCTGCCGTGAGAAAGACTTCACGCAAAAAATCTTCCCGTAATTCTTCTGATAACGGGCGAAAGAAATCCTCCCCATCGGATACAGAGGAGCTTCTAGAACAGGAAGCCTTGATGGAATCAGATATCAGCGGTTCTGACGATGAGGAGAATCGAAATGGCCGCAAAGGTTCCAAGAAAAAAAGCAACGAACCACCCCCTCCACCCATCGATCTAAGCGAAATCAAGGCCATGCCTATTGAAGATCTTTCGCGAATCGCAGAAGATATGGGCGTAGAAACCACCGCGGGTCTGAAGAAACAGAACCTGATTTTTGGAATCCTCCAGAAACAAGCCGAACGAAACGGAATAGTCTATGCCTCTGGCACCCTGGAAAGGATGCAAGAAGGTGGGTACGGATTCCTGCGAAGCCCGGATTACAACTATCTTTCCGGTCCGGACGATATCTATGTCAGCCCTTCGCAAATCAGACACCTGGGGCTTCGCACTGGAGATACGATTACCGGTCAGATCAGACCCCCTAAAGACAGCGAACGATTCTTTGCCATGCTTCGCGTGGATACTGTTAACGGGGAAACCCCTGACCAGGTGGGTCGCAGAATCCTTTTTGATAACCTTACTCCGCTCTATCCCAATGAAAGGCTGGTTATGGAGTGGAACCCAGGTCAGCTGGATACACGAATCATCGATCTGTTCACTCCTATTGGAAAAGGACAGCGCGGTCTCATTGTAGCGCCTCCCAGGGTGGGTAAGACCATTCTGATGCAAAATGTTGCCAATGCCATAACCTCCAACAATCCGGAAGTGGTGCTCATCGTTCTGCTGATCGATGAACGACCGGAAGAGGTGACCGACATGGCTCGCAATGTAAACGGTGAGGTTGTGAGCTCCACCTTCGATGAGCCGGCCAGTCGTCACGTTCAGGTAGCCGAGATGGTGATCGAGAAAGCCAAGCGGCAAGTGGAGCATGGACGAGACGTTGTAATTCTCCTGGACTCCATTACTCGTCTTGCCCGCGCTTATAACCAGGTAATCCCAACCTCGGGTAAGATTCTTTCCGGTGGTGTGGATTCCAATGCATTACACAAACCCAAGCGGTTCTTTGGAGCTGCGCGAAACATTGAGCACGGTGGTTCACTGACCATTATTGCCACTGCCTTGATCGAAACCGGTTCCAAAATGGACGAGGTGATCTTTGAGGAATTCAAGGGCACCGGTAACATGGAAATCCATCTGGATCGTCGACTGGCCGATAAGCGAATCTTTCCGGCTATCGATATCAACAAATCGGGAACCAGAAAAGAGGAGCTTCTGCTGGAGCCGGAAACCCTGAACAAGGTTTTTGTTCTCCGAAAAGCCCTCAGTCCCATGTCTACCACTGAAGCCATGGAGCTCCTCCTGGATAAGATGCGCTCGGCCAAGACTAACGAGGATTTTCTGGCCAGCATGAATACTCCCTGACGATTCTGTCTGGAGGTACGATGCTCTTTAGGTGTCGTACCTCCACTTTCAGTCTGACGATTCGGAAGAACTGGCTTATTAGCCGTGATTCCCGGCGCTCAGTGTTTCCGACCACTCCGCTCAAAGCCAGATAGAGAATCGCATGGTGGCCTATTCTGGTCCGCAGAAGCGGGCCTTTCCGTGAGAACAGGGTCCCGATTCATTTCAGAAGATCCACGCATTCCCTGGCCTATTTCTTAATAAGATCTCCCATAAGCTCGGTGCTGACTGCGAAGCGGCCGAACCGCAGGGGGCATCGGATGCAAAAGACAGGCCGCAAGCTACCTCTCTGAGATTCATAATCATTCCCGGAAACGTCTCAAAAGGAAAACGATTAATGCTTGATTTTATAATAATCGTTATAATGTGAGGGTATGGTCGGTTTCGCTCCCATCCCTGAGTTGGATCCCGAACTACTGAAGAAGTATGATCGGGCCGGCCCCCGCTATACAAGCTATCCTACGGCTCCTGCTTTTCATGAGGGCTTTCAGGTTGCGGACTATGCTCGGGCCCTGAAAGGGGAAATGCCCGCTCCATTTCCGACGTCCCGTCAGAATGTATCTCTGTATTTTCATATACCTTTCTGTGACACTCTCTGCTTTTTTTGCGGCTGTAACATGATTGTCTCAAACAATCGGGAGCGAATCGCCACGTATCTGGATTATTTGATTCGCGAGATTCAACTCAATCGATCCTATTTGAGCGATCGATTGCTGGAGCAATTGCATTGGGGAGGAGGGACCCCCACTCATTTAAATCCCCAGGAAATTCGCCGACTGGGCGATGCCATTCACAGTGCTTATTCGCAGGCGGAGAATTTCGAAGCGAGCTGCGAAGTAGACCCCAGGGAGCTGACAGACGAGCATCTCCAGGCATTGTACGACGTTGGATTTCGGCGGATTAGCCTTGGTTTGCAGGATTTGAATCCATCGGTGCAAAAGGCTGTGAATCGCATCCAGTCTCTGGATCTTACGAAAGGAGTTGTGGATAAAGCCCGGAACATTGGATTTCAAAGCGTTAACATCGACTTGATCTATGGCCTACCAAGACAAACCATAGAAAGTTTTGCCGCAACCCTGGAGCAGGTTCTGGAGATGGGGCCGGATCGCATCGCTCTTTTTAACTTTGCCTATCTTCCGAAGATGTTCAAACATCATTCCGTGCTTCACCCTGAAGAGATGCCGTCGGCGGCAGATAAACTGGAAATCTTGATTCGATCGGTACAGCGAATCTGCTCCCGAGGATACCGATTTATCGGAATGGACCATTTTGCCAGAGAAACCGACGAACTCTCTCGGGCTCAGGACCATGGAGACCTCTATCGCAACTTTCAGGGCTATAGTACCAAAAAGGGGCTGGATGTCATCGCCCATGGGATTACCGGCATAAGCCAGGTGGGGCGAACCTATTGCCAGAGCGTAAAGAATGAGAAGGATTATTTTGCCGCTCTGGACTCGGGGAATTTGCCGGTGCTTCGCGGCTACGAACTTTCTGAAGATGATATGATCCGCAGATTTGTGATCACCGAGCTAATGTGCCATTTTTCTCTGGGTTCGGACCAATTTCAGAAAGCTACCGGAAAGCAATTCCAGAGCTACTTTGCCCGGGAACTGGAGCGAACGGAGGCGGGCAGTCTGAAATCCATGCAAGAGGATGGATTGCTGCAAATCCGTGATTCCGGCATCGAAATAATGCCTGTGGGTCGATTCTTGATTCGTAACATTGCCATGTGTTTTGATTCGCACCTTCAGAACACCGCAGCGAAGTCTACCGGCTATTCTCGCACAATTTGATCCCCTGTGATTCAGACTCCTGATTCCTGCGGCCAGCCGGGAAAACGAATGACTGTTTCCTCGAGGGAGTTTCGATACCATGCGTCAAATTTCGGACCTTTCTTCAGGGAAAGGGAATCGGTATTCCTATCGCGCGACCCAAAAGGCCATGCGCCACAGGAATCCAGGAAGAAACTGAGCTCCAGCGAACTAGATTTTGATAAATACTCCCAGGGTAAGTGAATGGGTTTCGATAGACATGGCCCCTTTACCGGAACGGTATCGCATGGGAAACCCCGCCTTGTATTTGATCAGATAGTTGCTACCCATGTAGCCCAGCTCCACAATCGGAGCGGCCCCGTAAAAGACATCGCTCTTTTCTGTAGCTTCATTATCCAGCATGTAAAACTTGTGAATGTTGTTCAGATCATTGCCCAGAAGTGCCAGTAAGGCCAGGGATTTGAAATCTACCCTTCGATTGAAGGCAATATCTGCCACAATGTAATTCTCTCTAGAGATCGCGCCGGACTTCAGTAGCAGGTACCGGGTTTTTCTTTGATCACTGAGGCCACCCGATTGATCTCGAGAATAATTCAGAACATCGATGTGATCTAATCCGCCGGGTTCTCCCAGGTTCAGATATGTTTCGTACAGCGAGCTGCGACCAAAGTTGAATTCCCCTTCCAGGCTGGAAATTCGTCCGGCTGCAATGATTCCCAGAAAGAACCCTACATTACCTCTATACAGGTTTCCTGTAGCAAAGTACAATCCCACTCCGGCTTCTCCGGTGGTGGACTGCAGGTATGCGTCCGAAGTGTCTACCTGTAGAGTGGATAGATCAAAGTAAGGGGCCCAGTAAATATGGGGAATCAAAGGTTCCGGAGAAGACTGCAGAAAGATCGATCCCGAGCCTGAATGAACGGTCTGGGAATCCTCAAATGTATTCAGACTCTTTGTGGGCCCGCCATAGTCCTGACTGGCAGAGAGGGCATTATAGGAACCAGTGGCTCCGATGAGAATATCTGCATGTAGATTTCCTGAAGCGGCCACCGAAAGACAAGCAACAGTGACAATCCATTTAGTGCCGAATAGATTCCATAGTTTCATTTCTGTAGGATCTCAGGCTTTGAATCAATGGCAAGCGGAAATCCGGGACAGGAGGTCCAGTTGCGGGAAGTCCTACGAATTCCCGTCCAATATGTCGATATTAGGGATATAAACAGGACCGAGACGTCGGTACCGGGTTTTTACATGCTGAATAGGTCAGGAACTCATCCTTCTGCTCTGCCGGAGCTATTGCATCGAGATGCCAGTGGTCGCATGACCATCCGGTCTTCTGTGCTTCAACAGCTGGTTTCTGAAAGTTCCAATCTTTCCCGTCTGGTGGGAGCCACTCAGAGCATAATGGCCGAATTGGACCTGGATGCTCTTCTGGGTGTTATCATGAACACAGTAACCGAGGTGATGCATGCGGACCGCTCTACACTGTTCTTAATCGATCGCCAGCGAGAAGAGCTCTGGTCCAGAGTGGCCCAGGGAAGCGATGAAATTCGCATCAAACTCTCCGAAGGGATCTCGGGTCATGTAGCCACCACAGGCGAAACAGTAAACATCATAGACGCTTACCAGGACGATCGATTCAGTCGAGATTACGATCTTCGCACAGGCTACAGAACTAAATCCATTCTTTGCCTGCCCATACACGATCAATCCGGCGCCATCATCGGGACCATCCAGGTACTCAACAAACTGGATGCCGATCGATTCACAGATACCGATGTACAGCTGCTGGCTGCCTTTGCCTCCCTGGCAGGGATTTCTCTGGTCAATGCGCGAGCCTTTGATGAGTTGCGCAAAGCCAGAGATTTTCTGGAGGTTCGTGTAGAGGAAAGGACCCGGGATCTGGAAGAGTCCAGACAGGAAATTCAGAAGCTCAACGAATTCACTCTAAAGATTAATGCTCTTTCTGAGCTGGATGAGATTGTTCGAGAAGTATTTGGTTTCATAGACGTGAATTTTGACATCGATGGAACTATGCTCATTCTGGCAAACTTTGAAAACGGTGAGTTTGTGGTTTCGCATCTATCTGAAAGCTTACAACAGGTAATGGGGGAACACCTGGAGGATCTAAAATCCCTGCGCACTCCGCTTTCGCCGGATGCAGGCACTCTGTGGAAGGTTTACGCAGAGAAGAAAAGGCTGTACCTTTCGCGCATCCCCGATGTGCAGATTCAATCCCAGGTCGACCGATTGTTCTTTGAAGCCCTGGATCTTAAAGCTTTCTTGATGGTTCCACTCATTATTCGGGGCGAAGCCATCGGAATTGCCTGTTTTACCAGCGTTCGTAAGCGAATGAGTCTTTCCCGGGATGAGCTGGATTCTATCGGTCGCTTCTGTAACCAGATAGCAGGAGCTGTGTACAATTCATCTCTTTATGAACAGGTGAAGCAGGAGCGCGCCCGAGCAGAAAGCCTCTTACTCAGTATTCTACCAGAGCAGGTGGCCACGGAATTGAAACAGAAGGGCTCTGTAACCCCGGCCAGCATTGGTTCTGTTTCTGTGCTTTTTACCGACTTCGTAGGATTTACCGGTATTGCCGAAAGCATGTCTCCCTGGGAGCTGATTCGGGAACTTGATGGATGCTTTTCGCAATTCGATGAGATCTGCAGACGGAACGGTCTGGAGAAACTCAAAACCATCGGAGATGCTTATATGGCTGCAGGAGGACTGCCCATACTGAACCATACCCATCCGGTGGATGCCTGTCTTACAGCTCTGGAACTTCTGGCATTCATGCAGGGACTGCAGGAAATCAAAGATCAAATGGGCCATAATTTCTGGAGGCTGAGAATTGGCGTCCACACAGGCCCGGTTACAGCCGGTGTGATTGGAAAAGCGAAGTTTGCTTACGATATCTGGGGTGATGCGGTAAACATTGCCAGTCGCATGGAATCCAGCAGTGAAGCCAACCGAATCAATATCTCCGGAGCCACGCATGAACTGGTGAAGGACTTCTTTGAGTGCGAATACAGAGGCAAAGTTGCGGCGAAAAATAAGGGCGAGCTGGATATGTATTTTCTGAACGGAATAAGACCCGATTTAAGCGAAAACGCAGAGGGCCGGATTCCCAACGAGGAATTTCGCAAGCTTTACCGCGAACTGCAGGTAGCAATTTAATCTATGTTCAATCATGAGCGCCGGTCAGCCATTCGGGCTAACTTGCCGGTGCATCTGTTAAGTCGGTTCCTTTTGACGGATTGGAAAAGCATTCCATAATCTCCTCTACAGCCCTGCCTAACTGCCAGAGCTCTACTGCCCGGCGCAAGCGAATCACCTGATCATGTTCCCAGCTATGGGGCAGGGTTTCTTTCAGGTAGCGTGCAACAATGCTGGGGTGGTTCCCATCTGCTGCCAGAGTCAGTCCCTGCTGCAGATGACCTTCCTGCACCTGGCTACGAATAACTTCATGGGCCGCATGCATACCTCTGGCGCGAGAGTGTAGCACAAGCTCATGAAAAAAGTTAGCGATGGTATTTATTTCTGACAGAGGATGAATCATTTCTTTTCGCTATTCTATAAGACGAAGTCGAGGACGCTGTGGCGATTGTAGAACCAGCGATACAGAGATTTGTTGCATTTTATTTTGAATGTATGATCCTTCGACCTTAGAAGTACAGTTCCAGGTTTGAAGTGATAGCTCCCAAACATTAATCCATATACATTGTAAAACCATTGCTCTTCAGTATGTCTCTGGTAAATTCGGATCGTGCCATTGAGCTTTTACAAACTTTCCGCACGTCTCATTCTTGGCTGTACTCTGGTCCTGGTTTGTTTGAACTGCCAGTCAACGGAGACCCGAGAGTCTGAGTTGGCAGGCTTCGAACTGGAGTTCTGCTTTGGCGAATTTCCGAACGCCTATTGGTACCAATATGGTCTTTTTGATTCGCGTCCCATTCCTGAGGTTAATGAGTACTGGCCTCCTTTTCTCAGTACAGGTATGGACTTTGGCGACGTACACTTTGGCCCCGGCCCAGTCTTTTCGGGGCTGGCAGCGGTGAGAAGCCAGGGTGGGTTTCAACTGCCGGGTCGGGAAGGACAGTATCTGTATATTGTGATTGGCAGAGAAACAAAGAAGCCATCCTGGAAGCATCCGGAAGCTGAACTGGCACTTCTTGTTCATTTTAGCCGCGATGTAAAAGGAACATCAGAGTCTGTACTGTATGCGAAGCAGAATCGCTTGATCTACGAAATGACCATGAATCCAGATTTCTATCAATCGCTGAGGATCGATCTTCGCCTGAGAACGGATAAGGAACATGCCATGCAAGCGGCGAATAAAGGCCCGCTACCCTTCTGGAACTTTGAATTGCAGGGAGACACAGCTCTGGAATGGAAATCTGGATGCGGTGCGCAAGTCGAGCCCGAGGTTCAATATGATTGAGAGAGCAAGACAGTCAGAGACTCGATTTTCCTTATGTTGCGCGAATGATGTCAGACTCGGGAACACTGTGGCTCTCATCGCCGTGGTCTGCGCTCTGAACCTGACCTTCCTGGGCTGTAGCACCCGTACTCCATCATTCTCTCCTGTGGGCCGTCATCCACAATTGATGAATGAGGAAAGCTCAGTCGTGGAGCTGAATATGGAAACCGGAACATCCACTCCGGAGAATTTCATTGAATGGCGGGCACGAGTGATCGGATACGATGGTTCCGACCTGGTGGCCGCTTCCATTCTCGGCCCAGACTTCGATGCCGAAAAGAACCCGGCAGGCTTGCGCCCACTTCATTTATCCGATGGCTATTTTCGCACCAGCGCCTTCCATAGAATTACAATGCCCGCTACGAAAGGAGCGCTGTATGTTCGGCTCTTTCAGAAGATACAGAGGCCAGAGACATGGTGGAGAGAGGCGGATGTAGTGGACGATGAGTTTCTGGCCCTGCATATTCAGCTGGGCCACGGCGCAGAGGGCCGTGCGAATTCTCCCTGCGAACCCTCGTTCTGGAAGATTCATAATCCAGTGCGAGAAATCATCCATTGCTATACGAAGTCTCCGCAGCTCACTGAAAGGATTCGTATTCGGCTGGACTTCCGGGAGGGGCAGCCAGAGGCCCGGGTACTTCTTTGATGATCTTAATCATCATAGATCACAATTAGTTTCACCGGAACAGGATCCCTCTTCGTTTAGATCTACTTTCCCGATCGATTGGGCGTCGAATATCGATTCCGTTCTGGTATCTGGAATGCTTCGGCAGGCGAGTCAAATATAGGAGAAAGCGGAATGCCATTCAGAGATACTTGGCTGAACACCTGTGAGTTTGGTCTATGGCCCGATGCCGAAAATTGCTGGATATGTGCTGATATACGCGAAATTCAGATAAATGGTTTTCTCCAGGGAGGGCATTGTGCATCTCGGTACAGGATACCCCTTCGCTCCACGTGATGCAAAGGGAGGAGGCAGCTTATGGCAAATCAGTCTAAATCAATCTGGAGTCGTCTGGCTCTAATCTTGGTGGCCATTCTACTGGTTTTCCTCGGATTTTATGCTTACATGGGGGGCTTTTCCTCGGTTCAAGTAACGGAAGTAACCTATGGCCCCCGTACGATTATCTACGCCGCACACCGAGGACCTTACGAAGAGATTGGTTCCAGCTGGGAAAAGTTTCAGACTCGCTGGGAAGCGGCCGGCTTGAAGGAATGCAGAAGTCTGGCAATCTATCTGGACCCCCCGGACACACCGCCAGAAAAACTCAGATCTATTCTGGGCTGCACAGTGGAACATCTGGATGCCGCCGAACAGGAGCGATTGGCTCAGGAATTCCCGGTTTTTCAAGTGCCTGCCATGGAGTCCATCCGAAGCGAATTTCCTTATCGTAACATGCTCTCCTTTATGCTGGGCCCGATCAAAGTGTATCCTGAGTTCCAGAGAGTGATGGAAGAGCAGAAGTTTCAGCCTGCCGTAGCTTTCGAGATTTATGGCAATCCGGAGAGTATTAAGTTCATTGAATTTATCATGCCTTCCCGTGAGCCGCGATCCACCTTCGCTCCCCTTGAACAGGCGTTCGAGAATCTGTAACTATTCGAGTGACGCGGGCGAATCATGGTATTCGTCTCTAACATGTCAGGGCCTTGCTTGAAAGGCCCCGACAATCTTTGATGTATATAATATTTCCTGGATCATTTAAATGAAAGCGATTGAAACGGAAGGAATTAAGAAGCGGTACGGCTCTAATTGGGCATTGAGCGGCATCGATCTGAGTATTGAGGCTGGCACTGTTTATGGTCTGCTGGGACCGAATGGCGCTGGCAAGACTACGACGGTGGGCATTCTGACCACCCTACTCAAGCCGGATGGAGGTAGGGCCCAGGTTATGGGTTTTGATGTGCTCAGTCAATCCGATGAGGTCAGGCGAAGGATCTCTCTTACCGGGCAGTATGCTTCCGTGGATGAGGATCTCACCGGATTGGAGAACTTGATATTGATTGGTAGGCTCTTTGGATTTGGCTGGAAGGGAGCTCGTCTCCGGGCAGAGGAGCTTCTGGAGGCCTTTGATCTGGCTTCTTCAGGAAAGAACCTGGTGCGCACCTATTCTGGCGGTATGCGCCGAAGGCTGGACGTGGCGGCCGGCCTGGTCGTACATTCCGATGTTGTTTTTCTGGATGAACCTACAACAGGCCTGGATCCCAGAAGCAGAAACCAGGTATGGGACATTGTGCGAGCTATCGCGAAGCAGGGCGCTACAGTGCTACTTACAACTCAGTATATGGAGGAAGCGGATCGTCTGGCTCAGCGTCTGGCTGTCATTGATCATGGTAAAGTCATTGCTGAAGGCACCGGTCGAGATCTGAAGAGCCAGGTTGGTGCGAATCTGCTTCATATTAGACTCTATAGCGCAGCGGATGCGAAACGCACAGGCACCGAGCTAAGAAAGATGAAACTATCTGTGAATCCCGGTTCCGATGCGTTCAGTTTGACGGCATCCATCGAAAAAGATGACCAGATCTCTCGTGTTTTCCATTCGCTGACAAAAAAGGGGCTGAAAATGGCGGAGTTCTCGGTGGCTCAGCCAAGCATGGATGAAGTATTCTTTGCGCTCACCGGCCATGCTCCCGTGAGCGAAGAAAAGGAAGGAGCGGTGCAATGAGCAAGGCAGTGGATAGAACAAGAGGAAAAAGCTCCTCCGCATCAAGAAATGGAGCCGGCAGGTCAAACTCGACGCGGAGCGCTCAATCGAAGACGAGAGGTGCCTCGGCGCATGGGGGCAACGGGTCGGCGAAAGCTACGCGCAAAGAGGCAGGCCAGTTGGCGAGTTCGTCTCGGGCCAAGAAGACAGAAAAGCAGCAGAGTTCCGGATTATTGAGCCACCAGGCCACCGATCTGCGTGGGATTTTCAGTCAGGAACCCCGGCCTTCCGAAGTTTCCGCCGGTGGCGCTACTTTGACTCTGGCATGGAGAGCCCTGCTCAAGATCAAACATGTTCCCTTTCAGATGTTTGATGTTACGATCATGCCGGTGATGTTTACATTGCTGTTTACTTTTATCTTTGGCGGAGCTCTAGCCGGTACACCTCAGGAATATATTCAATTTCTCATTCCAGGTATTCTTGTGCAGACTGTGGTATTTATTACAGTCTATACAGGAGTAGGGTTAAATACAGACATTCAAAAGGGATTGTTCGATCGCTTTCGTTCGCTACCCATGTGGCAACCATCGCCGATTGTAGGAGCATTGGCCGGTGACCTGGTGCGATACACTGTGGCATCTCTGGTTATTCTGATCATTGGCTTGATTCTGGGATTTCGACCGGAAGGTGGCTTTCTGGGAGTATCTCTGGCTCTGTTGTTGGTCTTGCTTTTTGCATCCGCACTTTCCTGGATATGGATGATCTTTGGGATGAAGGTACAAACACCGGAGTCTGTAATGACCACCAGCTTCATCTTCCTGATGCCTTTAACGTTTGCCAGCAACATCTTCGTAGAACTGGGAACCATGCCGGACTGGCTTCAGGCCATCGTGCGTCATAGCCCGGTAACCTATCTGGCCACAGCATCCCGAAGCCTGATGCATGGCGAAGCCGCCGGGACAGCGATTGTTGGAGTGCTTGCCTACAGTGCCGGTCTTACCGCAATCTTTGCCCCTATTGCTCTACGAATGTATCACCGGGAACGGTAAATCTGGACTCTTGCAATCGGGGATGGCCGGAGACAGCCAGCCGTTTTTAGGTGAAAGTAGCCAATGAGTGCCTGAGCGAGGGGGCCCCGGGGAATGCGCAGGAATTCCAATAAAAATTACATGGTTGTGTAAAATTGAAGTCGTCGAGGCTGCGGGTAACTCCCTTAACTGTATGCATTCGAGTTAATATATGGATCAACTTAACAAACCTATAAAAATCACTGTCATTGTTTTGCGCACACTGATGGGGCTCATATTCATTGCTTCATCCGTTGTTGTGCTGGCAGAAATCGTGGAACCTCCGACGGATTTGCCGCCGAAGGTTCAGACCTTTCAGGATGGAATGGAAGCCACTGGCTATCTCCTCTATTTGATCAAGGTCACGGAACTTGTATGTGGATTGCTACTGGTCTCTGGTCGCTTTGTGCCTCTGGCCAGTGTAATGATCTTTCCCATTACTTTGAACATTTTTCTATATCACATTTTTGTGTACACGGAAGGACTGCCGGTGGCCATCTTTCTGTTGGTGGTGAATCTGGTTCTGGCCTATGTTCATCGCAGCAGTTATAGTCCTCTCTTCAAGGCGAAATAGATTACTGGGGCCTGACCCCTTTCACAATACGAAAGGGGTCAGGAAAGAAAGGATCTGGATTCTTTCGAGCTCCGGACCTTCGGTGGCTATGAAGTAAGCAAAGGCAGATGGACTGCTTCGTGCAGACCATGAGTTCTAGAGTCCGTTCAATCCAGGAAATCCAGCGAAGAGTTGTCAATCAGGGTATAGGGAGGTTCTCCTCCGCGGTCCAGGAGCTCCAGATTGTGATGGAAACCACGGATGGAAACGTAGCCCACAACCTCGTAAATGGTGGAGCCTGCTTTCTTGAGCAGAATGCTTCGGTTAAAGAAGAGCAATAACGGACTGTCTTTGAGTTCTTCTGCAAGTTGTTGAAGTACGTCCTCCATTTCATACCATTTCAGATAGATATCGATGGAGTTTGCCATACGGATGGCTACCGGTCGGCCTGATAGCTTTACGGGTCCCCGATTCGGAACCGGCCATCGATGGCTTTCCGAAAAGACTCTGGTTAAAGATTCTCTCCCATCGGCGCCCACGATTCTCAAATTCGCATGCGACAGAAGTTCCTTCTTTTTATATGCTGGGACCTGGTATTGAAATAGCTCCACCTGCTCTGGTAGATCCAGTGCTATCACATCCATCTTGCGAAAGTCCCGAGCGATGGATCGTGTGGTTACTGCCGGGTAAAGCACATTGGCCAGTCCGGGTCCCACATCGATAAACAAAATGCCGGCGCCCTCCAGATCTGTGACTCCGCTTAACCAGTGCTCTCGCAGGTATTGCAGACCTGGGTCCCTTTTTCTCGGATAGACAATGTCTCTAAGCAGTATATTCGTATCGTCCTGTCTTCCTGGATATGTGCGAGATCGTACGCTCTGCCGATGGTAATGCATGTTAAAGGCGCCGGTATAGGAAGCAACCTGGTGCTCTTCGGAGGATGTGTTAAATAGGGCGGAGCCTTCCGGTATTTCGTGTATTGACAGAAAAGTTTCGTAAAGTGGACGACCCGGCCCATAACCGCTTTTGGTCAGGCGTCTTGCCTGAGCAGATTCCAGAGTCCGCCCTAACTTTTGCAGCGCGAAAGCAGAGTTATGCAATGCATATCTGTACGGAGGGTATTGAGTCTCTCCTATGGATCTGGCGCGAACCGCTATGGCATCCGAAATCTGAAGCGCATCATCGTATCTATGCTGATGCAGCAAAGATGCATTGATGTTCAAAAGTACAGCCAGGTGCAGCGGGCTATTGGCCATGTCGGCTGCGATTAAATGTCTACGAGCCTCCCTGGAGTGCTGAATCGCTTTCGGATAAATCCCTCTAATATAATACATCACCCCTTCGTTGTAACTCAGAACTGCTTCAATCGCCTCTCCTGGTTTTAGAGTTTCTGCCAGTCTGCGCGCGGCAGCAAGATGCTGTAATGCTCTGGGATGGTTGCCCTGCGCTGCATTGGCGCAGGCCAGATTCATGTGGCTTTCCAGGGCAGACAGGGAGTTTTCCATCCCCATCTCTCTCTGCAGCTGATAGGCGCTCTGGAAGCGAGTGTAGGCTTCGCCCACTTTTGTCTGATAGATGTAGACGCTACCAATTGTATTCTGGTTATCTGCATAGTAGGAAGACCTGTACCGGCCTTCCAGGTAAAGCCAGCGATTGGACTCTTCCAGCCACCGGCTTGCAAGGGCGCGACTATGTGCCATGGATTTGCGACCAAAGTCCTGGTAGGTTAAGGCCACCACCATAGGGTCCAGTTGATTTCGTCGCATAAGGGCCAGGGCCTGACCGGTGGCGCTGCGAAATCCCACAGCCGATTGCGAATGCTTCAGGTTCTGCAGACGAAATATTTTATCTCTGGCCTCTTTAAAGTATGGCTCAATGGTTAATGCTCGATTGTAATAGTGGATGGCCTGGCTGGCGCTGAATTGTTCTCGGTAGGCTCCTTGAGAATAATCTCGAAAGGCATCGATGGAAGGCTTGAATCGCCGGTCCGCCAGATCCCGCTCCCTTCGCAAGATCCAGGGATTACTATCCCGACGAAGTTCCATTTCCAGAGCCAGCTCATCCATCCGCATCACTATATCATAGGGAAGCGTTCCCATCGCGCTGGCCGGCGCTATGATGTCTTCGGACTTTGCGCTTCGATTGCGAAGCAGGTCCCTGAGTTCAACTGTAATTTCAAAGCGTCCATCGTCCACGCTCAATTCTCCGGTAAGCGCAAACTGGGCTCCCAGCTGTCTCACTCGTTCTATATCGGCTTTCTCATGCACCCTCAGATGGATTCCCAGGGGATCTACTACCTGAATCCTGGAGAAGCCCAGCAGATAGGATCTGGTAAGGGAAGTGAGTCCCAGAGAGAATCGACGGAGTTCTCCGGAGCTGTCCCGGGTTTGAAAGGGCAATACTGCCACCAGAATCGGCCTTTCTTGCAGAGCCTCGGATGGCGCCTGGCTTACTCCATCCACCAGCGTCCTCTGACAGCCGACCAGGGCTAAAAACAGCGCCAGAGAAAACAGCAGAGCCAGAATGCCCCTGGGAAACCGGAAAATGATCAAGAACGGATGCATGAATCGATTCGGGAAACCGGGGCCTCCCTTCCTGTATCTCTATTTCGACGTCCGAATTTATGGGAATCCTCGCCGGAAAACCCCCGACACGGGGCTTCCCGGGCTCGGACCAGTTAGGACGTTTGGTGCCCATCTGTACACACAGGATCCAGGTTTGTCATCATAATTGCCACAATTCCGCTGGCCGAGCCGGTCCAGGAATGCTTTACTTGACGCTTACAGTCCCCCTCCAGAATCTGGCGGGATCGGGAGGCAAGGATGAAAACCGGAATCCATCCAGAATATAAAGAAGCAACCATCAAATGTGCCTGTGGCACAACATATAAGACTCGTTCCACTCGGGGCGACATGTCTGTAGAGATCTGTTCCAACTGCCACCCGTTCTATACCGGGCAGCAAAGGGTAGTGGACTCTGCCGGCCGAGTAGATCGATTCAAGAAAAAATACAAACTCAAGTAAGCTCTATCAGCCCTCTAGATAACATGAGCCAGCTCCATTTGGAATCCTCCCGAAAGGAAGGGATTCCTGTACTCAAAATCAAAGGTCGCTTTGCCCTGGAAGATGCAGTGCATTTTGGGGAAGAATTGGAGAGCCTGGTGGAGTCCCTGGAAGATCCGTATTTCATTATGGACTTCACCAAGCTGGAGCATATTTCCAGCGCGGCCATTGGCATACTGGTGAATTTAAAGCTCCGGCTGAATAGTTCCCGGGGCAGTTTCTGGATATTTGGTGCCAATCAGCGCATTCTGGAAGTTTTTGAGCTCACCGGGGTGGATCAGCTTCTGGAAATAGAATCTTCGCTCAAGGAATGCATAGAAGAAGCCAAAAATCAATAAAGGATGGCTGGTTTCTTTCAGAAGATCTTTGCTAAGGTTCGTAGAAAAAGAAAAGCAAACCCTCCGCCTACTCAGGCGCAAATCCACCAAAAGATAATTGAGACCATTCAGTCCATCCGGGGTAAACTGGATCGATTCCTGATTACCCGAAAAGTGGAATCCGGTCCGGTGCAGAAAGCTCAGAAATGGTCCCTGCATAAAAACCATACCGGACTGTTTCGGCTGGATGCCGACGGAATGAGCATCCTCCTTTTTACCGAGCCCTTCCTGGTGAAGCGTCAGGAGAAAGTGCAGGGTCTACTTCCCATATCCGAGGTGGCTCTTTGCCGCGCCGCCCGGGACAAGGATCCCTCGGCATTTCTCAGAGCGGCCACGCCGCCGTCCGGCAAAGGATACACTCTGTATCAATCTCTGCTGGGTGAGCGCTCGGAACAGGAAATTCTTCCGGCCATTGAGGATTTACTTTCCTGGCCCAATGCCGATTTGCACAGGCTAATTGCACGAAGCAGAATGAACATTGTAGCTCATGTCCTCGTACACTGCACGGAGCCCATCCAGAAGCTTTTTCTCAGCAACACTTCTCGTCGCTACAAAGAAATGATGATCACCGAACTGGAAAGCCTGCTCAGTCCCGGTTCCGATCCGGATCTCAATCCGGGCAGTCGTAACCTCGGACTTCTGGAATTTGAAACGGCCATGCATGAATTTCAACAGGAGATGCATCGCTTTCTCAAAGAGAACGAACTTCGAGAGAATCGTCGGCGTCGAATGGAACAAGCAAGGTTATAAGAGATTCTAGCCGCAGGCAGCGTACCTCTCAAAGCAGAGCTTTTGGCCGGACAGAAAGTTCCGGTGTCGCGGAGGACACGATGTCCGAGAGCAGAAGAGTCTCCAGGACTTTCGCGGGAGTCACATAGCGGCGTCAAAAGGGTCTGGACAGGGTTTGGGTGCAGGATAAACTCGCGTTGAGGGCAGGCATGAAATACGTTTTGTACATCACTCTGGTATTACCAGGTCTTCTCGGCTCCGCATTGGCCTGCAAAGGCGATGCGCTAGATTTAACGCCCACCGATTTCGATGCTCCAATCACTCTCTCAGACAATCAGACTGAGCCGGGTAGGCCGGGCAATTTTCGATGCCTGGAAGTGATCACCGAGGGTACTGCAGGCGAAGAAATGGCGCGCTTTCTGGGGAGCCATTTTTTTGGGCGAACCAATCCTGAGATCGGTCCAGAAGGGTGTAGTGTAAGCAGGCCAAAGGCGAACTCTGCATGCAGGGTGGAAATGAAACTGGATTTTACTGAGGCTGGCGCGGCTTTGCAGGAACTCCAGAGGAAAGCAAAAGTGGGAAGTCTGCCCGATACACTTTCTCTCGCTGTTATTCTCTATGAGGGAGGACAGGGTTACCCATATGTGACGCGCCAGTTCTGCCTTAAGTATAAAGAGCGGTACGCGGCATCGCTTCTAAAGTATCTGGATACGGATGGTGTGAAGATTTCAAAACTGGAAAACTCTTTTCGAGAAAGACAGGGGCAACCATAATACGTACCTCCGAGATTTCCACCGGGCCTTTGATTCTTATCCATGGCCCTATGGATTGTTCCGCAGCCATTCGGTCCATGCGCTCGGATCATTCCCCAGGTCCTGCCCCGAGATCTCATGCAGGGCCTTTAGAGCCAATTGCTGATGTTTTGAATCGCGGTCTGATCCTGGGTTCTGTACGGTCCTGAGAAATGCGATGATGGATGGCATGGATCGTCGCTGCCCGAACTCGATATGCGTTTCGAAGACCGGCTCCAGATTATACGGCCTCTTAGCACTTCCGAGTATTTTAATGCAATAATCGAGAACGGGTTCGTATTTCCAATCCGACAGAATTGGACAAATCGTGCCACAAGAGAACTCATTATCGTCGAGCAACTTCATTAGATTGGCGCTGGCAGATGTTAAATTCCTCTCGTGAAAGAACCGGATGAGACTACCCTTGTAGTCCAGTCCATCAAAATCTCTGAATTCCAGGTTGAGCATTCGCAGCAGCCTTTTCTGTGGTATCTGTTTTTCCAGTAATAGGTTCATGGCATCGTAGAAGCCTCCGGCTAATTGAAAGGCGTCTCCGAAAGGAGCCAGCGCGGGATCTGGTTCCTCTTCGCCGTCCTGGTTTATTGCGATGACGGGGGGCTCCTGGTAAGAAGAGAAAGAGAGTATCATTGGCTTTTGGGCTGGAACGATTACTTCTATGGTTCCAGCACTCTTTGCGCCTTTGTATGCGTAAAAAGACGCGCCATCTAGAGTCCTGTATCTAGTCTTAATGGCCTCCGTCTGTGTGCGAATCCTGATTTGAAATTCAGAATGCTTGGAATTTACAACCCTGAATCCTGCCTGTGTCATTATTCTCTCTGCCATCTCTTTGTAGGGGGCGGCATGAACTCCTGCATTTTCGGTTTCTTCGATGTGCGTGATGGACACCCTGTGAAGGGAACCAAGGGAGTTCCGTGGCAGCGGGGATTCCATGGCCGGATAAACCGTGCAGGCGAGCGCCAGTAGGCCTATTGTCGCGGTCCCTAGAAACTTTGCGGAGCGGTTGGCTGTGTTACTTTGTTGCTTTTCTCTATGCATAGGGTTGACTCCTATAGTCTGGGCAGCTAAAAACAGGCTTCTCTCGCTTAAGTGTACAGAATATCTAAGGCTGTATTGTAGCTTTCGTAGAATGGTTCGTTCATGGGGTGGAATTTCATTGTGAATCCTGGCCCTTTTGAAATCTTTTTAAAATCTCCTCTCGATCATCAGGAATGTTAGAGCGTCGACATTTTCTTTCTTCGGGAATCCATTGCAGAAAGAGTAGTGCGGAGAACGCTACCTGAGTATAGGTGCAAACCGCGAAGGAATCGATTCTCTCTGTGGAGATATTAAATTCTTCTCCGTTTCTATTAAAGTGTTCTGTTTGATGATTCTCTGTGGTAAGTAAATTATCAAGCATGGTGAGTGCACTTGCATTACTCTTAAAGATGAATACCTGTAGTCCTTCTCCCTTTTCTGCCCACCGACTTGACTTCAGCGCGCATTCAAGTCCGACATCTCTTGAGCGCGATCCCCCGGTCACCACCTGTACCCATTCTTTCTCCAGACCCAATTGTGCGATCATTCTATCGCAAGATTGAGAATTGCCACCTGAGCAAGAAAGGCTCAAGCCTATGATGACGCAGAGTGTTTGCTTAAAGTATCGCATGGCAAAACCTCCTTCTTTTTTCGGCACTGGTCAAGTGAAAAAGGCGCGTTGGCGACCACGGGGGAGAAAGCAATATCGAATAGATTGTCTGAACTCGTTTTTTTATGGACTACTAACCTGATCCGGAAGAATCTAATGATCTATGCATTATTCTGAATCGGGGTTTGCTTATGAAAATGAAACTCTTTGAGGGCGGCCATCTTACACAGCTTCATTTTGTTTTGATTCTGTCTGCTCTGTTTCTGGCGTTTGGATGTAACATGGGTCATATGGGCCCCGGAGTCTCCATGAGGGATATTTGCAAAGATGGCGATGGGTTTTTGGAGGAGGGTGCTCGCTCTCAGCGCGATCAGTACTGCTCAATGTATCTTGCCCTCCGATCTCCAGATGGATCTGCCGAAAGCAGTTTCTCAAATTCTATGCTCAGTTTGTGTATTTACTACCAGGTGAAGCTGACTGAGTGCAACGATGAATCGCGGTTTCCTCGCTATTTGGTCTTCTAAGTTTTTACTGTTACACGGCAATTCCTGATTCTCGCTCACGGTGGCCGCTTGAATCTAAGCTCTTGCACCATTATAATTGCGGCCGTTCTCAGCAGCGGGGCCATCTTATAAGAGTGTTCCTACGATGCTACAGTAAGCCTGATATCTGGTGAGTGTCCGACCGGCGCAGCCTAAAGTGAAGAGAGCGAGGTTCCGGGCTGAATATACGCTGGTCTGGCTCTTATTGTATACCTGATCTAAGCTCTGGAAAGAGATCATCTTCGATTCCAGGAGGGAACCCGGGCAGACTCACTTTCGTCCAATGACTCAGGCAGATAATCCTTGCCCTCACAACCGAGTATTCCCTAAATAGGCCCATACATGCAAAAGGAAAGCGTTCCCTCATCCTACTTCGGAGCCGCCAAAGATGGCATCCTCCGACTGATGGCAAACATTAAGACCGTGATCTACATCGATACCCGCAAGCTGGAGTATCTGATTGCTTCCAAAATTGCCGGTGGCCACGTCATGCTGGCAGATTCCCATGGAGTGGGAAAGACTTCTCTGGCCCGGGCCCTGGCCGGTTCTATTCAGTGGGGCAATACAGATCAGAACAAGCAGGGTGTGGACATCGAGCACTTCAGCCGAATCCAGTGTACAGTGGATTTGCTTCCTCAGGACATTCTGGGCTATAATCGGTTTGATATGAAGACGTCTCAGAATCAGTTCAATCGGGGACCGATATTTGCTCACTTCATTCTTTGCGACGAAATCAATCTTCTAACTCCTAAAACTCAGGGTAGCTTCTTCCAGGCCATGGAAGAGCAATCTGTATCTATCGAAGGCAGAACCTACGACCTGCCGGATCCTTTCTTCATCATCTCCACCATGAACCTGAAGGGCTCACATTTATTTCCTCTGCCCGCTCCACAACTGGACCGTTTTATGCTGCAGATCTCTCTGGGGTATCCGGATGAGCAGAGCGAAGGGGATATTATCGAGCAGCATGGTAAAGATGATTCGTGGAAAGGTTTCGGTCCGGTTATTGACGTAGGGGAACTTCTAGCCTGGCAGCGATTAGTGGATGAAGTGTCGATTCACCGCGAAGTGGTGGACTACATTGTTGCATTGATCCGAAAAACCCGAACCTATCCCGGAGTAATCACGGGCTGTAGTCCTCGAGCAGGTATCAAGCTTTCGCGAATTGCTCGAGCACTTTCCATTATGCGTGGAAATGATTACGTTTCCATCGACACCGTTAAGGAACTGGCTGTACCGGTGCTCTCCCACAGGCTGGAACTGGAAGACCCACGCGTGGCTCCTGGAGATGTTATCAAGCAGATCCTGAACGAAGTCAAAACCAGCCGCTAACAGGCGAACGGCGCAAGGTTTCTCCGAATCCGGGTTCGGTCATAGGAATCGAATTGAAAGAACTAGCAAAATCCATATACAGGGGTTATCCCCTTACGGCTACAGGAACGCTGCTGCTGGTAGCAGCCATCTATCTACTGGGCCTCTGGAACGGTAGCGGCAATGCCTATGCCTTTATTTTCGGATCCAGCGCTCTGGCTGTGTTGATTCTACTGGTGTCCGACGGCTATATTCAGAAGTTTCGTTTCCGGCATGCTACTCCCGTAATGGATTCCGGTCATGCCGTGTTCGCTCGACTGAAGGGACAGGTACAGGCTGTTCATCTGGGCGATCAGAAGTGTCATTACTTTTATAGATTTCATTTTGTTATTCGCGGCCCATTCTCTGTTGGCCGAGACGCTGCTTTTTCCTTTCGCGCAGAGGGAGCCAGTCCAGATGGATCTCTAATACTGGTGCCTCTAAACTTTCCCTACAGTGGGCGTGGCGTCTTCAAGGGTTCCCTTCTTCTGCGTGATGTCTTTGGCCTGGTTCGCTTCTTTCTCGGCGAAGATGAAAGAGTGGACATTACTGTGGAAGCTCCTCTTTTTCCAGAGAAGACACCGGTACACTTTCAGCCTGCATCGAGCATGGAAAGCAGCCGAAAAATGCAGACATCGGAAGAAGAGAAGTATTATATGCGCGAATACATTCCAGGTGATCGACTGAAGGATATTAACTGGAAATCTTCCATTCGCATCCAGGAGTTGATAACCCGTATTTCGCCTATCAGTCCCGAGCAATCCCATTTGCTGCACCTGGATTTTCGCGCATTTAACGATCAGGGCATGGATAGCCCCGAAGCAATTCTGCATCTAAATTATCTCAAGAGCTGGTTTTTATCTTTTATTCGGGTGGTATACAGGGATCATCCTGAATACCGCTTTCGAGTGCGAACTCCTGCAGGCTATTCCCTGCTAGAGTCAGATGAAGACCTGGATCGCTTCTCCCGTGAGCTTGCAGCTCTGCAGTACTTTCTTCCCGGGCAGGAAGCCGGCGATGCGGATGCTCCTCGAACAGGCGAACGATTTGTATTCACTACTGGCTTTGATAATCGCCTGAACTCCTTTATTCAGGAACATTCCACCGAGCGATTGAACATTTTTGGAACGGTGAGAGGTCCGGGCAGGGAGGTTAGATTCCTTCCGGACTGGGATTTAAGCTGCTTTCCCGGGTTCTGGATCCTGCGCGGACATAAAGCCATCCAGACTTTGCCTGCGCCAGCGGGCGGAAATCTGGTGGAAGAAAAGCTTCGTCTGAGGTTGGTTTAACTATGCAGATCCTGTTTTACACACGGATGGCGCTCTACATCACCGCCTTCAGTATTCCGTTCTTTCATCCCGGTGTGGTGGTTCCCTACGATGCGGTAACTCGCTGGATCGCTTTTATACTGATCCCCGGAGAGATGCTCATCGCTTTTTACATGCGTCCTCCGCGGCTTGCTCTCAAATGGGGACTCATTGCAGCGGGCGGACTGATCCTGTTTTCTATTCTGATAGTCTCCGGCTTTGAAGAAGGAGCTTATTGGATCCTTTTTGGTGGTCTGCTGGCCTACGTCTGGACCTTCCTGGTGTTTCATGGCCAGGGTCGATTCCCGGTATTTGCGGCTCTGGAGACCTTCTTATTGGCCGGCCTGTATTACCGAATTCTTACATTCGCACGCAGTTCCGAGGAAATCGCTCAAGAGGCGGGGAAACTAACTCCCTTTCTTCTAGGACTAACCGCTGCTTTATTTCTCATTCATGTTCTGGTCCTGTACTTTGCTGCTTTTTCCCGGACCACACCGGACCGAGCTTCCGATGACCAGAAAACCCAGCAGCAAAAGATCAAGAAGCGCAAAGAGGTACTGGTATTTTCCGCCGTAGCTCTGGCCATCGTTGCTGTTTTTACCCTGGTGGTTCCCAGGGATTTTGTAATCCATGATATCAGCTTCAAACTCCTGGAAGAGAATCCACCTCCTCCCCGAGAAGGTGAAGGGAACCTGGACGATGGCGGTCAGGGCGATGGTCCTGGCGGTCGACCCCAGGATGGCGGCACACAAAATGGAAAACCGCTGGGCAATCGAAACGAAAAGTTTCCGTCGGAACTTCAGCAGAAAGGTGAAGGCCAGGGTCAGGGGCAGAACCAGGGCGAAGGTAATGGCGGCGGTCAGGGCCAGGGCAAGCCCGATGGCGAAGGCGGCCAGGGCGAAGGTGAAGGTGGTCAGGGCCAGGGTCAGCCCAATCAAGGCGGTCAGGGTCAGGGCGGACGCCAATACGATAACAAGCTCTTCAAAGTTCCTTCTGATAAATGGGACCAGTTCCAGGAATCCGGACAGGGCAAAGGCAAGCAAAGTGCGGTAATGATCATTGCCAGCGATAATCAGCCCATCTATGCAGCCGGCGAATATCTCAGTGCCTTTGATCCTCAGAAGGGATTCGTGTATGATCCGGATGAAGTGTTGAATCGTCTGCGGGATCGACGCTTGCTGGAGACCTGGCAGGATCCGGATCCTGAACGTCATCCGCGAAGGCTTCCGGTGGATGTCTTCTATCTGTCCAGCATACCACAGAGAGTGTTGGCCTATCGTCCGTTTTCGGTGGAACCTACCGTTCTACAAAAGAAGTATCATCCATTCGATTTATCTTACACAGCAACCAGTGCCATTAGTATGTCCGGTCCTGAACAATGGATCGATATCCCTGAGCCCACTCCAGCCGAGCTCTCCGATTATTCCAGATATCTGGAGCTCAATATTCCTGCAGCGGACAAAAAGCGTCTGGAAGAATGGGTGAATTCACGGCTGGGTCAGGATGGAACCTATTTCGCACGGCTGAATGCAATCTTGCAGGGTTATAGAGACTACCGCTACAAGATGGGATTTACCGAGGATACATCGGTAGCTGCCATAAAGAAGTTCCTTTTTCAAACGAAAGAGGGGGATTGTACCGAATTCGCGCATGCCACCGCGATGCTGGCTCGAGTCTCGGGTCTTCCAGCCCGAGTGGTCACAGGCTATTTGGCCAGCAAAGATCTTCAGACTCCTGCTCATAGAGGAGGTCTGAAGGAGCTTCGAAGCAAGATCCCGGTTCTGGAAAAATGGCCTCTGGAACAGTTATTCCTTATTACTACATCGCACAGGCATGCATGGGTGCAGGTCTATATGCCCGGCTTTGGATGGGTTGATATTGAAACTACTTCCTTTGCCATTCCGCCAACGCCAGAGAACGATCCCAATGCAATGGATGTCATTATTCCCGATATCGAAGAAGAGGAAAATGTACAGGACAAGCAGGGCTTCGAAATACCCTGGGTACTTCTGGGGCAAATATCTGGAATTCTGGCTGGGCTCGCTCTGGTTGTGCTATATTCCTTCCGATTTCTTCGCCTGGCCTATCACAGTTCTCTGGCCCGAAAGAATAATCGCAAAGGTCTGGATCACATCCTGACTCTTTTTTATCTTCGCCTGGCCGAGCATGCGCAACCGCTACGTAAGCTGAGTCAGACTCCGCTGGAATACGCTTCCCATAACCGCTTTACGGCTCCTTTCGCCGGCACCTATACAATGCTACGATTCAAAGAAACATTGAACGGGCAGGAAAAGGATGCTGCCTATGCTCAGCTCCGGCAGGAATATCGAGAGGCTCTGAAGGCAGCTAAGAAACCGGGTTTCTGGAGTCTGATCAAGCGAATCTTCACTCTGAGAGGCTTTAAATACTGATGGGATTCTGCGTTTATCATCGCCTTCGTCTGTTAAGAATCCTGCTGGTTCTCGTATTGCCCGTAGTGTTTTCGCTGGTCCATTGTTCCGAACGTGTAAACTGGATCGAATACAGAGGTGAGCATGGCCAGGGACATACCAGCAATGCGCTCTATCCCCCGCTGGGTCTTCGCTGGAAGCTCAAGTTACAGGAGAATTCGGAGCGCGCCAAGGCCTTCAATCCTCCGCTCTTTATTGATGATGTTCTTTATTTCGGATCTACCGATGGGAACTTCTATGCCCTGGACGTAGCCACCGGCTATATGAAATGGATATTTAAGGAACCCCGGGATTCCATCAATTCCGTTCCCTTCGCCGACGAAGATACCATCTATTTTGGATCTAACGATTACAATGTCTACGCGGTGGACAAAGAAACCGGGGAGCAGAAATGGAGCTTTAACACCGGCAAGACCGTGCAATCCCTTGTACTGCGTTACGAAGACCACGTAATTTTCACCAGCGATACCGGAGCGACCTACTTTCTGAATCCGGATGGCAAACAGGAATTCTTGCTACCGAATCCGGTATGGTCTCATCACACCTTTCAGGTTTACGATGGAGTTGTATACTGGGCCCCCAAAGGCAGACAATTCGGCGCATACGATATTGAAAAGAGGGAATTCCTCTGGCTTGTTCCGGTGGATGCTCCTTATGCGCTGTGGTATTCCTTTCCTGCGGTGGATGACGAAGCTGTTTATTTCGCATCGAATTTCTTTAAAGGCATGGAATCGGAGCTGAATTTCTATGCCATGGATCGAAAGACCGGCCGTAAGCTATGGCAGGTAAGCGATACCATGGACATTGGTCAGAAGGTTCCGGCCAATCGCTATACTCGCTTTCTGGATCACGTGGATCTACTGGATTACATGGCTCCCGCTCTATACAAGGACCTGGTTATATTTACGGCTGGAGATACAAAGATTCGAGCATTCCACAAAGACGATGGCGATGAGGCCTGGGAAACAGAATTTGATTACCCCACCTCCTCTGCTCCTACCATAGCAGGAAATCGAGTTTATATCGGAGTGCAAGGCTCCAGGGTGCTCACAGAGTCCGGGGAATTTAGCGAACCTGCTCGATTGGTTTGTCTATCTGCAGTGGATGGATCCATTCTCTGGAAAATGGATGTAGATGGCGCGATACTATCGGCCCCCATAATCTCCGGTAATCAGATGATGTTTGGCACGGATCAGAATTACTTCTATGTTCTGGAAGAAGTGCTCTAGTCTGTTTCATCGTCGGGATCACTTCATGGTTTCGCGGTTCAGTTTTTCTTTGTTTAGTTCTGGTTCTGCTTTGTTGATTCTGGCCCTACTGCCGGTAATGGGATGCGAATCCTCAAGGGATTGTATTGTCAGGGATAGGCAGGCTCTGCCTGTAGCCAGCTTTGCTCATGGATCCAGGTGTAATGCCCAGCAGCTTTTTGAAGAAGCCTTGATCAAGCCTCCGTTCGATTTACCATCTTCCCGGGCTTCGGTTTTGCTCGATGATTCTATCGATAGCAGTGTGCTGCTGCTCAGATACGAAAATGCGAATTTGTCAGCGAATTGGATGGAGCAAGCTAAAATGGCAGTGAAAATGGACATCCCCTGGCAGGAGAGCAGTCAGTATGCTGAGCCCAGGGGTTGGCCCGAGGTCCGAGCTCATTTTAACAAAAACCTGAAGCCCGATTGGTGGGATCTTGCGGACGGAGAATCCGGAAAGCAGTGCTGGATTCAAGACCAAAATGTAACCACCCGACAAAGGGGACTATTGATTTTCCTCAGGGGCGGCGAAGCTGGCCTGTCATCCTGCAAGGGCAATGGGAGTCCTGGACCGGCGCTTCAAATCGAAGATATCTACCTCTTCTACTGGAACTTCCAGCACTGGTCGATCTCACAATAGTCCGAGCTTTTCGATGGGTGCCTTTCTAACATCCGTCTCCTCAAAGTTGGGCCGCATTCTAAAAATATTCCTCCGCAAAATTGGGCCACAGAGCGACATCGATCAAGTTATGAGTTTTTAGTCGGAAGCCGAGTTGACTGGCTACGTACCGGGTCCATGTTGTTTCTATGAGCGGGGCCAGCGAATTCAAACGAAAACTAGCAGCTGCCGAGAAGACCTTTCTAAAATCCCTGTCACCTTCCGCCTTGCAAAATCTGGTTAGCCAGGGATTATTCATCGATTTTCCCGAAGGAAGTGTTCTCTATCGTCCCGGCGAAGAATCCCATATGCTTCTGATTGATTCCGGGGAAGGCCGCATGTGGATTGAGTCTGCAGATGGCCGGCGTATGGTAGTCCGCCATTTCGGCTCCGGAGAAATCATTGGACTGGTTGCCTGTATGGGTGGTCCGGCGAATCTAACGGTGGAAACGATTCAGGCAACTTCTGCTCTGGCAATATCCAGCGAGATCGTGCAAAGAGTAGCTTCGGTCCATCCGGAGGTGGGCTTTCTATTCGCCCAACAATGCGCGATCCGAGTCTACGGTATGATGGATGAGTTAAACAGCATGACGTTCGACTCCGTTTCTCGCAGGCTGGCACGTTGTTTGATTCGGTTGAGCCGAGAATCCATGAAGCCTGTAAACCTTCGAATTACCCAGCAGGAATTGGCCGATACCATAGCCACGTCTCGAGAGGTTGTTGCGCGAAATTTAAAGGAGTTTCGCGAGCGGGGATTCGTTTCTACCGAGTCCGATTCCCCTGGGCTGATCTTCATAAAAGACCCCACGGCCCTGAGGCGCTACTATGAGGAATCTACACCCGTGTGACTCAGGTCACATAGTGAGGTAACTCCGGTCATCGCATTGTTTCGGATAGTAGTGTATATTTCAGGTAATCAAGGAGACTAATTATGAAAAGAATACTGATCATCGCTCTTCTGAGCTGTCTTGTTCATTGTATCACTGTAGGCAACCCTGAAAGAAATCCGGCCGAGATTCCAGCAAGCTCCGGGTTCGCCGATTGGAATCAGGTATTTCGCCAACCGGCCCGAATCCAGGAATTTCAGATCCTTCATACCGGAGAAGTGGAGGTACCAGTTGAAGGAATGCTGAACAAGGAGTCTTTTCAAAGTGAAGACCCCACAATGTTTGTGGATGTTTATGCATTCTGGTTCTGTCACAGAGAGCAAGGATGCTTTCTCATTGACTCTGGTCTGGATACTAGCTTCGGCAAGGGAAAGCCAGGTAACGTCCGCGGACTGATGGCCAAAAGCTACATCATTTCCAGCCGGCAGAAGCCGGGAAGCGACATCCTTTCACAACTGAGCAAAGAGAATCGAAAGTCTAGATTGAAGGGAGTGTTCTTCACGCATCTGCATGGAGATCATTCCTCCGGAATACCGGCCATCTCAAGAGACCCAGCTATGCAGAATCTGCAATACTTCGTTGCGGAGGGTGAGCCCTACGTGAACTACTGGTTGCTCTATCAGGGCGATCATCTGGACGGGGTAGATTCCCTTCGCGAACTGCCTGTGGACCAGGGCGTTGAAATGCCAATCCTGGGTCGTTGTCTGGATGTCTTTGGCGATGGTACTTTCTGGGCTATCAAGACTCCCGGGCATTCTCCGGAGCATCTGTCCTATTTGCTGATTACTGAAGATGGACCGGTGCTCCTCACCGGCGATGCTTCGCATACCAGAACCGGTTTTGAACAGGGCATCGAACCGGGCTGGGTTTCCGATCGCGAAGAAGCTGTGCATAGTTTGAGAAAACTGAAGGAATTCTCCAGGGAGTTTCCCGAGGTTCAAGTAGTGTTTGGTCATCAAAGGTAAAGAGGAATGATTGGTCAGGAAACAGGAGTTCACTTCCCCGGAGCGAGAGTGTCCTGTAAACTGGCTGCCGATCGCGAAGAGCACCCCATTTTCCTGGATGGGGTAATCTTCTCCATCGCTTCGGCGATGCGTCCCCTGTACTAATTGATCCAGGAACCAGCTAAAAAATGAACAATTTTAAGGAGAGTTTCTTTCGACCTGGATTCTTGATCGACTTGATTCTCATCCTTCTGGTCTACCTCTTTGCCCGCCTGGGCCTGGAATCTGCCATGTCTGTTATCCGAGAGAGCCCCGCCATTTTTATTGGTATCGGTGCTCTGCTGCAGGTCATGGCATTTGCAGCCTCGGCGCTTCTGCTCTTTCCTTTTAAGTCCGATGCGGCAGAAAGCGCACCTAAAGGGCAAACGATTCTTTATGCAATTCTGCTTCTGCCTGTCATCTTCGGACCTCAATGGCTTCATATCCCGGCGGATGCACTGCTCACGGAATCCCTGAAAAAGTCTAGCTGGCTGGCAGGTTCCATATTGGGAATTTCCATCATGACTGTCTATGCCTTACAGATCACTTTCTGGATTCAGATCGCATCCCGGGAAGACCAGATCAAAGAGCATAAATCCTCTCATCAATTGCGACGGATATGTGCGCCTGCTATCGCTACTTTCCTATTCTTCGCCGAATTAATGATTCTTACCGGAATGCAAATCATGCCAGAAAACTCCGGAACCTGGTCCCATCTGGCTCTATTGATATTCTCATACTTACCTACCCGTCTTTTCCTGGTATTTCGGCCTCCTTTTGCCTGGCTGGAGCTCTTAAGCGCCATGGCGGCTTTCGCGTATTTGGTCCTGAGGTTAGGGCTTCTGACAGGATTGAAGCTTGCATGGTAAGCTCGATTTTAGTTCAGCGCGAAAACCGGATCAGCATGACCGGTTCGAACTCAGTTCGATTCTTGTGTTGATCTAATTTTGATAGAACGCCGGGAATCCCGGGGCGAATAAAAGTTGCGCTTTCGCCGATTTGGAGCGAATAGTAGGTCAGCGATGGTTGGGTATAGTCTGGGCCTACCTCAGTTCGGTCCGAGTGAAAAACCAGAGTGGATCAGATCGAACGGAAGGTCCGTCTCAATGGGCCGTGCTTGAACAACAGGAAAGCCTGAGTCAGTTCAGATGGAATTGCCGTTGCGCGATATCTGGCAGGAATAAAACCTTTTTAGCGGATTTATCGCAACGGCGGAGGCGTGGTTCGCTCCGAAAAAAGCTCCCACAGCCTATGTGCAACGATTTCATCTTTCCGGCGGCTATCCAGAAACCACGAAGCATCGAAATAGCAAACGCCGGCTGCTTGAATCGCTCTTGCGCTACGAAGTTGATGCCCGGTAACCCTGGGGGAAGGGCTGCGAAATACTCCTATCCCAATTACAAGTCTCTTGTTTATAGTCGGATCGAAAAATTCCTCCATGCGTGAATCATGGAGTTCGATTTTATCATAATAGGCCATTAGATAGGCATAATCAATCCAGTCTTCTTTTAGCCAGCGAGGAAAGTCCTGAAAGATATGGTTTTGAATCTTGCTTTGACTGGGCCAGACCGCGGCGCTTAGAATCAGGCCAGGGTAACGCTCCCGGGCAAGCTTGCGTATTTCACGGACCATGGAGCTCACGTTGTTCCGGCGGATTTCGTTCAGTCTTGCTTCCTCTATCGCACGATGATTCTGATCTGCGAATTGAAGAGCTGAATTAACGCCAAAGTTGTAGTCTGTATTTGATCTGGACCAGGGATATCTTATATAATCCAGGTGCAGGCCATCCACTTCATAATGGTCCAGTAATTCTCGAACGATTTTCAGGTTATATGCTCTTACTTCGGCATTGGCCGGGTCTAGAAAAGCACCTTCCACGTTGGCCAATTTGTAATCTCTTCGTCCGTAATCCAGCATGGATCGATTCTTCGCATCCCGGAGAAACCAATCCTTTCGAGTATTAATCAAATGCCGGGAATGGTTCTCCAAGAATGTACTGGCGTCCGCTGCCAGAAAGACATTGATCCATGCATGTACCTCGATGTCAGCCTTTCGGGCCTGACGAATGAATTCGGCCAGAGGATCCAGACCTTCCTCGATACCATGGGCCGGGCTAACCAGTGTGGAATGATAATAGGCATCCCCGCGTCCCCTGACCTGCACTATGGCTACGTTCAGACCATTTGCCTTCATTGCATCGATTACGGCCGTAATGGAATCCCGGGTTTTGATTTCAGTTCTTACAACCCACAGCGCCCGGATTTCATTTTCTGGAACCCGATCATCATAGTTCTGCAGGGCGTCTTGATAGTTAGCGCAGCCATGGAGAATGAGGGTAGTAAAGAAGAGGACGGGAAGGCGTGAATAATGGAGCAGGGTGAGCATAACCCCTAATGAGACGTTCCACGGCTCCTCTTTCCTGGAAAAGATTCTGCCATTGAGTCTGGCCGCTTCAGCAAAGGGGCGGGTAGCGGACCGAGATTTTTTTGTCCTGAATATACCCCCAGGGGGTATATTATGCTTTACTTCTGGTAAGTAGTCTTCTTCTTGGTAGAATGGAACGCAACTGGACCGGCAAGCTAGCATCAATCTTTGTAAACAACGGACGATTGTCACTGTTGATTCTGTTTACCCTCTTCATATGGGGAGGTATTTCTTACTTTTCTACGCCCCGACAGTACAATCCTCGTATTGTGGCTCCAGCCTTTCAGATCGTCGTCGACTTTCCGGGAGCCGATCGGTCGGAGGTAATCGAGCAGGTTACCAGACCTCTGGAGAACACGGTGCTGGATATTCCGGGAGTAGAGGATGTCTATTCGGTTTCCATGCCCGGTGGACGTTCCATTGTGAATGTAAACTTTTATGTGGGCGAAGATGCCAATGCTGCGAAGACAGCTCTGAATGACCGTATTCAGAGTAATATGGATCTGTCTCCTCTGGGTGTAAATGGTCCTTATATTCGTTCCATTGATCCCGATGATGTTCCGGTGATTCAAATCGCTCTGAAGTCTACCGAAGTGGGCCCGGTGCAAATGCGTAAGTTTGCGTACCGACTCGCGGAACGGCTCACAACGGTGGAAGGGGCGCGCAATATAGAAGTGGTGGGCGGCGAAAAACGAGAGCTTGCCATTCGCTTCGACCCGGTGCGCTTGAGAAAAGAAAATGTGGGCATCGATCAAATCAAGCAGGCCCTTCAAAGATCCAATGTCTATTTGCCTTCAGGCGACATCAAAACTGCTGATAGATACATTCCGCTGGAAGTTACCAGTATTGTAAGTAAGCCAGAGGACCTGGAAAATATTGTGGTGGTTACCGGTGACTTTGGTCAGACCAGATTAAAGGACGTAGCTTCCGTGGTGGAGACTGTGGCGGAAGCTGATTCGCATGTTCGCCTTGTTCGAAAGAAGAGCGATGGTAAGATCCAGACCGAAGATGCCGGAGTGATTATCAGTATAGCCAAACTGGAGGATGCAAATATAACAGATGTGACCACTGCCATTCGAACCAGTCTGCAGAAACTGCATACAGATTTTATTCCCGACAATATTCAATCCAGCGTCATTGTTAACGAAGGCAAAACAGCGCATAAGGAGATTCAGGGGCTGGTCTCCAATCTCATTACCGCCATTATCATTGTTGTTGTGGTGCTGCTACTGTTCCTGGATGTTCGTGCGGCCCTTCTGGTAGCCATTTCCATCCCTTTGACTCTTGCCTCGGTATTTGGCGTAGCTCAGTTCTCCGGTCTGACCATAAACCGAATCACCCTCTTCGCATTAATCCTGTCTCTGGGCCTGCTTGTGGATAATGCCACCGTTGTCATCGAAAACATCGTTCGCCGGCTTCGGGCGGCCGGCATGGATCAGGACAGCGCCGACGGTCTGGCCCTGCAGGAGCGCAGAGAAATCATTATCGACTCTGTGGCTGAAGTGGGACCCGGCCTCTTTATGGCTACCGTCACCACCGTCCTCGCTTTTATTCCCATGGCTTTCGTAACCGGTATGATGGGACCTTATATGGGTCCCATTCCTTTCTTTGTCCCCGCGGCCATCATTATCGCATTGATGCTGGCCTACTCNTTGAATCCGTGGATGGCCAGCCTCATTCTCCGGGGGCCTTCCAGCGGGAGCGGACCTTCGCTGGTGGAGCGATTGCCAGGAAAGCTTTCGGACATCATGCTTCAAGTTTCCGATTTGGGAAAGAGTCTCTTTCGCGGATATCAGAGCTATCTTCACCGATTGTTGATCGATCGCAAAGCACGGAGAGTCAGCCTCAGTATCATTGGGCTGGCTTTGCTCGCTTCNCTGGCTTTGCCTGGTGTTACTCTTGTGAAGTTTCGCATGCTACCCAAAGCCGATAGGGAACAGTTCTTTCTCTATATAGATTTGCCAGCGGGAACTTCCCTTGAGAAAACCAATGAGGTAACTCAGATTCTTGAACGCCGATTGATGAAGCATCCTGAACTCATTGAGCTCCAGAGCTATACAGGGAGGCCTCCGATCCTGGATTTTAACGGATTGTTTCGTGGCGTGGAGGCTCGAAATCGCTCATGGCAGAGTACCATTCGTGTAGGGCTTACCGAACCGGAGTCGCGAAGCATGAAGTCCGAGGAAATTGTATTGAATCTAAGGCCTGAAGTGCTGGCTGAAGTCCCGGAATTGATTCCCGATGTTCCGGTGAAACTGAAATTTGTGGAGGATCCTCCAGGCCCCCCTGTGCGGTCCACTCTACTTGTTCGAGTGCAGGGATATGATGAAGCCCTGCTGGAACAGGTTACGAAAAGGCTTTATCCNCAGATCAAAAAGATTGATGAAGTGGTGGATGCCGACATATCCATTCCGGAGGAGCAAAGCACTGTTTCACTTAAGATCGATCATGCTGCGGCCACGCGCCGACGAGTGGGCCCGGCCCAGATAGTTCAGGCGTTGAACACAGCCTATTCCGGTGCAGTGCTGGGCATCTATCATAATTCCACAAACATTGAACAGGAATACATCGTCTTGCGAATGGAGCGAAGTTATCGGGATTCCATACCGGATATCCTGAGCATTTCTCTCTTTAATGATCTAGGAATTCGGGTTCCGCTAAGCGATATGGTTCGAGTAGTGGAAGAGCCTACAGTAAATCCCCTGGAACGGGAAAACCGCCTGGACTCTTACTATGTTCTGGGCGATATGGGGGATCGATCCATAACATATGCAGCTATTGACATACTCTTTCTTCTGGCCGATTTTGAGCCTGCGCCAGGTGCAAAAATGGAATCCTTTAATCTCTTTGGTGCAGATTATCGCATGCCAGATGGTCGGCTGATCAAGATTAACATGGGCGGCGAGTGGGAGCTTACTCTGGAAGTATTCCGGGATCTGGGAATTGCCATGGGCGTGGCTATTTTTCTGGTCTATGTGGTACTTGTGGCGCAGTTCGGAAGTTACCGGGAGCCTATGATCATCATGTCTACCATTCCGCTTTCTTTGATTGGTGTAATGCCTGGATTTATGATCCTGGATTGGACGGCTGGCATCTACTTTACTGCCACATCGATGATCGGAGTTATCGCTCTGGCCGGTATAGCTGTGAATAACTCGATTATTCTTCTTGAGTATCTGAACGATCTGAAGCGATCTGGAATGGGCCTGGAAGAAGCTCTTGTGGAAGCCGGCTCCACCCGGTTCAGACCCATCATGCTCACAACGGTTACTACCATGCTGGGATCCCTTACCATCGCATCCGACCCTGTCTGGGCCGGGCTGGCATTTGCCATATTCTTTGGTCTGGCTCTATCTTCGATTCTGACGCTCATCGTCTTTCCCGTACTCTATTATATTCTGAAAGGCCGCTCATGGAATGATCGGACANGATAGAGGCTTCCGCAGGAAGCGGAAGTCTCATGTTAATGTCCTTGCGTCCTGGAAGGACCGGACAGAGTAGGAATGCCTCCTGTCCGGGTTTCTCCTGTTTGTCATGGAATGAGCGGACATGATAGACACTTCCGGAGGAAGCGAAAGTCTGGTATTAGGACCCTTACGGCCTGGAAGCTCTCCAGCGGAATGAAACTAATGCAGTGTGANATTAGGACTACGGGTAACCATAGCGATTCGCCAGGAATCAGAGTTGTTTTTTATTGGAATAGATTGACCATCCTGAACCGACGTCCAGACTTCTAATATGAATTGGCGGCGGAAAGTATCGGCTTTTTTTTCGGTAGCCCTGGCGTTACTTTTCGCGGACCTAATGAGCTGCCGGGCGAATCCTCCCTGTCGATACGATGACCCCTCCTGCAAGACCGAAGCTCTGACTCAGTGGCTGGGGATTCTTCTGGCGCCGGTGAATTGTACCGACGATGCGCTTGCCTGGACTTCCGTTCCTGCGGCGGAAGNCAGTGGCTGGTGGACCGTGACCTATGGAGATCGGGGTTTTGTGGCTCTGGCCATCAACGGAACGAACTTTGTAATGCATTCTCCCACCGGGCTTACGTGGACCTCCCATTCCGCGGCGGAGAATAACCTCTGGCGAGGTGTGACCTTTGGAGAGGGCATTTACGTTGGCGTGGCAAGCAGCGGGACAAATCGAGTTATGATTTCCTCTGNNGGCATGAACTGGAGTCCCATTGCCTCTCCTGAGGCCAACTCCTGGCAGGCCGTTACATATGGAAACGGCCGCTTCGTGGCGGTATCCTCCGATGGCACAAATCGGGTGATGTGGTCGGAGGACGGTATGAGCTGGAATCCTGCCATGGCCGTGGAGGCGAATAGCTGGCGGGCCATACACTTTGGTTCCGGTCGCTTTGTGGCTGTGTCAACGAATGGAACGAATCAAGTGATGCTGTCCACCGACGGGGCTACCTGGACTCCTGCCAGCCCGGCATCCGGAGATCAATGGCTGGCTCTGGGCTCTGATTCTGGCCGCTATATAAGTCTTGCTAATTCGGGAGCCAATCGAGTGATGCGATCCTTAGATGGCACTAACTGGACGGGGCATCCGGCTACGGGCGCCAATCAGTGGAGCTCGGTTGCTGGTGGTGGCGGAGTGTTTGTAGGTGTAGCCGATGATGGATTCGCGATGACGTCCGTGGATGGAATCACATGGACCGATATGCCGCCTCCGGAGGCCATACAATGGAAATCGGTGGCCTTTGGAGATGCAAAGTTTGTGTCTGTCTCTGCCACCGGGACAAATCGAGTAATGTACGCCAGTTGCGACTGAGGGCTTTGCACTCAGGTGAGCATTTTTATTTAATTTTTCTTATCGGCTTTCCAGAATTCGAGAACCAGGGGCGCAACGCCGGAGCTCAATGAAGAAGACTCCTGCCGGCAAGTATCGCGATTGCTTTGGTGCGCGCCCCTGGCTCTGGCTAGATTTGATTTGTAGCTTCTCCAGTCTCCGCAAGCTTCTTCAGATTGGATAGACCGCGCTCGAAGTCAGGTCCAATGAATGAATCCATGAACAGTCCGAAATAACGTCCCATAATGTTCCATCCGGAATCCCCACTGAAAGCCCAGGTAACTTTCACCGAGCTATCGTCCAGAGGTTCGAATTGCCAGCTAGCCATGGCCTGGCCCTGTTCCTGGAAATCCAGGGCCGTGTCAATTGTCTGATTTTCCACGCTCTTTACGATTTCCATGGAACCTGTGCCGGATTTGGGGCCACTCCAGCTGTATTTAGCTCCTTCGCCTACCACAGTATCGGTCCAGGTGATATCCATGGCCGGGTCAGCTTCGCGCCAGGGAGACCATTTCTGCTGCTCTTCCAGACTATTGACCAGCGGAAAAACCTCTGATGCAGACTTTTGAATTTNAATGCTTCTAGAAGCCGAATACTCCGCCGGCAGAAAAAGACCTACCAGGACGAACAGTGCGATCAAGGAGCCCAGGACAATGCCGCTCCATTTCAAGAATGCTTTCATGATGCAGATGGGTATCTCGATACTAAAGTCTGTCAAAGTTTATTTTCGAAAACGTGAGAAATTTCAGAATAGTTGCCGGTTCCTGTGCGAAACCGAATAAAAAATCGTCATATCAGCGAAAGCTGTTTGAGTTTTTACCGAACATAATGTCTCTGACACAAAATTTGAGTTCCCGAGGTTTGAAACGATGGCAAAATTAGAAGAAATCGAAGGCATCGGCCCGAAATATGCCAGCACTTTGCGAAAGGCCGGTGTACGGTCGATTGGTGATCTCCTGAAAAAAGGATCTACCCCTGATGGGCGAAAGACTATTGCAAAGGATTCCGGTCTATCCCCGAAGCTGATTCTTGAATGGGTGAATCATTCTGATCTTATGCGAATCAAAGGAGTGGGAGAAGAATATTCAGATCTCCTCGAAGAAGCTGGAGTGGATACCGTTGTTGAGCTAGCCCAGCGAAAGGCGGCCAATCTGCATGAAGCCATGGCCAAGACCAACGAAAAGAAAAAGCTTGTTCGTCAAATGCCCAGTGAGTCCAAGATTCAGGATTGGATTAGCCAGGCCAAGAAATTGCCACGAGTTATTAAATACTAAACAGAAAGGCCCTGGAGTCAGGGCCTTTATTCTTACCAATTGTCTATGCGTCTTCTGGAGCAATCAGCCGCTCCCGATCATCCAGTTCTGGACTCGACCCTGTGATAAGCGCCGCCCCGAGACGATGCAAAGTACGGTTTATTGTCCAGGATGAATCCCAGCGGATCGCTGTCTGGAGGATCTGACATCTCCTTCCACAGAAGTTGCTCTATGGCCTCAATGCACATTGCATCCAGGCTCAGCTCAGCGAACAGGTAGGTCCTATTGCATTGACTGCATCGGCAGAATTCAACCTGGTTTCCCAGTCTCTGAAGAACCTCATATTCACCTACTGCGGTACAGGAGTTACAGGGGCCTTCCACAGGTCGTAGGTTAGTGTACAGTTGGCCCCACGTCCAATCAATTTGAGACTGTCAAATTACCGTTTTGTATATTGCACGTTCTGATTTTCCTTGATTTTCCATCTGAAAGGACGATGGTAATCTCAGAGAGGGTATTCTCAGAATACAACTCTTTAGCCGCAGGATCGGCGTATCGGCAAGNCACTGCGGTGCATCCGGTAGACCGCAGGGCCCGAGGAGGTATTATGCAATCCAATTCGGCCTGGAAATCTGTATATCGAATCCATTTGATGATGCTGGAGCGGTTTCTGCTTCAAAGAAAAGCATCGATGGAATCGGAACACACTGTGTACCTTTCCGGCATGCTCGCAAGGCACATGGACATGGAATACCAGCAGCAGATCGAGAGCTTACTTTTCGATGATGTAGAAGAACTGGATTCCACCATTCGTCAACATGATCCCTACATTGGGCAGAATGCCCCCATCGTCACCGTGTCTCGAATTAATGGCGAGCACCTAACAGTGGCTATCGCATTTGAGCGATTGAAAGGCGAGAGCGAGTCCTTGAAATGGCAATCTCTGGTGCCATCCCGATGCTTTGGCGTGGCTGCTTTCTACAGCAGGGAAGCGGGAAACAGGCAGCTTTCCCGGATCTTTGGTTATTTCCATCACCATCATAAGCTGATTCTCGATCTGCTGACAGAGTATCTTGCATTTCTGGACCGAGATGCAGACATTCTACCGGAGAATTTGCCCACGGAGCTCTGGAAAAAGTTTGGTAGCGAAAGAAATCTGCGAAACGAAAAGAAGGAGTGGTGGGAATCTAGAGGTATTGATCTAAAAGGAAAAGAGGGCATCAGCAAAGAAGAAGTCATGCGAATTCTGAACATAGGCGGATGGAACTAATCTGTTTCATTCAGATCAGCCGAAGCGAATCTTTCCGAACAGAGTTGAGCCAGCGCTTTCTTCGCTCCGAAGTGCTGGACCTTACTTGATCAAAAACTCGCACTTTCACTGGCTTGATGCCGCAGAACTCCAGCACTGTTTTCTTCAGCATATTGATGGCAGGATTTCCATAAACGAAGCGAAACCACCAGTAGGGCGAGTCCATAGTGACATACAGCTGCGCGCTGCGACCGGCCAGAAGTTTGTCCCACAATGGTGAGCCTTTTCTATACTTGAAACCGAAGCCGGGAACCAGGGTTCGATCAAAGAATCCCTTCAATAGGGCCGGCACACTACCCCACCAGACAGGTGTTGCAATGACCAGGTGGTCCGCCTCGGATATCAGCGACTGGGCTTTCTTTAGATCATCTTCCAGTTCAGTGGGCCTGCGGTAGCCGTTCTTCAGGCTTAACTCGAAATTCAGGTTACGAAGCTCCAGCAATTCTCCCTTTTTACCCAGGGCTTCCCAGGAGGCCCGAGCTATGGAGCTACTCAAACTTTCCGGATCCGGATGCGCATCTATGATTAGGATTTTCTTCTGGGACTTCTCTCTGAATTGCGACTGCATAGATGCACATAAATGCACCTATGCGTTGGCGTCAACAAGGAATGTATTGATTTTCCCCCCGANAAAGCACTGGATGGTAACTATGGCCCGAAAGAATGATCCCCGTTTGGAGGTGCTTAAGAAGATGGATGAGGTTTTTTCCTCGCCTGTACTGGGAGTTCTGGCGGAGCCCGTTAGAATCGAATTGATCAAGCAGCTGGCCTTGCTGGGGCGTTCCGACGTAAAAACCCTGGCCGGCCATTTGCCTCAGCATTCTACNGTTGTTTCTCGTCATTTGAAAGTGCTTCATGATGCAGGTCTTCTACTGCGTTCCAAAAAAGAACGATGGGTTTACTATGAGCTGAACGGAGCGGCTTTTATAGAAAGCTTTCGCAGGATGCTCGAAACTGTAGAAGAGGTAGTAGAGGTTTGCGAGTGCGAAGCCTGATGGGTCTTGCGAGATTTTGAGACGGTGCTGCTAAACCACAGTCCGAACAAGCCTTACGAAGTTGTTTATGCGGATGCCGTCTCCCCGGGGCTGCGACCTCAGCGGTAGTGGATGGGCCGTAGTGAGCCCAGGCGTTGAAGGAGTCTCAATCGAGTGTCTTGAGGCTGGACAGGATATGTGACATAATCCAGATCGATGGGAGCTCAAAGATGTGACATAATCCACGGCACTGTCGCATCCGCAAGGGATCCTTTCATTTCTGGCAGTCGACGGGTGCTTCTGCTAAAATTTTGNGAAAAATGCTTGTCAGCCTGCTTTGTTGCCTTTNTTTAGCGAATCGATTAGCAGACTATTTTATCAACTGCTAATGGTTTTTCAGGAGGAAAACGACTATGGCAATCAAACCACTGGGAGATCGCGTTCTGATCAAACCCCAAGATGCAACGGAAGAAAAAGTCGGATCTCTCTATGTGCCGGATACGGCCAAAGAAAAACCTCAAGAGGGCACAGTGGAAGCTGTAGGAGCTGGCAAGACGGAAGATGGCAAGCTCATCGCCCCCGAGGTGAAAGTAGGGGATCGAGTACTGTACGGAAAGTATTCCGGCACAGAAATCAAACAAGACGGTAAAGAGTATCTGATCGTTCGAGAAAGCGACATTCTCGCGGTCATCTCCTGATCCGGAGGATTAAAATGGCAAAGCAACTAGAATTTAATGAAGAAGCCCGCAGGAATCTTGCCCGCGGTGTAGACAAACTGGCAAACGCTGTAAAAGCTACTCTGGGTCCTCGTGGACGCAACGTAGTAATCGATAAGAAATTCGGCGCACCTACAGTAACCAAAGACGGTGTAACTGTAGCCAAAGAAGTAGAACTGGAAGATCCGTATGAGAACATGGGAGCTTCCATGGCTCGTGAAGTAGCTACCAAGACCAACGATGTAGCTGGCGATGGAACTACCACTGCAACTGTTCTGGCTCAGGCAATCGTAAAAGAAGGTCTGAAGAACGTAACGGCAGGCGCCAACCCTATGAGCCTGAAGCGTGGTATTGCCAAAGCTGTTGAAGCTGTTGTTGGCGAAATCGGAAAGCAGGCCAAAGAAGTGGGATCCAGCAAGAACGATATTGCTGCTGTAGCTTCCATCTCTGCCAACAACGATAAAGAAATCGGAACGCTCATTGCAGATGCAATGGAGAAAGTTGGTAAAGACGGTGTAATCACTGTTGAAGAAGCGAAAGGCATCGACACATACATGGACGTTGTAGAAGGTATGCAGTTCGATCGTGGATACCAGTCTCCTTATTTCGTAACCGATCCCGAGACCATGGTAGCTACTCTGGAGAATCCTTACATTCTGATCCATGAAAAGAAAATCGGCAATATGCGAGAGCTACTGCCAGTTCTGGAAAAAGTAGCGCAGTCCAGCCGTCCTCTGCTCATCATCTCTGAAGAAGTAGAAGGCGAAGCTCTGGCTACTCTGGTAGTGAATAACCTGCGAAAGACCATCAAGGTATGCGCAGTTAAAGCTCCTGGATTCGGTGATCGCAGAAAAGCCATGCTGGAAGACATTGCGATTCTTACCGGCGGACAGGTGATTTCTGAAGACCTGGGAATGAAGCTGGAAAATGCTGATGTAAGCCATCTGGGCGAAGCGCAAAAGGTATCTGTAGATAAAGAGAACACTACCATCATCGAAGGTGCTGGTCAGGATTCCGATATCAAAGGCCGAATTAGCCAGCTGAAGAGGCAAGTCGAAGAGACCACCAGCGACTACGATCGCGAAAAGCTGCAAGAGCGTCTGGCGAAGCTCAGCGGCGGTGTAGCTGTAATCTATGTGGGCGCTCCTACAGAAGTAGAGATGAAAGAAAAGAAAGCCCGTGTAGAAGATGCACTGTCTGCTACTCGATCCGCTGTAGAAGAAGGAATTGTTCCTGGCGGTGGATCCACTCTCCTGCGCGCTCGAAACGTAATTGATGGCCTGAAACTGGATGGCGATGAAGCCACCGGTGCAAGCATCATCTTTCGAGCTGTGGAAGCTCCTCTTCGCACCATCGCTAACAATGCAGGTCTGGAAGGAACTGTGATTGTACAGAAAGCTCTGGAGCAAAAAGAAGGAATCGGATTCAACGCAGCCTCTCTGGAATGGCAGGACCTGGCCAAAGAAGGCATTCTGGATCCAGCCAAAGTGGTAAGAAGCGCTCTTCAGAACGCGGCTTCCATTGGCGGAATGATCCTCACTACAGAAGTGAGCATCACCGATCTACCCAAGAAAGAGAAAGAAGCAGGAATGCCCGATATGGGTGGAATGGGCGGAATGATGTAAGATCGTTTCGTTCAGCGGCAACTGGCCTTCGATTCGAACAAGGTTGCCGCTTCCTCGCAAGGGGTTAGGAAGGCGCAGTTTCGACTGCGCCTTTTTGTTTTTCTGTCTTTCTCAAAAGGAACGCACCATGCAAGAGCAAGGGAAGTGCCAGTAGCAATGGAAGGAGAATGGCAATTCCTGCGGTGGCATCGGACCCTTCAAGAGGATCTGTGATTGATTCCGAGGGATCGCGATAGGCCAGAAGGAATAGTGAGAAATCATAGAGCCCGTGGATGATTATGCAGGGAGTGAGGGAGCCTGTGCGAACGCGGTACGCAAGGAAAGCGACGCCGATCATAGCGGTAGCCAGAGCTTGCAGGATAGCCTGCAGCCAGTCTCCCGTCATGAAACCGTTGGCCAGATGAACTGCTCCAAACAAGAGAGAAACGAAAGCTGTGGTCCGCCAGAGCGAATACCGCTGGATAAAGGCGCGGTATAGTATTCCACGGAACATTAGTTCTTCAGAAAGACCAACGAACATGGTATTGATAGCCAGATAAGCAATAGCGACGTGCGGCGGAAGTCCCTTCAGAATGGCAATAGTTACGAAGAGAAAGATATAGGTAATGGGAAGCCAGAGGACAAATAATTGGTGCAGGTCGGGCATTCTCCAACCGAGATTTGGCCACTGCCAGAAAAAAGTCAGAGTGAGGAGCAAGGCTCCTGCCAGGACGATGCTGTAGACCAGGCGGTTTGCAACTAGCTCCGCCAGTTCAAGGTTGCCTCCGGTTTGATAGATCGCACCTCCAAGAGTTATGGTAACCCAAAGAATCATTGTGCCAAGGGCCCCCGGCAATGTCGGAGAGTGAGTTTTGCTATCATGTGCCGTCATTCTCGAAGCATCATGACACTTCAGAGCAGAGCCTGCAACTTCAGTTCTTTGCTGAAGAACCCATCGCGGCCGATTGGGGACGTTGTTTCAGGACGATCCTAATCGAATCTGAGTTGAGGACCACCTGGAGAATGAGAGCTAAATCAGCGGCATCTATGATTCGGACTGGGAGGTACTTGGTCGAGTATTTCCCTCGTAATGCGACCAAGTTTCGGGATGCAGTTCAATCGAATTCATCCGCGCTCCACCCATGGTGGCCTATTCACACAAGGTGCTCATTACTTGGTGAGTCCCATTATCTGAGATACTAATAAATCGATTTTCTCCAAAAGCGCTTTTCCGCCATTGGTTGGCCTCAGGAGCAGAGCGTGCAGTCCAGTTGATTCCATCGGGAGAAGTCATAATGCGATTCGTGCCGTCAGAGGCAACGGCTACAAAGAGACCATTCCCGAATGTGATTTCCTGCCATTGGTTGGCCTCAGGAGCAGAGCGTGCAGTCCAGTTGATTCCATCGGGAGAAGTCATAATGCGATTCGTGCCGTC
>PBEB01000014.1 GCA_002717505.1 Leptospiraceae bacterium
CTTATCTCTTATCTCTTATCTCTTATCTCTTATCTCTTATCTCTTATCTCTTATCTCTTATCTCTTATCTCTTATCTCTTATCTCTTATCTCTGCGACGGCCGATTATCAAGAGCCGGACCGAATCTCGTAAAAAAATCGAGTCCCAATCAGAAAAAACGAAAGAAAATGAATGTGGCCAAGCCAAACAGCAAACTTGCATACAGTCGATCATCACGACATGGCACTCCGCGAGGACGGATACTCATTCGCCAGGCAAAGGGTAACAGCGCAAGTGCGGACGAGGTACAGGCAACATACAATCGGGAAAAATCCAGCACGGTCACGGCTAACGCGGACACTATGTAAACCAGGACCAGAAACAGTGCGGGGATCAGGGTACTACTTTTCAAAAAGCCCATGGATAGCCGAGATCGTAAATCCAGTTGCAGATGCCCGCGATAATGCCAGAAGATCGCTGCCAATAGGGTCGCCGAGAACAGAACAGTAGCCATTACACGATGCAGGAAGTTCAGTCGAAATCCGAGAATATCTGTAATTGTTGCAGGAAGTGCAGGCGCGACTTCATTGTACAGAAACTCCATTCCAAAGGAAAACAGGGGGGCTCCTAGAATGACCGGCACAACAGAAATGCCGCGAACCATGTCTTTCTCTGCGAATAGAATGCCAGCGAAGAAGGCCACCAGGATCCCAGGAGTAAAATGGGAGCTAAGATTGGACACGATGAGAAAGAAGTTCTCTTTGCCCTCGGGATCGTAACTGTATACGGCCATCAGGATTGAAAGTACCATCAATGTGACGACAACCAGACGTCCTTGCAGAACCAGCGTGCGATCCGAGGCTTCCGGGTTCACATATTTTTTGTATAGATCTACTGTAGCAAGAGTGGATGCTGAGTTCATCATCGAATCTATAGTAGAGAGTATTGCGGCGAGCAGACCTGCCATTATTAATCCTATCAGCCCCCAGCCAGCCGGCACCACAGTGGCGAGTAGCTGCGGGAAGGCATCATCCGGAGCTATATGGCTCAATCCCCGGGATAGAAATAGCTGAGCAGCAGCTACGCCTGTAGCGATGGACATAAAAGGAATCAATAGCTTGAGGAATCCTCCTGCAAGAACCCCGATGCGAGCTTCCTGGTCGCTCTTGGCGGCCAGAGCACGTTGCACTACGTATTGATTGGTCCCCCAGTAAAAGAAATGCAGGAACAACAGGCCGGTGAGCGCTCCGGTCCACGGCAGATCCGGGTGATCCGACGGAAGCATCATTTTCATCCGTGGGTTAGGGGCGCCGGCATCGCGAAGCATCATCTGATGCCAGCCTCCTACCTCGCTATGCGAAAATGTAAAGTAGGCCAGTATGAGACCTCCGACGATTAAGAGCACGGTCTGCAGTACATCGGTATAAATCACGGCCTTCAGCCCACCGGCTATTGTGTATAATGCGCTAAAACCAGCGATCAATACCACTCCCAGGGCATAATTCATTTCGATCCCCGCCGCTCCTAGAAGGTGAACGAAGGATCGAGAACCAATGTAAAAGGCCGCTGTAAGCTGTACCAGAATCAGGATCAGCATGATCGCTGAATATAGCACACCGGCCCCGGCGCCATATCGACGTTCCAGAAACTGGGAAAGTGTAACCAGACCCATCTTTCGGTACACAGGCAAGAAGAGATAGCAGAGAGCAAAGAGAGCCAGGATGGCACCCAGTTCGTAATGAGCCTGGGCAAAGCCTATGGAATACCCGACGCCCAGCATACCCACCATGTGAGCTGCGCTAACATTGGTACCAAAGATGGATCCGGCAATGGACCACCATGGTACAGAGCGGCCCGCCAGGAAATAGTCATCCGCCGCTCCTCCAGATTCCGGGCTGGACTCCTTCCAGGCGGCCCACCAACCTACAAGCAAAACAAGGAGCAAGGCCACTCCAAAAACAATCAGGTCCAGGGTCTGGATCACAGGCCGAACCCTAAAGTTGAATGAGCCCAGGTCAATCCATTCCTACGTTCACTATGGGATTTCCTTGCAGATTAGACAATTGTAACATTTACTGTCGGCATGGATTCGGCGGATGGGCAAAAGAGCTACTTTCCAGTGTTTCTGGACCTGGAAGGATCCCGCGTAGCCTGCCTGGGAGAAGGGGCAGAAATAGAGAATAGAATCCAGCGATTGCTTGGATGCGGAGCTACAGTTTATCATGCTATTCTGTCCTCGGAAGGAAGCACACGCATGGAACGTCATCATCCTGGTCCTTCCCCCGATGCTACAGGCCAGGACCCGGATTTTCGCAATCTGTACTGGATTCGGGATATGAGGCTGGTTATTGTAGAACCCAATTACCTGGTGAACCAGCAACACTGGTCTGGAGATGAGTTGCTGGAAGCCTGTAATCGAAACAATACCTTGCTGTGCGTTCTGGATCGAAAGAAATACTGCAACTACATTTCGCCTGCTGTGCTCGCAAAAGGACCGTTTCAGATCGCCATTTCTTCTTCAGGCGTTAGTCCTTCCCTTTCCGTTTACATGAAGGAACGAATCAAAGAAGATCTACTCACCGAAGAAATGGCACAAATGGCTTACTTCTTCAAGAAATACAGACCTGTAGTAAGCGAGAGGATTCATGCACTGGAAGATAGACGCAAGTTCTATATCTCTCTGCTACAGAGTGACCTCGCATCGTATCTTGTGGAGTCGGAAGAGAAAGCAGTGGAACGAATGAAAACTCTACTGGAAGACTACATCGTTTCCATGAAATCCCGATAGCCCTGGACCCGGGACGCAAAACCGTTAACAGATTTTCGCACAGATCCACACAGACAAAAACGTCCGGCTCACATCAAATCTGTGCCTGAGAATGATCCGGCTCTGGCAGGTATTCTTGCTGCCCGTCCAGGAAAGGCAATTGTCCAGGTGTTGAGACTCGCAGGTACCGATGCTCGGATAAAAAAATCAGGAAATCCAGTGTCTGATTATAAGGATCTGGTATATTCCAGATGCTGCCACGGACCAGAAGAGCAGGACCGCCCAGACTGGAGTGGTCTGTCGCTGTAGTATTCTACCATTCAAATAGAAACCGCAGATCAGGAGGAGGAAAAAGGAAACACGGAAAATCCAGTCCATGGGAAGGAAGCTCTTGAGAAAGAGCACGGAAAGCCCTAGCAAAGCTACGAATTGAAAAAAAGCCAGCCAGGTCCGGGGCTTTTCCAGAGGAAGTCTATATTCATCCCGGCGAATCTGCTCCATCCGCATACTGGCATCCACCGGATAGCTGGATGGTTTTTTCCAGAGGTGCCGAAAGCTTTGCATTCCAACACCGTTCTTTAGGTCCGTACCGATGTTACGATAGATATCGACAAAGACATGGATATTCGCAAAGAGCGGGTTATAGGATTTCAAACGCTTCACTGTTCCGAATACCGGTTCCTCTGTCTCCTGGCGAAACGTTCCAAAGATCCGGTCCCATAGTATAAACATACCTCCATAATTCTTATCGATGTACGGATCATTGACGGCATGGTGAACTCGATGATGGGACGGAGTGACAAAAACGAAAGAAAAAGAATCCGGAATGGAATCATCAGAAATAAACTTTGTATGTACCCAGAATTGATAGAGTCGATTCAATGCATCCACAGTTAAAAAGACAACCCAGGGAAGACCGAGCACGGCCAGAGGCAAATAGAAGAGACAGGTTATCGCATTTCGCAAAGCAGATTGTCGCAGAGCAACGCTAAGATTGTATTCTTCACTGGAATGGTGAACTACATGCGAAGCCCACAAGATGTTGATCTCATGCGAGATCCTGTGGGACCAGTAGAACAGGAAATCCAGAATCACAAAGGCCAGAAGCCAGGACAGAGAGCTTAGTAATCCGGTCCAGGGAGCAGAGAAGTCGAGAAAATAGCCTTCGAGGCTGGCCAGGGATGTATGCTTCTGTACAAATACATAAAGAGCATAAATACCCAGCAGAACGAAAGCATCGGACAATCGACTGATCATTCCCAGGCTCATATCTGTGATGCTATCGGACAGATAGTAATAGGATTTGCGCTGCCACCTCGAATACAGCAGCTCAATTCCGATGAGAACAATAAATACCGGAATCAGGGCCTCAATGATCTGCATGATGAAAATGCTGAAGTAGCCTAGAAAGGATGCAAGTTAAAAACTGACGCCCTGTCACACTTTCTTTCCGAGAGCCTGCAGCGAATAATTCGAGTGTTCGAGTATTCTCAGGACCGGAAGCAATGAGGAGGCTGAAAGGGGCGAAGGATACCGCTTCTGACCGCGCCCCGGCGGATGGACAGGGCCGGTGCGGAATCAATAAGCCAGGAAGACAGGAATGCAAGATGCGAGAATCGACTCTACTCCCGGGGGCGTCGAATCCGTTCGCGGAATGCCTGACCGGCGATGGGAAATTCAGCGATGGGGCCCCAGAAGAGAAAACCGCTGGAACCACCGTCCAGACTTCCTTCCATTTGCTGAACCATATAGTCAAAACCGTAGCCCCAGATGTGATTCATCATCGGAAAGGCCTGTAACCATGGACGAACAGAAAACAGCCCCCGAGATAGACGAATCGGTCTTTCTGTGCCCAGTTCCAGCAAGCGATGCACACGTTCGGAACGAGGATACATATTAAGATAATGGGTGCCAAAGTGGGATGAGTAATGCATGGGCGAAACAAAGTCCACCGAGGAACCCATTTCCAGAACATCCTGGCCGATCACCGCCCCGGCGCGATAGATACCATTGTAGCCAAAGATATCTATACTGATAGGAGCGTTTAGACTGAATCGCGCCCTTCGCAGGAAGGATTCAATTGCTTCAGTACGATAGGCGCCGGGAGGGGCATGCGAAAAGCGGCACTGATATATGGGACCATCGGATGGAAACCGGATGTAATCGAACTGCACTTCATCGAATCCGAGATCGAGGACTTCTCTTGCAACATCCAGGTTGTAAGATTGCACCTCCTCAGAAAATGGATCCACCCATTGCTCATCCCCTTCCACTTCCCAGGGAGCGCCGGAATATCGGTTCTTGATCGCATTGCGATGCCCTTTGTAGCGAAACATCCGCAAATCCTTGAACACAACCTGCCTTGCAATTGTATAGATCCCGCGATCCTTTAACTTGCTGAGAAGAGCCCGGACAGGAACGATTTCCCTGGAATTATTCATTTCCCGGGCCATGTCCAGATTGCTACCGTACAGTAAGCGTCCGAAATCATCCTTCACATCGATGACCACAGCGTTAAAACCGTAACGTTCAATCAGCCCAAAGACCATTGCTTGTTTAAGACGTGCTGAAGTGGGTGAGACATAGAAAGCGCTAAGTATTTCCGGTCTCTGGACCTCCGTTTCTGGAGCTGGACGGGCAGATACAATCGGTCCGTTGTGCAGCAGGTAGGAGCCATACACGAAGGCTTCGAAAGGTTCCGCCTTCGTCTGCTGTTGCGAGGATGTGGGGCTCACCTGACCTTTTTTAGAGGGATTTGATGGATCAGTCTTTCCTGGGCTTTTTCCGGACAGGCGAATCAATGAACCGGAGTGGAGACTAAAGTAGTAGATTCCTTCGGTACTGGATAGGGCGCATCCTTTCGGATTGCAGTCCAGGGCCTCCGCCGTTGCATCGGTGGCAGCACCGGGAATGGAACGGTAGGAAAAGCCTGAACTCCCGGCCTCGGTGGAAGCCACAGCAATTCCAGGTTCAAACAGAGTGGCCGCAATCAAACGCTGGCTCTCCGGAAGCCAGCGAAGATCCAGGATATGCTCATAAAAAGTGACCCCTGGCTCATGCAATAAGCCGGGTAGACCAGCATTGAAGTCCCGGATCCGTACGGAGTAACTTTCCGAGTCCAGGTCTCCCTTCAGGGTCAGGCGCTTCACACCGTTGTATGCTGTACCGAGGAAAATCTCCTCGATCCTGTTCCTGGAATCGACACTTGCAGCAATCGATGCGAAGATGTTTCTGGATTTCAAACTGGAAAGGCCCCGAAATTCCAGGGCACGAAAGCTATGGCCTCCATCTGTGGAAATCAGTATGTCCTGGATATTAACTGCCAGAATCACATCTGCATTTCGCGGATGCTGCCAGATACCCACAATGTCTCTATAGAGCGGAGGATCACAGCCCGCTTCTTTTTTTCCTACAAAGCGCATGGGCTGTGACTGCGGCCTGCGATAGGTCTTGCCTCCATCATCGGAGATTAGCAATCCTGCGTTGCGAAAAGAGACGAAAAGCCTGCGAAAGGATTCACTGCTTGAGTCGGCACTTTGCGATGTTGCGGAATCGGAATCGACCTGTTTAACCGGCAAGTATCGCACAAAGACAGGGTAACTTCTGCGAGCCCAGTAATCTCTAGCATCAAAACCCTGGCAGTCCACTGGTGATTGCTCCAACCAGGAAGTATACTCGAGAATTCTGGATCTGGCGGGAGCCAGCAGGGAGCTGGACACTCGACTCACATCAGCGCTGTTCGAATCCTCCTCCCATTGAAGAACCAGATCCTTCTCGGGAGGGATTTCCGAATCAATTGAGGTATCCGAGTCCGGGACTCGAATAGCGCCAGTACTGCATTGCGCTAGCAGCAAGAGCGATAACCATGGAGCGTAGCTTGAGGCTTTCATTCAGAAAGAAGTAATCCAGACCAATCGGTTGATGTAACTCTGTTGTCCGGACTATTTCTGGAGAATCGTTTCCCGGGCTCGGCCGCTCATTTCTTTGAACTGCTCAAAGGTATAGATCTGATATTCGTAACCTTGCTCGGTGAGGAAGAGCTGTCGGTTCTGTCCGAAACGCTCTTCTGTAGTATCCCGACTGACTACGGAATAAAAGAAAGCCATATTCTGATCTTCTTTAGGTCGAAGTACTCGGCCGAGACGCTGCGCCTCTTCCTGCCGAGATCCAAAGGTTCCACTGACCTGGATAGCTACACTGGCATCGGGAAGGTCGATGGAGAAATTCGCCACTCTGGATACGATGAGGCAGGTAATTTCACCGTTCCTGAATGCGGAGTAAAGCCTCTCCCTTTCCAGCAATGGAGTCTTTCCTGTAATAATCGGGAAATCGAAATGCTTGGATATCTCTTCTAGTTGATTCAAATATTGGCCAATGATCAGCACATTGTTTCGGCCATGTTCTTCCAGTACCCTTTCAATGACATCGAGCTTCCCTGGGTTTTCGGAGGCCAGTCTGTATTTTTCCCGGTCATCGGATAAGGAATACTTCATGCGAAGCTCTTCATCCATATCCACGCGAATCTCAATACATTTGGCATTGGCAATCCAGGATTGCTTTTCCAGTTCTTTCCAGGGCACATCGTATTTCTTGGGCCCAATCAAGGAAAACACATCTTCTTCAAGACCATCTTCTCGAACCAATGTAGCGGTAAGACCCAGTCTTCGCTTCGCCTGAAGTTCCGATGTCATACGAAATACGGGAGCAGGAAGCAAATGCACCTCATCATATACAATCAGTCCCCAGTTGTTGGCGCTGAACAGATTGAAGTGAGTAAATTCACCACCTTTCTTTTTTCGATGCGTAATGATGTTGTAAGTAGCAATCGTAATTGGCTTAATCTCTTTCTTTTCGCCGCTGTATTCGCCAATGTCTTCTTCTGGAATTGTAGTCTTGTCCAGAATCTCATTCTTCCACTGGCGGATGGAAAGAGTGTTCGTAACCAGAATCAGCGTCTGAGCGCCTACGATTTGCATCACACCAATTCCAACGATGGTTTTACCGGCGCCGCAGGGAAGCACGATAACCCCTGAGCCACCTTCCCGGGAGCCACCAGCATGAAACACTTCTACTGACTGACGCTGATAGTCCCGCATGGTAAAATCGCGACCGGATAGAGTGGTGGGTCTGAGATTGAAGCTGTATGCAACGCCTTCATCATAGCCCGCCAGATCCTGAACCGGATAACCAATTCGAATCAATGCCTGTTTGATGTGACCACGGTAATCTTTGTTTACCAGGATCCTGCCGTCTTCCACCTCTTCGATATAAGGCTGCACATTTCTGTGATGAGCAATTTCGTTCAAGAAAGGTTTTTCATCGGATGCGATATACAGAGATCCATCATCTTCTCGCACAAGACGAACCTTGCCATATCGTGAAATTTGCTCTTTGATTTCGTTTTCGATGTTCTTCGGAACGGGATACTTCGAATACTCGCTTAGTGCTGCAATGATTTCGTCCGCCGACATCTTGCTGGAAGCTGCATTCCATAGTGAAAGTGGAGTAATGCGGTAGGTATGAATGTGCTCGGGGCTCTTTTCCAGCTCGGCGAATCGGCTGACCTGGCTTCTGCACTCTTCAAACTTCTCATTGTCTACCTGGAGAAGCATGGTGCGATCTGATTGTACGATTAATGGATTGGATATATCCGGCATAGAGGACCTCAAACCCTATGGCGCAAGGACACCCCAGATGTCAAGGGTTTCCGACCAGTATGCTGCAGTTTTCCCCGATCAGGAATTTCCTGCTGTCCCGGCGCCTGATTTCGCTCCAGTTTACGAGATTTCGCAGCGCCCGGCCATGGCCTTGAAAAACATGCGAAGTCCCACTCAAGCGTCTTACCTTAAATCTAATGCTCAGGCTGGACCTCCGCATCCACAGTTTTTTAGCGCAGAAAAAAAATGGAAAGCGAGGATTATAGAAAAAAGGTCGACGATTTAAGTCTCAATTATTAGGGACTCCGCCAAATAAAATGAGCCTCAGGACCCCGACGTCAAGCCTCCTCTTTCAGGATGATCCTCCCTGGAAAAATAGTGTTGAAGCTGATTGCATCCGGGACACTCATTGCTCACTGACATGAGCGAATTCAAGGATCACTTTTCCCAACAGGCCTCAGAGTATGCGCAGTTTCGCCCCCATTACCCTCAGAAGTTGTTCGAGGAAATCGCAGCATTATGCAACAACAAGGATGCGCTGGATATTGGCACGGGCAATGGTCAATGTGCCATCAGCCTGGCGGCCTATTTTCAGAATATAACTGCAATCGATCCCAGTGAACGACAAATTGAGCAGGCGATGATTCATCCTTCTGTAACCTACCGAGTTGCACAGGCGGAGCAAACCGGATGCGAAGATGAGTCCATGGATCTCATTACCGCGGCTCAGGCATTGCACTGGTTTGATCATCAGCGATTCTTTTCAGAGGTTTTTCGCGTTCTTCGACCTGGAGGGCTCTTCGTCGCATGGGGTTATGGTCACCATTTCGTAGATGGTTGTCAGGATATTCTGGAGCACTATTATCATGAAGTTGTTGGACCTTACTGGCCTCCGGAACGCGAAAGCATAGAAGCGCGTTATTCCGACATTGAACAACCCGATTGGCTACAAGCTGTGGCCGAGCCAAAAGTAGAGATGGAAGCAGACTGGAATCGAAATCAATTGCTGGGGTACATTTCCACCTGGTCGGCGGCGCAGAAGTATATGGAGAAAAACGGAAAGGATCCCCTTCCCTTACTCGAATCTGCACTGAGCGATTGCTGGGCCAGTCCAGAAGAAGTTCGCCGGGTCCGATGGCCTTTCTTTTTTGTTATTGGGAGAAAACCTGCCTGAGGGCTTGCAATGGTCACTGTTGCTTTTCTTCGGGTCATCGGAACATCCAGCTGGCAGATGGCTAAACACTCTTCCCGATAGCCAGGCTACGATTCTCAACGCCAGTTGATCCGTGGGCCTATTCTTTTACTAGCAGGCTTCCACTGGAGATTTCGCAGATCATCGAGCACACAGATTGGCCCCCGGAAACAGCACCAATCTCAGTAACAGATTTTTTGCAACCCTGTGGAGCTACTTCGTTCTCATCCAATAAGATGAGTGAGAAAAAACTTCCAAAAGCCCGTGGAAAAAAGAGAGCCCTTCTAGTTGAAGGAGGAGGCATGAAAGGTGCCTTCTCCGGGGGAGCCCTCCATGCGTTGCATACCTTCCGTAGTTCCGAGGAATATGATCTAATACTGGCTGTGTCCTCCGGAGCCTGCTCGGCGGCTTATTATGCAACCACAGCCGCTGATGAAGGGGATCAGCTGGAGAAGAACATTCGCATCTGGAGAGAAGACCTTACCGGCTGGAAGATGATTTCGCCTCTCAATCCGCTAATCGGGCGGCCGTTTCTAGATCAGGGATACCTGGTGGACTATTTGTTTGGCCATAAGTATCCAATAGATCGTCATTGGTTGGCTGAAAAGAAAAGTACTCCCTTTTACATTGCCGTTACCAGTATGGAGCGACACCAGGTAGAATTCATTCGCGCAACACCAGATAACCTAACCGATCTACTGAAAGCAGCCACATCATTGCCAGTGGCCACCTGGGGTCAGCATCCCATGGACGGCGAACAATACTCCGACGCAGCCATTCTTAATCCTCTACCAGTAGAAGACTTGCTGCAAGCGGGATACAGAGATATCACCGTTGTGCTGAATTCGCCACTCAAGAACCTCTCGCCTCCTGTGCCAAAGTGGCTATCTGCCATGGCTTTTCCGGGTCATGCTATGGCTGATTTGATGCATCGCAACCATCACGTAGGGTACAATCGAGGCCGAGAACTGCTGGCCAATCCTCCCAGAGGAGTTACGTTTACCATCGCCGCCCCGGAACAGGGGCTTGCGGTAGGTCTGACCGGCACTTCTCCCCGGGACCTGAATGCGGCTGTGGACCAGGGATATTTGAACGGTCTGGACACCTTTCAGTCATTCGAAGGGAAGCCTGTTGCGCGAAAAAAGCTGCGATCTATTCGAGCCGGCCGAAGCGAAAAGAAAAGTCGAACCACCAGCCATCGTTAGCCAGCCATCGTTAGCCAGTCGTCGCTAGCGAGGGATTCTCCTGGCATCCAGTCATGTCGTAGTTTGACTTCATATACAGGGGATCCGAGCATTTTCAATGTATTGAGATTGCGCGAATCGAAGCCGAACATGCGGGGCAGTGAACAGCAGAGCAGAGCTCGGAAGGTCGAATGACCTTCCAAACCGATCCATCACGGAGTGCAGGCTAGATGGGCTTCTATGGGTCCAATAGAATAAAAGCCATCCCCTCCAGGTCTTGCACCAGATAAAGCATCTGGCAGTACCGGCTGCGATATTGCTGTCGGATCTACGCCGCCTTCTGAAACCGAGCAAGGATTCGAGACGGAAAAACGAAAATCGCTAGAACCATTCACAAAAGACGGCGTAAAGGAAATATTCCCCGTAGAAGTAGCGCCGGTGTACAGAGTTCCACAGCCGGAGTTTGTACCGAAGTTGCCGGTACATATACTCGGGAAGCTCTGAACCGAAGTTCGCAATAGAGCCCCCGGACAATCCCAGAGATTATTGTTCCGGATCCCCAGAGTCGCTGGCAGACCGGCAAGATCACGAATACAATATTGATTGGTTCCTCCACCGGCCTGGATCAGATTGTTATAAACTGGTCCGGTGGGATTCGCCCCGATCTCCAATCCGATGGACTCGGTGGCCGCCGTGGACTGACTTCGTATATAGTTATGGCCAATGCGCCAATTCCCGGCAGCATTGATAGCCAGACCATGGCTGATATTGCTGGCATCCCGGGCGAAGAGAAAGCTAGAATCGATTTCTCCATCCCCTCCATTGATTTCCATTGCAATGGAACGCTGGGTAGCAGACGAACCCTGAATTACGCTTGCATGTATTCTGACAGTACCGCCATCCACGCGTAGACCCAGTCCATCCTGGGAAGTTCCATCCTGAGGTTGAATACGTACTGCTTCGAGCAGAACCGTGCGAGCCGGAGTAGTGTCCACGATCAGGCCGGTCCGCGATGTTGTGCCAGAACCGGGATCGAGCCGCACATTATGGAATGAGCCACCTCCCATCATATACACTGCAGTAGAGTCTGTTCCGCCGGGCCCCAGGATCTGCAGGCCATCCAGGCCCGTTTCTGCGTCCAGGGCGGGGTTGAATCTCAAAATGCATTGCTGTGCGCCGCAGCCATTGCCGGAGCCGGTAAGAACAGTACCGTTCGCCCATGGATTTCTGGAGGAAAAATCTGCAGAGAATCCTCCCATCAGGGAAATACGGGGGGACATGTTTAAGGCATTGGCTCCCAGGTTATACGTGCCGTTAGCGATCTGGATAGCACAACGGTTGGCTCCACCACATCCCGTAGCCTGACTGATCGCATGGGCAATTGTAGCACAGGGAGTGGTAGAAACAGAGCAATCGTTCGTTCCGGTTAAATCGTCACCAGTCATGGAAACGTATCTGGCATCCGAGGCTATGAAATATCGCATTCCTGTACTCAGATTAAAAAATCCATCAGTGTCCTGGCAGTTCAGTAGCTGTAATATGCGATTGGCTCCTGCATTCCAGTTGCCCGTCGGAGTTACAGTAAGCGTGTCATCCACCACATTTGTGGTGGACCAGGCAATGGAATGCGAATCCGTTCCCAGACCGGTGGAACCGTCGACAGTGCAGCCAGTCATGGAGCGAGTAAAGCGAATCTCTATAGGCTGGGATGCTTGAATCACAGACTGATCAGCCGGAGTAATCTCCGCTGCCTTCAAGCAATCCACCTGGACGTTGAGACGATCCTCGGTAATAACACCATCACCATTTCGAATACTACAGATGTAACCGGCGGGAACGGAAGCCAAGACCACGTCATAGGCTTCCCCGGGCTCGAACCGATCATCGAACTGGAAAGAACCGGATTGACTCAGTGATTGAAAATGCGCGCCAGATTGAAGAACCAGACCGGGATCTTCCAATCCCGCGACGAATCCGCCCAGAACAACGCCAGGCCCCGGCAGAAAAAGGAATTCTCGATCTTCTGGATAATTTTTGACGCAACTACCTGCAATTGCAAGCAGCAAGAGGAAGCACCCAACCCTCATATACCCAGGGGCCTAACGCTCGGTCCTCGGCGCAAGGAAAATATAGCCCGGTATATACGAATTCTGACTAACCGCTAATCCCGAAAGCTTAAAAGCAACCCAGTGTGGGTTCGTATAGACCTATACTAAAGAAACCGTCGACACCTGGTCGCGTTTGATAATCTGCGTCCGGTCGATTCGCAATGCCATAGGTTGCAGGATCCACCCCTCCCTGTGCAGAAAGGCAGGGGGAACTGGCCGAATAGTGAAAGTCACCGGCGGCCGAATTCAGAAACATCGGATTGACGGATACATTCTGCCTGGTGCCGGCATCGCTGTACATCGCGGCGCAGGTGCCATCACCAAATGTTCCGCGATTCGCAGGTATAGAAGTCCCCTCATCGCAAATCGTATCGTACGCGATTCCGCCGCTATCTTCCATGAGACCACTGGGACAGCCAAAGAGATTGTTGGAATCCAGATCAACTGTATTGGGAAGCCCTATAGCATCCCGCATGCAAAAAGACTGAGGACTGCCAGTATTCCCGAGGATAATATTGTTTATGACTGCGCCTCCAGAAAGGGCAGTCATAAAATGGATTCCAGTAGAAATCCCGGTCAGTGCCTGGTCGGCAAGGATGAGATTGTTGGCAATGTTGTATGCACTACCAGAATTTAGCAAGATTCCTGTAGTGTCGTTGGCAATACCCGAGTAGATTCCATTGGTATTGATACTTCCTGCTCCACCAAGCAGAGCGATGGCAGTGGCATTGGTCACGGCCCCATTCGTCAGAATCTGATTTAAATAGAGGTCGGCGGTACCAGAATTCAAAACTACGGCCCGTGCGATACTCGCTGTATTTCCCTGAACTTCGATTCGGTTCCCATTGATAATACTGAGTCCTGAGCCGGAAAGATTCAACGCTGTGCGACTGGTGGATCCGTTTCCACCCATGATGTGATTGTTTGTCATTCGGACTGCGCCGTTCACCTGCACACCAAGGGAGCTCAAAGCAGAGCTTTCATCGCCTACTATTGTAAAGCCATCAATGAGAGTAGCCGCGCTGACTGTCCCAGGAACCAGGATATGACATTGGCCGGTGCCGCAGAGGCCACCGTTTCCGACAAGGATTGAATTCCTCGCCTGTGGGAACCGCGCAGAAAAGTCTGTGGTATAGCTACCCATCAAAGAGATGCGATCAGACATTGTAATCGGAGTGCCAGAAAGATTATAGGTAGCGCGAAAGTGGGGCGCCACGGCATTGGTGGGTCCTTCGGCTACCAGCACAGCACAATCAATTGTGCCATTGCATCCATTGCCCACGAGCTGCGTAATCGCATAGTTAATAGTAGCACATGCACTGGCTACAGTTCCGCAGACTCCAGCATCGGTACCGGATGTGGCTACGTAAGCTACATTGGAGGCCACCAGATAATTTAGTGTAAGATTGATGGAAACCGACCCGTCCGCGGATTGACAATTATTCAGAATCAGAAATCTCAGACTGCCGGTGCTCCAGCCTGCAGTGGTAAACTCCAGGGTATCATTGGGGACATTGGTTGTAAGAAGATTTGTGCCGGTTATATCCGATGCCAGGTTCGCCGCTGCTGGAGTTGCTGCCCCGTCCACTGTGCACCCCGTCATTGAACGCGAAAAGACGATTCGGATGGGCTGGGTAGAAAGCAGAACAGAATTATTCTGGGGGCTGATGGTAGCAGCTCGAAGGCAGTTCACCTGCACATTAGTCACATTTGCATTAACGACACCAGTGCCATTCGTTAGGGTACAGGTGTATCCTGCAGGCACGGATTGAACAACTACGTTATAACTGCTACCCTCGGGATAGCGATTGGAAAAGGTAAAAGTCCCGGAAACGGCCAGGTTCAGAGTGGCACTTCCACTGGCCAACACCAGTCCCGGGTCCTGAAGCCCCGTAACGCTCACAGACAGGGTATAACCGGCATTCAGAGCGCCCAGCCCCAGAATCGATGGATCCTGGGGATAATCCTCAACGCAGTGGGGCAGATATGCCACAGTCAGAAATAGGAGAGTAAGACTTATCTTACGAATAGGTAAGCACATAAAGTTGGATCGTTAGACTTAGAGCAGGAGTGAAAGGATTGGCCGGGGCCGCATCATTTCCCTTTCCTTCTTTTGAAACAAGAGTAATGATTCATTTTTTCAATGCAAAGCATCGTTTCACGAAATTGTCACAGCCCCCTGGCAACCTGACTCTGAGCGGAAGTGCCCTCATTTGAACTGGTCCTGAATGAAAACAAGCGAATCAGAACTTGCCCTGAGCTGCCACACCATCCATGAATACCGCGACTACCTGGATACTTTTTCAATAAATGGCTCCGGTGTACCTGAGAACCAGGTGAAAAAAGGCTCAATTCATGCTAAAAAAGGTGGCCAGAAGTAAACCGGATGTTACTCTCTGGCGTCCAATTAGGGCGATCGGGACCCCAAGGTCCTGCGTACATTACCCATGGGGAGTGAGATATGAAACTGAAACTACTGGGAGTCCTGTTTGGCCTCGCATTCCTGCCCGTTGCGGCTTTCGCGGATACTTCAATCTATTTCTGCGAAGAAACCGGCGCGTATGGCGCAAGCTGGGGACAAGCTGACAATCATGGCGTTGCTAAATCGCAATGTGAAAAATATGGCGGAACAGCTTGCGAAGAGCTGATCAGCTGTGGAACAGGATTTGCTGCCATCGCAACCAGCAACAATCAAGTAATTGGTGCTTCTTGTGGCGCTGGCAACCAGGGCGCGGCTAATAAAGCTGCTCTGGAAGCTTGCCGTGATAGCGGTGGAACCGGTTGTGCTATCAAGCACAAGTGGAGAGGCTAATATACAGAGAATCTAACTTCCCATGCGCTGCTTCTGTAGCGTAGGGAGATCTTGAAAAAGGGGCCGGCCTGTAAAGGTCGGCCTTTATTCCTTCATGGCCCTGCCCGATTTAACCGGCCAGCTCAGGCTTGTTCTCAAGATACTTTTCAATCATGTGAATGTACTCCGGCCCCGCTCTTCGTGGCCTTCTTCTGGACAGGCTGACAATCAACTGCTCTTCGATATTGCTCATGATTAGATTTCCCTGCTGATCCAGAACATCGCTTCTCAGATAGCATCGAATCTTCTCCAGCCGATCCACCCAGGTGTACACATTCAGAAGCTCGCCAGGTAGAGGCTGGCGGTAGATTCCAAAAGTCCCCGACGTAAAGAAAGTCACTGTGTCCATTTCCAGAATCCGCTTCTGATCCAGGCCAATAGCATAGGAGAATCCCCAGCGGCCTTCCTCGACCATTCTCCAGTATGCAGCGGCCGGATAGCTAAAGAACGGAGTTCGCTCCGAATAAAGGGCCGTTACCGGTGTGGCCACAGCATCGCAATTCTTTCGCTCAGCAAAACTGGTGGGTAATTTCCCAATGTAATCCATCGGGCTCTCTTCAGAGTGAGCCACTCCCGACTCATCTGTTGCCATAGTCAGAGTCGTTCCAGCCGTAAGCAGACGGGTCACCGTGGCAATCCGGCAGGCTAAAACTCCGTCCTCCTGCTTCACTTCCTGAAGCCAGAGTTGCCTCTCTCCGTCTAGCTCCAGATGGGTCTCTACCTTGAGGGCATTACCCGGTAACTGCTCTCGAGAAAAGGAACAATGGGTCAGCTCAGGTTGGAGGCTTTGGCCTGCCTCCAGCATCGAATCCAGGGAGTATCCAAGGGAGGCCATCATCCGGATGCGACCTTCCCAGCAGAATGCTTCGTAGGTTCGGCTGGTCACATGCCTCTGGGTATCGAGGTCAAACATTCGTGGTGTTGCATTGAATTCTAAGAAGTAGCTCATGTATTCCCCCTGGATCTGCGCGTAGAACGGACAAATATTTCACCACCCTAACGATCGTTCGTTCGCAGAGCAAACAAAAAACGAACGATCGTTTTGACTGGACAGATCGCCCGAGAATCCGTATCTGAAACCAGTGGCAAAATCAAAGAAAGACGTAAGAGAACGGGTCATGACCGAAGTGATGAAACAGTTCTACCGGGGCGGCTATTATAAAACCGGAATCAGGGACATTGCAGCCGGCGCCCAGGTAGCCCTTTCCAGCGTCTATGATCACTTCTCCAGCAAGGAGGAGCTGGCACAGAATTACCTGGTAGCAGAGGAGCAGCAAATGCTTTCCAATCTGCGAAAGCTCATGGAGCATTTTCCAGATATCCACGATTTTGCCCGGGCCTGGACTCTGGCCAAGCGAAGGGACCTCAAAGCCGGACGGTTTCTGGGCTGTCCGTTTGCAGGTTTTGCCTATCAATCGGTGGATCTGCAACCGGAGCATATTGCACGGCTTCGGGAAATCTCAGGCCAATGGGTGAAGACCCTGAAGGAATACATTGTCTATAATCAGAAATCTGGCAAGATTCGAAAGTCCGTGGATCCGGATTACCTTGCCCGCCGAATCATGGTTCTGACTCAAGGAGCCATGACAATGTGGAGGATTTCCCGAGACTCAAAATTCATAGAAGTGCTGGATGAATACTGGCAGGATGAGATGGCGCGAATCGATTAGAATGCTCTTCGCTACTTCCACTTCCATGCCGGTTTCTCGAGAACCGATATGTCCGCCAGGTCTGTTAGCTTTTTCATCAGCGTTTCCAGATCCTTTCCCAGCTGGTTCTCAGGCAGAGTAATGCCCTGCCCGGTTCGCAGCATCAATAGTACATATCCCGGAATTCGAACAATGCTTTCAATGTGATCTAGTTTAATCTGAGTTCTTGCAGATTCATCCTCCAGTACAAGGATCGTCTCTGCATTGGCTTCATCCGAGTCCAGGCTGATTGCAACGTTTCGATTTATCATTCCTCGAAGCGCATCATCGATGTGTCGCTCATAATGACCACGAAAGCGCCAGCGAGAATAGTAGGGATAGAAGAACAGCCACAGGACACCCAGGGATGCGAAGAGCACAGCAGCGAAAAAGGACTCCACAAGCGCATACAGGGGGGCAAGAACCAGAAACAATCCCGAAATCAAGAATCGGGCAATGCGGCGTTGCCTAGTTATTCGACTGGATTGGGAAGCGAAATAGAGCTGATAGGTCAGCAATGATTCCTTCTCAATGATATATTCAAGTTTCATTGAAGGTGGCTGAAGGAAGTCTCCAGAGTTTCGCAAGGAAAACCTATCCGGGATGCGCAAACATCCCGGATAGAAATCAAGTAAATACTGTCGATTGCTCGAAGAAATCTAACCTTTGAGTGGAACCCAATGATCGCCAAACAATCGCTTCTGGACTTCTCCATTTTCGTAGATTTCAAAATCCAGCTTACCGATCCTGCGATAGAACATTGTTACAAAAGATGAGGTGATAACAATGAAGAAGGAGTAGAGGATTGGAAGCCAGAGCATCCCCGCGAGCAATTGAGCCGAATCCGCAAAGCTGAAAGTAACAATGCCTACAGCCAGAGGTCCGTTCTGAATGCCTGTCTCCAGGGATACCGTTCTTCGATGTCGCTTATCCAGTCTAAGGACACTGGACAGCAAATATCCGAAGAGCATCCCACCCATGCCTACTCCAATGGCAGCGATGTATGTCTGCCAGCTGGTTTCTGCCATCAGGCATCGCTTGTAACCATCGCCCAGAAAGGTGCCCACAAGAAATAGAATCACAATGATTCCCATAAAACTTGCCGTATCTTCTGCGGCCTTGGCCCAGCCTGGAGAATACTTTCGCAGTACCATGCCCAGAACGACGGGAAGAAGAACCGCAACCAGACTTACAATGATCTTCGCTGTGGGGATGGCGAACTCACCATCTCCGGGAAGGTTAATCTGACTGGCGAACCTGGCACCGTAGTTATCCAGAATCAACGGAGTCATGGCAACAGCCGCGATCGTAGAAAAGGTGGTCATAGTAATCGATAGTGCAACATCGCCTCTAGAAAAATAGGCGAACATGTTGGATGTCGTTCCTGCCGGCAACGAACCCACCAGAATTAAGGCAATGGCCAACATTGGATCCAGATCCAGCCAGATTGCCAACCCAAGGGCTACCAGCGGCATTACGCCAAACTGAGAAGCAAAACCGATCAAGACTCCCTTGGGATCTTTGGTGAAGTACTTGAAGTTTTGGAAGGTAAGGCCGGAGCCCATACCAAACATAATTACCAGAATCATTATACCCAGCAGAGCTTCCTGCAGCGGATTGATCATCTGGTAATCCGCAGGTATATTGCATGCTTCCATCATGGACTTATTCTCCTTTCGCAGAACATTACTTTTTATATGGTCCCATTCCCCTGAAAGGGACCTGCTCCAGGATTCTTCTTATTCGGAAGAATCCTGGATCGTATTATTTAGTGGCCTTGCTCTTCTCCGAGGGCGTTCGGCCGTACATTTCATCGATTAGATGTTGATATTTGTCGGTAATCACATGGCGCCTGAGCGACAATTTTGCCGTCAATTCGTCCGCGGCCTCAAAGGGCTTGGGCAAGAGCTTGAATGTGTTCACTCTTTCGAAGCTCTTAAAGCCATTTTCCGCAGAGATCTCTTGCTTGATAGCCTGAGAAATCTTCGACTCCACTTCCGGATGATCCGCCAGTTCGGAAACGCTCATAGAGTCATATCCGATGGACTGGAAACCTTCCACCGAAGGAACAATCAATGCCCCCAGGCTTTTTTCATCCTGCCCCACAACCATTACATGGTCTACAAGCGGAGACTGCAGAAGTCGGTTCTCTATTGGAACCGGCTCTACGTTTTCGCCGCTGGCCAACACAATGGTGTCTTTGGAACGGCCCAGGATTTTCAGACAATCATTGAAAGTCATCATACCGATGTCGCCGGTATTCATCCAGCCATCCTTCATGACTTTATCTGTGGCTTCCTGGTTCTTGTAATAGCCGCGCATTACAATAGGCCCGCGCACATGGATTTCTCCACGCAGTCCCCTTCCGTTATGGGGGTTTTTGGAATTGGGATACAGCACATCCCCGTGGTTTAGATCCACTATGCGAATCTCCACACCCTCAAGCACTGGACCAACCGTTTCGATAATCAGCTTGTTTACCGTACGGGCCGTAATGGGTCCTGCAGTTTCTGTCATCCCGTAGCCTTCCAGTACCGGAATTCCTACGTAGTTGAAAAACTGATCCACGTGTCGAGGAAGGGCCCCTCCACCGGAAATACTGGCCTTGAGACTGGCTCCTGCCGCCTGACGAATTCGTTCCAGGACAGCAACGTTGAAGAATCCGTAAAGAGGCGTTACCAGAAGCCAGCGAACTAGATGCAACAACCATCCCAGAGAAAACAAAATGGGGTTCGGTTTATGCAAATGCACCCTTCGATTCTTCAGATAGAACAGCGAATTCTTATAGATCTCTGCCAGACCATATCCGGTATGAAACAGAAATCGTCTTACCGGATGAGCGGCCTGAGCATTATCCAGGATTCGCATATAGAGCACTTCCCAGAGACGTGGGGCCGATCCCATAAAGGTAGGCTGCACATTCTTCAGGTCGTCTCCAAGCATGCGAATGCTCGAGTAATAAGTAGAGCACCCTCGGGCTACGGAGAACATTTCCAGAGCGCGCTCAAAGATATGCCATACCGGCAAAATGCTCAATGCGCGATCATGCGGACCAAGATCCACTGGAATACAATCAATCATATACATGATGTTACTGTGTTGTAACATCACTCCTTTGGGAGCTCCTGTAGTTCCGGATGTATAGATGATAGTGGACAGATCCTCTGGCTGTACCTGACCCGCCCGTTCTTCGGCTCGACGATCTCCCTCTTTGCGTAGAGCTCGCCCTTTTTCGATGAGATCCTTGAGATGCAGAACACCTTCAGGAGCTTCTTGCTCCAGGTTCATCAAAATATAAGTTTCCACGGCCGGCAGTTCTGACTTCAGAGCTGAGACCCTTTTCCAGATCTCTACATTCTCTATGAAGCAGATGCGAACATCAGCATGCGGGAGAATGTAAGTAATGTCGGAATCTGTAAGATCTGTTCCCCGGGGCACATCAGCGGCCCCGGCCAGCTGAATACCACAGTTACTAATGATCCATTCGATTCTGTTATCGGCGATGAGACCGACGTGCTCCCCTCGTTCCAGACCCATGTCGATTAAGGAGGTGGCCAGACAGGCACCTTCTTCGTAGAGTTCCCCGAACGTTGTGGGCTTCCAGAGTCTGGACTTCAGTCGCGTGCCAAAAGCTACTCTCTTTTCGTGAACCTGGGCCGCTTTTAAAAACAGCTCCGCCGCTGTACCGGCTTTAACTTCCATTGAACTTCTCCTCCTGATACCCTTTCTTCTTCGAAAGGGACACACCGGACTTTCGTCCTGCGAATTCCTATTTATTGCTACCTGCTACCCGTTACAAAGTAGCAGATATTTCAATTAATCGTCTATGCCACAAGCTCCGGGCACCAATTACCCCGGCGCCTTTATACCTGAATCCATCAGGTATAAAGCTCATCGATTTGTTGCCTGAAGTTCTCCTTTATGACAGGCCTCTTCATCTTCAGGGTACGCGTCATTTCTGTATCCTGATCAAAAGCTCTAGGAGATACATAGAAACAATTACCGGGAATCACTTCAAACGATTTGAAACCTGTCTCTTTGCTTATAAGCCGGGTAATCTCCTTTCGATAGAGATCCCGCACCGGCTTACTTGCATCCCAGAGGCCTGTATTCTCCGGGGCTTCCTGTCCCAGGGTTCCGCGAACATTTTCATAGGCCGGAACTATAATGGCACCCAGAGTCTTCTTATCATCACCGACTACCATCACCTGGTCTATATACTCGGACTGCAGCAACTTATCTTCAATGGGTACGGGCTCTATGTTTTCCCCCCCACCCAGGGCGATGGTATCTTTGGCCCGGCCGGCAAACATCAATTCTCCTCGCCAGTTCAGAGTCATGAGATCCCCGGTATCAAAGAAGCCTTCCTTATCGAATACTACCTCATTTAACTGCGGTCTCTTATAGTAGCCCATAAGAATTTGTTCGCTCTTCACCCACAGAGAGCCTTTCGCCCCGGGAATGGACGTTACTTCCTTGCCAGTATCATCTTTCAGTTTGATCTGATAGCCGGCCAGGGGCACTCCAACAGTTCCGGGAGTGGGCTTCTGTAATGTGCGAGAGGAAATAACGGCGCTGGTCTCGGTCATTCCATAACCTTCCAGCACCAGAATACCAATAGCGGACAGAAATCGATCCACGACGCCGGGCAGGGCGGAACCGCCGGATACAGAAACTCTCAGTCTCCCACCCAGGGCGCTGCGAATGGGCGCAAAGATTTTCATAGAAAGCAGTTTGAGGGGTGCAAGCAACACCAGTATAATAAATGCGTAGATTCTATAGAAGAAACTTAGAATAAAATTCCGTTTTTGAACCTGATGGTCGAAACCCATCAAGATGGAACGATACTTAAACCAGGTTGCACCCACCGACAGAAAGAAGTTAAAGATCTTCTGCTTTCCCGCAGATTCCTTCTTTATCTTTCCAATGATTCCGTTATAGATCGATTCCCAGATTCGCGGAACTGATGGAAAAATGGTGGGACGAATCTCTTTCAGATCTTCGCGCAGGACATTGATGTCGCTGACGGTAAACTCCATTCCTTTGTAAGCCAACGCATATTCGGCAGCTCTTTCGAAGGCATGCCAGGGAGGTAACAGGCTTACGGCCACATCGTCGCTACGAAACCCGGTTCTTTTTAGAGTTGTAAGGATGGCATAAATCCAGCCGGACTGAGAAAGCATTACTCCCTTGGGCTCCCCGGTGGTTCCGCTGGTGTAGATCAGGGTGGCCAGGGCCTTCGGATCCACCGACTGCACGGATCTGGATACAATAGCAGAATCTCTGGACAATGCAGTACGTCCCTTTTCCGCCAGAGCGCCCAGTGAATGAGGCCCATCCGCCAGCTCCAGATGGTCGTCTTCCATGAAATAGATGGTCTTCACGGTAGGGATTTTGCCTGCCATGGATTTCAACCGATCCATGTCCTTCTTCTTCTGAACTATGGCAAAACTGGACTCCGAATGGTTCGCGATATAGGATATATCTTCATCGGTAACATCGGTGCCACGAGGCACACTGACGGCTCCGGCACCAGTTATAGCAGCATCGGTTACCAGCCAGTTGCTTGAGGTGTCGCACAGATATAATACTCGATCTCCAGGCTTCAGACCGGACTCCAGTAACCCGGCCAGGAGCTGATCACAGAGCTCCTTCAGCTGCCGATAGGTACGGCCTCGAATCTTTCCATCCGGCATTCTTCGCTTGAAGGTCTCTTTGTCTGGATGCTGATTGGCAGCAAGTTCCAGAATTCCGTAGAAAGTATTTGGGGCGCCATCGGAATTCATTCAGTGCATTTTAGGTATGCACTGGGTCGGGCAAGCAGATTTTCCCTTTCACCTCTCCTGGACTGGATTTCCTGAAAGATTACTTGCCGGTTTAGAAGAACGAAATGCTCATTAATATAAGAGGAAAGCCATGGAAAAAACATTACCTCCCTCCTTCGACGAACTGCTAAAGAGTCATGATCGACCGGTGCTGGTGGATTTCTGGGCCCCCTGGTGCGGACCGTGTAAGACCGTAGCGCCGGTTCTGCAGGAACTGGCCCGAGAATGGAAAGGTCGGGTGACGGTGATCAAAATCAACACAGACGAAAAGCCAGACATCGCTTCTCGTTTTCAGATTACCGGAATACCCACTCTGATTCTATTCAAGAATGGTCAACCGGTACATCGCATTTCAGGAGCACTGCCCCTGGATCAATTAAAGGCTCAATTTCAGGGCTTTCTTTAGGAGATAGCCGAGAACTTAGAACATAGAGCGCCCTGCGAAGCCTGGACAAATCAAGAAGTCTGGCCCAGGACTCCAAGAATCATAGAAAGCCCAAGTAGAACCAGTAACGATGCTACGGTGATTTGAATTGTCCGGATGGTTACCTTTTTCAGGAACTTTTTTCCCAGCATCGCTCCCATAAACGCTGCCAGCACTGCCACCAGCAGCACTGTCAGGTTTGCTTCGGCCAGGCGATCCCCCATTTCCAGGCTGTATACCGTGATGCGACCAAGATCCACGGCGCAAGCAATGGCGATGCCCGAAGCGATGAATGCTTCCCGAGAAAGCCCCTGGCGTAGCAAGAAGACGCTCCGCAAGGCACCTTGATGTCCGGAAAGACCGCCAAAGAAACCGCTTATGGCGCCTCCCAGAAATAAATGTGATTTCCCTTCGGACTTTTTAGGAACTACCAGTTCGAAGAATGCAAAGAAAATCAGCAGGCAACCCATAATCGCACCGAGATAGCTTACAGTAAAATCATGGTCCTCAAGGCTCCAGGAATAAAGGGGCTCTTGAAGAGCGCCCAGTAGCGTCAAAAAATGGGCTCCAAGAATAGCCATCAGTATTGCGGGCAATCCAAAGGCCATAACCACTTTCCAGTTCATATGCTTTCGCATTAGAGCAAACTTAAATAGATTGTTGGAAAGATGAACGATGGCAGTGAGGGCGACGGATAAATCCAGAGGGAAAAAGAAAGCAAAGGCGGGCAATAGGATAGTGCCCAGTCCAAAACCGGAAAAGAACGTTAGCAGCGATGCGAAGACAGCCACCAGAGCTACTACAATGTACACAGGTTCCATAGTTCAGTCCCGAAATCAGTTTACTCCAAGCAGGCTTCCTCCGGACGAGTAAGGGAGGGCCATCCACTCAGAAGCTCAGGCCTTCTGAAACAGAAGAACCATGTATGCCTTGTATTGCGAGAAGATGTCAGACCCTTGATTGGAATACTTTACATGCAGCTTCTTGATCTTTTTTCCAAACATCCATCCCAGAATTTTATAGATGATAGGATATCTTCGCTGCACGATTTCAAAAATACCTTCGAACACAGGAAAAATCTTCTCGGTAATAGTTTCCTGATACAGATCCATGGTGGGCGCCACGAATTTAGTGATATCTACTTTCTTTTTCAGCTTGAAACCATGATTGGCGGCTTCCTGAAGGAAATAATCCAGCGGATGCCCTGACTTGCTCAGACCCGGCCGGTCCAGCTCTTTGATGCGAAAGAAGTCTGCCACAAGAACATAGCCTTTAGGCTTCAGAAAAGCCCCGCTCTGTTTCCACCCTTCTTCCACTTTGATATACTGACAGGATTCGCTCATCAGTACCATGTCAAAAGGGGCCAGCCCGGCCGTCGCTGGGTCCAGGTTTTCGTATAGATCAGTGATGGTAGCTACCTTACCATTCGTGTTTTCCAGAGTCTTTTCGATTAAATAAGGATCTGGAGCCAGACAGGTAACGTCATATCTCTTCTTTACCAGCTGCGTGGCTACTCCACCGGTTCCGCAACCGACATCGAATACTCGCCTGGTCCCAGCCGGAATATACTTTAGAAGATTGCGAACATAGGCATCCTGTGCAGAAGGCAGAGTCTGCAACGTAGGTTTTTTTCCTTTTTCAAAGTAGCCGTAATGCAAATGCTCCACGCCAAACAACTTGTGTCCCAGACGGAGGGCTATATCATTGTAATAAGATTTCTTGTGAGAATGTTTCTTTGCAGCCATGAGTTACTACCCTGGATTATACTGGATTGAACCGGCAGTTTTCTCTCGAACCCTGAAGGCTCAACATAAATTCTGCCCAAAAATGGCGCGAAGATTCGCTCAAATGCCCCTCAAAGACATTCTATGAGTAAACCCTATAGATTAAATGCCGGAATGATTGTGTTTAACGCCAGTGGCCTGGTTCTGGCAGGCGACCGAATTCAGTATCCGGGACATTTTCAATTTCCCCAGGGCGGGATCGATGATGGCGAGGAACCCGGGGAGGCAGCCATCCGGGAGCTCTATGAAGAGCTGGGACTACAACTTAAAGCCCCGGAAGGGGAAATACCGGGATGGCTGACCTATGAATTTCCGGAGGACATCCCTCCCCATCTGAAAAAGTACCGAGGCCAGAAACAGAAATGGTTCTATTTTCGATGGGATGGAGACCCTGACAGCCTGGATCTGGAAATCCATGAACGGGAATTCAATTCAGTACGCTGGATGGAGCTTTCCGAACTTGTGAGAAACATCATTCCATTTAAGAAGGATGTCTACAGAGAAATCGAGAAACATGCCCGACGGTTCATCTCGGAACACTTGCAAAGCTAATTTCAGTTTTCTGTTTCTGGTCCTGACGTGAGAATGATCTGGAGTCCAGGGTTTCCGTACCATCCGATACAGATTAGAACCGATGTCGGAAAATTTCTTTACAGGGTGCGAAAGAACTGTAATCAAATAGTTTCGCACAAATATGGAGCCATTTATTCCTCCCGGATTTTCTCTGCCCCTGGCCTGGGGTATCGACTTCAGTTTGCCCCTGCTGCTGCGCATGGTGCAGAATCTGGAAGGTGTTGAGATTCGGCCGGAGGACCAGAAGATGCTCCGGGATCTCCGAAAAGAAAGAATACTCTATTGTAGCAATCATCCTACTACAGCGGAGCCGCCAGTGGCCTATGCAGTGGCCAAAACCATGGGCGCTCGATTTCATTACATGGCCTCTCGACAGGTGTTCGACTGGGGCAACGGGGTTGTAGGACGCCTTATTCAAGGAATTGGTGCTTACTCTGTGCTCGCAGGCACTGCGGATCGCGAAAGCATCAAGATGTCCCGATCCATACTTTCGCATCCGGGCGGAAAGCTGGTGGTTTATCCGGAAGGAGAACCTACCAGCGGGGAAAATGACAGCCTTCTTCCTTTGCAGCCTGGCATTGCACAGATCGGTTTCTGGGGACTTGAGGATGCTCGGAAGATAGATGCCACCGCAGATATCATGGTTTTGCCGGCCTTTGTAAAGTATGTCTATTCGGGAACAGAAGCCGCCATCAAAGGTGATCTGCATTCATCGCTTAAAAAACTGGAACGAAAGTTAGGAATTGATCCCGAGAACAGAAATCTGCTTCGAAGATTTTTAACCATCGGACGAGTGCTGCTGGAAAAAGAAGAAGAGATTTATAGCATTTCGCCTGCCTCGCTTACCGATTGGGATTATCGAGTGGGACGTGTTCGCCATGCAGTGCTGGACCAGGTGGCTGACCGAATCCAGGTAAAGGGATACAATCGCAATGCAGATGCCATTGAGAAGCTTCGATTTTTGCTCAGCATTCTGGAAATGATTGCCGTGGAGTACCCCGACCCAAGGCTACCTCAAGTGGACGAGAAAACCATGGAATGGGCCAGAAACGAGTGCGAAAAAGCCTACTTGTTTATTGTGACTCGTCCTGAATACCTCATCGCCCATCCATCTACAGAACGGTTCTATGAATGGCTGGGCCGATACGAAACCTATGTTCTGGGAAAAACTACGGCGCGAAACCGTAAAGCTCATGTTCGCTTTACCGAGCCTTTATCGCTGGCTCAGTATTACGCGGAGTATAAGAAGAACAGAAAGCAGGGCATTGAGACTATGCTCACAGATTTGAAGGATTCCCTGGAGCGACTATTGGTAGAATGCCTTCAGCTTTCTCCACCGATTGTTCGCCCCTTCGACGTGGGCGACGATCCCATGGGAACTTCTGATCCCGCCAAATCTCCTTAAGCTATCCAGTCTTCTTCCCCACTGGCAAGAGATCGGATTCCAACCTCGATGGCGGACAGTCCAGAACTTTCGCCTATCTTCGAGGAGAAGCGGGGCCCCGAGCTTTCGCCTGTCTTCGAGGAGATGCGGGGCCCCGAGCTACCGCCGGTTTCTTCGATCAAGCCTGGCGGATTTCACATCGCTTCCCGGCAAAGGCAATCCCCCGGGATGACGTGGGATTCCTTCACCAGCACGCTTCGCATACCTTCCCGTAAGAGCCCCGCCCACTGTGCTCTTCGATCCTGCAGCCCCGGTCCCTCGTCCTGAGGTCCTGGGACCCTTTCCCCGGGGAGCCGACATATACCGGCCCCCGGACTGTTCGGTTCGATATCGCTTCAGGAAGTCAGCCGAGCAGAAGCCCGGGTCTTTTTTTCCATTTTTGCTTGCCAGAAAACAGAATACTATACATACGCTTGCCATGCAAAACATGAGCAGGGCAGACTATGGTCGAGGAGCGTTGTCTTCGCCTGAAGGCCGATTTGAACAGATTCACCGAGAGCGAGAGCAGCCTCAAGATCCCCCGGCCCACACAATCTATATTGGAGAGGTAGCTAAATCCATCCTTACGAGAAACGATTCACCGGACGTACCCTTTGACATCAGCCTGAATGCCTATCGCGGATGCGAACATGGCTGCATTTATTGCTATGCTCGGCCGTCTCATGCCTATCTGGACCTCTCCCCTGGCCGAGATTTTGAAAGCCAGATATTCGTAAAACGAAACGCAGTGGATCTATTAAGAAAGGCGTTTCAGAAACCTTCTTATAAAGTGAGCCCCATCGTGCTCGGAGCCAATACGGATCCGTATCAGCCTGCGGAACGGACGGAACGATTGACCCGGGGCATTCTGGAACTATGCGAAGAATATAGACATCCAGTAGCCATAACCACAAAGAGCCATCTGATAGTCCGGGACCTTGACATTCTCGCTGCACTGGCCAAGCAGAGCCTGGTCTCAGTTAATCTATCCATAACCAGTCTACAGCCAGATCTACTGATGAAACTGGAACCTCGAGCTGGTTCCAGTGCCCGAAGGCTTGCTGCTTTGAGAAAACTACGGGAAAACGGAGTGCCTGCCGGAGTCCTCATGGCGCCGGTTATTCCAGGACTGAATGATACGGAAATCGAGCACATCGTTCGCATCACCGCAGACCAGGGCGCCCTCTGGCTCTATCATATTCTCTTGCGATTACCCTACGAGGTAAAGGACCTATTTGCGGAATGGCTGGAGCGCTACTTTCCTGAAAAAAAAGACAGAATCCTGCACCTCGTACAATCCACGCGATCCGGAAAAATGAACGATGCTCGTTTCGGCCATAGAATGACCGGAAGCGGCAATTATGCCCAATTAATTCAGATGAGAGTCAGGGCCGCGGTGCAGCGAAGCGGAATACCGGGAAAAGAGGTTAGACTGCGAAGAGACTTATTTAGCCGAGCACCAGGTGGACAACCGTACCTTTTTACATCGGATCGCCCATGATTGTCCATGCACCGGCGCCCTTAGTTCGAGGGGCCTCAGTCTGAGTCTTTAGCGCGAATGGCCTCACCCTGGGTTCTGAGAGAAAGGGAGCGAAAACAACATTCGTTCAGCCCTTTCGAATCACTTTTCCTTTACATGAACCTATGATATTATCTAGCATGGTATATGTTTGCATCTATGAGCGGCAAAAGGAAGATCCTGGTTTCCCTGGTAGGGCTTATCCTATTACTTCTGGTGTATCTTTTCACCTGGCCTACTCCCATCGACCCGGAAGCCTATCAACCTCCGGAACCGCCCTCGCTGGATGGCCCTACAAAGCCCAATGAAGTATTGAAAAAGGCGGATCTTGCGCTCCTGGGGCAGATTCAGGGACCCGAGGATGTTGCCATCGGACCGGATGGAATGATCTATGCCGGTTTACTGGATGGCCGAATCATTAGATTTGCTTATGACGGCGAAGGCAGCAGTCCGGAGGATTTCGCCAATACAGAAGGCCGACCTCTGGGACTTGCCTTTGGACCGGAAGGAGCACTGTACGTAGCGGATGGAATCAAAGGGCTTTTAAAGATTGCCAACGGTAACACGGAAGTCCTGAGCACAGGGGCCAATGGTGTACCCTTCAAATTCACGGATCATCTAGATGTAGCCAGCGACGGATCTGTGTACTTTTCTGATGCAAGCGATCAGTATGGCGTGGGAGAGTACCTGTATGATCTTCTTGAAGCGAAGCCCCATGGTCGGTTGCTCAAGTATGATCCGGTCCAGGAGAAAACCATAGTGCTACAGGATGACCTGTACTTCGCGAACGGAGTTGCCTTATCCGATGATGAATCCTACCTGCTTATCAATGAAACCTATCGATACCGGGTCAGCAAATACTGGCTGAAAGGTCCACGAGCCAACACTATGGAGGTACTGATCGAGAACTTACCGGGATTTCCCGATAACATCGCTCGCTCCAGCAAAGGCACGTTCTGGCTCTGTTTATTCACTGTGCGAAATCCCGTTATGGATTCCCTGCATCCTTCTCCCTTTATGAAGAACATCGTAGCAAGATTGCCGAAATTTCTATGGCCCAAGCCCAAACCCTACGGTTTTGTATTGGAGATCGATGGCGATGGACAGATTCTTCGCAGCCTTCAGGACTCCACCGGCGAACACCTGAAGGAAATCACGGGAGCAAAAGACAACGGGAAGCATCTGTTCATGGGTTCTCTGCATAATGACAGAATTGGAGTTTTCGACCTCGGCAATTTGGAAGGAAGCCACTGGGCAGAAGATTGAGCTATTCAGAGATTTATTCCATGACATGCCAGGCGATTATCTCTGCCTTAAGGCCGTGCCAACGTTTCCCCTCTGCCTATGCGAATTCGGAATAGCGGCACCGCAGAATCAGGGCATCATGCAGGGTTCCAGGAAGGCGAGAATTGCAGGCTTCCCCGGCAAAAAAGATATGATCATCATCTTTTTCTGCCAGCGCTTCGAAATCCTCAATGGAAATTCCGGTAGCGTTCATCGGATAAGACCCGCCATTCCAGCGCCAACAATCAGTATTTTCTTTTCGGGCTCCTCTTTCTAGCACGACTGCACGGGCGGAATCAGTCCACCCGTGCCAGACGCAGCTTTTGTTTCTTTACAGCTAGCAGGGCCAGTATCTCAATATGGCCATGCAAATTACTCTTTCGAAAAGGGCAGAGGAACTACAGAAAGACATTCGTGCTTTCATAAATGAAATCGTTATCCCGGCCGAGAAGCATTTCGATTACTCCGAGGGGCGGATGCCAGACAAGGTCGTCCAGGAGACTCGGTCCCAGGTTAAGAATGCCGGCTTCTGGACGCCTCACCTCCCGGAGTCGGAAGGCGGGTTGGGATTGAACATGATGGAGACAGCCATTATTTTCAGCGAACTGGGGCGTAGCCCCATCGGAGCCTATATGTTCAACTGCGATGCACCGGATGAAGGAAACATGCATCTGCTCAGTCTGGCAGCGAGCGAAAAGCAGAAAAAACTGTTTCTGGAGCCATTAATCGAAGGAAAGATTCGATCCGGATTTGCCATGACGGAGCCCCCACCAGGGGCCGGTTCCGATCCCAGCACACTTACAGCCAATGCAGTTAAAGAAGGTGATAAATTCGTACTGAATGCACATAAATGGTACTGTACCGGGGCTTATGGAGCTGCATTTTTGATTGTCATGGCTCGTGTAGGAGGCAGCTTTCGAAAGACTACCATGTTTCTGGTACCCACCGATGCGAAAGGCTACACGATGGTCCGGGAAATCGACACCATGGGATCTCATGGTCCAGGAGGCCACTGCGAATTGAAGTTTGAAAACGTAGAGGTACCGGAGGATATGGTGCTGGGAAAGGTAGCCCACGGATTTCGTCTCAGCCAGGAACGGTTGGGACCGGCCAGACTAACGCATTGTATGAGGTGGATTGGACTGGCTCGCAGGTCTATGGAGATCGCTCGCACTTATGCTAAAGACAGACAGTTGTTTGGTGCCCATCTCTCAGACCATCAGGGAATTCAATGGATGTTTGCAGATTCGGCAACTGAGATTGAAGCTTCTCGTATGCTCACCCTCAAGGCTGCCAGCGAACTCGTAGAAGGTAAAGATGCGCGACACAGTCTATCCATGGCAAAGCTATGCACCAGCGAAATGTTGACTCGAGTGATTGACCGGGCCATTCAAATCTGTGGAAGCCATGGCTATAGCCGCGATCTACCTCTGGAATGGTTCTATAGAGATGCTCGCGCAGCCAGACTGGCCGATGGACCTTCAGAAGTTCATCGCATGGTTTTGGGGCGAGGTTTGATGAGCGGAAAGGAGGATTTTTGATGGATCTAAAGAACCCCGCCGGGCCCTACCAGGCACCGGAGAAGTTTGATGCGAAACTCGTAAAAGAGCAAACGGCCTCAATCGAAGAGTTCCCGACGAAACTGAAACAATGCATTTCCGGCTTCAGTCAGGAGCAGCTAGGTACGCGTACCCTTCCTGGAAACTGGACCGTGGCGCAGGTGATCCATCATCTTGCAGACAGCCATATGAATGCACTGCTTCGTTTGAAGCTGGCGCTCACGGAAGATAATCCCGGTATTAAACCCTATCCAGAATGGCTCTGGGCGGAACTTGTAGACGGCAAAGACCTGGATATCGCTCCCTCAATGGAAATCCTTGGAGGAATCCATCGCCGATTCTCCCAGGTCCTGTATAATGTGGATGAAAGCGCGGCTCACCGTACGTATTTTCATTCAGAGATGGAGCGCAAGGTACTGGTGTATGAAATTCCAGCGCTTTATAGCTGGCATGGTTTACATCATCTGGCTCACATCGAATTGTTGAAAAAGGACCGTGGCTGGTAGAAGTAAAACAGGCATCTTTTCCTGGATGGAAAGCAGCGCCGATTCTGCGGTTCGGCAGTACGGGGCGTTTATTCAGAGGCTGACGGAGAAGTTTGATCTGGATGAGCCTCAGGTAATCGCCGAGTATTCGCTGGGAGATGCAGTATGGCCTCTGGTTTCCGTGACAGTGAAATCGGCTCATATCATCCTGCGATACGAACCGGGAAGATGGCCCGCTTCATTCCTGGTTACTGTAGAATCCTCGGCCCCTGTTCCTTCGCTGTTTGGGCTTTTCGATCCAACCCTGGATCTTTCGGGCGAATCGCTTCCAGACATGAAGCCGGAATGGCTGCACGGCCCCTATCGCTCCAACCAGAGCCAATTCAGCTGTGAACTGGAGGATGAGTGGGACCTCGCCATGCTGGTTCGCATCCTTCGCAGCGTTGGACTACTGGACTGGGCCGCAATTCCCGGACGAAAGAGTGACGAATCACAATGAATCCGTTCAGCAATACAAACTTGAAGAAGCCGGAGCTTGTGGTCATCGATCTGATGAATACAATCATGTTTCAACATGATCGGTTTGGGCCTCAGGAGCCCTACCTGATGACTTACAATGCTCTTGGCGGTCAGAAACTGGATAGCCAGGATTTACATCAGATCATCGCTCGTGGCCTGGAGCAAATTGAAATTGAATACGAATCTGCCACGGATTCCCGGGAGCCATCCCCCACTATTCTGGATGCACATTTTCATTTGCGCGAAGAAGCCAGAAGACTGAAGCTGGAACTCGGACTGAAGGATCGCATTGCATTGAATCTAACTTTCGCCTTTCATGAATGTGGCTGGATTGACCGACTGCATGTAGACTCGCTTTCCCGATTATCCAGCAATTACCCGGTTGTTGTATTGAGCAATCTCTGGGGTATGCCATTCTTTTGCAACCTGGTAATGGAACGCAGTGGTGCGAAGAAGAGTCTGGACGGAATCTACTATTCCTCGGAGATCCGAAGACTGAAACCTTGCAGGGATGCCTTTCATCATGTTTGCAGCGCCCATGACGTAAGTCCGGAAAACTCTTTGATGATAGGCGATAACATTGACCTGGACATCATTGCAGCCAGCGAAGCAGGATTGCAGGGGATGTGGTTATCTTATGGAAGAGACCTCGGTTCCCGACAGGACAAAGTCGATGCCATGGCACTGGACTTTCCAGACGCTGTAAATATGATTCTGTCCCATACTTGACGTCCCCGGTCTGGCCCGCCATGCTCCCCGGATGAAGACCTTCACTTCGCACAACCGCCCGCGAGAAGTTCTCGATTCCATTCTCCAAAACGATGCCACACTAAGCAAGGAACAACGGGCAGCGAAGTACGCGAAGATGTCTGTTTCTCCTTATCGCTTCTTTCGGGGCACCAATCATCTTTTCTGGCAGGACTTTTTTCGGGACTGGCACTTTGCATTGTTTGGAGGTGTTCCGGAATGCCAGACCTGGATCCAGGGGGATGCTCATGTCTATAACTTTGGAGCCTTCGGGAACGAAAATGGAGAAATCATTTATGGGATGGATGACTTTGACGATAGCATCATAGCGGACTATCAGTACGATCTCTGGCGGCTTGCCATCAGTACCTGTCTGGATTGCAGAGAAAACGGATTCTTCAGCACCGGAAAGATCCAGAAAGCAATTCGCAGTCTGGCGAAAGGATATCTAAAGGAAGCGACGGCTCCGAATCATGGACAAACTCAGGCAAAGCCACTGAAGCGTTTCTTGAAGATAGTCAAGAGGAAGGCCCACCGCCATGAGCTCCTGGAAAAGTGGACCGATTCTGCGAATGGGAAGCGAACCTTTCGAATCGAAAAGGAAAAGCTTGCGGCGATGCCTTCAGATGAGCAGGAAAAACTGGCACAAGCTCTAGAGAAACATCTGGTGAATTTTCAACATCCGGAGTCCCCTTCCCGATTCCATTTTAGAATCAAGGATGCGGCCTATCGACTTGAGGCAGGCACCGGCTCGCTAGGTGTTCTACGCATTTATGCATTGATTGAGGGTTCCGGTCATCGCGCAAACGATGATGTAATTCTGGACATAAAGGAACAGACTCCTCCCCAGGTTTGCAGAGAAATGAGTTGGTCCGAGCTACAAGAGTACCAAGAATGTTTTCCAGACGAGGGACAGCGACATGCTCGGGCCTTTCGTGCCATCTCTCGCAGACCCGACCGCTACCTTGGTTGGATGAGCTGGGAAGGTAAACAGTTCTCCATCCGAGAAAGATCTGTATATAAAGAGGATTTTCCTACAGATGAAACCCGTAAGTTCAAGCATTACCGGGCAATGGCCAGGCAGTGGGGCCGCCTTCTAGCTCGCGGGCACGTCCGAGGTGCGGCTGACCTCGGCCCGGAGCAGCGCCAGGCTTTCACCTTACACATTAAGGGAATCCGCAAGAAACGAAAACGAGAGTTTCTGAGCTTCCTGCAGGCGCTGGCTGGCAGCTACGCTGACTGCGTAGAGCAGGATTTTGGAACGTTTCTCTCTGAAATCAACCTGCTGGTAGAGGGCAGGCCCCATTCTATCAATCACCAATAGAAAAGGAAACGCTGAGAATTAAGAGGATGAATGGTCCAAAGCTTTCTGGACCCCAGTCTGTCGCGAAGTCAACCCAATAGGATGGCTGCAGCCATTGCAGGGGCCGTCTGTCATATGTGAAATGACAGACGAACGATGACCGGCAGATATCCTGGGATATAGAATTTACGAAACCCTCAAGGGAGCCCGAGGTATGTCTGTGCTGGCAAGGAAAACGCCCGGGATTGGCCCGGGCGTTACGACTGAGAATCAGGCTACGCGAGAAGCCATGGCTGGCTCCCGGAGGTCCGAGCTCTTGCCCGGATAGAGGTGCATTTCTTCTGATTCATAGTCATCCACGGTCAGCGTAAACGTCGTTCGATACTTTAGAACAATCAGCAAGCCAATGACGCACACGGCTACTACTCCGTAGGCTACATTCAGACTGGGCGAAAGATGCAGAAGCCACTGCGGATTATCTACGGCGAGAACTGCGAACACTGCAATGCCGATCAGTCGAAGTGGTTCCATGAACCTGGCCCATCGCTTGCCTTCGAGAACGCCGCCAAGGCAAATCAAGGATATGGTGGTGGCCGCGGAAACCCCACCGATTTGCCACATATTGAATGCATCCACTTTGAGCAATACGGCAAAAGTAAGAGCCGTCATGGAGGCAAACCAGATCAAACTGTAGACGGAGAGAATACGAGGTACAGTAACATCGAACTTCTGATACTTATCCGCTTCCAGTTCAGGGGCAACCTTGGGACCGCCCATATCGTCCGGCATCCAGCCAGGATGCTTGAACCAGACCAGAACCTTATCTTTCCATCGGGGAGCGGCCACCGCAATGTCCCACATTTCTTTCCAGTACTGCAGGTTCGCCCAGAACGGATTGAAACTCTTAAAGGGTTTTACGGTTCCATACACAGGCTCCTCTTCTTCGACCTGGAACGTGCCAAACATTTTGTCCCAGATGATAAAAGTTCCTGCATGGTTTTTATCCAGATACTTGGGGTTTTTCCCATGGTGAACACGGTGATGCGATGGAGTGTTCATGAAGCTTTCCAGAAAACCCATGCGTCCGATGACTCGCGTATGAATCCAGAATTGGTAGATCAAGCTCAGGGCTCCGTTGGCCAGCATTACTGCAGGATGAAAGCCGAGGAAAGCCAGGGGAATGTAAAATGGCCAGGTCACCAATCCTCCAAAAGCGGATTGTCTTAGTGCAACAGTAAGGTTGTATTCCTCACTCTGATGATGCACTACATGAGTAGCCCAGAGAAAATTGATTTCATGGCTCATGCGATGAGCCCAGTAATAGGCAAGATCATACAGTACGAAGCATGCGCTAAACGTCAGCACCATTCCGATTTCCCAGCTGGGCTGCGCCGGGAGGTCAAAAAAGCGAAGGTGATCGTACACCAGCCAGTAAACGTATACAGACGCTGCAGCACTGAGCAGCCCAAAAAGCCGGTTCAGCACACCCGTTCCCAGGTCGGCAACGGAATCATTCAGGCGATATAATTTCGCCCCCTTGATCTTACTGTAGAGCAATTCCAGCCCAATGAGCAAAAAGAAAAACGGTATAGCATAGGTCACAAATTCAGGAAATTTCGGATCCATAACATCATCCCCCATCCACAATGTAGAGAAAACTGACACGGTGTCAACTTTTTTCCAGGTTTCTCTACAGGACCGTCGATGGGGAAACCTGGCGAGGCCCGCAATTCGAAACCGGGGATGCTGTTTCCAACAATGGAGGCCCTGAGGCCAGGCCAATGTGGGAAGACCCGATACTCGATCTGTGCCCACCGAACGCTACAAATTAGACGGAGAAATCACCCATTGAATTCTGGGTTTTCTCAAGGCCTCTACGAATAGGATTCAACTCCGAGTAAAGCCAGCCTTCCCAAAGCCCGGGGAATTTCCCGAAAGAATTTGGGGCCCTCGCCTCAAGGAAAGGAATTCAATTGCAAGTAGGGCCAGCCTTCGCAGAGCCCGGGAAGCTACCCAGGCCTGCCTTGCAGACCTGCCAGGCGATTGATACGATTTGCTTCTAGAACGCTCGCTTGCCTATCTTGCAGACCAGCCAGGCGGCTGATTCCATTTACATCAAGAGCGCGACCCGGTAATTATTGCCGATACATCATGTAGTAAGTGCAAGATCGGATCACCTCTCTATAGAAATCGGTATCTTCCATCTTCGCCAGATGCTGAAACTGAACCTTTTGCTCACTGGCAAGCGAAACGGTATCGGATGTGAAATAGCCCGATTCATCAGAATCCAGATACGCAATGGTAGCAATCATGAATCGACTGGCAGCGATCAGCTCACGGTCTTTTGCGCTGGCTACGGCCTTTTCGAAGTAACTTCGAGCAAGCTTCAGTTGCGGATCCCCCGGCTTTTCCGAGTATTCATAGTAGATGCTCCAATCAGTATCCACAGCGGACCACCAGTTTCCGAAGTGACTCATGTTAAACTGTGCCAGGCCCATCTGATAATAAGCTCGGGCCGCCCGTTCGCCGGAGCTGCTGGTTGCCTCTTTATGAAGCTCCTTCATACGAACCGCAATCGTATATGAGTTATAGTCCTTGGCACTCTTGCCCGGTGCGAATCGCTCCGAGAATGGATTGTTAAAAGGGCCGGCCTGAATTCGATCAGAATAGTACATACCACCCCGCTCCGAAGCAGAAAGCTTTTCCAGGGCCTCCACGGCCTCTTTGTAATCCCCGTGCTTCATGCGACGAGCTCCCAGGCGAGAGAGAACAGTTGAGCGCTTTACATTGGATATCTCTACAAGCTTTTTCTCGTAAACCCCGGCTGGTTTGTGTATCACTTCCTGAGCCTTCTCAAGGGCAGAGAAAGCATATGTGTTCATGGATGTTCCGCTATAAATCTGAGAAACATCCGGCTCCCAGAGCAGAGCCTCCCCTTCTTCTCCGGCCTGCATATGTAGCGAAACCATATTTCGATGCAGCAATAGCCGGGCTGCATGGTCGGCCCATCGGCATCCATACCCGATGGGATCCCCTGTGGCACCAATCGCAGAATAATCTTGAAGAATGAGTTTTTTCAGTTCTTCGTCTGGCTTTCGCTTCTCTGCCGACGTATTGAGAAGGTTAATTCGTCTCTGCTGAAGTCGCACAAATGGGGATTCAGCCGGATTAACCAGAGAATGATTCAAGGATTTTTTAGCTTCGGAATGTTTGCCCAGTAGCATCTGTAAGTAGGCCTGAGCCAGCTTCCATGCACCGGGTGATCGGGACTTCTTTCCTTCTGCTACCTGACCAAAGAATGCAATGAGCTGATTCATATACTGCTGCTCTTCAGGCGGAATGTCCGCTATTGGGCTGGCTTCCAGGGGAGGCACAATCCAGTGCCAGATTTTCAGAAAGAATGCAGAGAAGGAGAACCCGGAATCTTGATTGTCTTTTTCTGCGATTCCATCCTTTCCCTGATGAGTTCTGGGAAAGCTCTTCGCATCATAATATAGAGGTTCCTCCAGACGAGCCTCCAGGCGATCCACCTCGCGAATTAGCATATAGTCGAGGGCAGCATCGCCGGGATACAGATCGGACATTTGCTTTAACAGAGCCAGGTTAGGCTCGGGACTGGAAAAGAATCTGAGGATAATGAGAGCTTTTCTTTCATCTGATGATGCCGCCTGAAAAGCTGCATCATAAGCCCCTTCCTTATGCCAATAGCGATCGAAGTCCAGGAATATGTGACTCATCTGCGAAGGGCTGGCTGCCGCCATCTTTGCAAGCATTCCGAGACCCTGGGAAGTCTTTCCGCTTTTCAAATGGGCCCCGGCCTGCAGATGTCGTATACGGAAATATAGAGGATCTGAAGAATTGAGATCTCCGGCCTGGCCAAGAATAGTAATCGCTCGATCATGCTGACCGGAATAGTGAGCCAATCGCATGGCCTGATAGATGTAGCGAACCTTCAGATTTCGAAGCTTTTGGAGACTGGCCTGCTTCAGGCCCTTTTGTATGAAAGGCTCCACCTTGTTCCCGGATGGAGGTTCCGGCCGATCCCAGTAGCTTTCGGGTGGCAAAACCAGGGGCTCCAGCTCTTTCGCAAAAAGTATGTAGTTCAGAATTTCAATCTGGCCAGATGCCTCAATACTTCCGGGCAAGGATTTCGAGTTCTTCCTGGCCTTTTGAATTTGGTCCGCCGGCATCTTGTAGATAAGATTTTGCAAAGCCTCCTGGTCCGCATTAATTCCGGCGGAAGATTTGAGCAATCCGGCCCAGTTCTCCAGGTTTGCATCGGACCGGGCTGCACCTTCCGGTACATCACAGGTACCTGCCAGTCGATCCAGGACTGACAGGTATGCATCTTTCTGGCCGTCAGGAAATAGCGCTTCTGTAATTTGAAGCGGTCGAAATATGCGAAGCGGATCTGGTTCTCCCGGGCCGCAAGGCCACAACGCGGACGGCGCTGAAATGAGAAGTATGGCGCAGGTCAGACCAGCAATGCGAAGAGAGAGGCCGGCGATTCGTAACCCAGGAAGACTAATCAGAGCAGGATGCATGGCTACAACTAGCCCCGGATATGCGAAATAGGTCAATCAGGTCTTTTTTTTCCGTATCGCTCTGGTATTGAAAGTCAAAGACGATGAGCCTTCGCTCCTGATGCGTACCCAGCCGAGCTGCCAGAACCTCCAGAACCTGGAGACGCTGGCAGGGGTCCGCCCTTTCCAGCCGCATTTCGGTGCCCCGGGGCAACCGACGACCATCCATTACCACAGATTCCTGGAATAGATAATTATCCTTCTGACGAGTTACAGGTAAACCCTTCAGATTCTCAGAATCGATGTCATGGATCAATGCATGGAATGAGCCATGAACAAAGGTCACTGCCCAATGAAAGTCAGGAAGAGCGAGATCCAGTGGCAGAGGATATTCGCCAGTCCAGTCACCGTCCAGATATCTCAGGGCCAGATCAGCCCGGAAGATAGAATTGCTTTCTGCGGGATCGGCAAGATCGCCCATATTATAGATCATCAAAGCACCCCGGTCCACTGGGGGAACACCGGTGCTGCGAAAATACTTCAACTGATGTAGTCGAATGGTGGAGCTTATAGATAGTTCAGGCTGCCCGTTTTTGATGGCCAATCGCTTGATGGATTCAAGCAAGGAAAAATAAGCCAGTCTGGTAGTGGGGGTCCAATCGCAGTCCAGCTGAATCTCTGACTCCGGAGGCCCCAGCTTCTGGACCAGAGACCAGATATTACTGGCCAATGCATCAATCCCGGCGCGATCCAGATCCTTGAGAGAGGCCACTGTAACATAAACCACTGGAATTACGTGCGCATCTGTATCCACGGATTTTCGAATTCCCACCGGCCGTGGTCCATCTGGTCCGTCCACAACATCAAAATATCGCACGTAAAGTCGCTTCACTCCGTAAGGTTTCAGGTCTGAGCCTTGTGGAAGTTCTCCCTGGACCTTCCAGAAATAGAAAGCGCCTTCAGAAGCCAAGGTGTACTGCCTGGCAGAAAGCCCGGAACAGTGATTCGTCTCCCGGGTTCCGGGGTCGGAATTGCCTCGGCAAAATGAAAGAAGGCAGAGCAATAACAATAAGAGGATTCGCCGGATCATGCAGAGCCATGGAATCCAGCGCATGGCAAAGCACAAGCGAAAGGATCACTTGACACTCTGGAGATCGATGAGCAGCATTCGAAGGCGCAGGCTTGGAATCCTGCGCAGGGAAGATACAATGACCGTAGAAGAACTGAAGAGTACTCTGGAACCCTGGCTAAAAGGACACTTCCAATCATCTGTAAAGATCTTTGATGTGATTCCGCTGAGCGGAGGAGCCTGTCAGGAAAACAGCCTGCTGGAGCTGGAAGTGGAAGATGGCCCCAGGAAAGGCAGTCATCGCCTGGTGCTTCGTTCGGATCGCGGTAGCTCCCTGTTTTCCAGCCTAAACCGAAAACAGGAATTCGAAGTGGCACGAGCTGCCTTCGAAGCTGGCACCAGAACCCCCGAACCCTTCTTCTACGAAATGGATGAAAAGGTGCTCGGAAAACCATTCTCTCTGATGGAATGGATTCCAGGTAAAGCCACCGGCCGCTATATAGTGAAGGACAATTCGTTAAAAGAAGTTAGGAAAACGCTTCCCGATAGCCTGGCCGAACACCTGGCCCATATTCATTCCATCAAATCGGGGCAAACCGGGCTCGACTTCCTCAATCTTCCGGATGCCAGTCCGGCAATGGAAGGTTGCAAAGAAATGCGAATCGAGATGAACAAGCTCCTGGAAGCGCATCCAGCTATGGAGCTGGCCTTGAACTGGTTGGAGCAAAACGCATACGGGACAGATGAACTGGTACTTGTTCATGGGGATTTTCGCACAGGCAACTTTATGGTCAGCCCGGAAGGATTACATGGAATCCTGGACTGGGAATTCGCCCATTTTGGAGACCGGCATGAAGACATTAGCTGGCTATGCATGCGAGACTGGCGCTTCGGCAAACTAAACCTGGAAGCCGGGGGTATTTCTCGACGAGAAGAGTTCTATGAAGCCTACGAAAAGCACTCCGGTGTCAAAGTTGATCCGGAGAAAGTACGCTACTGGGAAGTGATGGGCAACCTGAGATGGGCCGGTGGGGCAGCCGCACAGGCAGAAAGACATTTGAGCGGAAAAACAAAGGGCATCGAGCTAGCATCCATAGGACGTCGAGTGGCGGAAATGGAATACGAGATGCTACGATTAATAGAGAACGCGGCCTGAAAGACCTTAAGTAGCAAACTTTCAGTGTAACGGATAAAGAGGAGAAATCATGCAATATAGACCAGAAGCAGCCGATCTTTGTGATGCCATCGCAGACTATCTATTGAAGGAAGTAATGCCAGCGGTAAAAGAATCCGATGAACTGGCTTACAAAGCACTGGTTAGCTGGAACATGCTGGGAGTCGTATCCCGGGAGCTGCGCGAAGAGGAAGATCTACTTCGAAACGAAGTGGGGAGATTACACCAGATCCTGGACGAGCCCGGTCTAGAAGACCTGGAAACTCTGGCAGATGTTAAGAAGCGAATCTCTGAGCTGAATGACAAGCTGGCCACCAGGATCAAAACTGAAAAGATATCTGATCCCTCCAGTCAAATATGGGCCCATGTTCGACAAACACTGGTGGAAAATCTAAGCATCTCAAATCCAAGGTTTCAGACCGAGAGCTAATAGGCGCGCTCCCATTCTGAATTGTTTTTTTGAGAGTATGCAAATTCACTTAATACGACACGGTCAGGCGAATGCCTCAGGACTGAATTACCACAAGCTTACAGAAAAGGGTGTCCTGCAGGCGAAGAATCTGGGAAAGCGCCTGGCAGAAAATGGTTTCCATTTCTCTATATACGGCCGAGGGTCACTGGTGCGACATAGAGAAACCCTGGAAGGGATCCTGGACGGCATGGCCGGCACATCTTCTTCCAGTTGCATCCACTCAATGGACTCGGCTCAGCTACTGGAACAGCCCGGATTGAATGAAGTGGATCCGGAGACCTGGAAAGCCCTGGCGCAGGAAATCGCCGCAGGGGATGCATCCTTCGCCGGAATGCTAGAGCAGCTGAAAGACAGCGAAGGATCCAGGCGACGACGTCGACTGGCCGCGGTGACCGGTCGCGTGCTGGATTTCTGGATTCGAGGACAAAGCGATGAATTCCAGGAGTTCCGGAGAGGTGTTCTGGATTCACTGCAAAACATTGCTTCGCATCGCGGTTCTGGTCCTGCCCTGGTCGTAAGCTCCGGGACCCCCATCGCAATCGCTATCGCCGAAGCCATGGGCCAGAGCGCTCCGGAATTCATATTCCACTGGCTAAGACATCTTTCCAATACATCCTATTCCATCCTGGACATTTCCTCTGGCTGGAAAGCTCTGCAGGTCAATAGCCTGGACCACCTGAAGGTCTCCGATCGATCCCTGATGTAAAGACCTGAGCGAAAAGGGCCAGGTATGGATTAGAAGATGCTGAATTAGACGGGCATGCGAAGACAGAAAGGAAAGTGGATTGACTAAAGATTCCTACGGAGTGCCAGATACAATCCTACATCAGGAGTCGTTGAATAGGTAAGGAAGTTTTCAATGAGTGCGAATTCCACCCGATATGCTCCGGCGGATGTGCTGAAACCTATTCCCAGCTGGTGACCATCGGCCGACAGCCGGCCAAAATCTTTCACAGGCTGGCTAAAGAAAACATATTCCAGAAAGAACTCGGTATCCTCCATCTGATATCCCAGACGGGGCCTGAAGGTCCATTGCTGAGCCGGTAATTCCAGAAGGCGAAATTCTCTGTCTTCGAAGGCAGAATAGGAAAATCCCATAAGCCAGTAATAGGAATGTGGCTTCCGTTCCGATCTCAGTAAGAAAGAAAGCGAAGCTGTGCGACCGGTGTCCCCGGCAATCAAACTGGAAGAACCTTCCAGAGAAGCCTGCAAAGACGCTACTACACTGCGGACAGAAAAGAAGCCATCGCCCACGGTCAGGGGAAACTGATAATCGATGTAGAAACGAACGTCTCCGGGCCCTGATCGGTTACTTGAAGACAGGGAATCCTCCGGGATCCATTGAGGTTTGATTCCCGACAAATACAACGTTTCCGGAGTGACTTCTAGATCCAGAGGAGGATCAAATGGGCTCCTGGGATATTTTCGCGGAAGATAGCGATCCTCAATCATCCTCTCCAATCGCATCAGTAACGGATAATACGCGCCCAGTGGTTCAAAGCTAACATTCAAACGATTCCGGGGGAACTGATCTCTCTGACCCTGGGTTACTCCGATGCTGGAATGAAACCGCTCGATGGAACTGTCCAGAACGCCTCCACCCTGAACAATGTAGGGTGCCACCAGGCCTATGCGAATTCGATCGCTCAGTCCGTAAGCCAGGCCTGCATTCAAAGAAATCTCCTCTCCATCTAGAATGAAACGGTCAGACTGAATGGACCATACATTCATCCAGTTCGCAGCCAGCACCATCTGCCAGTCCCCACGAACCCAGGGTTCATCGCCGCGAGGCAGATGAGGCATTCGAATGGATTGAAATGTGGCGCCGTAAGGAGATTCGATGTAGGCCCGGGCTGTAGCCGGCAGCAACAGGGCGATAGCAAGTATCGAGAAAAGTAAGAACCTCAAGAATCCGGGAATAGAAGAGTGGCGCAAATGGCGTTTGATGCAGCATTTGAAACCAAGGTGAGTAACCGTTTTCTTCCGATGCAGTCCTTTGGCATGGGGCATTGAAGGAGCTATTATCTGGCTTTGACCGCAACCCGGAAAACAAGTAATCCAGAAAGTTGGATGGTTGAAGCAGGGGCGGACGGGAGATCTGTTTAAAAAGGTCCGGACGTGTTTGTGTATCCGGTCCGGTGAGGGACTCCGGAACAGGAAGCGCTGAGCGACCGAGGCCCCGGGGCTAACTCCTCCTCTCCTATCCATTGTTAGATTTTCATACGGTTTAGTTCATATTCCACAACTTTTTTTCGGGCTGAAAACAGCCCCAGAATGCCCCACCAGACGCCCAGTCCGTAGAAGAAATGGACGCAAAAGAACAGGAATGGCAATCGAAGGACCGATACGGTAGCCCGGGGTTGCCGCATAGATGCAAAGGTCTGAGCACCGGCAAAGAGGATCAGAGATAGATAGGGAGGAAGTGCAAGAAGGTAGCTGATGGCCCATACGCTCCAGGGCCATCGGATCAAATCCGCCAGAGAAGAAATGTCCGCCAGGTGGCTGGCTTCTCCAGACAAGCACAGGCCCAGCAAACATACAGGAAGAGCCAGCAGGTAAAGACTGAAGATGGCTGGCAGAAAGAACACCAGGTTGGAAGCGCGAAAGTCCACCGTCATCTGCTTGAAGCGGCCTCGGCCATAACCCATCAGCATTTTCAAGAAGGCCTTCAGATTAGGCCGAGGGCTTCGATGAACCCGAATTTCCGGATCATACATCAGACGGTAGCCTGCGCTCTGAATCCGGTTCATAAATTCATTTTCTTCATTGGGATAAAGATCTTCGCGAAAGTAACCCAGGCTGTCCAGTATGGACTTACGAATAAACAGGTTACAGAGGATTAGCTCTCGGTCCGTGGCTTCTCGAACAGAACCAGTAGAGCGATATCGATTGGCCACAGGCCCTACGGCCAATGGCGATGCGAGGATAGCGGAAAACTCTCTCTGCAATCCTTCCTGACCTTCCCTGGGTAAATTGGGACCACCTACCACAGCGACTTTCTCGTCGTCGAAGAGTTGCAGCGCCCTTTGAAGATTTTGTGGCTCCGGTTCGGAATCGTTATCCAGGAAATAGATGAAACGTCCCTGGCTTTCTTTGATGCAGGCATTGCGCTGCACGGAAGGTTGATTGCCAGATACGGTGAAGAGCTCCAGGTCAATGCCGGTGCGGTCCATCTGCTTTAGATAGTGCACGGCCTCTTCCAGAGACTCTTCTTTGCGATGAGGGATGATGACAGAAAGGCCCGATGCCTGAGACATGGGCCATTCCTGCGGATCGGAAAGCCTCAGGCGAGGATTTTTTTGGCCACCAGACCTGCGGCCCGGGTACCGGCTTTGGTAAACTCCCCTGCGTTGAAGCTAATGTTACAGCTAGCGTTGCATTCATGGGTACAGAAGCATTTCGTATCTACAACCCAATCAGCAATTTCTTTGTTGCGTTTGCTGAACCAGAGTTTTCGAAAATCCATATCGAAGTCCCGGATGTTTCCGATGAGCTTTTCCGGCCCAAACATCTCGCAAGGATATACATCTCCATTGGGATAGAGGACTCCAAAGATTCGGGATGCATAGCAGAGAGTCTGAAATTTCTTTTCTTCGTACGTCTTCAGAATCAGATCGTACCGACGCGTAGACATTGCAGCCAGGAACGGATCGAATCCCGGCAACTTGGCATCCATCAGGTCATTTTTGATTCGCTGAGTCACGTTTCGAAACTTGGAGATATCGATATTCTTTACTGCTGGATCTTTAGGGGTTCCACGAATCAAGTTAATAGTAACGTTGTCCGGACCCTGCCCTTTCAGATAGTCATAGACATCTTCTATCTGATCCTGGTTCGTAGCTGTGAATGTAGTAATAAATCCCATTCGCAGATTCTTATATTCCTTCTTAAGAGGCTTCAAGGCATCGAAGGTTTTCATGGTCGTGCGAAATAAGCCCGAGCCGCCTTTACCGCCGGAACGAATACGATTGTGCTCTTCTTCCAATCCATCCACAGAGAAGTTCAGGGTGACAAGCATATCTGGACATTTCTCCAGCATGCGAGGAAGGATTTCCTGAGTTTTCTTCAGATACGTTCCGTTTGTAGGAATGGTCAGATAGTTGGTCTGATTGTGTTTGTAAAATGCATGGGTTACATCGTCCAGATCGTCACGCAGGAAGGGCTCACCGCCACTGTAATTTAAGACAGGGAACGGGTCCATGGTAGAAGCCATCTTATCGATTTCATCTACTGTCATTTCCTGGGTAGGCAGGTTGAGCTCCGCCGAATAGAAACAGTGCTCGCATTTCAAGTTACAGCGGTTGGTAACAAAGAATGTCAGATACAGAGGTGTGCGGCCGCCTTTGTAGAACAGTCGCGGAATATAACGTGCTAGCATGAAGTCCTCCAGAGCTTGCAATCTTTATAGATGCAGGTTCGGATTCTATTAAAATCTTCCAGATCTATGAAATTATAAGGCTACATTGTCGCATTTTTGTAGCCTTGCGTCAGTTAAAGGTACCTCCGGCCACACAGGCAACCCTTTTTTGCACTGCACCAAACTCCTGATACTACCTGAAATCCAAGGAAGCACGACTCCGTAGCCTGATTGCGTTACAGCGCACTTCGGTTGTAGGCATTACACTGACAGTCTGGGCCAGGCCACAAAATGACCGATCTCCGGTGGAAAACCGTGGCTAAAGAAATCCAGGCCGGAAGCAGCTGCAGATCTCCTGCCATGGGCAACAAGGCCTTTCCAAACAAAAGAAGCAGCGCCGGGGACGCTGCTTCTTGCTAGTCAAAATCTTAGGACTTCAGGGACGGCCCTGAAGCGTTCAGTCTTTAGTTTGGCTCATCGACCAGCGGTTTGGCCGGACCGGGAGCCTGGCTACAATCCTTCAGCTCAATAGTGTCTGGATTACGAGCATGTTTGCGAATCATCTTAAGAAGTTTGTTCTTTCTTTCGCAATCTGCCTGATCGAAATCCATTCCAGCACCGTCGAAGTGCACCTCGAAAACATTCGTGAGCACCCGCAGCTCATCAAAGAAGATGTAAACGGTTTCCAGGGAAGTCTCTGGAGTCGCTCGCAGCTTGAATTGACGGAACACAAGGTTCTTGGTCTGAGGATAGGAACTTACGTCCTGGGGAACCTGACGAGGAATCTCTACACTGAGAGGTCTCCATCCCACGAAATCTACGGAACCGAAGTCATAAATGTGCGTATCACCTTTCCAGTCTTCGATCCAGCCTTCCAGCTTGTATTCGTTGCCACGACCAAGTACCCATACGGACACTTGCTTTACCTGTCCCGGCAATTCAACGCCGGTTACACAATCTACCATCTGGGCCCGCTGGGTATCAGCGCCGGAAGAGAGTGCAGGGTTATCATAGCAGCTTCGTTTTTCATAGCCTTCAGCCAGAGCCAGCTCATTCAGATAAGGACGCGGCCTTTCTGTAGTATACTGATCCGCAGAAGGTGGTCGAATAGTGACTGTGTTATATCCGGGAAAAGTGAATGCAAACTTCACTCCAAGGACTCGCGCCTTATCGTAGTTTTCATTCTCCTTGATATCTCGAGGAGTTCCCTTGATAAGCTTCACTTCCCTTTCGGATTGCAGGTTAGAAGCCTTGGGCTGGTACGGACCCTGAGTCTTTACATCTTTATCTGTAAGGACTTCCCATCCGTATCCGCCTCCGGAATAATCCTGGTCCCAGCTTTCCACAGTAATGGCACGCAACTCGGCAGAGCTAACATCACTTCCTACTGCAGTTTCCACTCCGGCCTGGCCGGTAATGGCGAAGCCTCCCAGGAGGGCAGCCACAGAAATTGCGCCTGCCACAGAAGTATAAGTTTTCCAGTTTGCTTTCATAGATCTATCCCCAATTCGATCCCAATCTTACCAGTTGTCCTTGATCTCGGATCCCGGGTATTGCTGTTCGCTTTGATCCACCAGAACCTTGAGTCCATCTACATAGAAGTAAAAGGTTCCAGGAACTTCGTGCACATCATGAGTTACAAAGAGACTCACAAAATGTAGATTCTTATCCAGTAGTGAATAACGTGTGCTTTGCGGAAGCCAGCCAGGTACGGTTACAGTTAGCTTTCTCCATCCGAAGAAATCCAATCGCCCCATTTCCAGCTTATGAATCTTTCCGCGGTAATCGCGCACCTTAAGGCTCAGAGTATGGCGAAAGTTGCGCCCCAGAACCCATACGGAGAACTGGCGAGCTTTCCCTTTGATCACATACTCATGAGGTGGTTTGATTTCCACACGGTCAAATCCGCGATCATCGAAGAATGTTTTAACACCCAGGATGTGGTTGGGATTTTCTGGATCCTGCTGAAGGCTCAGTGCCTCTCCAGCCGGTGGTCTGGCATTCTCATCGTCCGTTGCACGGATCTCTCCGCGCTGAACGATTTTTAATGTTTTCGTCTCACCCAGCGGAGATGTAGAATCCGCAATCCAGTCCTCTGCTTCTTCGAAGGTTTCCAGATCCAGAAGCAGTAGCGGACTCTGATTCGAGGGCTGCTGCGCCGGATCCTCTGCGAAGATCGCATGGCTGGCAAGATAAATGGTGAGGAGTAAAAACATCCGTGTTTTCATATAAGTGCTCCTAATACTGGTCCTTAACCTTATCGGTGGAATTGAAAGCAAACCTGGCATATGCCTGGGATTTTTCGGGTCAAAAAAGAAAAAAGCAATCGTTTTCTGCCACCGGGTTTTCATACACAGTTCATGACATCGGCAGTTATCATAGACGGAATGAGATCCCCTTTCGGGAATTTTGGCGGCTTTTTGAGGGACATAAGTCCTGCTGACCTTGCGGCCCACGTAGTTCAGGGGGCCATCCAGAGGTCTGGACTGCCTCCTAAAGAAATTAAAGAAATCATAATGGGAAATGTGCTCCAGACCAACGGTCAAAGCGCCTACCTGGCCCGACATGCTGGCCTGAAAGCCGGGATGGATATGCGAGTACCTGCCCTTACCGTTAACCGACTCTGTGGTTCTGGCCTGGAAGCGGTGAGCATCGCTGCCGCGAACATTCTTCTCGGGCATACAAAGACAGCTGTGGCTGGCGGCGTAGAAGTTATGAGCCAGGTTCCGCATGCCACTCAGGCGATTCGTCGGGGCGTAAAGATGGGCAACCTTGAACTGGAAGATATGCTTACCAACGGATTATTCGATGGCATGGCTGGTGTGGCAATGGGCGGTACGGCAGAAAACCTGGCGCTGGATTACCAGATTAGCCGCGAAAAGCAGGATGAATGGGCGCTCATTTCTCAAACCCGAGCCGAGCAGGCTAGAGAAGCCGGTTACTTCGCCGAGGAAATCGCTCCTCTGGAAGTGTCCGATGGACGAGAGATGGTAGATTTCACCGACGATGAGTTTATCAAAGGAGCCGCCGTTAAAGACAAACTTCCACGGTTAAAGCCGGCTTTTCAAAAGGAAGGAACGGTTACCCCTGGAAACTCCTCCGGGATCAACGATGGCGCATCGGCCATGGTGGTTACCTCGGAAGAGTATGCGAAAGAGAATAGCCTGAAGCCCCTGGCTCGAATTAAATCCTGGGCCACAGCCGGATGCAGACCGGATCGAATGGGACTTGGGCCGGCCTTCGCCATACCAGCGGCTCTGGAAAGAGCCGGTGTGGCCGCCGAAGACATAGATCTATATGAAATCAATGAAGCTTTTGCGGCGCAATTTCTTGCTGTTAAAGAGGAACTGGATCTGGATCCAGAACGCACAAATGTAAACGGTGGGGCCATCGCACTGGGTCATCCTCTGGGGGCCTCGGGAAATCGTGTGCTGCTGACATTGATTCGAGAGCTGCAAAGAAGAAAGAAATCCCTGGGGGTGGCCTCGCTTTGCATTGGCGGTGGACAGGGAATTGCCATGGTCGTAGAGACCATGTAGTTCGTCCGTTTCAAAGCTGTTCTTAAATTTCTGTTTTGTAGACAGTTTCGCTTGCGAATTCCAGAACGGGGGACAGACTGACTACATGCCCTCCCCTCGCGGAAAGAAAAGGCGAGCCGAGATAATCGAAGCAGCCCTGCATATTTTCGCAGAGAAGGGTTACCATGCAGCGGGAATAGCGGACATTGCCGGCCATCTGAGCATTGGTCATGGCACCGTATACCTCTACTTCAAGAACAAAGAGGATATCCTGGACACAGCCGTTCGCAGAGTCATTCGAGATATGACATCTATTGTATTGCTGGAGCGACCAGATAAGGCTCGTAGCCTGAAAGAGTTTGAAGGACAGATACTTCGCATTGGATCCGCATTCTTCGAGCTATTCCGCAAAGATTTAAGAGGAGCCAGAATTATTCTGGAAGAAGCTCCAGCTGTGGCCGATCGAATTCGCAAAAGGCTGGCCCGGGCTTCGGATCATACCGCTCATCTGGCGGAGCGATTCCTGATTCACGGCAAAAACCAGGGCTATCTGGATAAGGACCTGGATACAGCCATCGCTTCGCGAGCCGTCAACGCAATGATGTACGAAGCGATTCGACAGGGCATTCGAACCAATCCCGACGATCTGGAATCGCTCTTCCTTCGATGGAACCGAACCGTCTGCGATATAATGCTTTCAGGTATGCGCACAGACTTAGATCCATCTTAAAAGCTTCGACTTATGAATCCGAAGTCGCAAAAAGCCGAAAAAGCGAAAGTAGCAAGCTCTGGCTTCCGGGTTGTCCGGAAACCGAAACCAGGATACTGCCTAAAATTTTGGCCTTCTTCCTTCCTGAGCTGCCGCAAGGCCCTCCTGGGCATCCGGATGATCCAGGGACTTCAGATTTTCCTCCAGGTCTCGCTTCAACAGCTTACGAAATGCATGGGCCTCCATGCGGCTGGCTTCACGAATACCGGCCAGACCTGCTGATGATGATTTCTTGAATTTGCCGGCGATAGCCAGAGCCTTGCTCTGAATCTCTTGCTCCGGATGTAGAGAGTCGGCAAATCCGCAGTTCAGGGCCTCCTGAGACTTCAGAGCAAGGCCTTCCAGCACCTGCCGATTCGCTTCGGTGTAGCCTACAACCTTCTGTAGTTCATAAATCACAATGGAAGGTATGCGAATACCCATCTTGACTTCGGGCAAACCTACGCGAACGCCCGCATCCGACATTAGCCGGTAATCCCCCATCAAGGCTAGCATACAGCCGTAACCAAGAGCATGCCCGCGAATGCCTGAAATAACAGGCACAGGCATTGTGTACAATTCTTCCAGATTATTATAGAAGAAACCAAGGACCTGCCCCAGATCGCTGGCACTTCCCAGGGCCACCAGATCCAATCCGGCAGAGAAGTACCCGGATCGCTCACTCAGAAGCAGCAGGCTTTTGATCTCACCTTTTTGAGCTGCTTCCCGAGCTTCTTTTAGAGCCTGTCCCAGTAACTCCAGAGCTTCCACGGTAAATGCATTGCTTTCGCTTATATCCAGGGAGATGATGCCCGCGTTTTGCTCCCCTTTTTTGAATTGAATACTTCCCATTGCTGTCCCTCCTGAAACGCTTGACCTCAGATCTGTCATATCTCAGAGGAATATAGTGGGACGTCCAACTAAAAAAAAGGAGTACACATTGAAATACGCAATGCGCATTTCTGAATGGATAGAAAGCTATATTCGCAGAGAGTTGATTTCTCTGAATTACCCGGAGCTGGTGTTATCTCACTGTGAATTGCTAACTTTTATAAAGCGCCGGGGGCCTCAGACGCAGGGAGAGCTGGCAAGAGCCATCCATAGAGACAAATCCACTATTACGACGCTGGTTCGCAAACTAACCATGTTGAAACTCATTGAAGTGGACAAGAACCCTTCTGATGGTCGATCCCGAATTGTAAGCCTGACTCAATCAGGAAGGCATCTGGCGCGTAAGTTAGCTTTGCGCTATGCGGCATTGCAGAGGGAAGTAGGTCGCGTCTTAGATATTCAGCAGCAATCCGAATTCTACGAAATTACGGAACGATTGTTTACAGAGGCTATCGAGGACCGCATCGGTTAATCCCTCTGACTGAGACGAAGGGAGTCATTTGTCCCCACGGTGCCGGCAAAGCAATACAGCATCAAATGGCTCACAGCCGGAGGTGAGGTAAAACCGCGTCCAATGGTGCCACGGCTGGATTCATTTGGCTCCGGGTTTGCAGAGCCCCCAAAATCACATAAAAAGAACCGCGTAGTGGAATTCTCTCTTAAGTCGAAGCTCAAACCGCAAGGAAACGCCGGGAAAACTCCATTCCCGGAATCAATCCGCCTCCACTAACTTCCAGAAGTCGTTCCAGTTCGCTTCGGAAAGATTATGACCTTCTCCGGGATAAACTTTGTATACGGGCTCCACTTTTGCATACATTCGAAAGAAATCCGCGGCCTGGGGAGCTTGCTGCTTCACCCGGGGCACATCATTTTCGCCCACGGCAAAGAATAGAGTTTTCTCTCGAACAAGCATGTTCCACCTCTCCTGGTATTCCTCGACGAAGGGATTCATATCCACATAGCCCTCGTAATAGTTTCCCTTAAAACTGGCAAAGCCTGCATAATCATAGAGATTCATTTCCAGCCCGCCTACCTGGCTATAGTAGTGCGCAACCACATCGTCTTCATCTATTTCAAATTCATAGGAGTACAGGGAAATGGACTGGTCTTCGAACTGGTTGAGGCTATTCAGGAAGGCCAGAACGGCAACATAGCCTCCTGCAGAAAATCCGATGGGATAAGCTTTTTCTGGATCGAACAGATCCTCATCTTTGAGCTGGTTAAGAATCAGATTCACAGCTCTTCGAGAATCGTTGGCACCTCTTACATCTCCATTTCCCAGAGACCACCAGTTCTGAACGCTAATCAGTGTGAACTTATACTTGTCTGCCCGCGCTGTCATGTAAGCAACAGAATCTCGATAATATTTTCGATCTCGAGTATTTCCATGAAAGAACACGATTACAGGCCGATCTTCGCCTACCACGCCTTCCGGCACATACACCATTGCTTTCACAGCTCCAGGCGCCTGATCGTAGCCAGAGTAGCGAACGGTGAGATCATAAGTTCCAGGTCTTGCATCCTTCAGTCCTGATGGAATGGATACGGTTTGAGCCAGCGTTGTGCTGGTTATCACCGATGAGAATAGAAACAGAAGTGCGGCACAAATAGATGGCCGGCAGAAAGTCTTTCGCATAGTTGCCCCCCAACATAAGACGCAAAAAAGGGACTTTCTCTACAAAAACAAAGGGATTGATTGGATCGCCGGAAGAGTCTCACTGCTCGGTCTGAGCCGGCTCTTCCTGTGGAATGGCAGATTCAGGAGTCATTCGCTTAACCAGGTCGTTCACCATGTTAGCTGTCAGAAATCTGAGCTGCCGGCCGGCTGTGGATTCCTTGATCTGCAGGGAGTTTTCGCTGCGCCATACAATCAAGTCCATGTTGTTCACGGATTCCAGCCGATCCAGGGATTGCTGATCCGCGTAAACTACGGATCCAGTGTAAGGATCCACCAGGCGCAGGTTTACGGAGGCGCTCACTCGGAGCTCCAGGTCTTCCGTTCCGAGCCCGAGATCCCAGAATTTGGAGTCTGAAGGAAGATAGATAGCCAACCGAAGCAGAGTATGCAGAATGAAGGCCCGCATATCATCGTCCTTTACCACGAATGCAGCGATGAGCAAGAGAGCCCATAGCGGAACCTTCCAGTATTGGACATCCTGCTTCACTTCGAAATCGGTGATTTCAGCGAATAGAAGATAATCTACTCCCTTCTCTTTTAGCTCTTCTTTCTGGGGAACTCCGGCCTGACCTGTGGTGCTGAATGCAGCCGGGCTCAAAATTTCAAAGCGGTTGGTCTGCACCATATTTGAGATAAGCACCTCTTTTAGAATTTCGCCGCCATCCATAGTCGGCACGGCTTCACTATCAATAACGGTAACCTGACTGGGAGTATCCTGAACCTCGCCGCCAGACTCTCCTGGAATGAGCAGTCCGGAGGCAAATTTCTTTTCTGCCTCGAAGCGACTAGTAGGGAGTTCGCTATCAATAAAATTGGAAAGGTATTTCTTTCCCTCGGTGGTAAGATTCGCTTTTTGGGCTTTTGCCCGCACATCGCTCTTTTCTTCTGATTCGCTGGTATCTCCGGAATACAGATCGAAGCTGGATTCGGAGGAAGTCTCAGGTTTCTCATTCTTCGCAAATGGATCTGAGTCTTTCTTGCGGGTTGCTTGAATGATTCCAGTGTGCTGTTCGTCTGAAATAAAGTTCAGACGTTGCATGTTGGCCGAGTTCTTAAATGTTACTGGCAGGATCCGGATCTTACGAGTATCCCGGGGAAGTTTGTTTATCTCCGGCCCCTGAAGCTGCTCAAAGGATTGGAAAGTACTGCAGCTTACAAGACTACCGATGAGAAGTAGCGCCACAGACTGGCGCAGTAGCTTACTTCCTATACTTACCATTCTGGACAATTCTCAGGATGAGATCCGCCATCGCATATCGAAGAAGTTTTCCTCCGCTGGATTGCAGGATGTCAGTGCTGGCTCCACTGTAAGAGAAAAGCACCCCCGCCGCTTTGGAGGTGTCTGTGCGACGATTCTCCACCGCGCCTGCATCCAGAATGGAAGCTGTGTCAATATCGGTGACTCTATAGTCAATACCGGTCTCTACAATGTATTCCTCTTTCTGATAGGAACCCAGAAGTCCGAAAAGCAAACAGAAACCAGATTCATTCTTACGAACCTCGAAATTCGTAAGCGTACCCGTTAGAACGATATCAGCACCGAACTTCTCCTTGAGCTTTTCAAGGTTCTCCGGGCTCAAGTCCTTCTGACTACCCACAATGTTTTCCACAAAGCCAGGTTCGATCACTTCGAAATACCCGGTCTGGATCAACATTGTTGTAAGTTGAGCCGTGGCCGGTTTTACCAGAAAGGATTTACCGGTGGCATCTCGAAAAGGCACAAGGGCAACTTTTACCTTTTCCGTGCCTATGGGGGCCCGCGGTAGCTCGATTTTCTCAGTGGTGTTTTCGTACTGAGTGGGCTGGGGGGACATACACTGGGCAAAGGCCAGTGCAAGAATGGATATCAGTATACCAAATCGAATTCGTATCATGGCATACAATAGATGCCTGCCAGAAAGACTCTGTTCAAGCTTTTTTAAAAGAAATTGATGAATTCCGGAGCGCTGATTCCCTGTAGTTTGTGAAGGTCCGAATAACTCATATAGATACTGCCTGTTGCTTAATCGAAGCCGGGGGATTACGGATTCTGACGGATCCGGTGTTCGATGCTCCGGGCAAAATCTATCATCATGGCTGGGGCGCCTTTTCCCGAAAGACTTCCAGCCCGGCTCTACCGCCAGACCAGGTAGGTGCTGTGGATCTTGTGCTCTTGAGCCATCATCAACACAAAGACAACCTGGACAGCGCCGGTAAAGAGGTGATGACACGGGCCGGCAAGGTATTCTCCACGCAGGCAGCAAGCAAGACTCTGCCCAATTGTCAGGGGCTTGCCCCCTTTGAGCGCGCAGAGTTTCCCGGTCCTGAGGGCAAACTGGAGATCATCGGAACGCCATGCCGGCACCATCCGGCCTTACTTCCTGGCTTCCTTTCCGGGCCGGTCACCGGCTTTCTACTGAAGTGGCCGGCCTCCCAGAAGTACCTCTACATCTCGGGAGATACTGTGCTCTACCCTCCCTTGAAAAAAGTGGCCGCCGAATTCGATGTAGGTCTTGCATTGATTCATGTGGGCCGAGCTTCGTTTCCTTACCTCACTGGCTGGGGAAAATACACCATGGATAGCTCGGACTACATCCGCTGTGTCAAACTCTTCCGTCCGGACATTGCCATTCCCATTCATAATGGCGGATGGACGCATTTCAAGGAGAACAACCTGGGGCTTTCCAGGGCCATTGATCACCATCCGGATGTCAAGACTGTGACGGCTATACCAGGAGCGGGTGTGCCCAGAGAATTCGAATTGGAGTAGAGACCGGGCATTCCTCTGTTTCGTCTGCACCATCAACCAAACTCGCTTTCTTAGCATTGGCAGCATCCCTTGCTAGTGGCATTGTTTGCGTTGAGCATTGTGTATTCCGGGGCAACCTCGCACCTCTTCCAGGCGTTGGCCCTTCCTTTCTGCCACCGCTCCAGGCAATTGCGAAGATCGAAAAGTCGAGAAGGTGCAGTACCGGGATGCCAGACGCAGGAGCACTCCCTGCGCCGGTGGGTACGCTTTTCGTTGAATTAGTCTGGCCAACGTATGGGTCCAATTCTTACTCTGCTAGATATGGGAAAAACGGTACTGGTTACGGGAGGATCCGGATACATTGCATCCTGGATCGTAAAATATCTTCTGGAGGAAGGCCACAACGTACATGCCACGGTTCGTAGCCTGCAATCGGAGGAGAAAGTGGCTCATCTGAAGGGCCTGGAGAACCTGCCCGGCAAGTTAAGCCTTTTCGAAGCAGATCTACTGAAAGATGGTTCCTTTGACGAAGCGATGAAAGGGTGCGAAATCGTTATTCATACTGCATCGCCTTTTTTCATCAAGGGACTGAAGGATGCGCAGAAGCAGCTTATCGACCCGGCGCTTCAAGGCACTCGTAACGTACTGAATACAGCGAATCGATGCTCGGATGTCAAACGAGTGGTACTGACGTCCAGCGTTGCGGCCATTATGGGAGACAACGTGGATGCTCTGCAAAAGAGCAACCAGACTATGGATGAAAGCGATTGGAATAGATCCAGCAGTCTGAAGCATCAGCCTTACTCATATTCCAAAACTGTGGCCGAAGAAGAAGCCTGGAAGATAGCGAAAGCACAAAACCGATGGCAACTTGTGGTCATTAATCCGGCCTTTGTTATGGGCCCTTCCCTTTCCCGTCGCATGGATGGAACCAGCGTACAGTTCATGCACGATCTCGTTGGAGGGCCTCTTAAATCGGGAGTTCCAGACCTTACCTTCGGTATTGTGGATGTGCGAGATGTAGCCCGGGCTCATGTCCTTGCCGCCTTCAAGGCCGACGCTTCTGGAAGACATTTGCTGTGCGCAGACACCAAAACCTTTGTAGAGCTAGCGAACATTCTGAAAGAGCGCTATGGAAAGACGTTACCTCTACCCCGGGGGCAATTGCCCACGTTCATGGTATACCTCATCGGACCTCTCTTTGGTTTATCGTGGGACTTCTTGAAAAAGAACCTGGGCGTACGGTACAAACTGGACAACTCTCGAAGCATACAGGACCTGGGAATCGTGTATCATCCCATCGCAGATACACTATGCGATCATGTGGAGCAGATGAAAGAAGCTGGAATTATTGGCTGATAGGCCGGGTTCCGGCATTGCAAGTGGTATTGACAACCGTAACCACCGGGCTTTGGAAATAAGCCCGGGAGCGGAATGAAGGCTGGCAGGGTCCACCCCCTAAGCGAAGATCAGTCCCGGGAATGAAGCATAAGGCTCACCTGTCAATGCCCGGGCGTGGAGCGGAGTTAGTTTTTACACTCCCTGCGCTGTGAAACTATCTAATTTGAGTCTCTACCAGCTAAGGCCACCGAGCAAGCGTACCGCCAGATAGGCCATTTTCCGCTTGATAGATGGAACACCGGCTTCACGCATCATGCGACCGAACAACCGATCGCAGTCTTTTCGCCTCCACCGCCCGATGGCATCTTGCCAGGGAAATTCGTCTATGCGAAAGGCATGGCTACCCCGGGGCAGTTGGCCCTTCCATTGGTAGATCCAGTCATGAACGGCGGCTGCAGCCCTTAACAGACCATCCGGGCGAATGCCTGTTATGGACCAGGCAATTCGAGGTACGCTTGCACCGTCATATGTAAAGCCGGATGGGACGGCAATTCGATTGTAAAGACAGGAGGTTTCAGTGTAGGAATAACCTTTCGATTTACCTCCTGGGGCACCTTTCATCGCTTCTTTGCCATCGACGTTTTTTAGTTCTTTCTTTGCCTTCGCAACGGATGGCGGATACAGAACACTGTCCAGTTCAGCCTTTTTCTCTGGATCGATTTCACGAGCCCAGGTGTAGCGGTATTCGGACACAAGCCTGTACAGGTTTTCGTCTACCGGTACATTCAATGGTTGCTCAAGATCCACAACGTTACAGTCCATATCCCGGGCTACTCAGTTTGCTTTGTTTTCTCAAGTAGTTTTCTTTTCCTCGGTATAGCCTCGGATCAAATGCTAACGCATCTCATTCTCATAGTTTTTCCACAAAAGATTCCGGATACCCCTATAGGGTTCCGTCCAATAGGGCAGTAGCGAGCAGTGGCTTCGCAAACCAGGAGAATGAAAATGAAAAAATCCAGATTAATATTAATAATTGCTGTGCTGGCAATCCCTGCAGCTCTGCTCGCAAGAGATGTCAAGGTATTGCTGGGTACCAACCAGGGGAATCTGTGTGCATCCAGCACCGGGCCAGCCTATCTGGAAAACATCAACATCCCCATGGATGCTTATTTCCAGGGAATGGCCGATGGAAATTGGGTGCGCAATGGACGCTGGAAAGCTGTGGCAGTCATCCATCAGGCGGGCCGAGTGATTAGCTCCCGTGTAGTCTGGGAAGGCTATCCGACTGCTTTCAAGCAAAATGGTCGCATCTCTCTGGGCACAATCAAAGGAAATGAATGCCTGGTGATCCATAGTCTTTCCCCGGCCAGCAACATGGCCTGGTTTTACAAAGTTCACCTTCCTTGATTACTGAGAGGCCCGGAGTTCTGGCACAAAACTAAGAGCTCCGGACCTTTGCCATCTCGCAGGCCTGCGCTCTACCCATTAGAATCCCGGACCACAAAGTTGTGCTGTTGCAATCCAGGAGCGATTGGAACCATGTAAACCATCCGGGCCGGGCAATCCGAAAATCATGCCGCACCGTAAGCCTATGCTAAAGTTTCTTTTACTTGCGCCTATGACGGAATCATGATCTAAGGGGTGAGTCCCATGTTTAACCTTCTGAGCAAGTTATTTGAATCCAGGGCAATAGCCACAACTCTCTGCATGGCGCTCATTGTGAGCCCTGCATATGCGAACGATGAGGTGGGCCCCAATGATCTTCGGATAGGTCTGGGGCTGGGTCCGGCCTTTCTTCAGAGTCAGTTCGAACCCAGATTGCAGAGTGAATATCAATTTGGCGGCGCTTTCTTTGGCGGCTTTGGCCAGATGCCGGACTGGAGTTATAGCTCACAGTCCGGGCAGAACCTGAGGATCGCCTACCTCAGGAATGAATGGTTATTCGAGCTCGACCAGAAATCGGAATATGCCAGTGTTGAATTCTCCTCCTATTTACAGGGGACCTTTAGTAACACAAGTGTCACTCGCAGTAGTAACCATACCGGCGAGTACAGTCAGAATCGAACGGGACTCATACTTGGCTGGGATGCCTTGCATGAGTCCAGCCCGCACAGTCTTTACTTTCTGATTGGATTTCGTTCTATTCGAGAAGAGTTTTTGAATGAAAAAACCTCGATAACCGGTCTGAACGTTTCCGGCACCGAGTTTATAGTGGGAGGCGCCTCTCCGGAGAATCAATCCCTGGTGCAGGCCAATACCGCTTACCTTGGCATGGATTTTACCTATCAATTCGAAGGTCCTTTTGCTCTTCAGTTAAGACTGGGGTTCGAATCAGGCTCCGGGGATTGGGATGAAACGGATCTACTTTTTGGATTGAACGATTCATTTGAGTACAGAAAGGAAATCGGCGCCGTGGAAATTACAGGACTGGAGTTGGACCTGACGTTCAAACATGAAATCAATCTGGACTGGACCTTCTTTACCAGTCTGCAGACCTATCAGACTTCGGTTCGCACGAAAGAAGTGATTCCGCTACTGGCCAATAGCACACCTCCCACTGCAGCCCAGGTTCTGCAGGATGTTGCCCTGACTTATGGCGGCGCAGAGCATCGCGGCCGATCATCGGCGCTCCTATTTGGCTTCACATATAGTTACAGATTCTGGTAAGGTAGCGGACATTGGAGCTGATGTCTCTGACCGCGCGCCGATACAAAGCATAACTATGGGCGCCGTTTCCGCTGCTCCGATGTGAAATTAGGGCTTGAATTCTTTCTGCAGGGGCTGTGCACTGGAAAGCGTATGGAAAAGTGGGGCAAGCCTTTCATCGCTGGACTTATTAGTGCCAATGCATGCGCCGTTATCATGATCATAGCCCTGTTCGCCACCATGGGAGGTGAGTGGATTGTTCTTGTGGTGGCCGTTCCTGTTCTGCTGGTTTTGCCTCAGCTTGCTTTAACTCTTTACTGCCGGTGGACCAATGTCCCGCCTCCGCCCTGGTGGCACGGACTGGTCTATCTTGGCCTGGGCACTCTATTCTCATTTCCCCTCTTCTTTTTGATGGCTTACATCGTTGAAGCTGCTTTCGATAATCAAATATCGCCTCTGCTATTCTGGACCATATACGCTTTCGACATCGCTTTGATCGGAATGATTCTCTTGATTGCGTATCGTATTTTGTTTAGCAGACGCAAACCCCTGGACTGATTTCGGAGAACGGAATGCAGCTTTCGACCGGTTAACATCTAGCCGAATCGAACTCCTGCTGAATGTCCAGAGAGCGAAAACACTCAATCCAGAACTTCCATGGCCTCCGAAATTCCATGATAAGATTGTACCAGACCTTTCATACTGAGTGTTAGCATTCTCAGCGATTGGGTAAACAGTCGATTGACCATCAACAAGCGGGTGACTTCCTCTTCGGAAAGGCCTTCGCTTCGCACTGCCCGGGATAGAGAAGCGATAAACACTCGGTCCGATTGCTCAACCTCTGCAAAGAAATCATCTAAATCTATCATTGCGGCTTTGTCCGGATGTTGAAATACGGAAGTCGTGATCGACTTGAGTCGTCCCAATCTGCCTTTAAAATCCTGAACTGCATGCATCGCGAATCCGGTCTCTTCAGCTTGCATTTCAAGTACATCATTCAGAAGTTCGCGCAAATTTCGGGTGGAGTTCATAATACTTCGACTGGCCCGCAAAACACTATCCAGCTGCAGCGAATCGCCCTCGGATCGCTCCACGGGAATGCCCGAATAGAAGCGAAAGATCTCCGCATGTAATTCGCCCAGTCCACCGTAAGTCACGAGATGGGCAGGATAGTCTTGCTCCAGATCAGTGTCCCCGGGCTCTATGGAGTATTTGTGGCAGACATAGTATACAGAGAGAAATAGCTGATTCAACACCTCATTGCGAAATGCTACTATCGCTGCTTCCACGACGTCCGGCGCTGTAATGTTGACGAATCGACTCAGGGCCGTCCTGGACTCCGGGTAAATGCGCTTTAGAAATCCGGTAAAACTCTGGAGGAATGGCAGGAAAATCCCGGCACCCAGGCAGTTGAACATTGTATGAAACAATGCAATTCCCAGGACACCGTTCGTGCTAAAGTCCGCGACGTCCAGAATAACCCATATTAACACGGGGAACAGTAGAAGTGCAAGAACTGCGCTAATAGCATTAAAGGCCACATGACTGAAGGCGGCCTGCTTCTTCGGAGTGGAACCTCCGATGGCACCCAACAGTATAGTGATGGTGGTGCCGATGTTAGCCCCGATCACCATGGCAGCTCCATCGTCGAATCCAATCATTCCGGAATGCAATCCGGCAAGCACAAGAGCGATTGTAGCGGCACTGGCCTGCATGGCCGCAGTCAGCAGAATGCCCAGCAGTAAATAGAACCACAGACCAGTAAAAGGCAGACCACTTAAGTCTACATTGGAGGACAGCCCGGCCACACTGGATTTCATCATTTCCAGACCATGGAACAGTAGGCCCAGAGCCACAAGTAAGCGACTGAGGTTGTAGTATCGAACAAACCGGGCCAGAAAGATCATCCCCAATCCGCCCACACCGATCAATGGCAATGCGAAAGCATCGATTTTGATTTTGAATCCGAATACAGCAACGATCCAGACAGTGAGAGTCGTTCCAATATTGGAACCCACCATGACAGCGATGGCATTGCCCAGTGACATCAGGCCGGCGCCCACGAAGGCCAGAACCATCAGAGACACAGCGGAACTACTCTGCAGCACCGCTGTACTCACTACCCCTGTAAGTAAGCCTTTAGTTCGGCTACCAGTGTATCGACGAATAAGATGCTTGAAGGAAGGACCTGCCAGGAGCTTGATGCTATCCTCCATAGTATACATTCCGAAAAGGAAAATACCCAGGCCTGCCAGGAGAGTCCAGAATTCGAAGTCTTCCACAATCAGGTAATCTGATCTCAGGGGCCTTCCCTGCCAATTAATATCCTGGATCGGTAGCCACGGGCTCCTGACCTGGTATGCAGATTTTTACTATTTCTTCTTTACTAATCCGCTGGTCTCTCTGAAGTCTTCTTTATGTTTTTTAAGACCCACATTCTCTGTATCGCTCTGGCCGTGGTCTGCAGCAGTTGTAGCGTAGATGTTCGTCAGGTACCTCTGGCCAATGACTCCAAATCAGGGCCCAACCTCTGCGAAATACCCGTGCTGATCGGAGATGTGCGAGTGATTTCTTATGATGCCCGTCATGACTCCATTGCCTGGAGAACCTACTTTCTTTCTGCTTTAAGAGACAGGAGAATCTTCAAGGATACCCTTAATCTAGAGCGAGCTGGAACAATGAAAGGTTCCTTTATGATAATGGATATAGTTTTTCGCCCGACCTATACCAATGATTATAACTGGTGGTGGACCTGGCCTGCTGTGTATCCCCTGGTGGGATACTGGCCAGTTCAATTGAGAGAAGGAACGTATACGGCCAGCGTGGAATACCGACTTCTGGACCGTTCTCAGAGAATTCTAGCAGAAGACAAAGTAGAAATTCGAGAACAGGAATCAGTGACCATGTATGGCTTTTTTCGAACAAAGCCGGTGGAACAAATGATTTACCAGGTGAATCAGGAAATCGTATTAAAATGGGTAGAGTCCGTAGAGAGGAGCATTCGCAACCAGGACTTATGCCTATCGCAAGAAAAGGACGAAGAATAGACTCGATTAATGTGGCTCCGCCACTTCCGCGGGCAATGCCGCTGGCGGCTCCGCTACAACGCAACGATTCCGCCCGGTGCGCTTACCCCTGTACATCGCAGAATCCGCTCGCTCCATGGCTTCCCGGAGTACTTCGGCGGATCCCACATGGGCCAGTCCAATAGTTAATGTGAGATCAATCTCTCCAGAATGAGTGGCCAGCGGCGTTACCCGAAGCAGATTCATGGCCCTATGCAGCGCTGCCAATGCCTGGGATTCATTCTCGACTTCGAGAAAATGAAGGAATTCTTCGCCTCCGAGGCGGTAAAGGGGTTCATTCTCTCGAAAGGCTTTCAATAGTAAGCCCGCAAGATGCGCCAGTGCATCATCGCCGGTCACGTGGCCAAACTGATCATTGACGGCCTTAAAATGATCCACATCAATCAAAGCGATGTAGAATAAGGTCTTGTTTCGCCGGGTTCTTCGCTGGAATTCAAGGAATGAATTCTCCAGGAAATGCCTTAATGGAAGCCCGGTGAGAGGGTCATAATGACTGCGACTCTCCTCCAGTCGATTCCGAAAATGCGAAAGCATATCTATCAAGGCAGTCTGGTGAACTTCAAAGGCATCCATCAACTGGCGCTTCTCGTCTATGCTTCGCTCCTGAATCAAAAGCTTTCGGATGGCATTGTGCAGGTCTTCGTGCGCAGTACAGAGTCGGTGCTCCTTGTCTGGATCGTACTGCTGTAGCATAACCTGGTTTTCCTGCAACCAATGACCAAAGTGGCAGATCGAATGTCCATCTGGATCGATCATATCCGGCCCGGGAGGTTCTCCAAGCAAGCAAAGCCGCAGAAGATGCCGGGTCCAGTCCATATGCGATTTCACCGCATCATCAATTTCCTCAATAGCCATTTCGATGGCCGAATCGTCTCGCTGCCTTTTCTGCATTCTGCAGTACCTTTTCCCGGTCTACAGCGGGGGCCGCACCGGACCAGTGTTTTTCGCAGGCCGGCTGAGTGAAATAGGATCTACCATGAACTTGAATCCAGGAGTTCAGGCGGATCGGCGACTCCCTTTTTCCTCGGACGGGTCTACGGAATTCTCCAGATCCCCGGCTCGCTTCATGGAGTCCGGCAAGCTACGCGAAGTAGTAGCTCCCATCTTACGAATCTTTTCGGCCCTTGAGATCAAGTTCCCTTTTCCGTGCTTGAGCTGATTCATGGCGCGATCATAGCTTTCCTGGCTCTTATCAATGGCACGGCCTACTTCTTCAAATGTGCTGACAAATCCTGCAAACTTGTCATACAATCGCCCTCCTTCGGCTGCTATCTCCATGGCAAAGCGAGTCTGGTTTTCCTGTTTCCACATAGAGGAAATAGTCCACAATGTAGCCATCAATGTTGTGGGAGTGACAATCATTATGCTCTTATTCCATGCATATTGAAATAAGCCGCCGTCTTCGGAAAGAGCCAGGGAAAAGCTGGCTTCAACAGGCATAAAGAGCAATACGAAGTCCGGGGTATTAAGCTCCGAGCTCCCCTGGTAGTGGCGGGCGCTAAGACCATCTACGTGCGTGCGAATCGAGCGAATTAGATTTTTTAGACTGGTCTTTTTCTGTTCTTCGCTTTCTGCGGCTGTGTAAGCCTCGTAAGCATTCAAAGAGACTTTGGAGTCCACAACGAGATGCTTGTTTTCTGGCAGATGAATCACTACATCCGGTCGTATGCGTTTACCGTTTTCATCGGACACGGCCAGGGTGGAACCCTGAGTATAGTATTCCTTGCCCTTTCGTAATCCGGAGTCCTCCAGAATCCTTTCAAGAACGACCTCGCCCCAGTTTCCCTGAATCTTGTTATCTCCCTTCAGAGCTCTGGTTAGTCGCTCCGCTTCTCCGGACATTTGCAGGCCCAGGTTCTCCAGTGCTTTAAGTCTTTCCGTCAAACTTACGGTACGCTCCCCGGCTTCGCGATGGGAGCGCTCCACCTTGTCCTGAAACTCCTTGATCCTTTCTTTCAGCGGACTCAAAGCCATATCTATGTTTTGCTGATTTTGTCGCAGTAATTGCTCCCCATGCCGACTCAGAATCTCCTGGGATAGGTTACGAAAAGCATCGGAAAATCGCTCTTCCACTCCGTTGCGAAGCTTTTCTTCTTCGAGCACCCTGCGATTCATCGAAGCAAGATCAACTTCCCGTTCATAGAGGGTATTCCGCAGTTCTGCATTGCGCTTCTGCGCCAGAAACCGACCGATGAAAAAACCAATCAGACCTGCAGCTAAAGCCACCAGGATAGAAATTAGTTCCATTAGAGCCTCCCATGCTATCAAATCACCGCCCATAGTCTCGGCCGATGGATTGCGCATTTTATTTCAGAGTAAGGGAGTGGTGTGACACTTTTGGAATCAACTAGCCTGGTTGTAGCCTGGGATTCTGCAGGATCTGCTCAAATTGATGAGCGGGCACCGGGCGACTGAAAAAGTACCCCTGCCCCAGCGTGCAGCCCATGGATATCAAAGCGTCCCGAACCAGGGCTGTCTCGATACCTTCGGCTACAACATCGGCGTTCAGTGCATTTGCCAGACTGAGTACGGTTCTGACAATCTCCCGACTGGAAGGCTGCTCTACCTGGCGAACAAAGGATTGGTCGATTTTGATTTCATGGAAGGGATAATTCTGCAAATACTGCAAAGATGAGTACCCGGTACCAAAGTCATCCAGTGATAGTCTAATGCCGGACTCTCTCAGGGATTCCAGTTCTGATCTCAGTTCAGGAGATTCTTGCTCAAATACGCTTTCCGTTATCTCCAGCGAAATCAAATCAGAAGAGACTCCATGATGATGGAGAAGTTCCTTCACTCGATCTGAAAATCCTCCATTGCGAAATTGCACCAGGGAGATGTTGATCGCCACCGGAACCACAGGAATGTTCTTTTCCTGCCAGCGGGCCAGCTGACTGATAATTGTTTCCAGAATCCAATCTCCCATTTGAGAAATAAGCTGACTCTTTTCGGCTACTGGAATAAATATTCCTGGAGATTGCATACCCCGTTCCGGATGGTTCCATCGAATCAAGGCCTCCGCGCTATTCAGTTCGCCGCTCTGTAAATCCACCTTGGGCTGGAAATGCATTTCGAATTCATTCAAAGTCAGCGCTTTGCGGATCTCCCGGGTAAGCTCAATTCTCTGTCGGGTAATTTCGCTGAGCTCTTCGCTATATCTTTTCAGGGTCTGGCCCACTTCCTCCCGGACTCGAAAAAGGGCCAGCTCCGCTTCGCGCATCAAAGCTTCCATGGAACGTTTGTTTTCCCCCAGCACGGTGTAACCGTAGCGTACGTTTACAGTGATTTCCAGATCCTCCAGAATAAACGGAGATGAAAGCGCCACTGCCAGATCCTTCACCATCTCTTCAGGTTCTTCATCATCATCCGGAGCCAGATAGATTACGAATTCATCACCTCCAGTTCTACCCGCCAGCCCCCGATCGCCGGCCTGCTCACGTAAGCGATGGCCCAGTGAGAACAAAAATTCATCTCCCATTTCATAGCCATGGACATCATTAATGTCTCGCATAGCTACAATATCCATCACGGCGACAATGGCCCCGGAATCCCAGCCAATTCGATCCATACGCCTTCGCATGCTTCTGACGAAGCCCACTCGAGAGGGTAGACCGGTGGCCGCATCCTGAAAGGCCAGGCGATTGAGTTCCAGTTCCGCCATCTTGCGCTCAGTGATGTCGATGTGCATAACAACGACACCATGTCTTTCATCCGGATCGCCAGAAACAAGTCGACCTGCTGTGATCTTAAACCACCTGAGCTGGTGCGGTGAATGAGCGGGGTACTCCATAGAGAAGGTAGATTTTTCCCCGGAAAGCACGGATCGGATCCCACTCACGAGATTCTCCGCTTCCCCGGGTGCATCGGTCCGCTCGGTGATACAGAGAGCCGGATAGTTGCGGCCCACGGGAAAATCGGATCCAGAATATCCATGATGGTCCCTGTATTGCTGCCATTGCTCGTTCACTTCCAGAATCTGACCGCCTGCATCCAGCAATGCGATATGCGCTGGAAGAGAATTGATGATCGACTTTCTGGATGCCAGCAGGTGCGATAGATGGTGGTTGGTTTCCTTCAGGCTCGCATCCTGGGCCTTTAGTTCCTCCTGTTGCTCTTCGATCTTACGAGTGCGTGATCGAACTCGCATCTCCACAAGCATCAAGCCGCCAAGCAAAAGCAAAGTAGCTCCCAGAAGCATGGCCACCAACCATTTCAGCCAGGCCGGTATGTCCGGTCCTTCCCTGCCCGAAAGTCCCAACCATTTGCCCTGCAGACGATAGTAGTCCGAATCCTGGTTTCGCTTCTTCTCCGCCAGGACCATGTCAAAATGAGTTTTTATATTCTTCGCAAAGGGTGAATTAGGCGCAAAGGCAAAACGAAGATCTGCAGGCTGAAACATGATAGGAGTGCGAACAATGTCAAAGCGCTCCTCCATTTGATTGCCGAAATCTCGATTGGTAACCGCTGCATCCACGATTCCGCTCTCCAGGGCCTGGAATACAGAAGCATAATCAGACATTGGCACAATCTCTGCTTCCACCGCGAATTTGGCCAGGAGGTTGCGCAATCCTTCAGGTCCCTCCAGGTTAATACTGCCGGACAAGGCAGCGATGCGCTTTCGCTGAAGATCCGGGATGGATTGTATACTCTGGCCGGGGGCCGCGTAAATGCGTGACCAGCTAACGTGAACGGTTTCATCGCCAAAGAGTAAATTACTTCTTCGCTCCGGCGTTACAGCCACATCCACCATCAGATGGATTTCTCCTTTTCGAAGGCGTTCCAGGTTTTCTTCCCAGGTGCCATGAATCCATTTGATTGTGTAACCCCCATCCCGAGCAATAGATCGAGCAAGGTCCGGCCAGAAGCCTGCGGCCTGCCCGGCATCGTTCACAAAGACTTTCGGTGGGTTGCTATAGATGCCGGCCCGAATTACAGGGCTCTCAGCAAAAAGCAGCAGAGGTTGTTGCAGGACGATTGCCGAGACAAGCACCAGTATTTTTCCGGGTTTCCAATTCACTGGTTCCCCCGAAAAAAGCTCTGCAACTCTAGCAGGAAAATGGAAGCGTAGCGGACACGAATTCTCATTTCAGCCACTATTCTGGTACTTCTATCTCATGGTTCAAGCGATTACGGCTCCATTTCCAGAATCCAGCGGAGGCCAGAATCAGAAATACTGCATAGAGTCCGGCTGTAGGATGCAGGCCTTTATAGAAATACACCCCGATGGCCACCACATCCACGGAGATCCAGTAGATCCAGGATTCCAGTTTCTTTCGAGTGAGTAGCCATTGAGCCATCAAACTGGCCATGGTCGTAAAAGCATCCCAGTAAGGTAAAGAAGCATCCGTATAGTGCTCCATCCCGGCGCCCCATAGGGCAGTGGCTACGGAGGTCAAAAGCAGCGATAATAGGAATCCATTAGGTGACAGCCGACTTACAGGGAGCTTCGTATGATTCATGCCTCCGTAGAGCCAGCTATACCATCCATAAAACTGTAAAAAAATGTAAATTATATGCAATACAAAGTCAGAATACAGCTTAGCCTGGTAGAAAATCCAGACATACAACGTCACCTGAATCAATCCAAGAGGCCAGCACCATATGTTCTCTTTGATGGTGAACCAGACGCAGAGCAATCCAGCCAGCACAGCCACCCATTCGATCCAGCTCATTTCCATCAGGACAGATGAGCGGCTTCCCCGGCCTGAACACTCCAGAGATCCGCATAATCTCCTTTCATGGCCACAAGCTGCTCATGGCTTCCTTCTTCCGTTAGCTGTCCACTCTTGATGAGGAGGATTCTATGCGCCGCTCGAATGGTGGAAAGTCGATGAGCAATAATTAAAGAAGTTCGTCCCCGGGTGAGCCGATCCAGGTTGGACTGGATAGCGCGCTCGGTTTCTGTGTCCACCGAGCTGGTGGCCTCGTCCAGGATTAAGATGGGTGCATTCTTTACGATGGCCCGGGCTATGCTCAACCTCTGTCTCTGGCCCCCGGATAGCTTGATGCCTCTTTCGCCTACAATAGTATCGTAGCCGTCAGGGAGAGTTTCCACAAAATCATGGAAGCTGGCCATGCTGGAAGCCTCCTGTACCTTCGACAGGTATTCTTCTTTGCGGTTTTCCAGATCTCCATGACTGACTGATCCATAGAGTATATTTTCCAGAATGGAGCCGTGGAACAGATAAACATCCTGACTGACCAGTGCAATGTTTCGCCGAAGGGTGCGAATATCCCAGCTTTTTAGATCATGCCCGTCCAGAGTGACGGTGCCGCCAGTGGGATCGTAAAGCCTGAGAAGCAACTTGATCAGAGTCGATTTCCCTGAACCTGTAGGCCCCGCGATTCCGATGGTCTCTCCCGGGCGAACCGAAAAGGACAGGCCCTTTAACACCGGAGTGCCACGATCATACTTGAACTGAACATTCTGCAATCCAATGGCGCCCTGGACTTTCTCTGGCTGCACTGGATGGGCTGGATTTTCGATGCTGGAGCGACTATCCACCAGGCCAAACACTCGATTCGCCGAAACCGAGGCTCGTTCGTACTCGTCAAATGTGCGACCCATCTGAGTGAGTGGCCAGAGCAAGCGCTGAACCATCATGGAAAACAACACAAGTTCTCCAACGGTTAGAATCCCGGAGCCATCCAGAATCCAGTAGCTTCCCAGCAGCAGGACACCTCCAAATCCAACGGCTACCGCCATGCGAATTACAGGTACATACAATGCACTTAACTTGATAGCATTAAAGTTGGCGTTTCGATACTCGTCGGAAACGCCCCTTAGTCGTTCGGATTCGAATTGTTCTGCGGTAAAGCTCTTGATCACCAGAATTCCGCTGAGATTATTCTCCAGCCGACTGCTCAATCGAGCCACGGCTTCCCGGACTTTTTTATACCTGGGCGAAATCAATCTCTGGTAAATCAGGCTACCCGCCACAATTACAGGCAAGGGAGCCAGACCCACTAAAGCCAGTTCCCAGGAAATGGAGAAGAGTACGCTGCCTGCGAAGATAAAGAGTGTAGCCAGCTGAATGAGCTCATTAAAGCCATTGTTTAGAAAGCGTTCCAGCTGATTCACATCATCATTCAAGATCGCCATGGTTTCACCCACTCGGTGATTCTCGAAGAAAGCGATTTCCCTTTTCTGTAATCGGTCGTAAGCGTCGATTCGAAGGGAATGCTGCAGGTTCTGAGCCAACGTCAGAAATCCATATTGATACATCCACTGAAACAGGCTTTCGAAAAGGAAAATCAGAACGGCAAGTATTGCCAGGAAAGAAGCCCGCTCAAAAGGATCTCCAGGGGGAATCCAGTCCGGAGGATTTCCCTGCAATGAGTCGATAACCCAGCCCACCAGGAGCGGTGGCATAAGGTCCAGTATCTTGTTGGAGACACTGGAGCTTACAGCAAAGCTGAGACGACCGGAGTAGGATTTCAGGTATTGAAGCAATCGAAGCACTGAGTCAAAAAAGCAAAGCCGTCCAGGGTTGCCAATGGAAGTTCTTAATCAGGCGAACAACTCTGTGGTTGACGGATGTCCGGAGCAGCAGAAAGTAGAAGACCGACATGAAAGCTTTCATAAAGGAATTCAGGGAATTTGCTGTAAAAGGGAATGCAGTGGAAATGGCCATTGGAATCATGCTGGGGGCAGCCTTCACTTCCGTGGTGAAAAGCCTGGTAGCTGATGTTCTGATGCCACCCCTGGGATTGATGCTGGGAGGCGTAGACTTTACCAATCTATTCTGGATTCTAAAACCCGGCGAAATCGCCGGACCTTATGCCACTCTGGCTCAGGCGCAGGAAGCAGGCGCGGTCACAATCAACTATGGAACCTTTATCAATTCAGTGATTAGCTTCCTGATTGTAGCCATGGTGCTTTTCTTTGTGGTTCGCGGAATGAATTCCCTGCGAAGAAAGGATGAGCCAGCGCCGGTGAGTTCTCGCCCCTGTCCGGAATGTCGTCAGGCCATCCCGCTGGATGCTACGCGCTGCCCGTTTTGCACTTCCCGAGTTAAGAAAGCAGCCTGACGGGCAAAGAAATCGATGGCTGCCTGGCCACCTAAGCAAGTGCAGATGATGCGAGCGGCGTCCCGGAAAAGGGAAGCATTCATTGGACGGTAATGTGCAGGGAACGGATGTTCTTGGCGCCGGGCAAGCGTTGGATTCTGCGTACTTTCAGTCTTATCCAATATAAAATAGCCAGGCCCTCAATAAAAAAACCTGGCGCTCTAGTGGTAATATACCGTCAAGAGCGATAGATCATCGGTAACTTCGCCCAGTTCTTCGATGGCCTGTTGCATGGCTTCAGGATTTCCCCGGGACTCCGCCACCAATCGCAGGAACAAGCCTTCATCCGCATTTCGACTTTCTGTTCCATCGTTCTCCGTAAATAGCAGGTCGTCTTTGCCATCGGATCCCATACATAGAGCCTCCCCTGGCTTAAGATCCAGCTGATTCACTTCTGCCTCGGACTCCGGACGAGCCAGGCCCAGCTTGGTCGTTAGTATTTGTTCTGGAAAGCTGGCCTCCCCGTTGCTGAAAAGCGCAACAAAGGGATGTTCACAATTGATGTAGTAGACTTTCCCGGTCTTTTCTTCGATGAGTCCCAGAAGCATGGTCGTCATCATACTCCCTTCAAAGGAGAGAAAGACTCGATTCATTTCCCGAAAGGACTCTCGTAGCCAGGTTTCCGGCCTTCGATTTCCATCCGCCGACGATAGCTTGGTGCGCTCCACTGCAGAGCCAAAGGTTGTACCCAGAACTACAGCGCCTCCGGCGCCCTGCATGGATTTTCCCATGGCATCGCCATTTACAAAAGCCACGTATTGCTTACCTTGAAGTTCAATGTCACGAGCCAGACAGACATCACCACCGATGGATGCCTTGCGACCGCGATATTCAAAACTCTTCTTCTGCTGTAGCTCCATCGCTACTCGCACAGATCCAGATTGAAGATCCTGAGGCCGGAGCGGATGCATCAAAAGCGAGATCAAGAAATAGTCCCCATCCTGCTTCTCTTTAAGCTTTCGCACTTCGCGAAGCGTCCGATCCAGACTGGCTGTTCTCTCTTGAACCTTTTCTTCCAGACCATGGGAGTATTCTTGAAGTTGCCTGTGAGTCGCTGTGTATCGCAAATAAAGAATGCTGCCCAGCGAGACCAGGAAAGCCAGAAATCCCCAGGTAACGATCTGGAAGGGCCAGAAGATCAGGCCCAGGGCCCCCAGCATATCGTAGATTGCACAAACCATCAAAGAAGTCAGTCCCAGCAGAATGATGCGCGCTTCCCTGTTCTTGTGGAATGCTTGAATGGCAATGACTGCTGAGATTCCCATGGAGGAAAGCAGCGTCAGATAGAAGAAAGGGTACAGCAAACTGTAGAGTGGCACACCGAAGAAGTTTAGAAAGGTCGCCAGGATCAGGTATGCTCCCAGAGTAACCGTGATCCAACGCACGGTTTTGGATGAAGGCAGAGCCTGCCACATAAAGGCCCCGAATGTGAAGGGTGAAAGACCCAGGGAAATNTGTTCCAGATACATCCAGAAAACCGGCGCATCCAGCAACAGATGTTGCAGTTCCACAGTGCGATTGCTGATTACATAGACTCCGCAGGGCAATGCGAAAAATCCAAAAGCTCCCAGAAGTTTCTCGGAGCGGTTACGCAAATAGAGGATCAATGCGAAAACTGCGGCGAATGAAAACAGAAAGCCCAGACAGATGCGAGCAAGGTCCTTTTTTATGATCTGTCGGATGAAGTAGCCGCGTTCTCCTACAGAAAGGGAACTGGCCGGCGAGCTCACAGCGGTTGATAACGTTTCTGAGAATACCAGAGCATAGATTCGCTTCCCCTCTAGATTCGAAGGTAGCTTTACTATGTGGTTCGGCCATCCCGCGAATCCCGCAGGCCCTAGCTCCGGCTCGCCAAAACTGTAGATTTCCTGGAGCCCGGTATCAGCTTTCACAAAAAGCCGAATACTCTGATTCACAAGAGGCGAATATAAAACCGGATCTCTGTAGCTCAGATCAGGAATCTCTGGAGATCTAAACCACACGGTGCGTGCTTCCCAGCCCAGGGAGAATGACTCTCTGGGAAGGGAGACCTGGGGCTTTCCGTCAGGTAAAACCTGAAATGCAGAATCAGCCGGAAGAACGAATTCAGATTGATCTTCGCTCCGGAGAGAGGAAACATCGGATACGGGAGCATAGGTCCATCCGCTGGAAAAGGACTGGTGATCTTGAATCGTCCCTGGTTCATTGCATGCAGAAGATAGAATTGTTATCAGAACAAGTGTTGGAAGCCAGTAGCGGAGCACGGACCTAGCTTTTTGCATTCCGGGAAGGAAACAAGCAAATCCCCGTTTGGAGTTTGAGGGAAAGGAGCAGCATTTGAATCAAGAGGAGAAAGCCGAATTTAAGGAAAAAGCGGCGAATGAAATCGCCTCTCTGGATGCAGATATCTGCAGCCTGGAAAACGATACACAGCCAATAGCTCCGGATGTATCGCTTGGTCGACTCACTCGAATGGATGCCATTCAGAACAAGAGCGTGGCTGAAGCGAATCTAGCATCCGCGCGTACCAGGAAGCAAAGAATCCAGGCACGATTAGATCAGATCGATTCGCCGGACTTTCAAAAATGCAAAAGATGCGGCAAAGAAATTCCGGCAGCCAGGATCCTGTATTTATTGGATACAGATACATGTCTGGAATGCGCATCGAATTGAGTTGCTTACCAATGCCCGATGTCCGGGGAACAAAACAATGGAGAACATGAACTGGGAGCATCCATCTATCCGACCATTTCGCAGTGCAGACCGGACCGATGTCATAGAACTCTGGTACCGGGCCGGCCTCGTTCGCCCCTGGAACAATCCAGATGCTGATATTTACCGAAAGCTTAAAGTGGACCCAGAGTTATTTCTGGTGGCCCTGTTGAACGAAAAACTCGTAGCAACGGTTATGGGCGGATACGATGGACACAGAGGCTGGATCAACTACCTGGCAACAGATCCTGAGCATCGAAACCTTGGCATTGCTCGCCAGCTCGTGCAGCACCTTGAAGCAGAATTACTGAAAAGGGGATGTCCCAAAATCAACCTGCAGATTCGCACCGAGAATCAAGAGGTTCGAGCTTTCTATGAACACCTGGGCTATAGCGTAGATGCGGCCATCTCTATGGGGAAACGCATCATTCCGGATTCAGATCCGCAGATCGCTCCACAGGACCGATGATTCCAAAACCGATCGCTACTCACGTGCTTTTTGATTGCAGCGTCCGTCCAAAATAAGCGCCATTATCTCAATGAGTCCTATACTGAGCCTGTTGTTTTTCCTCGGGCCGCGGAATCGCAGCTTTTCTGGGATTTTTACCCGGTATGCTGGGCCATGTCTTGATTGGATGAACCAATATCGGGCCCGCCCGAATTCACCAGCGACTGTGCCATTCATCCCATTTCGATGAACTTTGATTTACTGAATATTCTGTATTTTGTTGATTTCACAGACAAAGAAATGCGAAATGGAAGCAGAATATTATTTGCGTAACCCCAGGAGATTTGAAGTGAAACAGGTATATCGGTCCGCCAATGAGTTCGAAGCACAGATGTATTGCAACCAGCTGGAGCAGGCAGGAATAGAAGCGCATATCTCCGGCGAACATATCCAGGGTATTGGCGCATCTGCTCATCCAATACAGATATTTGTACAGGAGGAGGACTACGAAAAAGCTAGCCGAATTATTGCAGACGGTAATAGGGAGGCTCTGGAAGGCGAAGAAGAAAACGAAAGAAGAGCAAGGTTCAGTCCGGACTCCTTAGGATCACCTTCATCTGCCCGAACACCTTCCGGGCGTCATATACCACCTCCAGGAAGTCATGAGTCCATGCATGCCCGCGATACAGACTGGACCGGTGTATTTCTGGGAATCCTGGTAGGCATTCTTCTGGGAGCCGGCGGAATGTTCTGGGCCTACAATAGCCCGGTGGAAGAGAATGGAATCGACTTTGATGGAGATGGCAGGCTGGACGAAACCTGGATCTACGTGGATGATCGACTGTCCCGGGTAGACTTTGATTCCGATCGTGATGGCGAAGTGGACGAAATCAGTCACTACGACCACAAAGCGCTTCTGGAATTCGTACAAAGTGATTACGATTTAGACGGAACGTTTGAGACGGAATATTACTACGAAAATGGACTCCTAACGAGCTTCAGGCAGGATGCTGACAATGACGGCTTTTTTGAGTATCAGGAAGAAACCCGGCCCGATGGCATCACAAATGGTACCTATTTTCATCCCCAGTCGCACAAACCATTGAAGACAATCTCTTACGATTTCTTTCGGATGCTGGAATCCAGATTGGATTTGAACGGGGATGGCCGGATGGATGTATTGCGAAAATATAATGAGATCGATGAAATAGTGAGCGAAGAAGAGATCAATTGAATCTACAGATTCGAAAGAGTAAACAATTACGCGATCATTGATTTGAATTCGGAGTTACCCGAAATTGCGAAGCAGCGACACTGCACCGGACAATGAAGCGCTTCCTGCGACGGCTGATTCTCCGGGTTGTCGTATCGCGGAACTATTGGCGAACGGTGGCCGGGTAGCCTACTGCATTCTCTGCACTACGGATTCTACCATCTCTGTGAATTCCCGGCGCACTTCCTCATTCTTCTTGGTCTCATCTTTGAATATGTTTTTTCGTGAGCCGAGAAGCTCCGCAACGCCCATCCGGTCATTGATGCAGTCATCCATCAAGGCATCGCCATAGCGCTCCTTCAGCTTTTCGCTCTGCTCCTGGTGTTCATGGGCCATGTGACCGCCAAAGAATCGAACTCGATTTCGAATAATGCCCAGCAGCCGAGCATTGCAGTGAGCCCCCTTGTCGCGCACATCCTCCTGCATATTCTTGATATGCTCAAGAATGAAGGGAATGCCGTAACAGCTAATGAAGTCCGGTATCGTAGGCACCAGATAGTAATCGCTGGCCACAATTGCATTGCGTGAAATCAGATAGATGTTGGGTGGACAGTCGAAGATAATATAATCATAATGAGATTTCAGAGGCTCCAGAGCTTTTTGTAGAAGCAGGTATCGCTCCTTGTTGAATTCCTCTACTGTTCTCGCCCATTTGGGTTTCTTGGCCACCAGTCTCATTTCATAATCGGGCAGATCCAGGTGTGATGGTAGAAGATCCAGGCCTTCCACTTCCCCGGGCATGGTCTCCCAGGTTCGATTCAATGCTTTTTCAATAATCCATTCTGGCTCGATCCGGGCAGGATCTTCCTGATAGAAGTTCTGCACCACAGAGCGAATGGAGCCTCTCTTCTCAATCCAGTCGATCCAGAAGTGCTCCTCCACAGTAGACACAGAAAGACTGCATTGAGGATCAAGATCAACAAGCAGAACTCTGGCGCCCTTCAGCTGATTGAGCCCCAGCCCCAGCTGTAGGGAGATCGTGGTCTTGCCCACTCCTCCCTTATAATTGATAACAGAGATTACTTTTGCCTGATTTGCCATGTAGAAGCCAGTTGATGGACATATCGGCAGATTCAGCCGTACTTTGCAGCACGATTCTATGCTCCAGGGAATGCCCGCCGACGCATACAGACGGCGGGCGGAGTGTTTGTAAAACCCCAACGGTTGTTAAGAAAGCGATGACGGAGAGTACTCAGATTATCATGATGCGGGATCAGAATACCTGCACTTCAGGTTCGGCCCGCAAAGAACCAGGCCAGGAATCGAAACATCCAATCCGCCAAATGTCCTGACTCTGGATCCGCTAGAATGAAGCCATGGCTTATTCCTTCCGGCCGATGCCGACTGCAGCAAGCACAACAGCTACACCAAATGTTCCGTAAAGGGCCATGCTGGACCAGGGTCGGGCCAGCCCTTGCAGATGCGGCTCCTGAAAAAAGCCGTAAAGAAGAACCCAGGGCAACAGCAAAAGGAGGACGGATGCCAGAATCTGGAGTTTTTTGCGAAACCCTGGTAGCTCATTCCAGTAGATTCCAGACACAAGATTCAGAACCGCAGCAAAGAGAATATAGATATGCCCGGAACGGTATATCATTCGCGGCCCATCCGCCATACCTTCTAGATGATTGTGCGCCAGATCCATATACTGACCGGTGAGAAGAAAAATGATCACGAAAACAATGCCGGTCCAGAAATGCAGCGGTCGCCAGATCCTCATTTATACGGTATACAGGAGTTGCGACTGAGAGCAACCTCAATTATGAATCGCTTGCATCCACGCCGGGATTGTAGCTAATGTCGGGTAAGAACCGTCGGAGACATCTGAATTTGCTATGACCGTGAAACAGGATAAGATACTGATTACAGGGGCTGCCGGGCTCATTGGAAGCGCCGTTGTGCGAGAGCTGAATCATAGGGGCTACGATCAGCTAATACTCGTGGATCATCTGGGCGATTCCGAAAAATGGAAGAATCTTCGCTCTCTGCGTTATTTGCAATATCTGGAAAAGGAAAACTTCAGAGCGATTCTGCAGGATTTTCAAGATGGCCTGGGAGGCCCTGAGTCCGGCCTTCTGGAAGGCCTGAGTGGAATCATACATCTGGGAGCCTGCAGTTCCACCACAGAGTACGATGCAACCTACTTGATTGACAACAATTACCAGTATTCCATCGACCTGGCCCGATTTGCTCTGAGCCGTAACATTAGAATGGTGTATGCGTCCAGTGCGGCCACCTATGGAGACGGGGAAAACGGATTTGAAGATGATCTCAGCGCCATNGATACTTTGCGACCATTGAACCCTTATGGCTATTCGAAGCAAATGTTCGATCAATGGATCCGATCCAATGCTGATTTTCGGCTCTTCGCAGGGCTAAAATACTTCAATGTATATGGGCCCAATGAATATCATAAGGGCTACATGCAATCTGTAGTGCTGAAAGGATTTCGTCAAATCCGGGATACCGGCCGAATCGGACTCTTCAAGAGCTACAGGGAAGACTATGGAGACGGTGAACAGAAGAGGGATTTCCTGTACGTCAAGGATGCGGCCCGCATAACTGTCTTCTTCCTCATCGACCAGCCCTCAGCTGGTGGACTCTTTAATGTAGGAAGCGGACAGGCCAACACCTGGGTGGATCTGGCCAACGGCATTTTTCAGGCACTGGAAAAAGAACCAGCCATCGACTTTATCGAGATGCCAGAAGAAATGCGAGCGAAATACCAATACTATACCTGTGCTCCCATTCAAAGGTTGCGCGAAGCCGGATACAGCGATCACATCGGAACTCTTCAGGAGTCCATAGCCGACTATGTACGAACTTACCTGATGCCGGGAGAGCTTAATGCCTGACCAGGGAACTTCTGTGAAAGTTTCTTGATACTTTCGGTCTATTCCTTTTGTTCTCGGCGCGGCGTTCTGAGTTTCCCGGGATTGTAGACAGCTACGGTGGATGGTCCCAGAATAGTGCGGGGAATGTACGTCGCTTCTTACCCCGCAGTAGCACGGACTAAGAAGCACTCCAGAAATTCCCGGGGCTTCTCCTGAAGCAATCCATGACCTGCGGGTGAGAANAGATTCAGACGGGAACCAGAAATGGCCTTGTTCAGCTTTTTACCCAGCTCCAGAGGCGTTATCGAATCCTCTTTGCCCCAGTAGAGATCTACCGAGACATCGATTTGTTTCAGATCCGATGGCCTGTAGAAAACCTCGGATTCCCGCTCCAGAGTATTGGCGGCCAGAAATTGAAATCCCGGGGCCGACCATTCGTAGAGCAAACCGGAGATAGCCCATCCTGGCAATTCCGGCACCTGGGAGTAGAACAAATGACTGAACAACTCGCGAACCTCTTCGCGGTTCCCGGGAAAAAAGCGTCTTCGCAGTACTTCTCTTTCTTCGGGAGAAAGCAAAAGCGCACCAGGGGCAATCAAATGCATATGTTTGAAGAGAGTCACCTTATGATACTTTTTGGCAAAGAAGCTGGCATGTAATCCGACCAGGCCGCCCATACTGTGACTTAACAACACCGGCTGTTTCAGTCCCAGGCCATGATGCAATAGACGAAAGATAGTGGCGGAGATATCCGGCAGATGCCAAAGGCTTCGTACGTAGGGCATTTCGCTTTCGCCATGCCCCGGTAAATCCAGCATATAGACGCGAAACCTCTTCAGTAGCCCCGGAAGCACTCTTCGAAAGACATGGGAGGTGTCCAGAAATCCATGCAGAAGCACCAGAGACTGGTCCCCTTCTCCGCCGGCGTACATTCGGATTCGCTGTCCCTCATAGAGAACTATGCGACTCTCCATTCCCAGAGCCTGAATCTGTCGTCCAATGTAAAGTCTTCTGAGCCAGAGCAAACGACCGGCCCACCACTTCCCCTTTCGCACAAGATCCGATGGATCGGGAAAGAGAATTCCGGGTGGCACTTCGTTTGATAGCGACGGAGATTCTCCCGAACGTTCCCTTTTTCTGNCAGAAGGCATACTCCAATGATGTTCGCCGGCCCCAGCCTACAATGAAAAACTGTGCGGGCAAAGGGCTGAGAAAGGGTTGTTAGAGATGTCAGGGATGATTCCCCAGGTCACCGGAGAAAAATCGGAAGGAGTGAGTACCTCCTGGAATTCTCAACAATTTGCTTGGCAATCCGTACAGTAGCTTTTCTTATTCCAGCAAATGCATATTCTCATAGTAGACGATGAGCCTCCTGCGGCCAGAAGAGTGGAAAGGCTACTTCGAGAACATTTTTCGGAACCAATTCAGTCTTTGAAGATGTTGCATGGAGTGGAACCGGCGGTATACTATCTGCAAGAGCACCCTGTGGACCTGGTTTTTCTGGANCTGGAAATCGCGGAAGATAGCGGTTTTGATCTCCTGGTTCGGGCATCCAGCGGCAGTTTTGATACGATCATCGTGAGCGGTCATCCGGAGGGAGCCGTTCAGGCATTTGACCACGAGGTCGTAGATTTNGTAACGAAGCCAGTGAAGCCGGAGCGATTTATCCGGGCACTGGAACGACTGCAAACCGCTCGAACGAAGCGTGGAATTCATAAACAGAGTTTAAGCCTGCCCGGGGAAGAGGGAACCGAAGTCGTTGAGCTCAACTCCATTGAACACATACAAAGCGAAGGGAATTATTGCATTATCCATCTCTACGATGGAACAGACAGGAAGATTCGAAGAACTCTGGGATCAATGGAACAGGACCTGGGTGATGAGTTTCTCAGAACCCACAAATCCTGCATTGTTCGCAGAAGCGATATCGTCCGCATTCTTTCAGCTGCAAACAATACATACCTGGTAGAACTCAAGAGCGAAAAAAGAGTGCCGCTAAGCAGATCAGTAAGAGAGGATCTACGAAGCGGCCTGTTGGAGTAGTGTTGCGAATTTTAGGGTGCTATCTTTAGAGTATTACTATAGGTTTGGGCGCTTAACCGCGGCAACCTCTCCAGACTCCCTGGAGCCAGTCATCCGCAGCTTCGTCAAACTCATCGCCGCAATTAGGGTCGCTGGAGCCACCGGAACTGTAATTCTTGTGGCTGCACTGGTCATGATCCATGCAGTCCTTGGTCCAGGCAGAGGGAATCCACCATCGACCGCAATCGCCACCGCATCGTCCCATGCATCCGTATCCGGATCGGGGCTTGGACCCAACTCGCACTGATTCATTGTGCGATCCGCGGGAATCGTCGTACTGAGCCGTTACATAGGTATTCCTGGAAATGCATGTTACGCCTTCATTCCTGGAAGCAGCATAGTAGCTCTTGGAAGGACCGCTAATGTTACGCTCCCCATAGTTGTATCCCTCTGGAGCGTCTGCCCAGTAAGAGATAACAGCCAGAAATGCTGTCTGGATGCGATTTCCGGACGTATTGCCAGTTGCTTCCAGATGCGATGCGAATTCCTCTGCCAGAGCGTTAAGGGCTTCCTTTTGAGCTGCCGTCAGAACAGCGTTGCCNCCGTCCAGCTGGATGGAACCATCGGCACCCAGAGAAGCGGTGAACTCCTGCCCATCGATTGTAACCTGGGTCTGGAAGTCATCCCCCTGAGTGGTTGCCGCATAGCTCAGGGCAACTCCGTTGTATGTGCCCTGTCCCTGAATCTGNTCCGAGCTCGCCGCATGAGCCGTAAGAACCAGTGCGTTGAGCGCCTCCGAATCATCGTTTTGTGGAGCGCAATAGAGTAGACTGCTAGCGGCAAGAGCAGCAGCCACCATCGTTAATCTTGAATTCATTTTGAACCTCGCATGAACATTCTTTTGATCTTTCTTTACTTGACCGAACTGCAGATCGTGGTCTGCAATGCCGGACATCCGTTTTTGGATGATCTATTAATTACATGGATTGGTGACCGGGTCAAATCTGCCGGGATGAACGGTGAATTCCAGGGATGAATGGTTGAATTTTTTCTTTCGAGCCTTCGATTANCGCTGCAAAGCTAATCTAGATGCGAAGCATTCTTTGCGCCATCAAGCGGGGCCCCATCGCAGAACCGCTGACTCTCAGGCAGGAACTCGGGCCGGAGTGCATGCCACCTTTCTATGTGCCATGCTTCTGACATTTTCCTGCAGCGATGATGTCACCACTATTCATCGAATCCAGATCCAGAAACCGGACCAGGGACTTTCTTCTATAGAAAGGCATGGAGCCCAGGAGACTGACAGAAACCCTGACGATTTCACAGGCCTGGATCTGGTGATTCCCAACAATGTAAGCAGCGCACTGAATCTTGAGGGGGATCAGATCTGTGTCCAATTGCAGAGCAGTATTATGCTCAAAGCCTCTTCCGGTAATACTGCCTATGCTCTGGATGCAGGCCGACTGTCCGATGTATCTCGCATATACTTNAACGACAGGCTTCTTTCGCAGCGAGGCTCTCTAAACCCGTATCAGCCCGGAGCCTTTCGACCTCAGATTGTAGTCATTCCGGCAGAAGCTGTGCATCCAGGCAGAAATCAACTGCGCATTCATCTCTGTAGCTACCAGGGTTACTATCCAATCCAGGCCATGGATCCCATTCGCATAGGGCCGGCCGAACAGGTGTGGCAAAAAAGGACCGTACAGGAAATCATCGCCTTTTCATTTCTGGCCTTCTATTTGATGGCCTCTGTGCAGCATCTGTGGCTGGGACTCAGACGAAAGAAAGAACGATACCATCTCGCTTTCTCGGGATTTCTCCTGGTGGTTTCTGCCTACTGGTTTGTGGCAGAGACAATGACCAGAGATCTGCTTTTTCAAGGGAATGTTCTATGGCACAGGAAAACTGAATACATCCTTCTCTTTTTCATTGTTCCGCTCTTTCTTCTTTTTTTATCCAGGTTTGGCTCTCAGAAAGGAGAGAAAGTCAGCTATGGTGCGCTGGCTGTTGCAACCATTCTCACTTTGATTTCTCTGCCATCCGGAATCAACGTTGTACGAGTTTGTGGCTGGATATGGCAAATCGGATTTCTGATGTTAAGTCCCTATCTTGCTTTCCTGGCCTACAAACAATTGGTAAGACCGTTTCCATACGCCAGGCTCATGACGGGGGCAGTACTTTTGCTTCTGGCAAGCGCCATTCACGATATCCTTGTTTCTCTCAGCATTCTGCATTCCATGCGAATCTCCAGCTATTCGTTAGCATTTCTGGTCCTCGGGCTGGTCATACTTCTGGGAGACCAGCTGGTTCAGGCCACAAACCGAAGCGAAAAACTTCTGTCGCATGCTACCAGACTCAACCTGGAGATGCTTAAAAAGAACATACATCCCCATTTCATGGCTAACAGTCTGAACTCTGCCGTGGAGCTTGTGCATGAAGATCCGAATAGAGCGGAAAAACTACTTGTGGCTCTGGTGGATGAACTTCGAAGCACCATTGAGCTCTCCGAGCAGAAGCTATGCCCCGTGGAGACAGAGATCCAGCTCTGCCGAAATCACATCGAAGTCATGAGCCTTCGTATGGAAAAAAATCTGTCGCTGGAAGTTCTGGGCAACCTAGAAGCGAGAATCCCTCCTCTGGTGCTCCTGACTATTGTAGAGAATGGTATTACTCATGGCTTTCGNAATCGTCAGGAGGGCTTTTTTCGCATCAATGTTCGCACATATGGAAAGGAGGTATTTATCTCGGTTGAAAACAGCGGCGAAGCGCCCGGAGAATCCGTGGAGAACTCTACAGACGCTGGGGAAAAAGACCAGATCCGCCGGGGGACCGGCACAAGGTACATTCGCAGTCGCCTGGAAGAGCTTNGCCCCGGGCACTGGAGCATCTACAGGGACGTCCGGGACAATATGTATAGGGTAATGATATCTTATATCGTGGAATAGCCCTGTCAGACGAATGGTCACCTTCCTCTTCTTCGCCGGCTTGTCAGGCATGCCCACTCATCAACGCCTGCAACATTCCATCGGGACCTTCGATTTAGCATTCGGCTCTGGGTTCGCGTTTCCTCCAGGGGTATCGCTCGATCGTCACTTCCATAGCCCCTATTCCATCGAGACTCTGAATTCCGCGGCCAATTCGGAAAAAAGGGTGGCATCGCCACTATAAGTGCAATAGCGAATCCCTGAGGAGGTCCTCGCTGGCTCCTTCCTTGATATCAGATAGAATAATTTCTAATTCGCATTGATTGCGATCTCTGGCATCCCAAAATTAGATCCAGTATCCCGGAAAATCGTCAGTCGAAGACTATTGGCCCACCGCGCTCTGGATCATTGACATTCTGGAGTCGTACTGAACCACCCTGAAAAATACCGAGCCGCACACTCTTCGTTCGTTGTTGCGCCGAATTCAAAAGATTCGTTGACCCCATGTCTATAGCTTTTTACAGATAGTATATATCTTTAACTGAGGTAATATCAATTGAACGCATTCGATGCCCTCGTGGGGAGCATGCAACTATGTATGCTCATTGGAGCCGCAACAAGTCCATACGAATTCGTGGAAGGATTGCCGCCTTCGTCGGAAGAGTCTATACCATATATTGAGTTTGCCACTCCCTCCGAGAATCGGCCCAGAAATTCCATACTAGTCGAAAGATGCAAAATTCTAGATAGCAAGGAACTGGAACTCAATTCCTCACTGAATCTCACAGGCGATCTTACGAAGGCCGGTGCAGCGAGCAAAGAGTTAACCATTTTGACAGGTTCTGGATTGGATCCAGAGCCTTTTCAGGCAATGCACAGATGCTTCTATATCTATTCCGATTGATCATCTTCTGCGCTCTGCTGGTCCATGCTGCCTGTTCCTTCACCGCCACAGGTCTGCGCGTACATGAAAGTGTGCCCAAATCTTCCTATATTGCCGCATCGCAGATAATCGTCTATTCCTGTTCAGAGAAGCATCCCGGACGAGTACCGGACTTTCATGGACTCCAGCAGGCATTTCAGGAGGGCTGCCCGGATGCCAGTGGCCTGGCCAGGGCGGATCTGCACCTTCTGGTCAATCAAAAGAAGAGATTCTCAGACTCTGACTCTAAAATTCATTGCTGGACGCTACGGGGCTACCCGGTCTTTCCTTCGAAAGATAATGCGGGATGTTCGAAATCGAGCTCTCTATTGATTCTCGATTAAAATCTGAACATTTCCAAATACTAAACTGGCNACCGTGTTCAACAGACAATCAGGAGNAAACATGCATTCTTTGTTAATTGCGAATCGAGGCGAAGTTGCTCTTCGCATCGCGCGCTCGGCGCGTTCTATGGGCCTGAAATATCACGGAATCTATGCCAGCGACGATAAGAACTGTTATCATGTAGAATTAACCAGTGCCCTTCCGCTGAGCGGATCCGGGCCTGCGGCTTACATGAATCAACAGGAAATTCTGGATCTTGCACTAAAACATGACTCCGCCATTCATCCTGGCTACGGGTTTTTGAGTGAGAATTGGGAATTCGCAGAGAAGTGCGACCAGGCAGGGGTCGTCTTTATTGGACCGACACCCGAAACTCTGGCAACCTTTGGCAACAAAGGAGCAGCCCTGGAACTTGCCAGAAAGAGTCAGGTACCATGTTTAATGAATGCCCCTATCAGAAATACAGAAGAAGCGAAAGAGTTTTTGAAGCAAAATGGTCCTATGATGCTCAAAGCCGTTTCCGGAGGCGGTGGCCGAGGGATGCGCATTGTTCGGCAGGAGGCGGAGGTAGAAGATGCCCTGGCTGCCTGCCAGAGAGAAGGAAGTCTCGCTACAGGAAACTCGGAAATATATGCAGAGGAAATGCTGGAACCTGCCAGGCATCTGGAGGTGCAGGTCCTGGGAGACGGTCATGATGCTGTATCATTTGGCCTCAGAGATTGCTCTTTTCAGAGAAGACATCAGAAAATCATAGAAATTGCGCCGCCTCCAGAACTGGACCAGAGTCTTGCCGATATGATCCAGGGATATGCTTTGAAGCTGGCCCGGGCCAGCCAACTTTCCAGTCTGGCTACTTTCGAATTTCTGCTTCACCCCGACAGCCAGCGAATTGTCTTTATCGAGGCGAATCCCCGGTTACAGGTGGAGCATACTGTTACAGAAGAGATCTATGATGTGGATCTGGTGGAGCTGCAGCTAAAGGTGGCGGCCGGTNAAACAATTTCCAGTCTTTCCCTGCAAGATGTCTCTCCAAGAATTGGCTATGCCGCTCAGTTTCGCATCAATATGGAATCCATGAGCGAAGACGGCCAGGTTCTACCTGCACAGGGAATGATCGCAACCTTCAGTCCTCCTCGGGGTTCCGGCATACGAATCGAAAGCCATGCATATCCCGGTTACGATGCCCCGGCTAACTACGACTCATTGATTGCAAAAGTCATCGTATACAGTCGTTCGAATAATCCAGCCCTTCTCTGGCAGAAATCCAGGGCTGCATTGAGCGAATTGGTATTAGCCGGACCCAGGACAAATCAGGGAATTCTTCGATCCTTACTGGAGCAGCCTTTTGTCCAGAATTTTCAGGTGGATACAGGTCTCCTGGATCGCAATGCGAAGGAAATTCTGTCAGGACTTCTCCCTGATCCCTCTCTGCCTCAGTCCTTAAATAGCAGCCAGGATAATGAGGACTCCGAAGACATAGCACATGAATACGAGGAGTTTCATGAGGGATTGGAAGAAGTTCGCAGCCCTATGTCTGGCCAGCTTCTGGAAGTGCGTGCCCGGGAGGGTGATCGCATCTATGCGGGGGAGTCTCTGGCGCTCCTATCTGCGATGAAAATGGAGAACGAAATCTCAAGTCCCTGTAGCGGTTTTGTTGAGAAAGTGTTCGCCTCGGCCCAGGATTCAGTAAAAGCCGAAAGCATACTTATGCTGATTCGACCGGTGGACGACGAATCCGAGCAGACTCAAGTTAGCGCGCATAATATGGAGCAGATTCGTCCAGATCTACAGGAAGTAATACATCGGCATAGTCTAAATGAGGATGCGCATCGCGTACAGGCACGTAACAAACGTCATAAGCGTAAACAGAACACAGCCAGAGAAAACATCGCTCGGCTTTGCGACGAAGATAGTTTCATAGAATACGGAGCCCTGGCTCTGGCTGCCCAGAGGCGAAGACGCAGTCTGGAAGAATTAATTCGACTATCACCAGCGGATGGCTTGATTACAGGTCTGGCCACAGTGAATGCGAAGAACTTCGGTGCAGAGAAAGCCCGGTGTGCAGTGATGTCCTACGACTACACCGTGTTCGCAGGTACTCAGGGAGCTTTTAACCATAAGAAAACGGATCGACTCATTCATGTGGTCCAGGATCTCGGCCTGCCCTTCATTCTGCTAACGGAAGGAGGGGGCGGACGGCCCGGAGAAGTGGATGTTCCTGCAGTAGCCGGACTGGACATTCCTACCTTTCGTCAATTCGCTGCTTTGAAAGGTCGCTCTCTTCGCNTAGCGATTGCCGATGGAAGATGTTTTGCAGGGAATGCGGCTCTTTTTGGGGCCAGTGACATACGAATCGCCACCAGAGAGGCTACCATTGGAATGGGCGGGCCGGTGATGATAAANGGAGGCGGCCTTGGTAGTTATCGTGCTGAAGACGTAGGTCCGGCAGAAATGCATCATCGCACAGGGGTTGTAGATATTCTAAGCGAAAACGATTCAGAAGCCGTAACCGTCGCTCAACAATGTCTTTCCTATTTCCAGGGAAATATAACCCCGGGCCCCGTCGCTGACCAGCGGATCCTGCGTCATCTGATTCCAGAGAATCGAAAACGTACATACGACATCCACGATTTGATCAAGAATCTGTGCGATGAAAGTTCCTTTCTGGAACTAAAAGGTGCCTACGGAAAATCCATTATCACCGGTTTCATTCGCATCCAGGGACGGCCCCTGGGGCTCCTGGCCAGCAATCCGAATTTTCTGGCCGGAGCCATCGATGCGAATGCTGCGGACAAAGCAGCTAGTTTTCTGCGACTGTGTGACTCAGGAAAACTCCCTGTGCTTTCGCTTTGCGATACTCCCGGTTTCATGGTGGGCCCCGAAGCGGAATCCCAGGCACTGGTCCGCTTCGCTCCCGATTTCTTCAGCGCGGCCGCGGAAATCTCTGTTCCTATGTTCACTGTAATCTTGCGACGTGGATACGGCCTGGGGGCCATGGCGATGGCCGGTGGTAGTTTTCATGCTCCNGTGTTCACTGTCTCCTGGCCCACNGGCGAATTTGGAGCCATGGGGTTGGAAGGAGAAGTGAAACTGGGTTTTCAGAAAGAGCTGGCTGAGATTCGGGACTGGGATGAACGCCATCAGAGATACGAAGAGCTGCTGGCCCAGGCGCTTGAAAGGGGTAAAGCGATCAACATGGCTTCGTATCTAGAGATCGATGGTGTGATCGATCCAGCAGAAACCAGAACCTGGGTGCAAAGAGGGCTGGAAAGCCTGGGACCCTCCGTTTAGCCAAGCAAAGTGGTGGCATGAACTTCCACAGATTCGGCCAGGGCATCCAGATGATAGCCTCCTTCGAGAAAGGAAATGATCTTTCCCTGACAGTGCTGCTCTGCGAATTCCATAGCCCACTGGCTCATCCAGGCAAAGCTTCCGGTTCGCAGTTCCATGGANGCCAGAGGGTCTTTTTCATGGGCATCGAATCCGGCGCTGATGAGCAGGATGTCTGGCTGAAATTCTTCGAGCTTTTTTTGCACCGGACCCTGGAACGCCTCCTTGTATGTGCCTTCCTCGGTGCCAGCTCCCAGGGGAATATTCAAAGTGAAGCCCTGGCCGGCACCCTGACCCTGTTCTGCCGCTGCCCCGGTTCCAGGATAGAAGGGAAACTGATGAAGGCTAATAAAGAGAATGTCGGGATCTGAATAGAACATATCCTGCGTACCATTACCATGATGCACATCCCAATCCAGTATGGCGGGCCGCTTATAACCCAGGGATTGCAGGTATCGGGCCGTAATCGCAATGTTGTTAAAAAGGCAGAAGCCCATCGCTTTTCTGGCTAAGCTATGATGTCCGGGCGGTCTTACCAGTAGCATGGCACGATTCACCTCCCCGTTATGAATGGCATCCGCGGCGGCCAGTCCGGCGCCGGCAGCCATGGTTGCGGCCTCGAAGGAATGCTTGCTTGTTACCGTATCCCCGTCCAGTGATCGCTCACTTCTTGAATACAGCTCTACGACATCCACGTAATCCACAGCATGCACCAGCCCAATCTCTTCTCGGGAAGCGTATCTTGGTTGGAGAGAGGCGAATCGACTCATCGATCCGGTTTTTTCCATTCTCTTTACGATTGCTTCCAGTCTTCTCGATGACTCCGGATGCATCATCCCGGTATCATGTTTCAGAAACAATTCATGGGTAAAAAGGGCGCAGCTGGACACGAAAAAAAGTTAATAAACGAGCGGTGCCTGTGTCGACCAAAAATGCCTGGCAACCCCTAAAATCATTGATTCATCGCTTGTACCAAACGCACTGGATATGTGTCCTACCTGGAGTACGTAGAAAAAGAGATAAAAAACTGGGAAAACCAATCCCTTCATCGCACCCTGCGTTTTGAGCCAGAGTTGCTGGATTTTTCATCCAACGATTATCTATGCCTGAACCGGGATGGCTCCCACCATAAACTTTTTCAGTCATTGGCAGAGGAGACCGAAGGAACTAACGTTACAGTTGGAAGCACCGGATCGCGATTAATCCGCGGTCATTGGCCGGACTTTGATCATGCAGAATCTTCGTTCAATGCCTGGATGGACTCACCGGCCTCCCTCCTTTTTCAGAGCGGATACAGCGCGAACCTTGGGGCCCTTTCTGCTCTGGCCGGCCCTGGAGATATTGCATTCTGCGATCGTTTATGCCATGCCAGCTTGCTGGACGGCATCCGTTTATCAGGTGCGCAGAAGCAATACTATCATCACAATGACCTGGACCATCTGGAGTCTCTATTAAAAAAGAAATCCACCAGAAAGAGACGATGGATTCTATGCGAATCTGTTTTCAGCATGGATGGGGATGTTCCTGACCTGGACGGATTGCTGGAGCTTTGCAGAAAGNACGATGCTACACTTTATCTGGATGAAGCTCATGCACTGGGCTACTATGGCTCCGAGAAATCCCCGGGAGCAGGTTTGCTTGCTTCCCGACTCAATCAACTATCCAGCAGGGATCCGTTTTCGCATATGATTCTCAGTGTACCTCTGGGAAAGGCACCTGGCATCATGGGCGCATTTGTAGCCGGCCATCCTTCGCTAAGAGATTTTCTTATAAATCGAGCTCGCTCCTTTGTCTTTTCTACAGCACAGCCTCCTCTCCTGGCAAGATTCATCGCTGCCACGATTGATAGTTTCAGAAATCATGAATATGATCTTCGCATTCAATCTTTGCGAANCAACTCGGATTATTTTCGCAACAGGCTTGAGCAACAGGGCATCTCCATGGCATCCCGATCCGCCATTCTACCTGTGGTTCTGGGATCGGCAGATCTTTGCCTGGAAACTTCGAAGCGATTGCGGAGCCTGGGTATGGATGTTCGGGCCATTCGACCTCCCACGGTAGCTCCCGGATCCAGCCGACTGAGAATCGCTGTCCATAGCTGCCATACCGCCGAACAGCTGGATGCCCTCATAGATGTAATCCTGGAAGAATTGGATAGGTAATCTTTCACATTGAGTGCAGGTTTCTCTTGCATTAAAGCTTTGGGGCTGCAAAACATTGCACCATGGAAGAACTCCGACAGTTATTATCCAGGGCACTGTCCTGGGNCGATGCACATGTCAGCGCAGAGGAGGTCCTGAATGACTATCCGGAAAAACTTCAAGGAAGAATAATACCCGGACAGAATTACAGTCCTTACCAGCTTCTAGAGCATATGCGAATCGCCCAGAAGGACATCCTGGATTTCAGCCGTGATCCAGGGTACGTAGCACCGAATTGGCCTGCCGATTACTGGCCCAAGGAGTCCGCCCCTGCTAGCAAGGATGCCTGGCAGCGCGCGGTTCGAGCCTTTTTCTATGATCGAGAGGAGATGATTCTACTGATCCAGGATGAAAGCAAAGATCTGTTTCAGCAATTCTCCCATGGAACGGGACAACATCTAGCACGACAGGCTATCTTACTCATCGATCACAATGCCTATCACCTGGGACAGATGGCCCTGTTTCGCAAGATGCAGGGCGACGATTCCAGAAAGATCAAGTAATGAGGCGCCCGGGTGCCCTTCTGGAATGAAAAGAGAGTACAGGAATTCGTCAGCGGTCTGGGGAAAGGAGTTCAGGGCGCCACCCTGGAAGAGTTCCTGGGTTTTCTGGCAGGCCTCCTGCTGGTCATCTTTCTAATAGTCTGGCTCCAGCGCAGGTCAGACCACGCAAAACAGAAATCATCTCGCGAAAGGAGCCGGGCCCTATTTGAAGGCGAACTGGAAGAAAGAACTCTACCTCCATCGGCAATTCGCTTGATGGAAGACCTTGCCCATGCCATGGAGCAAGCGAATCGAGCTTTCGAAATACACAGACTCTTTCGGGACCCTTCACTCTTTGATCGATTCGCAGGACTATTGATCGAAGAGGATGCGGAACTGCGAAGGCCACTTCGTTTGCTCAAGCCAATTCTAGGACTGGGTCACGGTTTTAGCGGTATTTCTCAGTCCACAGAGGAATTAAACCCTGGCGAAAGATTGTCTGTGAGACCGGCGGAGAGCATCGCTATGGAGTTTCGAGTTCTGAGTAATGACGTACAATCTCTGAGAGTTTTCTCCGAGGACCAGACTCCCGTGCTCTTCAAGAATGGAATGCCAGTGGAGGTAACCTGGGAAAGCAGGGGAGTCCTCCATATTTGTCAGAGCCGCATAATGAAAATAGAATCGGAAAGGGCATCAGCGTCGCATTCCACGGATTTGACCCCGGCAGGAGAATCCGCGAACCCATCAGAAGCTGAGCAAGCAAACTCCGGCAGGGTCGCGGACGGACGTTTCACTATTTTACAGCTACAGCACTCCGAAGAAATCCAGAGGCAACATAGAAGAGGCTTTGTAAGGTGCGCCAGCGATTTGCCCGCCATTCTTGCGGGTCATAGCATTCTGATTACCAATATTGGGGGTGGAGGATTTGCCACGGAGCGATTACCGGGCATACCGGAGAGCTATGTGCAGAAAGAGACAGCCCTTCCATGCAGGATTCAAATGGGAAAGGTATGGATCGAATGCAGTGTGAGATTCATTCAAAGCTCAGAGGTTGGATTCCATTTTGCGTTTGAAAGAATTCGCCCCGGAGATCAGGACCGAATCATTCATTTTGCCCTTTCCAATCTTTCCAGGGAATCGAATTAGCCTTTTAACATTTACCACCGAAACCTAGTGATGTCGCTTTTCTGCTCAGATCTTTTATCCACCGATTACCTGACGCTGATAAAATACGATTACCCAGGGAAGCCATCCTGGCACGACCTGAGTTATGACCCAACTTCTGTCCTGGGTTAACTGCTTGATTAATCCGGTTTTTTCTGAAACACTGGCAGCACTTTTTGATTCTTTCGCTCATAATTCCACCAGCGGCGAATCTGCAAGCAAGTTGGTTAGAAAATGATGGAATCTACTGCAAGTACAACCCTGGATCAGCACTTCTTTGAAGGCCTTCCCGTGGGTATCCTGGTTTGCGATAGCACAGGAACGATTCGAGAGTGTAACTCCGTTGTCCGAAGCATATTTGGATACGAACAGGATGAGCTCAGGGGAAGTCCTCTTTCTCTTTTGCTTCCTGAATCCGTCCAGAAAGCCCATGAGCAAATGATGGCATCTTTCTTTCAGAGTCCGAAAAGCAAATTGATGGAAAGGGGACGAGTGCTCAGGGGAAGGCATAAACTGGGCCACGATCTTTATCTGAACATTGGCCTTTCCTTTCGCAGGGCAGGCAATGAAATAGAGGCCATAGCATCGGTCAGTAATGTTACTGAAAGAGTTGAAGCCGAACGAAGGAGCGAGAGACATCATAGCCTGTTGGGCGAAATTCAGAAACTCATGCTGGATCACCTGGCAGACCCGGATTCCAACGAAACATACTATCGCATGCTCGCTACATTTCTGCAATACACCGATAGCCCCTTAGGATTCATTGGCGAGCTCCAGGAAGACAATAAGCTAACCATCCGCGCGATTACAGATATTTCCTGGGACGATTGGTCCAGAGACTGGCTGGCCGGAGTAGAAGTCGGGCAGTCCACTTTCGAGCGCATGGAATCCCTTTACGGAGCGGCGATCCGCACAGCCAGACCTGTCATCGCCAACCAGGGCACACAGGATCACCGATCCAGCGGAAAACTCCCGGAAGGCCATACTCTCATTGAGCGATTCCTGGGAGTGCCTCTCATTTACCAGGGGCGTACCATAGCAATTGCTGTGGCCAGTAACAGTTCGGAGCCTTACACAGAAGAATTGCTGGACGATATTAAAGCTTTGACCGAGGCCATGGCCGGAATTATGGCCGGACGCCAGGATAGACAGAAAATGATGCGATCCAGAAAGCAGCTGGAAACGCAGGAGCGACGCTTCCGGTCCCTGGTAGAGAATGCACGGGATCTCATCGGCGTTTTTGACATGAATAACAGAGTTCAGTATTCAACGCCGGCGCAGCAGACTTTGCTGGGTCTTTCCCATGAAGATCTGGAGGGTATTGATGCAGCAGAACTCGTCCATCCGGACGATCGTCCTCGCGTTTTACGCCTCATAGAGCAGCTAGTTGCCGGGGATGTGATTCCTCCGGATGTGCGATATCGCTACAGACACAAGGATGGAAGCTACCGCATCCTGGAAGGGACCTTTCGCCTGGATTATGATATTGCCGACGAACCCATGATTGTTGTAAATGCAAGGGATATAACGGAGCTGGAATACTATCAGACCTCACTTCTTCGCACGGTGGCCAATCTTCAGAGCGAATCTGCTGCAAAGAACAGGTTTACGGCCAAGCTAAGCCATGAGATCCGGACTCCACTCAATGCCATCCTGGGGCTTACAGATCTGCTGCTCAGGGAAAAGATGGATCAAGAACATGAGCAACTTCTAAAAGTCATCCATTCTTCGGGGGATACATTGCTCAGATTATTGAGCGATTTACTGGAGGCGACTCAACTTGAAAGCGAAGAATTGAACCTTCGCATGGAGCCTCTACGGCTCAGAGATGTATTGGAGCATACTTTGCTGGCCTATCAGTACAATGCCCGAAGACATGATCGCAGATTCGAATTCGAGATTTCTGACACCGTACCATACCGGGCCATTGGTGATGCCGGTAGAATCAAACAGATGGTGACAAATCTGGTCTCCAATGCCATCAAGTATGCAGATAAGGGATATATTCGGGTCCGAGCCGAACAGATTCCCACGGAGAAACAGGGTCATATACGATTGCGAATTATCGTTTCCGACACGGGACCGGGAATTCCACAGGAGGAACAACAAAATATTTTTCGCATCTTTTCAAGGATTCGAAGACCTGGAGATGATGTGGTTCCGGGCGTAGGTCTGGGATTGTACATCGTGCAACAGCTAACCGAAAAGATGGATGGAAGCGTCAGTGTGGTCTCTCCGTCTCGAAATCTCCGAGATGAATTCCCCGAATGTGTGGGCACCGACTTTCGTCTGGAGATTGAACTTCGTAAATCACTGGATGTAGCGGAGACACAACAGGAAGAAATACCAGAAGATGCGCGTTTTCAAGAGGCTCCCAGAATCCTTGTGGCGGAGGATAATCCATCCAATCAGATTCTAATGGAACGCATGCTTACTGAGATGAACTGCAACGTTCGAATCGTTCCCGATGGCGATTCTGCCTGCAAGCAGGCGACTTCCGAATCCTACGATTTGATTATTCTTGATATTAATATGCCAGGACTGAATGGCTTCGAAGCGGCCCGCATTATCCGCAGCGCCAACTCCGATGTGCCTATCATTGCCCTTTCTGCCGCGGCCGAAGATCCCAGCGAAGAAAAACTGCATGCTGCGGGAATGACTCTGTACCTGGTTAAACCAGTATGGCAGACCAGCCTGTTTCGAGTGATCCGGGAACTTACCGGGAAGCACTGAATAAAAGAACAGTATCATCCCGAAATTCTTTTGCATCTAATTCACCTATCCTCAGTCTTCTACAATATGGCTCAGCGGCGTCTGAAGATTTTTCTCATTTTCTCTGCTCTCAGTCTTCTGGCCTTCTGCCGCCCGAGCGACCAGGCCGCCCCCAGGATTCACAACGGAACCATCGATTTCACAGAGTATTCCTTTGCGAAATCCGGTCCGTTAGAGCTCAGGGGTGAGTGGATACTTCTCTGGAAACAGTTGCCGGAGGCCCAGGAAATCCCTGCCATGCTCCATCGCCTGGAGCGCAGAGTATCAGGTGATTCAGATGCGGCAAATCTGCCTTTGACCAGGATGAGTCTGCCATCGCGTTGGAATGGCCATTCCCTGGAGGATCAAAGCAAGATCCCGGCCACAGGATATGGTACCTTTGTACTTCGATTTANAGGGCTGGAGTCCGGCGATATGGATCGACTGGCGTTCCGCATGAAGGATGCCCTTACCGCTTATCGCATTTTTATCGTTACCGGCGAAGGTGTCATCGGCCCGGTGATGAGCAATGGAAATGTTGGTACTTCCGTGAGCACATCGGTACCGCAGCATCTACCGCTGGTTGTTCCCCTTCCTTCTAACATGCATGATGGGTGGATTGTTTTTCAAGTATCCAACTACCACGACGGAATTGGCGGAGCGATTTATCCACTAATTCTGGGAACGGAGAAGGATCTCCTGGCGCAACGGGAGACGAAGCGTTCCCGGGACTTCCTTGTTCTGGGCGTCTTGCTGGTAATGTCCCTCTATCATTTTGCGCTTTTTTCTCAGAGACCCGAGGACCGGGCCAGTCTCTGGTTCGCCTTGTTCAATGCTGCGATAACCCTTCGTATGCTGCTTACAGAGAAATACATACAGACATGGTTTCCGGAACCAGACGAATTGTCCTTTGAATGGATGATGAAGCTGGACTATGGGACTGCCTTCATTGCCGTACCTATTTTTCTTTCCTTCCTGCAGAGTGTCTTTCCCTGGAGAATCGCCGAAGCGCTACGAAAACCGGCGTGGATCGTTTCCGGCTTATTTATGATAGGCCTGGTATTTCCACAAAGAGCCTATAGCCCATACGCTACCTACTATTTCCTCTGGGCTCTGGTACTGGCGCTGATTATGCTCGCCGGGATCTATCTGGCAATGCGCAAAAGAGAAATGGGGGCCTCCTCTAGCTTTGCCGGACTAATTGCTTTGCTGGCCGGTGGCATAAACGATGCTCTGCTGGCCGATGGACTCATTTCCAGCACTTATCTGCTTCCCTTCGCCTTCATTTTCTTCGTCATCGCACAGAGCTATATTCTTGTTCGTCGATTTTCGCATGCCTATCATACAGCCGAACATCTCTCAGAATACCTGCAGGCCGAGGTGGCCACACAGACCGGGGAACTGGAAGAGCAAAACAAAAAGCTTGGAGAAGTAACAAGACAGAGGACTCTATTCTTTCAGAATATTTCCCATGAGCTTCGCACACCGCTAACTCTAATATTTGGCCTCCTGGAAAGCATAGGTCAGGGAGACTATGGCCCAATCTCAGAGAAGCTTAAAAGACCTGTTGCCTCTATGCAGAAAAATGCCAGGCAATTGCTGCGTCTGATCAACCAGCTGCTGGACCTTTCTCGCATAGAAGCCGGCCAGATCACCCTGCATCTCGAAGCTGTAAACCTGAGCCGCTTGCTGGACGAAATGTCCGAATCCTATTACGAAACAGCGAAGCGAAAGGAGATCAAACTGGAAACCAGAATTGCTCCGGACCTGTATGTCTCTGGAGACTCGGAGAAGCTGGAAAAAATCTTCTACAACCTGATGTCCAATGCCGTTAAGTTCAGCCCTGCCGGGGGTACTGTTACCGTGGATCTGGAAAGAATGCAACGGATCAAGGTTACCATTGGCGATACTGGTCCGGGCATTCCAGAATCAGAAAAGGAACGCATCTTTCAGAGATTTTTCCAGGGGGAAGGCCTGAGAAGCCGCTTTCAGGAAGGGACCGGCATTGGATTGGCCATAGTGAAGGAGTTTGTTGATTTGCACGGCGGCTTGCTGGAAGTACAATCCCGGACTGGCGAGGGTGCCAGGTTTACAGTAACCCTTGATGCCCTGGAGCTTGGAGATAAGCCAGAGTCAAAGTTGGAATCATCCGAAACAATCTATCGAGGTGATCGAGAAGCGGAAACCTTGAGCCCTGAAGAATCCAGGGAACAATGGCACTCTACGGACGGTCGACCGACGATCCTGGTGGTAGAAGACAGCGAAGATATGCGAACCTTTATCGCTCATGTTCTGGGCACTGACTACAATATTGTTCTGGCTGAAAATGGAGCAGAGGGTCTCGAGAAAGCGAAGCAGTACTCGCCGGATCTTCTACTCAGCGATGTCATGATGCCCGTCCTGGATGGGCCTGCCCTGATTTCGGAAATCAAATCTGATCCGGCTCTAAGAAGCATTCCCTGCGCCTTGCTTTCGGCGAGGATGGAACTGGAGAAGGAAGATGCTGAACAGGCAGATTACTATCTGGCCAAACCGTTTCAGCCATCGGAACTAAGGGAGGCTGTGGCCGAATTCCTGTATTCTACTAGAGGCCAGAGAAAGAATCCATAAATAGAATTGAGCAGATACCTGTATGGGCCAGGCACCCGCGATGTCTTCCCGCAGATTGCCCGTACCACCACTCTTCTTCCGGGAACAAATAGCGTAAGCACACGACGGAACCAAAGAAAAATGAGCTCAGACCAATTCTCGGGAAATGCTTTCCAGAGCAGATGCGATTTCCTCTAGATGCCTGTACGATTCGACGTTGGACTCCGGCCCCAGGTCCGCTCGGATGGCCCCGATGGTATCTTCGATGAAGGAAAGAATACCGTACACCGGCTCTCTTCGATCAATTAAGTCACGAATTAATTTGAAATTTTGTTCATACATAGTATTTAAGAATCCTGTACCGNGATAAAGGTAACGGACCCTGCACAGAGCGCAAACCCTTTCTATGAATCCACTATGGATGGGAAAAAATGCGATATCAATACTAGTAATAGAAGGAAAGATTTCGGGACATAGAACCCGCGGGAGCGCCGGAAGCAAAGTTCGGCATTCCTGAAATCTAAGAGCCCCGGTTGCGGGATGGGGCTCTTAGAGCTGACTCAGACGGATAATGTTTTCTCTTTGAAGCTCACTCACCTTGCCCTGAAATTGATTGTCCTCTCTCACCACTTCACCTTTAAAAGCTTCCAGCAAATACTGATCAAAGCTCTTTTCTGAATTTGCGGTGGACGGGCCATCGAATCCCTGTCCAGCCAGGGGCTCGCGCTTCTTTTTCTGATACAATGGGCTTTCCAGTTTTCTTACTATCATTTCCAGCCTCCTTTATCTCCTATTATTTGACGGATTTTATGCCTAAAAGTTTATGTCCCATTATGGTGCATAGCACAAAAAACCCGTCATAATACCACTTTATTGTCTCTTAGAATATAAGTCAATACTGAACAAAAGTCAAGCAGTTTTCCTGCTTCCGCAACCGGGGCACCCTTTGCTTTGCATCTGAGCTTCATTCTGGGATTACTATAATCCGGGACCGTGACAGAATTCGGTATTATTGTCTTTTTTCGTTTTTTTTTGAGAANGCGGCTTCATCGGAGACACAGGCTAAACCGGGACATTTCCGGAGGCTAAAAATGAGGCCCAGGAAGGGTTGCAGGGTTTTCCCGAAGGGACCGAAAATGTACCTGATATGAAACGAGCCTGGACGATCACTCCTGCCATCCTGCTCATCAGTCTGCTCTCCCTGAATTCCGAGGAAGCCGATGCACCGGGTTCGGAGCGAAAAGCATTCATCGTCAGAGCCCATGTTATTTCAGTAGGACCGGAATCCGCAGTCGTGGAAGTGATGGGCAAAGCCCGTGAAGACCTGGCTCGCCAGAGCAATGCCCGTATAGAAGAATACTTTTTGAACCGCGAATGGTCCTTGCGCAACGGCCAGGGAGCNGAAGTGGGTCGCTTTCTCTGCACCCGGGTGCTGGTCACAGGAAACGGTTACCGACTGTTTGGCTTGCATCGAAGTAATGATCTCCGGCCAGGGCCGCTGTATATGGGCATCCAACTCGGTGAAGAAGTGAGCTACAGGCCCTATAAGCCTCCGGTGGACTATCGCCTTCCGGAGCCAGACATAAAGCGCTCCCTGATCCATCCTGTGGATGGGAAATCCATGAACTACATTCCCGAGGATCTCCTGGTCTACGGGCAGGGCTACGATTCGTCCAAAAGCAATTACAATCCCTTTTTCTTCCATAGATCGGAATCGAGAATGCCGAGAATTCACGGCTTCTATATGGACCGGACCGAAGTTACCAATGCCGAATATTTTCGGTTCTGTCAGAAAGCGGGCCATCCTTTGCCAGCTTCCTGGCAGGAACGAGGAACCTACGCTCCGGGTACCGGCAGCCTGGCCTTCAGCGAAGCCAGCTTTTCCGATGCCCGCGCCTATGCCCGATGGGCCGGAAAGAGACTTCCTACAGAACTGGAATGGGAGCTGGCCGCCCGAGGTGGCCTAAGTGTTCTTATCGATGGCAGTGGGCCATCCAGCCTGAACAATCGTCCCCGGGATTACCCCATGGGCAGCTATGAAGCGAATCTCTGTAATACCAGGGAACGATGGTCTGGATCTCCACGGCTCTTGCCGGCCGCCGCCATGAAGGATGCCAGTCCATATGGCATCGTAGGTATGTGCGGAAATGCTCCGGAATGGACTTCCAGCTATTTCGAACCCTATCCGGGGCATCGATTTCGCCAGGGCAATGCCAGGGATTACTCCGGCCACCTGTTCCATGTAATTCGCGGTGGAGCCTACTATCTACCATCTGAAATGGCGCGGACGGATGCCCGACAACCAGCTGGTTACCCTTCACCTTCGTCGGATGCCAAAGCTGGCATCCGGCTTGTAATGGATCCCTGATAGAAAAGCTGGACCGTTTGCTCCTGAATGCACTATTAGCCTGTGCGTATTTATCAGGCGGTTATGAGTGTTCTCTTTCTGGTGGCAGCCGGAGTACAGTGGAACGATCCGGATCCCGGTTTCTGGATATCCATCTATTTGATACCGGCCCTGCTTTCAGCTGCAGAAGCCTTGCGATGGATTAAGAATCAATCCATGACCATGCTTCGAAGCATTGTCTGGCCTATTTTAGCTGTCGTTTCCTTAATCTACGGACTGAATCTCTTTCATGGGCTGACTCCTGAATGGTATAACGATGAAGCAACAAGAGAAAGTGGAGGATTGTTCTTGATCACAATCCATGGGCTGATCTCATACTGGTCGGTCCGCAAGGCAGGTCCCGGAGGAGAATAGAATGGCATACGATACATCCAGTTCCGCTCGAAGAGTTCTAAAGACAATTGATCGAAAAGGAAGAAAGGCTGCCCTGACTCCGCCTGGCTACACTCCACCTCTGGACAACCCTTTCCGCTGGCTTTCCATCCTGGCTGTTCTGTCCAGCCCGGCTGTAGGATATTTCTATGGCTGGCTGGCTGCCGGAGCGACCATCCTGGGAGCCGCACTGGTTTATGGAATTCGAGAAATATTTATCCAGGATGATCATGCCATTGTAAGGATTTACGGTCCTCTGGGAAGACTTCGGTACCTGTTCGAAAGAGAACTTAGAGATAAATACCTCCAGTACTTTAACGAAACCAATACCAGCGGCCGTCCAATCCCCAGGATTGTAAGGGACTATATCTACCAGAAATCCAAGTCCCTGAAACCCATGTCCAGCTTTGGGACCGAACTGGATCCCTATGATGCGGAAACTACCACTGGATGTCGAATCCTGCATCGCAACTTTCCGGGAAGCATAGGGCAGCCGGGCTATGAAGTCATTGTTGGCGAAAAGCGAAAGGGCGTACGGCCATTCTACATTCGAAACGTAATCAATGTATCTGCCATGAGCTACGGCTCCATAAACTACAAAGCCGCTGAATCCCTCAGCGTTGGCGCCAGAGGAGTGGCCTACGTTAACACCGGCGAAGGAGGCTACGGCCCCCATGGAGTGGCAGGCAACGATGTAGTTTTTCAAATTGGTACAGCCAAGTATGGAGTGGGAGATGCCATTCAGCAGAATAACGGGCAGACAACGCGAATTCTGAATTATCAGGTATTGAAGGAACTGATCAACAATCATACAAACATCGGAATGATTCAATTAAAGATTTCTCAGGGCGCCAAGCCAGGACTGGGCGGCCACCTCCCTGGCGGCAAAGTGACCCCGGAGATTGCCGCCGTTCGAAGAATTCCGGCCCATAAGACGTCCATCAGCCCGTCACAACATGCAGAGATCCAGGCCGCCAGCTCCCGAGAAACCGTGGCCAAACTGATGGACTTCATAGAATCCATTCGCCAGGCCACGGAGCTGCCCGTGGGCATCAAGTTATGTCTGGGCAACCCTGAAGAGGTGGAGCTGCTATGTCAGGCGATGAAGAAAACAGGAAAGGGACCGGATGCCATCCAGCTGGATGGATCCGACGGAGGTACCGGAGCAGGTCCCAATCTGTTTATGAATTACGTAGGATATGGCAGTGCCATCGAAAGCTGCGCCATGCTACATCGTAGACTGACGCAATTAAAGATTCGCGACCGGGTAACCCTCAGCGTATCCGGTAGAGTATTCACGCCCGTCCATGCCGCCCTGGCTTTCGCTGCTGGAGCTGATGTTATAGATAGCGCCCGTGGGCCAATGCTTGCCCTGGGTTGCATTCAATCGCTGAAGTGTCATACGAATCACTGTCCCACAGGCATTGCCACCAACCAGCCCTGGAGAGTCCGGGGTCTGGACATACCAGAGAAATCCACGCGAGTCTATCACTTCCTGAAAGGCTTTCACCAGGATATGATGGATATTACAAAAATTACCGGGCACCTGGACCCCAGAGACATTCGTCCATCCGATCTACGATTGATTCGAGGTCAGTATGCCAACATGGATGAGTATTTCCAGGACTGAGTTCTGACGGCTTCCTGGACTGGTTCAGCCAGGTCCAACTGTATTTGGGCGTTGATTCGTTCATGCGTTCATGCGACGAAGCGCAATAATCTCGGCCAACCCGCATAAGAAGCGATTGAATAATGAAGGGCGGAAAATCTGGATTTGGATGGCGCCGGGTCCCCCCGCTTCAGAATTAGCTATTCAGAGCCTGAGTAACAGGATTAACTTCGAACACTCGCACAGCTCCTTTCTTCCCTCTAAGCATGTAGTCGCCGGATAGACGCAGGGTTTCCGAGTCTTCCAGACCTTGAGCTGTGTTCTCATCGATGAGCAAATCTACATTCTTTTCCTTTGTAAGGTCCTGAATCCTGGCTGCTGTATTTACAGGGTCACCCATCACAGCGTATTTCAGACGCTGAAACGATCCGATGTTGCCTGCAAAGATCTTTCCAGTAGCGATTCCCATGCCGTAGCGAACTCCATCTTCCTGAAGCTCCGGAGGCAGGTATCTTTCATTGTAGGTTTTCATTAGCTTTCGGATGGATCGAGCCGCTTCCACTGCATTGGCTGCATCCCTTCCAGTAGGATCAGGGCATCCAAAAGTTGCCAGGATTCCATCACCTAGTAACTCGTTCACCGATCCATTATGATCGAAAATCAAGTCCATGATACGACCGAACAGATCGCTGATGAACTCGGCATACTTCTGAGGGCCAATTCTTTCTGCAATGGTGGTTGAGCCGCGCACGTCATAAAACATAACGCTGGCCTCCAGAGTCTTTCCTCCAAGCTCGGATGAAATCTCTTCGCTCAGGATCTTCTCTACAATGTCTCGAGAGAAATACCTTAGCAGTCTTTGCTTATCGTGCTCCAGCCTCTGATTCAGTTCATGAATTTTTCGACGATAGGAAAGCAATTCCAGTGCTTGCTGAATTCGCATGCTCAAATCGGCCAGCTGGATGGGCTTCTTGATAAAGTCGCTGGCTCCGGTAGACATGCCTACAATGCGAATTTCATCGGAGTCGTCTGCGCTCATGATGAACACAGGCACCGACACCGATTTATCATGGGCGCGAATCTTTTTTAGAACTTCCAGACCAGGTAATTGAGGCAGGAAAATGTCCAGCAAAACAAGATCCGGATCAAAGCTTTCCATGAACTCCAGGGCTTCCGGACCATCCGGCGCAATCTTGGTTTCATAGCCCCATTGACTTAGAAACCGATCAAGCAGTGCTGCCTGATCCGGATCATCTTCAACAATTAGGATTCTGGATTGAGCCATGACGATCAACCAGCCGCTAGCTGGAAGTATGGATGCGATTTATATCTCTGAAGTTGCTGTTCGCTGATGATCTTTTCAAAAGGATCCGCCTGGTCGCCTGAGGTTTTGTATGTCTCTTGAGCGGCAGCCCTGGCTTTGCTATCCAGAGGAATTCCAGCCCCAGCCTGCCCCAGGGCGGCCGACAGAACAGTGATCTTTCCAAGGTCATCAGATCCGTTCAAATTGGTAATCGTAAGATCCATGCTATGCAATAGAGATTCAGGAAGATTCCATTTCTTCGCCGCTTCTCGGCCAGCTTCGGCGTGGTTGGTTCCGTAAGAGGATTGCTCTAGATCCCTCAGATCGAATCCATTTTGTTCGGCCTGCTCAATTAGGAATGCATAGTGATCTCCCTTGTTCAGGGCCAGAATACTCATTCCAATATTGTATAGAAGCCCGGAGAGAAAAGCCTCATCCGCAAGCTCTGGATGCTTGAATCGCTTGGCCACTTCTTCGGCAATCAGCGCAGAGAGCACTGGATACTCTGTAAGATATTTTTTGAATACAGGACTTTTGAGGTCGGTAGCGATTTGTCTGGTGCTGATGAAGATGATCAGATTCTTAAGGGCTTTTAATCCCAGAAGAGTGATTGCATCTCTCATCATTTTGACCCGTCCGGAGCGGCCATAATAAGCCGAATTGGCTACTCGGAGAATTTCGCTACAAATCCCTCGGTCAGGGGCAATTAGCTTCTCCACTTCGGAGGCACTGGCATCCGGAGACTCGGTATCGTACTTCATGATCTCCATTACTACCTGAGGTAGAGGAGGTATGACCAGTTCGGAATCACTCATGGTGCCAGTTCTGCCGTACGTATAACGAGAAACAATAAAATTTCCCGGTTCTACCTGCAACAGATAACAGGTGCCGATCCCGCTTTAGAGCCCGGATTCTGGCCCTGGATCGACCTTCTGGCTAGATCGGTGAACCAGGGATATACCCGGGAAGTTTCCGTCCACGGCAGCTGAATCCCAACAGGTCCGATGGTCGATATTCTATAGAAGGACCTATGCCCTCTTTAGAATTAGCAGCCGCTCTGGTCACCTGTTTGATCTTCTACGCAGTCTACTACAACCGGCTGGGTAAGGTCCGTTCATTTCTGGCGGTGGCAGAGGCCTTTCTGGCAGGAGCTGTCATTGCCATCGCACTGCTGCTACTGTCACCTCACACATCGGACCGAATGGAGGATCTAACCCCTTTCACTCAGGGTTTCTTACTGGCCGCATTGCCAGAAAAGCTACTGGGCCTTCTGGCCCTTGGTTATCTGATGATTCGAGATCGGAATCAAATGTCTGTGAAGAATACCATCGGGTATGCGATTCTGATTGGCGCTGGCTTCTCCTTTGTGGAGAACATTGCTTATGCCTGGATTTACGGAAGCCAGATCGTTTACCTCAGGCTTTTCAGCTCGGTCTCCATGCATCTCACCAGCATGGGGATCATGGGGTACCTCCTGGGACTGGGTTATATTCGCGAGCGAAAGGGATGGATATTCTTCATCTTCGCATTCCTGATTCCATTCTTACTTCATGGAATTTTCGACTTCAGCATACTGACCGGGGACTCGTGGAATTTCACCATTCCGCTCCACATTTTGATTCCGGTTTTCATTGTGGAAGCGGCCATTTCGCGATCCCAGACTCTGCCCACTCGCGGGGATCTGGCTTCCGAGGGCATATGGTTTGAAGAATGGGCTCTGCTGGATCGGCAAAAAGGCTACGAAAAATGGATTCTTGCATCCACCGACCACATCAAACATTTAGCCCCTTTCTTTCGCTTACCACCGGGCGCCGCGAAAAACATCCTCGCCATTATTGTGCTTGCTATGCCCGTGGTTGTGCTCATCAAGCCCGAACTCATTAAGCTGGACGTTACTATCAGTTACTCCATGTACCTGGCATTGTTTGTGCTGTTACCCGCTTCCATTGGAGTTTCCATACTTACCATCGGCTCGGTAAATCCGGACTTCTTCAAAGGTCGATTAATTCGCATTCCCATCGTTCTGGACTGGGAAGTCTACGATGAGGGCATTCCGGCTCCGATAAACTCTGGAATTTCCTATGAATTGAGCGGAGCCTCGCTTTTTCTTCGGGGAAACGTTGACCCCGGTGAAGATAGACAAATTCAGTTTCGCTTCGATCGCATTGCCAGTCCGGCTGTGGATTTCCGCCCTGTGGATGTATCCAGCCTTCGCGGAGAAACCGGAAATGGTCGACTGATTCGCATAGATCGAGATACTCCCGGGTTTCATCAATTCCAGCGACGGTATCGCATGCGCCGTCTTCTCTGGGGGCTTTTCTATTTCTTTCATTTTCCGGGCTCTGAAGGGTTTCGCAAACTCTTTATTAAGCCCCGGACCATAACTCAAACGCGTAGAACCTATGAGCCTGGGGACATCGTTTTTCTGGAAGGGGATCCGGCCAGGCGGTTCTATCTGGTAGAGAAAGGCAAAGTTCAAATCTTGCGAGATACGGGAACCGGACCTGTAGCACTTTCCACAGTGGAAGAAGGAGAGATCTTTGGCGAAATGGCACTTGTTCACGGAGAAGCAAGAAGCGCCACAGCCATATGTATGACAGAGACTGTACTTTCCTCAGCATTGTCGGATCACCTGGAATCCTTGATCGAGGCGAATCCAGAATTTGCTTCCACTTTGATTCGCACGCTGGTCAAGCGGCTAATCCATTCGGAGGAAGCCTTTCTGGAGAAACTTAGATCTATGGAAGTAGAGGACAAGACTCAATGGTTACACAAGGATGAGGGCTCTGAGGACGAAGAGCAAAATTAGGGTTGGAGAAACCGGAATTGTTGACAGGGCCGCTGAATTCGGAGATCTCTGGCTGACCCATGAGTTTTCAGGAACCCTTACTGGATCTGATTACCTTTGAAGAAAGGTTCATTGAGTCAAATCGAGGCAAGCCTCTATTTCTCATTCGATATCAGAATATCCAGGGTATGGAAACTCAGCAATTCCTTACCTATTTAAGGAATGAAGTCCACAGTATACTTAACCTCACCGACGTAGAGTTTTGCTTCCACATGCTGGATTCGGAGACTTTGCTCATGGGTATCAGTCCCTACTCCAGTTGGAGGGGCCGCGATTTCCCGAACATAGATAGCGCAGTAGGCCGATTCCACGATGAATGCGCCAGCAATCGGATCTGTCTCTTTGACTTCGGCGTTGCGCGAACTCAGTGTAACTACATCTCTGATTCCGAAGAGATCCTGCAGGAGCTCCTACAGGCTTCGGAAAAGAATCTGAAAGACAATCTGACCAGATGGAGCTGGACTTACTTCAACCGGGCCAATACCTATATTGCGGGGGCCGCCAATGAGGCCATGATCCAGCCCACGGTTTCGTATGATCCTCATCGCAGAACCTTTACTGTAAAGGGAGGCGAGGTTTTCGTAGGGGGCGGCCTCTACCAGAACTACAGAGATTTAATTCAGGACATCCCTTCCGACCAGGACCTGAACCGCATTGAACTTCTGATTCTGGAAAAGCTAATTGTTGCCTGTGAAAAGGCTCCGGGGCTTCTTAAATTCAACATATCTCCTCAATCACTGATCGATACATTTTCTCAGCCAGAAAAAGTCCAGAGACTGCAAAAACTCTGGAATACCATGGGCCTGGACTCCAAGAACATTCGCTTTGAATTGGTGGAAAAGCCGTATGAGGAGCATCGCTTCTCTCTTAAAGATGTTTGCGAAGAGTTCTGGAAATGTGGAGTAAGCTTTGCAGCGGATGACTTTGGTGTTAAGAGCCAGAGCCATCAGGTCGTTCTGGAACTGGGTATAATGATCAAAGAATTTAAGCTGGATCCGATTAGCTTTCGCTTCAAGGCCAATGAAGATCAGATCAAGTTTCTGGATAATCTAGCCTTTATTGATTATTGTAAACGACTGGCGGACAACCGGGAAGCGATGATTACTGCGGAAGCAGTAGAGGATTTTGACACTCTACAGTTCTTGATGGAACATCAGATATACCAATACCAGAGCAACATCTTCTGCGGTAAGATGCCTATAGACCAGTACAAAGCAGAGTTCGCATCCATGAGCGAGCTACCGGAAGCTGTAGTAAAAGAGATCGTAGACGAAAGAGGTTCAGAAATGTGGAACGATCATTCGTCTAATATCTTTGAACTGGCAAGGAACCGAGGGCAGATGCCCCGGGACTAGACTATGAAATGATCCCTTCCCACTGGCGACTCTGCTTGAGCATCCTTATCCTGGGAGCTCTCATTTCCTTACCCTCTAGCGGGGTGCGAGCCGAACCTGCGGTTCCCCAACCCGAATGCAACGTATTGCCAGACCTGTCCGAAGGGGACGTCCGCGTCCAGAGTCTCAAGGGGTATGTCTTCCAGGAAGAAAAGCCATTAACCACTGATCTGTTACCTCCTCTCAGCAACTGGGAGATGCGTACTCTGGACAACCTGAATCTGGGATTCACGTCTCCTTTCTGGCTACAGCTATGCCTGGAGAACCCTTCAAGCGATGCCTGGTTCGGTCAGCTAATGATTGTAAACGCATTTCTGGAATCCCTGGAGTTTTACTCCAGGACCGATGGTCCCTGGGGAGAAAAGGAACTGGCACTCAATCGCTTTCTGTCATCCAATATTACAATAAAAGAAAACTCCAGAGAGTTCTTTCTCATACGTTTCAGCGAAGAACTTCCGGCCCGACTTCCTTTTCTGGTTCAGGCCGGACAGATTGACCTTTCGCAGATTCTATTTATGGATGGAATCGTATTTGGTGCGCTCTTTATTCTCATCCTGTACAGCTTCACGATCTGGCTATTCTCCCGAGAAATCGATTACATCTTTTACGTTTTCCTTCTGTTGATTTTCTTGCTACATCGCTCCTTTTTTCAGGGCCTGGCCAATGAATGGCTACCACCCTGGTTACTGGATTACAGACTGGAAATTGCCCTCAGTGCAATTTGCGCTCTGAACATGTTTCTATTTTTCTGGATCAATTCCTTTGCTCGCGATGCTCTGGAAGGAACAGCCTGGGCCAGGGTTTCGCCCATCGCGGCCAGCTCCTTTCTGCTAATACTACTTTTATCCTGGGTTTTTCCCTACCAGATCAATCGATTAATGTACACTTTGATGATACCTGCAACCATTCTGGTATCGGCTTTAAGCTTTGCCGCTCTCGGAAAAGGCTTCAAACCAGCGCGATTCTTCTTTGTTGCGAACCTGGGTTACCCGTTTAGTGCCATACTGGGTGTACTGATTCAGGGCAGCAGCGAAAATGCACCTGCCCTGGTGATCCTGCACTTCATAGACATAGGCATTCTCTATCAGGTTTCATTCATTTCGCTGGCCATTGCAGATAAGATTCGCTTTCGAAACGAAAGACGTGAGGCGGATCTGGAAAAAGCGGTGGCGGAAAGGACCATCAATCTTCAGCGAATGGTCGAAGAGAAAATGGAAGCCCAGCGAAGTGCAGAGCAGGCTTCGCGAACCAAATCCGAATTCCTGGCCAATATGAGCCATGAAATTCGCACACCAATGAATGCTCTTCTGGGCACGGCAGACCTGCTTGCCTATACAGACCTCACAGGTGAACAGAAAAAGCATCTTGAAGTGTTTCAAAAAGCGGGCCGCACCTTGATGAATATTCTCAATGACATTCTGGATATTTCCAGAATCGAATCCGGCAACATCGACATAGAAACCGAGTCCTTCTCTCCAGGGGATCTACTGAAAACCCTGGAATTGACCTATGCACCGGCGCCAGGGGGACCTGTGGAGCTCAACTTTGAAGGCAAAGAGCTACCTGCTCGTCTACTGGGAGATCCTCATAGACTATTTCAGATAGCCGGGAACTTGATCTCCAATGCCCTGAAATTCACCGACCATGGCTGGGTAGAGGTACGGGCGCGCTACACCAGTGCTGGTGTTCTGACCATTGAAGTCCAGGACACCGGTCGAGGGATTCCAGAAGACCAGCAGCCCAGGTTATTTCAGAGATTCTTTCAGATCCGGGATGGTCAAAAAGCTACGATTTCGGGTACGGGGCTTGGGTTAAGCATCTGCCATTCTCTGGTGGAAAAAATGGGGGGAAGAATTGAGCTGCAAAGCGCCCCGGGAAAGGGTAGTCTGTTTCGGGTGCTCATCCCCCTGCCGGAGGCATCGTCCGGTGTTGAAGAAGTGAAGGTCCAGAATCAGGAAAAGCCTTTGCGCAGTTTAACAATTCTGGCAGTGGACGATAACCCGGACAATCTCTATCTCCTGGAAAGACTCTTGCAGAAGCAGGGGCATAAGACCATCGCCACAACCCGACCGGATGAAGCCCTGCATCTAATTACCGAGAACTGGTTCGACGTGCTCATCCTGGACATTCAAATGCCGGAGATGGATGGATTTGAACTACTCCAGGAAATTCGATCCAGAAATCTGGTGCCCCCTGACCATCCGATCGCCGCAATTACGGCCTATGCTACGCAGGAGGATCGACGAAGGATTCTTGATGCCGGATTTCAAGCGTATCTGTCCAAACCCATCAGCCCCCGCTCGCTGGAGGAGATGCTTCTGAATCTCTTTGGCAGCCCCTCGGGCCGGGATGCCTCTTGAGGTGAGCAGAGCCCTGTAAATACGGCCTGAAATTGTCTTGACCCGGCAGGAATCCATGCTATGCTAGTCGTTTAAGAGCTATTCTGGACGAATTATGCCCCAGGCAAAGAGTAAAACCGCCAAAAAGAAAACAGCAAAGAAAGCTGCCAAGAAGAAGGCCAGCGCGAAGAAGACCGCGGCCCCTAAAGCAAAGAAGAAGAGCAGCACTGCCTCTAAGAAGGCGGACACGGACTTTACTGACTTTACTGTAGGAGATTATGTTGTTTATCCCATGCATGGTGTAGGAGAGATCTCCGCCGTGCAAAACCAGAACATCCTTGGAAAGCGAACCCTCTGCTACATCCTAGAGATTGAAAATAGCAAGATGAAGGTGATGATCCCCGTAGACAGCGCCAAAGAGCGCGGCATCAGACCTATCATCCAGAAGAAGGACGTAAAAAAGGTTCTGGACCTCCTGAAAAAGGATGAAGTAGACACTGAAGAGGACTGGAAAATCCGCTATCAGAACAACCAGAATAAGATCCGTTCCGGATCTATCTATTCGGTGGCTGAGGTGTGTAGAAACCTCTACAAACGTGCCCGGGATAAAGAACTTTCGCTCATGGAGCGCCGCCTTTATGAGCTGGCGTATTCGCTAATCACTAGCGAACTCGCCCTGGCCAGGTCCGTATCTACGGAAGAGGCCAGTAACCTCATATCCGAAGTACTCTCTTAATTCGTCCATAGCTCAAACCGGCTATTTAGTCGGACACCGGAAAATCCGGGCGACCCAGGTCGCAAGAAAGCATCCTTTTGAGGATGTGAATTTCAATTAGAAGGGTTTGAGTTATGAACATCCTTTATCGTTTACTGGCAGCATTGGCCGGAGGGGCCTGTGGCTTTTTTCTTTCCACATCCGCCGGAATGGAGCTATCTGCTGCAGCTCTGGCAGGTGGGGTGGTATTTGCCATCTCCCTTGCATTCTTTTTCGTAGACCGCCTATTTAAAGGAATAAGCGGTGAACTGTTTTTCTGCATAAGCACTGGAATTCTTTCCGGGCTTATCGTATCGGGACTGGCAGCCTGGCTGCTTTCTTCTGCCGGGCTGGCCACTGCTGCTCTACAGGGGATCGCTCCGTATCTGTTTGTTCTTCCTGCTGCAGTACTGGGGTACGGCGGCTATCTGTTCGCTCAGCGACCTGGACTTCGCATATTCGGCGGAGGCGGGTTTCGCAANGATGAGCAGGGNGGAGCTTCCACTGAGAAGATTCTGGACACTTCAGTCATTATTGATGGACGGATTCTGGATATTGCACAGACCAACTTCATTGAAGGTCCGTTCATTATTCCNAACTTCGTATTACGCGAAATTCAGCTGATTAGCGACTCTCCGGATCCAATAAAAAGGAATCGAGGTCGTCGTGGACTGGAAATGCTGAACAAGCTCCAGCAACTGGGCACTGTAAAAGTAAAGATTAGCTACATAGACTATACCGACACCCGAGAGGTGGATGCCAAACTGGTGAAGCTCTCTCTGGAAACCGGTGGCAAGCTCATTACCAATGACTTTAATCTGAACAAGGTTGCCGAGCTGCAGGGCGTAGAAGTTCTGAACCTGAACAACCTTACCAATGCCCTGAAGCCTATAGTCCTTCCGGGCGAAGACATTGTGATAGATGTCATCAAAGAAGGTAAGGATGAGAACCAGGGCATCGGCTACCTGGAAGACGGAACCATGGTAGTTGTGGAAAATGGTCGCAATCTGCTGGGCAAAACAGTTCAGGTAAACGTTACCTCCATTATCCAAACTGCAGCCGGGAAGATGATTTTTACTCGTGCTAACGGTAGCGGAGAATCAACCCAGGGCGGCGACGATCGTGGTGGCAAACAGGGCGGCGATAGAAACGACCGCAATGACCGAAGCGGCGGCGATCGTAATGACCGAAGCGACAGAAATGATCGCAGCGGTGGAAGACGAGGCCGTGACCGAGAAGCTGCCGGTGGCGNTGGCGGACGACGACGCGGCGGACGGTAACCCTGCGNTGACTTTGAAAGTCCGGGAATCGGGAAACCTCGTTCCCGGACCTTCCCTCCGATTCGCGGAGGCCATTTCTCCAATAATCCCTCTTCCCATTGCCCCCTGGTGGCCTGGACAGTACGAAGGTACAGCGGGCTCGAAACCTGGAGCATCAACCCGAATCAGACATCCTGAATCAAGAAAGCAGATCACTGGATCTTTCGTTACACAACAGAAACACCAGCGTTACCGCCCTGACATGATTCTGTAACAAAAAGAATTGTATACTTTTTTCAATTATAGCATAGACATTTAGCAAATGAAATACGGAATGATTACGTTCCACTTTCATATTCGCTACAAATTGGAGAATAAGATGATGCGATCTAAAAGCAGGCTAATTCAGGCCTCCATGGCCACCGCTCTGCTCGGCTGGGTTCTGTCAGGGGCCGAAGCAGGAGCTGAAGACGGTAAATTGAAGATGCGCCTTGGGGCCGAACTCTGGCCACGATTTGAAATGCTAGACCGACAGCCCACTGGACCGGATTCCTCCGGGTCGGGTAGCGAAGCCACTGGCTTCGGACTGGGCCGGGCACGGTTCGACTTTCGCGGCCGACATTATAACGGAAATGAAAAGGGAGTGGGTTTTCGGTTCACTCTTGAGCAAGAAGCCAATCCTCCGGATTCCTGCTCCGGTTTCAATTGTAGTAGCGACAACCCATATTATATGAAAGTTAAGTATGCTTTCGTAGATCTGCCTGTGACGGATTGGATGTCCTTTCGATTTGGACAGCAACACACTCCGGTCGTCGATGGTCAGGCAGGGGTATCGCTCCAAAAGATCTGGGGACATCGATATATAGCTAAAGCTCCCTGGGATGATTTNGGTACATCACCTTCCACTGAGCGGGGCATNAGTGCTCTTGTGTCCTTTGACTATTTCTCGATGCACCTGTTGCTNTCCAACGGAGAGGGTAGCGATGCCAACAATGCTCAGGCAAGACTAAAGGGGATGACCAGCCCTTCCAGTGTNCTGCAGTCCATGAGCAACGGAGTGACTTCCAATTATGGCCTGGATGTTACCGGAATGCTGAGTTTCAGCCCGCTGGGAAAGAAGGGAACCCATAGAATTCATATCAACACCCCTTTTCGTGTGCAAAACGTAGTAGGACTCTCGGGTCAGGATACAAGCCTTCCTGCCATCGATGCCTGTACAAATACTGTAACAATGGTAGCGTCTGGCCCCACTCCTGCGGCAACCTGCGCAAACATCATGACTACATTGCGCCCGGCCATTTACAAAGGAAATGCTCGAGCGGCCAGAGATTACTACACCGGAGTGGAAGTGGATTATGAACTGGTGACTCCAGAGTTCGAATCCACCGTCGGTGCCGGTTTTATTCAGAAAGTAGACCGAAGGGGTACCGCCTACAGAATTCGGCCCGATGTGACTCTGAACGGAACCTTCACAGACCTGGGGAATAACTATCTTTCGCAGGCCGATCAGAGGGGCGATATGGTGTANGTATTCTGGCATGGTCGTTATCGCTTCCTGGGAGCCTTTGTTCGGTTTGCCACCGGCAATGGTAGCGGAAGCACATCCAACAATCTGGCCACATACGATAACCGGGACTACTGGAGACAGATTCTGGCTCTGGATGCGGCAGACGACACCATCGGAAACCTGACCTATTCGGAAGCTCTGGCTGTGGACTTTGGTCGAGCGACCTTTCGCGAATGGATTGCCGGGGTTACATGGCACGTGAATGACTATTTCAAAATCAGCGTGGGATGGTCTCAGGTAACGGCCACGGATTCTCGCGGAGGACCGGCCAAATCCTCTGCTCTGGATGCCTTTACTCTGCCAGGAGGAAATACAATCTCCGAAACTCTTGCTGACTCCAGTACCTATTCGCAGATCCCAACGTTCTATCAGAACCTGGGATACAACAGTTCCAGCGGGTTTCGCATTCAGGACTACTCGGGTCAAAAAGCCAGAGACCAGCAAATATTCATTCGTGCAAGCTTCAAGCTTGAGGGTGAATTCACCGTAGAATGATGACGAAATTGATCTGTTAACAAAAACAGAAACTGATCTGATAGCGCATACAGAATCAGTGAAATCGAAAGGCGAAGGGTCCAGTGCTCTTCGCCTTTTTTACAGGATTCCAGTGCTCAGAATACAAAGGAATTGGTCGAAGGCCTTTTCCCGGAGAAGAAATCAGCCTTCGGAACTGAGCGTTCCAGCCAGAGTATCGATTAGCAGGGAAATCTCAGCAGACGTTGTTCGGGGCCCCAGCGAAATGGAAAGCGCCGTAGATTTCTGATACGCTCCCTTNCCGAGTTCTAGCATTACCCGGGAAGGGCTGTGCAGGCCTTCCTTTCCGTTCAGAAAACCTACGTCCTGATTCTCTCTGCTTAGCAATGTCAGAACACGATCCGGGGAAACACCTGGCAAAACCAGCGCCGAGGTATTGGCCAAACGTAGCTCCTTCTGGCCCACAAAGGAAATGCCAGGTATTTTCGCGCTCAATTCCCTTTCGAACAAATCCCTTAAAGTCTTCATGGAAGCCAATTTCTGCGAAGAGTTTTCATGGGTCCATAGCCAGGCCTGTGCCATACATTGAATTCCCAGGCGATTGGGCATGCCTGGCCGGACTCCCGTTTCTTCGCCAAAGAGGAGAGCCACAGGTGGCTTTTTTCTGTAAAGCAGTGCTCCTGCCCCGGCCAGTCCTCCGAACTTATGGGCGGAAAGGGAGATTGTATGGGCTCGGCTCCCGTACCATGAAGGGNTGTACTTTCCCGGAACCTGGCTTGCATCGCAATGAAAATGAATTCCAAACTCTTCACAAATGGAGCCTACTTCTGCAACTGGCTGCACAACTCCAATATCCCCGCTGGCATACATCAGACTCACGAGTACAGTGTCTGCGCCTGCATGATCACGAATAAAATCTACATCTGCCAGGCCATTTTGATTTGATGGAATAAGAAGCACATCGTATCCTAGGTTGCGCAGATACTTGGCCTGCTCATATATGCTGCTGTGCTCCAGAGCAAAGATTAAGACCTTGTTTCGCAGGAAAGAAGCATCCGTAAGCCCGGATCCCATATAACGATGATAGAGGAATTCCAGAGCCAAACGGTTGGCCTCTGTAGCCCCGGAAGTAAAGGCCAGTTCGTAGTCTTCCAGTCCGGGACTTCCGGCAATAGTGGTTCGAGCACTCTCCATCCATGCCGGTGCATTGCCTGTTCTGTACCGGGAGAGCAGTCCTGGATCCGAATCCACCCATTCCAGGATTCTTTCTCGGAATCTCGGTTCAAGGGGAGCGGAACGGTTGTAGTTGAAGTAGCCTCTCATTCTTTATTATTGCAGTAGCTCAAGTTGCGCGCAGGGGCACTGTTTGATTCCTCCATCACCGGTGATTCTGTCCGGATCCTATACTGCAGTTTCCAGTCAAAACCATTTGAATTTTAGATTTAAGCTTATTGAGAAACCACTATCTCTTTGTAGACGTTGAATGCTCGAGTGTCGTAACAACAAAAAATGATTTTTTCCAGAGATCCCTCCTCTGCCCATTCGCGCACTGTGTCCACGGCGATAACAGCTGCGGCTTCCAGGGGATAGCCATATACCCCCGTAGAAATCGATGGAAAAGCGATGGAATGAATCTGGTTCTCCAGGGCAATCCTCATACTATTTCGATAGCATGAAGCAAGGAGCTCTGCCTCTCCTGACTGACCACCCCGCCAGATGGGCCCTACGGTATGAATCACATACCTTGCTGATAACTTGAATCCCGGAGTGATAACCGCCTCTCCAGTGGGACAGCCACCGATGGCCCTGCATGCATTTAATAGCTCTGGTCCGGCAGCTCTATGAATGGCTCCGTCCACGCCGCCTCCGCCTGCCAGGGCCTCATTGGCAGCATTGACAATGCCATCGACCTGCAGGCCGGTTATATCTCCCTCAAATACTTCCAGGTTTGCCATAATACTCTCTCTTAAAGGGATCTACCCGGCCCTAACTTTCGTTGACCGATTCTTTAGCTCGGGACAGAAGATCTCTTATGGGAAATAATGGTTCAATTCCGCAGCAAGCAGTCAACACAGTCCGACTGATTTTCTTTTCTCTGATAGCCGGCTGCATCATGTTTGCTGTGGTCATTTTTTTGACGGAGCCTGGCCGCGAAATACAGGAGAACTCGGCCTTCTTGTTTCCCGGCATAGCAGTGGCCCTGGCAGGCATATTCGGAGTCTATTTTTTCACCCTGAAAAAGGCCAAATCGCCGACCAGGTGGAGCAGCAATCACATCATCGGTTATGCACTGGCAGAAGGAGCAATAATGATGAATCTGGTCTTTTTATTTCTGGGAGGAGATACAACCTTTCTCTATGTAGCCGGCGCATCCCTGGTAGCCTTAATCTCTCGCTATCCCAGGAATCCAAATCGCTCTAGCGATGGGCAGGATCTACGCTCCTCTGGATCGTTCGAACCGTGATAGGATAGAATAGACGGCGGGCACGACAACCAGCGTGAGTGCAGTAGAAACGGTCATTCCTCCGATTACAGCGATCGACATAGGAATACGGGATTCAGCCCCGGGGCCAATGGCCAGAGCCGGCGGTATTGCTGCAGCGATGGCAGACAGGGAGGTCATTAATATGGGCCTCAGCCGAACCATACCGGCCTCCACCAGAGCGTCTGGAACCGACATATTCTCTTTCTTTCTCAGTTCATTGGCGAACTCAACAAGAAGGATGGAGTTCTTCTTCGAGATACCCATTAGCAGAATAAGCCCGATCATGCTGTAGAGATTCAAACTCTGTCCGGTAATGTATAAAGCCAGAAAGGCCCCGGTTACAGAAAAAGGCAACGCCATCAGCACAGAAATGGGATGTAAGAAGCTATTGAACTGAGCCCCAAGGACCATGTAGGCCACCAGAATTCCCAGCCATAGAGCAATGCTCAAACTGGTAAAGGCTTCTTCAAATTCGCGGCTACCCCCGCCAGGATAGTAACCGTAATCATCTTGAATATGCTTTCGCGCAATCTCTTCCGCCTTTGCAGTGGCCTCCGATTGACCCACCCCTTCTTTCAAGTTAGCCGAGATCTGAATCGCTCGCTGGCGATCGATTCGAGTCAGGTTTAGCACTGTAGGTTCTGTTTGAACCCTGGCCACTTCNGGTACCGGAACCAGTTCGCCATATCCATTTCTAACCTTCAGCTCTTCTATATCCGCAGGATGACTCCATTGGTCCTTCAACAACCGCATCCTTATATCGTAGCGGCGTCCGTCTCCGGTAAAACGACCTTCGCGGGCGCCACCCATGGCAATACCCACCGTCTCNACCAGGTTTTNCATGGTTACCCCGCGCAGCGCTGCTTCCTGGCGGTTCGGAATCACTTGAACCTCGGGCATACCTTCGCGATAATCCATCTGGGCATCTTCGTAGAGACCGGAAGCCTCCATCTCTGCCAGGATCGCATCCGCAGATTGCTTGAGCTCATCCCAGTTTCCTCCGCGAATGCTGAATTCAACGGGCTGACTTCTTCGAGCGGATAGACCTCGGCTGGAAAAATCGAATAGAAAGCCGCGCATTCCTTCGATGCCATTGATCTCTTTTCGCAGCAGATCCATGAACTCGTACTGCCCCAGTTCACGCTCAGACTTTCCTTTCAGACTAATGAAGTACACTCCAGTGTTGGCTTCTCCGCCTCCAAACCCTCCGACAATAGACAGGTAGCTAGTAACCTCGGATCTATCATTCAGGAACTTTTCGATTTTTCGCCCTTTTTCGTCGGTGTGATAGATTGAAGACCCCATGGGCGTTTCAAAGCGGACACCAAACTGACTCTGATCCTGAGGAGGAACAAACTCNCGATTGATTACCAGTAGAATGCTTAGCGATAGGGTAAATAATATACCTGAGATTAGAACAGTTAGATAGGGATGATTCAGGGTTCGGGATAGGATACTGCGATAAAACCTGGAGAAGTGCTCCAGAGAAATACGTACCGCTCGCGCGATTCTAGGCTCTCGTTCCTGATGAACCAGAGTCAATGAAGCTCGCATGGGCGTTAGTGTGACCGCATCCAGCAGAGAAAGAGCGACAGCCCCGGAAAGAGTTACTCCAAACTGAAAGAAAAACTTTCCGATTACTCCTTCCATGAATGCCACAGGAAGAAAAATAGCCACGATTGCTACACTGGCCGCTACGGCAGCAAAGGTAATCTGCCTGGCTCCGTCTCGGGCTGCCCGCACTCGATCCTTACCCATTTCAAAGTGACGGATGATGTTCTCCAGGATCATGATGTTATCATCCACCACGATACCGATGGCCAGCGAAAGAGCCAGTAGAGTAAACAGATTCAAAGTGAATCCCATGAAATAGATGATGATGAAAGTTCCTATGATGGAAGTGGGAATGGATAGAATTACATTGAGTGTGGAACTCCAGTTTCCGAGGAAAAGCCAGCAGACCATCGCAGTTAGAATAGCAGAGAGAATGAGAGTAAACTGAGTTTCCTCAATGGCCTCTTTGGTAAACCGGGTACCATCAAAATTAACGTTAACTCGAACCCCTTCCGGAAGGTTGTTGTTGATCTCTTCGATTTCCGCACGCAGATTCTCCGCTACCTGAACCTCATTCGCGCCGGTTTGCTTCTTGATACCGATGGTAATGGCTTCCCGTCCATTGACACGATTGATTCTCTGCGCATCGTTCAGTCCATTCTCCACCGTGGCCACGTCGGATAGTGTGATCTTTGACAGGTAAATGGGACCGCCACCTCTCCGGGTGATGCGAATCTTTTCCATTTGCTCAATGCTTTGAGCCTCGCCCATGGTGCGGAGATTATAACTGTTTTCCTGGTTCTCTAAATAGCCACTGGCCCCTTCTGCGTGGTCCTGCTGAATGGCGTTGCGAACATCCAGAATCGTCAGTTCATACTGATTCAGTTTGTTGTTNTCGACGTAAATACGAAGATTTCTTTCGGCAGACCCTCCTACGAATACCTCTCCCACGCCGTCTACTAACTGAATTCTATCCAGCACCAGCTGATCGGCCAGACGAAAGAGTTCGAACTGAGTCATGTTCCCACTCAATCCCAGCCACANAATTGGGCTTTCATCTGGATTGTTTTTTCTCAGCACCGGTGGATCTACGCCGATGGGTAATCGAAGCTGGCTCAAAGCAGTCTGGACCTCCTGCACCGCCACATCTATATCTCGATCGATGTCAAACTCCAGCTGTATGTTTGCATTGCCCTGGCGAATAGATGAGATCACCTCTTTCAGGCCTTCCACCGCGATGATCTCCTTCTCCACACGATCCACGATTTCCGTCTCCATATATTCCGGAGCAACGCCTTCCCAGTTTACACGAATACTCAGAAGGGGAAAATCTACATCAGGCATATAGCTGATACCCAGCCGGCCCAGTGATACTGTTCCGAAGATGATCAAACCAAACATGATCATCCAGGCCAGCACAGGCCTTTTGATGGAAATATCAGAAAGTCTCAATGGAAAACTCCTGCCATTCGATCTCCGTACATTTCCAGGAAGTAGTCAGAGGTCGGCACCTGTGTGAGCGGACTCAATGTAATGGCGCAGGATGTTGCATCGAAGTTTGAATGGAGAGATCTGAAGCACTTTGAGGGCTCCTCGCTTTCAGGTTGCGATGGCCAATGGGAAAATTCCCTCGCGGGCTCCGATGAACCATGGGAGAATTCCCACACAGGTTCCGAGGGCCAATGGGAAACTTTACTCCCGGGCTCCGGTGACCTGGTGGATGATTCTCCGGCAGGATCCTCTGCATCTAAATACATCCCGGAACTCTTCTTGTCGTCTTCGCCTGAGGTGCTGTTATCATCTTCGCTTGAGTCACCGTTAGCGTCTTCCCTTACGCCCTCTTCTAAGNCCCCGTTACCGTCTTCGCTTATGTCTTCTTCTAAGCCATCGTTACCGTCTTCGCTTATGTCTTCTTCTAAGTCTTCATTTTTAGCAGGAGTTGGTATCTGCGAATCCAGACCGGCCGCCACATGCAGGCGGATTTCGTTCATACGAACCAGCATTTCCATTCTGGTAAGTTCTCTTCGGGCTGCATGGAACCCACGCAATGCATTCAGAACTTCAAGGTTTGTAACTATGCCCAGACGATAATCTCTTACTTGAACGTAATACGTTGCTCGTCCAATCTGCACGGATTCCCTGAGCATTGCAAGACGACTCAGGGAGTTGATATAATCCGCGTACGCGGAGCGAACTTCGTAGGAAGCCGAACGCTTCAAAGCTTCTAACTCGAGTTCGCTTTTTCGCACCAGCGCCCGGGACTCCTTGACGGAATAATAGGTGCTGCCTCCCTGAAAGATGGGTATTTCTATACTTAGAGTGATACCCCAGTCTCGCCCATAATCCGGCTTCTGACTGGTGTAATAGCTTCCTTCCACACTGGCCTGAGGATAATGACCGCCCTCCTCGACCTGCATCCGGGAGCGTTCCGCTTCCAGAGATTTCATTGCAGCGCGAAGATCCTTTCGCTTTTCCACTTGTTCCAAATATGCGGCCAGTGACTCTTGCGAGGGTAATGCCCCGGGCTCCGCAAGCGCGATATCTTCAGCAGGGACCCCCATCAAAAAGCCCAGTAGCTCCAATGAAGTGGCCTCGAGACCTTTGATTCTTTCCAGCTCCACTCGAGAGTTACTGTATTCACTTCGGGCTGCCAGCAATTCCCCCTGGGAGGATCGACCGATATTCACTCGACGAGCAAGTTCTCCGATTCGCCCCCGTAAGGCGATTTGCTCTTCTTTCAATATCTGGATTGTCTTGCGATACTCAAGAACCTGGAAATACACTTCTCCAACATCCCGAAACAATAGTTCTCGAAATCTCTGCCGATTATAGCGCGAAGAGATTCGTTCGGCATCTCTTGCATTGGATTCATGATACGTCTGAAAGCCGCTAAAGATTGGCCAGCGAAAACCTGCTCCCACCTGGTAGGGATCGTTGACTCTTGTATTGCTTGTTCCGGTAGTGGATGATGTAGTGCTATTCTGNTTCTGCTGCTGTCGAATCAGTGCCTGNAGTTGCTCGTTATCCTGATCGTCGTAGCGGTCATTGTAGGTCTTTCGCCCGAACAGAAATATCTCAGGGTAATAGGAGCTCAGGCTTTGCTTATATCGTGCTTCAGCAATGGCAAGATCTTGCTGTCTGATTTGATCCTGTTCGCTCCGCTTTAAAACCCTCAAGTAAACATCATTTAAACTCAGTGGTTGGGGATTTTCCGCAGCTAGAGGAATGCCCGTAGCAAAGATGAGTAGGATTGAGACCGTAAGGAATTGAGCTCTTTCCGGGAATCCTTTTTTGAAATGAGCGCGATGGGTTCCCCGAAACGCACTAAAATGGGAAGCCTTTAACCGGCCCGAAAAACGGAGCTTGAACGCGAACCCTGCACTGAAGGGGATCTTGTTTTCTCGCGTATTATATTTACTGGATTTCAGTGCGATCTTCCTGGTCTACTTTTGGCGCCGTTTCTAGGATATGAAAAAATCTGTCAGCAAAATCGCCGACCTTTTTTCTGGATAGGCTGCATGCATGGATTGTCCACCCGATTTAGAATGTCCTGGTAGCTCAAGTCCCACCAAGGCGATGATCTGATTGGGATCCAGTAGCATCCTTCTTTAATATATCTTTTACTTTCTCTTCCAGTTCTGGAAAATTCTTTTCCTTTAAACGTGGATCCACCGCCTGGTTCTCGCTTCTGCTTTTTTCTGCAGGGTCGCTTTCCGTTTGATCCTTATTGGTCCCTTCGCCGTCCGTTGATTGCAGGAATTTGATTTCCGAAAATGGAGTGCCCTCCACCGTCTTTTCCACGNGGAGAATCACCAGGGAACCNTTCTGGTAGATATAATCTCGGGCCACATCCGAAAGCCGGATTTCGATTAGCCGTCCCGGATCCAGTATGACCTTGCTCTCCATGGGCAAAGGCTTATTATCCACGTACACGAAGCGAGCCTGACTGATCAGGGAGGATTGAGTATCATTCTGGAACTTCAGAACAACCAGCAAATCTTCTATCTCTGGTTTCTGGAAGAATGCATTGGACATTTCCTCCTGCATCCTGCGAAAACTTCCCTGGTCCATGGCCACTCGAAGCTGAATGCCGGAATCGTCCTGCTCAAGAAGAATAGATGTGATGCTTTTATCGCGTACCAGACCTTTCCGGCTAACCACAAGAGGAACCCGGGTAATCAAGAAGGTACTCAGCCCTTCTTCCACACATTTAGAGGATTCGGGCTTTCCATAATACCGGGAAAGGATTTCCACGGCTTTNCCCTTCTTCTCTTCGCAGGATTCCTTTCCGGCCATTTCCATGCGAATGCTGGCCCTGGCTGGAATGCCTTCAGCACCCCGGGACTGAAGCACTTTCATAATGTGAGAAAAGGGAAGCTCGATGGTAGCCTGAAATTCGCACGAAGAAAGGATGAATATCAGAGGTAGAGCTACGGACAATCGAATGCACTTCATGAAATCACCATTACCGGTATTCCATGTCTCTGGATAGATGGTCTACAACTTTTAATACTCCTGNGCCCAGAGCCTGATTCAATTCCAACTCCAGCCCCAAATATTCACCTGCAGTGAAANTCCGTCGNAGGTATGTCGTGAGACCGTCAGCGATTCCCCGATAAGGATAGTTTCTTCGCACTTTCCAGCCNGCTCTGNAAAGAGTGNCCTGGAAATCGCAGGCTACCTTTTTCTCNTCCGGGCGAGAAGGATCATAGAGCCANCCAATGTCACAATTGCGCTGGATCCCCTGCATTTCAGGCGCGAAACTGTGCACCGAAATGTGCAGAACCTGACCTCNATCCAGANCCTTCCTGATCATATCCTCTACCTTCGCGCGATAACCGGAATAATACTCAGTAAGAAACTCTTTTTCCTCCGGTGCCATCTTCTCGGCCAGCGAAGACCACACCGACGGATTTCTCAGCGAACGATTTAGATCGATGCATAATCGGCTCCATTTTCCCAATAAGATGGGTGCCTGTTTCGCACGAGCCAGTCTTCGCGCCGCGGTAGCAGCATGGAGGTCATAGGCCAGATGCGTATCCAGGGAAGCCTTCGAGAAGTTCTCCAGGCATCGCGGATATAAACCAGAGGGTATGCGATTGCTGGCATGTTCGCAGGTAACAATCAGGTTCATCGTCTTCTTCAGGACACAGGACTATAGGGAGGCAGAAGGGGTGAAGCAAACTGACCGTAAATCGCAGGAATATGGTCTCTAACCGATACAGGAGCGGAAGTAAGAATCGTTCCCATGGACAGCTCCAGAGGCTCTTTAATGCGGCGCGCCAGACTACCGCGAGACAACAGAAACTCCACCGATCGGTCCAGCTTCATTTCTGAAGAGAAAGACATTCTTTCGCACAGGCTTTGCCAGGCCGATTCCGCAGTACCTGCTTGCAGTCCCAGAAGCGAACAATAACTCGCATCCAGATCGGCGGAGCCTCCCTTGCGAAGCACTGACTGAAAGGTGTCCACAAGTAGATCCTGGCTGGCTGCTGCCTGCGCTGAAAAATCAGACCATCGCTCTTCTACCAGGTTTCGCAGAACTTCTACAACCATGCAAGCGATGGCCATATCCATAGAAAGAGTCTCCTGCGTATCTATGACTCGAATCTCTATGGCATTTCGCTGGAACCTTGCAATGGCGCCTCTTGCATTTACCCATTCATCGCGGAGTATCCCTTCTGGATCTAGAGGCTCCAGATCATCATAGATCCTTTGCAATATCTTTTCATTGTATTCCGAAGGCTCAAAGACTGGCTCCGGAACCACCTGTCCTGAGACGGAGGGAACCCTGGCAGCATTCTGTCGGTAGACTTCCAGTCTATAATCAAGGAATCCAGTCCATCGATCTTCGCATATGGGCGAGCTGGCGGAGATGGCCGGAATAATGGGAAGCAGTACACGGATGGCAGCCATCAACCTGGAGAACTCGTAATCGTCCTTAAAAGGAAAGTTCAAATGCATGCTCTGTAAGTTGGACCACCCATGACCGGAGCAATCAAAGATCCGGTCGAATGTCCTGTATATGGGACCATTTTCTCCAGGCCAGAGTACTGTCTCCTCAGGGCGCATGGACGGATGCATACCAGTACCCATTAAGGTATAGCCATCCTTCTGGAGATCTGGAAGCAGGTTTTCCAGGTCTGTGCGAAGCCATTCGTAAGCCCGATCCACCGAGACAACTGGCGGTTCAGTCTTGATCTCGAGAACATGCGAAACCAGTTCATTGGACCAGGCTGTGCTTTGAAACTTCAGCTCATCCACTGGAGCGCCACCCTCATTCAGGATTCTGCTGACTTCGGGTCGAATCGCCAGGGTGCTCCTGTCCACGAGCATGTACTCCAGTTCTATTCCCAGGACTTCAAATAGTCCATATCGTTGCATGGCCTCATGTTGTTTCGCTCCCCGGGCTGCCAAGCTGATTAATAGATTTTTTTGATGTCTCCTATACGATGACCGGGACCTGTCCGGCCGTGCCCCTCAACAAAGGTCTGAGTCTACCGGAGAGCTCTCTACCTACAATCGTCTGGAACTTACCACGAAATTCTGCTACGGACAGGCGCCTGAAACCCATCACGAAAGGCCACTACGGACAAACGTCTGAAACCCATCACGAAAGGCCCCGACGACCAAACGTCCGAAACCCATCACGAAAGGCCGGTACGGACAAGCGGCTGGAGCTTATCATTGTACTCTGCAGACAGGCCCAGGCAACCTGTGACGATATGGAACTGTCGGAATGTCGCCCGTAACCATCCTGAAGTCCAACCAATGGATGAAGCCGGGATTCCATTCATTGCCAGATACCTGGGTACAAGTCGTCCGGATCTCTAATACAGTAGTCATTGTCTCCCATGGGCCCAGTTACGTATCAACGCTTTCGGTTCGCCCAATGCCACAAATGCTTGACCTGGAATCACTCCGGGTCTGAAATCCTGTACGTAACTTTCACAGGGAGCAGATCATGAATCAATGGTTACTTATGATTCTACTATGTCTGGGTACCTTTATGGTAGCCAGTCCACTGATGGCCGATTCGGAAGAAGAGACTGAAGAAGTGGAAAATGTAGAAGAAGAACTTGAGCAGACAGAGGACAGACTTGATAAGGCAACCGGCCTTGAGCGAAAGATCCAGCGACTGAATGAGATCGCCGACCAACTCGAAGCCAAAGGAAAAACGGAGCAGGCCAACCGTCTGCGCGAGAAGATCAAAATGGCCGAGGAAAAGCTCGCATCCAAAAGGGAAAAGATCCAGGCGAAGCAAGAAAAGCTAAGAGAAAAAAAGAATAAAGAGAAAGGAAAGCCTGATGACGCTGGCCCACCGGACGGCAAAGGAAAGCCGGACCATGCCGGACCAAAGGATGGCAAAGGCAAGCCCGAGGGTACGGGCAAACCGGAGAAAGCGGGACCACCGGATGGAAAAGGTAAGCCAGAAAATGCCGGGCCCAAAAACAAATAACCCCATCAGGAGACTACTATGTTCAGGACACTCACACTACTAATTCTACTGGGTTTCGCACCCATCTACTTGCACTGCCCGGAAAATCAGGCTCCTCAGGAAGATGTAAAGATCACACCTGAGAACGCTGATGAACAGGCGGACCAACTTTTAAAAGACATAGAAGAACTCTAATTGCAGGGCCCCGGTGCAGTACGTCGGGGCCTCAATATTTTAATGGTTTCCCTACCATGGCTCTACATTGTAGGACCGTTTTCCCTCAGTGCGTTGCTGAACCCGTCGAAGAAAATCGTCCATAATTATGCGATAAAGTTCCTGACCCAGCACTTCATCTTCGCAGTCGCCATCGATGCTGGGATTGTCGTTCACTTCAATTACGTAAGCTTTGCCACCGGAGTACTTCAGATCCACTCCGTACAGGCCATCCCCAATCAAATTGGCGGCCCTCAGGGCCGTACGAACCACTTCTTGCGGCGCATCTTCAACGGCCAGACACTCAACATCTCCGTAATCCTGCTGTCCGGCCTCATCTTTGTTCATAACTTGCCAGTGCCCGCGGGCCATGAAATACTTACACACATAGAGAGGAGTTCGGTTCAGAATGCCAACTCTCCAGTCAAAGTCTGTAGGCAAGAATTCCTGGGCAATAAACAGGTCTGATTTGCTCAGAATAGACTCCGCCTGGTTAGCCAGGCTCTCTGGATCCCGTGCCTTGACCACTCCCTGCGAAAAGGAGCTGTCCGGTTCTTTCAAAATCACAGGAAATCCAAGGTTGGCTTCCAGGCCCTGGAGGTTCCCTCGATGCGCAATCAAAGTCCGGGGAGTGCGAATTCGATAGCGAGTCAGAAGCTCGGCCAGGTAAACTTTGTTGGTGCATCTGAGGATACTCAGTGGATCATCGATGACTACAAGTCCTTCGCCCAGAGCCTTTCGCGCAAACCGATAGGTATGATGATTTACAGCCGTGGTCTCGCGAATAAAAAGTGCATCAAACTCGGAAAGCCGACCATAGTCTTCGCGAGTAAGAAACTCCACATAGAAGCCCTTTTCTTCCGCAGCTTTCTGAAATCGCCCGAGCGCCGTGCTGTCGGAAGGAGGCTGGTCTTCGTCAGGATTATGCAAAATAGCCATATCATACCGGGGCACCGCTCGACGGCTTTGAAATCGCTTTCGCGAGAAAAACTCGATGGTCTTTTCCCTGGCAAAATCCCTGTGTTCCTCGGTCACCTCTCCGGCTGGTATTGGGCTGATGCCGCGGATCATCCAGCGCTGACTCTTCTTCCAGAATTGAACTCGGAGAAATGGGGAAGGAAAAAGGCGAAAAAGCTGACCTGCCAGCTTTTCATACTTCGATGCCATGTTGTGGCCGAAGTAGATGCTCAGCGTAAACTCATCGGACTGAAGACCCTTAAGACCGCGTTGAATCAATTGATCCAGTTCTTCGGTGTAGTTGCGAATGATCGATTGATCCTTCAGGTCCTGTATTGTAGAGACAGCCGGCAAAGGCTTTTGCCCTCGTGCTGCAGCCAGGAGTGATACATAATAACCTGTGCTCTGGTATTTATAGGAACGACAGAGGTTAAAAACACGGATGCCGCGAAGCTCACTGTATTTTGGGTCAGAAAGATACGATTTAGCCTCTACCACTTCAATGCCGGGAATGGAATGCAGCCATTCCGTTTTCTTGCTAACTACTGCGATAGCCTGCATCTATTTGTTCTCTTCCTTGCGCCCGAGGATTAGCAGGTTCGCGTCGTAAGTCAGAATGCCCAATAGTATGGAGTTGATCAATCGGTCCATATGAACGGGATATAAATGGCCAGGCGAAAGCGGAGATGGCTTATAAGGGTCCGCCACCAGTACCTTTCGATCCTCCTTGTTATAACCACACAGAACAACAAAGTGCCCGGAAGGAATGCCTCTTACATCATCGTAATCATAGTCCAGTTCGTTGCCGAACTCACGGGCCGAGCGATAGAGGTAGGTTGAACTGAGACCGGTCAATATGGGAGTCCGCTTTTTTAACAATCTGCGAATCAACGATGGACTTAGGTCTTCCAGTAAGAGACGTCCTCCTCGATCCAGGAATTCCACATAAGCTCTGGTGGCAAAATCCAGCTTGGAATCTTTCTTCAGGCGGGCCTGTTCCTGAAGTTTCGCACGAAGCTCATCTCTTGTTAAGGCAAACCAGGTGGGATCAAATACCTGAAGATTGTAAGAATAGATGCTGGCCGAAAATCCGTTTCGCAGAGCATGGCAGCCAAGCTGCACTGCCAGAGTGCCTCCTTCCCGGAGATAATCCACTTCGGCGATTACTTCCTGCAAATCCTTATTCCAGCCCAGATAACGGTACACCGCATGAAGACAGGTCGGACCACAGGTATAGTCATCCGGTTGTTGCTGGATTTCCAGTCGCAGCAGTTCATCCATTGGAGGAAGATCTAGGCTCATTCTTCGCGCAAAGCAGTCCGCCGGCCCGGGATGTCAACTCAATCTACTGCCGAGCTCAAAATCTCAGTTTATCGAAAGCCGTGATTCGCACATCAGCCCATCCGCGGAGGAGTAAATGCATATCGGGCATAGCGAGGAAATGAGTGGAGTTCTCTGGCGGTGATCCTCTATCTCTTCCCAACCGGCCCTATCTTTCGGTAAACCAGCCGTAGCCCCAGGACCGGTATCCGGTTTACGAAGAGGGCCCTTTTCGCGTAATTGACTCAATGGTACTGGATTTTCGACGGATCAAAGAACGGGGCTGGTCTCTCCGTTTGATCTGGGATCTGTTCATGATTTTCATTGCTGTAGTCAACCTTGCAATGATTCTGTTCGATCTCACCTATTTCTTTCTCAGGCCACATTATCGCTCTTCAGCTCCCCAACTGGTTCAGTTTTATGATCCATTCAAAGGTGTAGAACCCAATCCAGAATTCCAGGAATACACAGCACTTGCATCAGAGTACTTTCAAACCGAGGCCCCGGAAGATGCGCTGTATCGCCAGGAACTGGCAACCCTTTCTGAGGAACTAGGTAGTACATATCGAGAGTTCTTTGAAGCAAGCGGCCAGTGGGAAGCAATACGTTCCATGGCATCCGATATGAATCATGCCCTACCAGAGTCGGATCAGGTTTCTTCCACGCGCCGGTATCGCCTTCAGGATGTGGGTCCTGCATTCTGGCTTCAGCTCGGGAAAGAAAAGCAGCAAAGCATCTATGATGAAAAGATTCAGCCTACATTCGAAAGTGTATACTATCGCCACAGACAACTGGACGGAAGCTTTGTGGATCGATTTATATTTTTTGATGCTCCGTTTCTAATACTTTTCCTTCTTGAATTTCTTGGTCGCTGGATCCTTACTGTTCGTCGCAGGGAACTGGAACGCTGGTGGCTGTTTCCCGTGTACAACTGGTATGATATCCTTGGATTGATTCCCTTCGCGTACTTTCGAATCTTTCGCCTTGTGCGGATACTCTCCATCTACGTTCGACTGCATCGGAGTGAACTGACTACCGTTGGTCAGGATATTTTCAGTCGCACCTTTAGCAGATATTCGAATATCATAACGGAAGAGCTTTCTGATCGAGTGGCTGTGCGAATCCTGGCCGAAATGCAAGCAGAAATACGAGTAGGCGCCTCACTTGATATTGTTTTGCAGGCATTACGCGAAAAGCGCGAGCCTCTGAAGGAAATCCTTATTGAAACATTACAGAATTTCAGCACGGACTCACCTGCACTGGATGAAACCAGAGCTCTACTCTCTGCCAGTCTGGATCGAGCGGCTGGAAATGTACCCTCTTTACGATTTGTCCCGGACTTTATCAAAACCACTCTAACCAGAGAAATCGGACTTGCGGTGTTTGATGCTATGAATGAAAGCCTGGTGGAAGCATGGCAAAACGAAACCGGTGCACAGCTAATCTCCGAGGCTGTGGATTTTGCTCTGGAAGAAATGAATCACCCGACCACAGGTCAGAAGGCAGATTACCTTTATCGCGAGATCGCCATCGAAGTCATTGAAAACCTGAAAGAGGCAGTGGCCGTCAAGCAATGGGCTCAGAAGAACTCTTACAATTCCGAGGATTCGGAAAGCCACCGGACGCTTGACTGATCAGGGGAATGCATCAATCTCTGACCATGCGCGTAGTTAAAATGAAGGATGGAAAGAACTTTGGCATTGCCGATCTCTCATTTAAGGATCTGAAGGTCATCAAGGATGCCTGTGCTCTATACGGCACCCAGGGTTCGGCCCACGGCAAAAAGATAGCCGAAGAAATCGAAAAGGCGATGGAGAAGATTGAAATCTGAATTTGCTTCTACAGAGAATCGAATTCCGGCGATTTCGGAGCCGCCCCGGGATTGCAGTTTACAGATAACCCCGGCCTGGCTTTGGCTGGCAAGCCCTTGAAATCTGGCAGACAACCGCCTCAAACTGCATGGACGGTTGCGATAAATCTTTCTCAGCGATGAACGCCGGAGTGCCTCCCAACGTCTATATTCTGATATGGTGTACCTTCACGGAAAGACATGGCTTATGATCATGGTCGGAGCTCTGCTGGTTCTGGCTCAGACTGCAACTCTGGTGGCGGAATCCGATGAACCCGGCATCGTTTCCGAAGATTCCGCGGCCATGGAGAGCGGTAGTGAGCCTAATCGTAACGCTGACGGGACCGAAATAGATACAGTACTGCCTCCCCGATCACCGGCCAGGTCCGGCTTTCATTCGGACCGTGTCAGCATTAGTCTTCTTGCCGGGGCACCAATTTCGGCGCCTTCGGGAAGCTTCATCAGCCATGAGAAAGGCTACGACAATTATTTACTCTATCAGATTCAAACCGGGCAGATTACCACAGATTTGTTGGGCCAGCAGGCCAGGTACTACAATCCGGTGTACGAATCTGGCGCTCTTTTCATCTGGGACCTGGAAGCGGCCATGACCGACCATTTCGGGGCGGGGGTTTCTATGCTTTTTTCCAGCATTTCAACGCGACGACAGGACGTTCTTCCCTGGAGGGATTCCAGCGATCAGTACATCATGAACTATCCGGATGAAAGAGTCTTATACTCGGAAGGGGCTCTGCTGGGGTTTCTGAGCTATCATCCCCTGACTGCGAACAGGTTTGATCCATATATCAAGCTCAGAGCCGGTATTACTTTCGCCCACGGATATTCCCACCAGTATAACATTCCCGATCCCTATATCTTCGAAGCGGACCTGAACAATGGACGCGGAGCGATTTACGGAGCTTCTCTGGGAATCAATGTATATTTGAATCAGTACTCTGCGCTGACCCTGGAGTTCAGCTCCATCGGTCGCTCTATTTCTGCAGACCAATTCTCCAATCGTACTCTTAACAACGACTACCTGAGTGTAGGAGTGACCCTGGGCTTCCAGGGAGACGGATCCTAGAATACCCGACAGACCTTGGCGAAACCCGACAGACCTTGGCGAAACCCGACAGACCTTGGCGAAACCCGGCAGACCTTGGCGACATCAAGCAGAGCTCTGCGAAACTCAGCAGGCCCAAGCAGAACGCAGTAGGAGTTAGCCTTAGCAAAGGAGCAGAGCTACCTCATTTACGAGAAAGGGATTCCAGAGTGATGTCAATTTCAGAATCTAGATTCCGCGCTTTACTTTTTCTCCGAATTTCTCATTGATTCGATCCATAGTGGATTCCAGCTTCTGGTCCCGGGCTATTCGCCGGCTATTTTCCAGAACAGAATCGTCTTCGCTTTTCCCTTTTCCGGCCGGTCTATGCATGGGACTACTGGATAGAGGAGAATCAGAATTCGTCTCATTAAACAAACTGGAGAACAGATCCGGTTGGTCTGAAGTGTCCGCATGCGAGACCTGCACTCCCAGAAGGCGAATGCTCCGGTCCTGTCGCTCGGTTTTGTCAATTTGCTCCCAGAGCTTTAAGGAAATCCCCCGAAGAGAGGTTTCAGTAAGCACGGGAGAAGGCTGGGTCTCACTTCTTGTATGGGTCTCAAAGCCAGTATATCGAAATTTTAAAGTTACCGTCCTGCCTTGAAAGCCTGTTTTCCGGATTCGATACGAAAGCTCTCTGCACAGCTTTCGAATGGACTGGCGCAACGCTTCCGAGTCAGACAAATCCTCGAAAAAGGTTCGCTCTTCACCAATGGACTTTCGTTCCCGGGATGGCTGCACTTCCCGGGGATCCTCGGCTCTGGATAGAGCGATCAGGTGTGCCCAGTGCTTTCCTTTTCCGCCTCCGGGAAGTCGAGCAGGATCCCGGGCTGCCAGATCTCCAATGGTAAAGACTCCTGCCTCATTCAATTGCTTACAGGTCCGCGGGCCGGCACCCCACAGTCTCTGAATCTCCAGAGGAGCCAGGAATTCCCTTTCTTTACCCTGGGGCACAATGACAAGCCCGTCTGGTTTCTGAAAATCCGAGGCAATTTTGGCCACAAACTTTATCGCAGAAATTCCAATGGATACCGTTAGACCCGTTTCGCTTCGCACATCATCCTTGATTCTTCTTCCAAGGGATTCATCGTCTCCAAAGAGCCGATGGGTTCCGGAGCAATCCATGAATGCTTCATCCAGACTCAAGGGCTCGATAGTCGGAGAATACTTTCGAAAGATATTCATTATTCGCTCGGAATACTCAATATATCTTTCCATGCGGGGAGGTATGAATATGGCTTGCGGACAGAGTGCATAGGCTCGGGACACCGGCATCGCAGAGCGGATACCGAATTTTCGCGCTACGTAGTTACAGGTGGATACCACTCCGCGGCCGCTGCCTTTTCGAGGGTCCGCGCCGACCACCAGCGGAAGGGTTTTCCATTCCGGATGATCCAGCTCCTCAACTGCGGCGTAGAAAGCATCCATGTCAGCATGTAGGATTCTGCGAGCCATAAATATGAGGCCTATTGTCCGCGGCCCATGGTATCAGCCAACCACTAAACATAGGACGGGGCCGCTCTGCCGACAAAAACCTGGCGCCTATAGCACATGGAAGGCAGGCATCAATGCTTAAGACGCGAAGCAGGCAGACAAGGTCGTAGCATTCAAATCTCCAGGAGCTTGCCTGGGGCACGGCTGGGAATGGAGATTTACAATGGCTGTACACATCGCAGAATGGAAACCGGTTTTCGGAAACCGCTCGTCTCTCTGTCGAGGGCACTTCTTCCGTTGAGCCCTGCCTGAGGCCCGGGACGGCGGATTCGATGGAGACCCGATGCACCGAACTAAATGGGACCCGAACCTCTGTAGAACCCGGGAAGCCAATGTTGGGAAAAAGGCTTTCCTACATAAATACAGTGATCGCAAGGCCTGCATGAAAGGCCGAGCCACCATAGTCATAGATCGGATTCTGAGCGGTGGGATTGGCTTTGAGCTCCGTTCTGGATTTGATGCGCTGGCTCTGTAACGACAGATCCAGCAGAATAGGAGACTTCAGATTGGATCCGGAATCCGGAATAAATGCATAGCTAAGTCCGGCCATATAGCTTACCTGACTGGAATCCATCCAGTTTACTTCTTCCGGCATATCCACCGGCAACGGGCTGGGTCTTCGCATAAAACCAAGGCGAAATGACCAGGCCTGGTTCCAGCGGTACTCGATGCCCACCTTGGGTACAGAGATATCTTCCAGATAATAGGGTGTATAAAACTGCTCCTTGGTTCGACTGAGTCCGTATTTGCTCCAGAGTTCACGGGATACATCCAGGCTAATCAAAAGATTTTCGCTGGCCTGATAGGCGAAGCCGTACGTAAAAGTTCTTGGATGATACAAATCCAGAACGGCCAGGTCAAAATCGAACTGAATACCGAGCAAGGTGGTCTGCGCTCGGGCCGTAAGCGGGTCCACAAATAGAAACGTTTCTCTGCGAAAGGAAACTCCCATGCGAAACTTGCCCCAGTGAAACATCATCCCCAGGGTTTCATTGGCCTGAGGCTTGAGCTCAAGGATGACCTGCTGATTTGGGGTCACTGGATCCGGCGAAATCGGTACATCTTTCAGAAGAATGGCTCCCTGACCCTTAATCAGCGCCGTAAATCCAACGCCAATATAGAGATGATCCTTCCAGAGTTCCGCTCCAATACCTCCAAAAATCAGAGGCCGATCGTTTGAGACTCCTCGCTGAAGATATCTATGAACTGTGGGGTTTAGATCGTTGACGGTTGCCAGATTCCCCGATCCCGGAAGAATCATGTTTAGCCCAAATCGAAGCCCCCTGTCCAGATCATAGACGCTGTTCAAATCCAGCGAGAGGCCCAGGCCTGCATAATGATCCTGGATATTACTAATATCTCCATTGTTAGGCGCGTTGGTACTGATAGCTGGTTTCGCATAATTGTATTGGAGAGCAACTTCATGACGATGCGCTTCCGATCGCTTCTTCGGAACATTGGTTATACTATCTGAGAAAACTGCTTTCGTATCGTTCCAGAGGTTGGAAAACCTTCCGGAGTCCCATGCATCAGGTTCTGGACTGTCTTCTCGGTTCTCCATGTAATGATACAGAAGGTTACCCCGGGATGGCAGACCGAGACCTGCAACATTGTAATACGTGGCGGAACTATCGTTCACAAAAGAAGAAACTGCATTGCCCATGCCGGTGGCATAAGGATGACCTCCATAGACGTCCGCAAAATTTCCTGCGACAAGCTCTGGGCATAACAATAGCAGACCCAGGGCGGGCCACATTTTCATATTTATTCGGGTCATCTGACCTTCCTGCTAAAAATATAGTTCAACGAGTCAAAGACAGTATTTCCCTGCTCGGTAACGTTCCAGTGGTCTTCGAACCAGTATCCACCAACGCCTGTCTTTCTACCTTGCGCTTTAATGTCGGCGATGGCTTTAGAGAGAGTCCCGGCAGAATACAGGATGTTGTTCGGATCCGGCCCGGTGGACTGTATTACAGGATCGGCAAGGAATTGCTCCAATTGCACCAGAACTTCGTCGATGCTCTGATCGCTTTTCATACGTAGCAGAAAGTAATCCCCAAAAGTGCCAGGAGCTGCGATTCCTGCCATAACTCCAATCAATCCCCGAGCATGGGGTGCCGAAGACCGAAGCAGGTTGGGCACATCGCTGGAAAGAATGTCGGATATCAGATAGCTCTGAGTCACTCCATCGGCCTCGGTAAGCATGACGCCCACCAGATCCAGCATGGACGAGACTTCGGCCTGGGTGGGTTGCGAAACGATGAGCACTTCCAGAAGTCCGTCTGCATTAGGAACGATGCTGTACACTGAATCGTTGGCCAGAATATCGAATATACAAGACACCGCATCGGACACATCGTCCCATTCTGTGGATTCCAGATCGGAAGGCCGATTGTCAGGATAATCCGCCAGATCATCGCGTAGATCTGTGATCACGGTTTCGATATTGAATTGAGCCGGAGTAGGCGATTCTGAATTGACTTTTACTTCATCAAGGATTTGAAGCATTCCATTTAGCAGCTTATCCCGTCCGGCCGCTCGTTCGCTGCCACCGAACTCCGCCAGCATACCGGTGACATCGGACAATAGATCTGTTTTACTCACCAGATTCAGAAGCCCATCCTGGTAACGTCTCTGGTCTTCAATTAGAAGACTTAAAATACTTCGCAATCCCGAATCTGGATAATAATCCGAAGCATCCATGGATGGACTTCGCACTCCGAATGTAGCGCCACTTCCATAGATTTGCAGATTGTATACGTTGGATACACCGGACACAGGATCATTGCCGCGACTGAGATAGGGACGGACCATCACCCGAGCCAGATTGGTCAGTAACTTGTAAGCATTCTTGCTGGTGCCAGTATCGGTCTGATCGTCCAGGGAGGCCACCAGGGCAACAACCAGGGGAAGGAGCTTATTTCGATGGGACCAGTAGGTATCCGTCTGAGAAGAAGAAACACTAACCGAATTATGAAAGCCCAGACGTTCCAGGGCCGGAGCATTTTTACTCAGAGCCGGTGGGATCAGTCCGGAAAACAGCGTTGGAGGCTGGGGATAAAGAATAGAATCGTAAAGTGCACCGTAAAGGACTTCGTCTGCAAAGCTAAAGCTTTGCTGTCCGTCCAGACCATAGCCCCAGGCCTCAACGTAGACTACGGAATCGCCGGGAGTGTTGGAGAGAACAAGGTTCGTATCAGCAACCTGTTTGACATCCGGCTTAATGAAGAATCCTGCTTTCAGCCATCGGCCATTGTCATCACGGTCGCATGTATTCAGGTTGTAATCGCAATAGGGCTTCGCATTCATCAGCCCAATGACTCCGTTGGCCACAACTGTGATATAAGTGGCATGCTGAATCTGGCTGGCCCCTAGCCTGGCATGTACAGGAATCACCAGAACGAATCTCTTTTCATAAAGAAGCCATTGGAAGTTCTTGTAAAAGGCTTCTTCTCTGGAAGAGACTTCTCGGCCCGCAATAGGAATTTCGTTAATGGTATAGGAGGTTCCGTTGCCGCCCGGATCCTCTACCCCGCCAATGCCCACCTGGTGAGTGCCGGCACTGCTTCCCAGGCGATCTACAGTGATGCGATACTCATCGGTATTCCAGGAGGTAGAATAGTTGGCTCCGGGACCCATGTCGCTGGAAGAGTAAGGTCCATACCCATCATAGATAACCTTTTTGACCCAGTTCAACATGAAAGGAAGGGTCTGGGAATAAATAGCATCCGCGCTGGACTGATTGTTTATATTGTTCATTGCGCCGCGACTATTCCCCTGTAGAAACATCAAAGCAGGAGCGTTAATATCAAAAAGGAACACAGAACCGTTCTTATAGACTTTGTTGTCGGCTCGGCTATCGTAAAGGAAGCGAATTAAACTAAGAGTATCGTCGCCTCGAATTTTAGACTGGAGTGCAAAGACGCTGTCCCCCAGAGTGAGCACCCCTCCATTTCCGGAATTACTGTGGCCGGTGATGGTGGGGGTGCTGGACGAAAATGGTGGCGTATTTGCCCACTGATAGCCGTAGACATCGCCGAGCACGATCATGAAAAGCAGGCTCTCCAGAGCGGATACGCTGTAGCTGGAGTTATTGCTGTCTCGGTCCAGTCCATTCAAGTCCAGTTCCAGCATCCTTCCCAGAGAGGCATCCACTCCATCAATATCATTGGCAAAACCCAGTTCGTTCAGGCGAATAGAAAGTGTTTCCAGAATGGGAGTGGAAGAATCCACTACATAGCTAGACGGTGGTTGCAGTAAATCCCGCACCCACTGGTATAGATCCACCAGTACGTTCTTCAGCTCTGCATTCTTGCCGGCTCCCAGAGTTGTCTGGGAATAGGCCCACTGAGAGTCATAGATATTGGCCGATTCAGGGCCCGTGGATGCGGTATTGTAATTCTCAAGGTTGACAATGAGCTGTTTAACCGCATAATCCGGACTACGATAATCGGAGAAGCCGGCCCTCTGGCCCAGCATGTCTCCCAGGCCACCCAGCATGGCCACTAGCTTTCGCTTCAGGTAGCGATCCCCATTCAGACTGGAATCGCCCAGAGCTTCCACCACCTTTTCCAGACCAGTTCGGGCATTGACATTTTGAATCGTGGCCTTGTAGAGGAAATCTTCAATATCATGCAACAGGTCTACCGTATCGGCGCTTTCCAGGTCATCCGCTACTTCATTAAAGTCATCCCGGAGCTCCGCTTCGCTCTTATCGCTGTAAAGTTTATTCAAGCCAGCATGACTCAACGGAATAGCCACCGAAAGAAATGGAGCTTCTCCGTTTCGAATTCGCTCCATAAGCTCCAGGGAGGCTTCGTAGGCAGTCTGATCTTGAGTACGCAAACGGTTAATCAAAGTAGAGGCGCGCAATAGCACCGGGCGCAATGCAGAATTGGGATCCAGAGACATCTTTTCTACAGTGCGAAGAGCATCGATGGCAGCATTATCATGAAAAGCCATGGAGGCATCCAGCTTGACGTTAAACTCCTTCGGATCTGCTTGAAGAAAAACGCTCTTTAATGCAGGGTAGTCATTGAGCAGAGTGAACAGAGTGACGTCCGGCTGCGAAAGGCCATCCTGAAACAGAGTTCCCTTCCAATCCTTGGACGTATTCGAGCATGCCAGATTTAAAGCAAAGGCCAATAGAATAAGCCAGAAGTGTGGAGCGCGGATCAAACTTGAGAATCGCCGCCACTGAAGCTTTCCATGAAGGTGCGGGCCCATCAAGTCCCCCGTTTTATTTCTCTGCCACCGTTTCATGGACAGCCGATCACATCGCCCTTGTCTGAAGTCATAGCTTCCAGCCTGGCAAACAGATAGGGGTTGGTTTCGTTCGAGGGAATGGGAAGGGTCTCAATACGAATCACGTTTCGATCCATATTCAGCCAGCAAGCACCAGAACCCGTTCTCAATCCATTCACCGGCGAAGTGGAAAGAGGGATCTGCTTGGCCAGTGGCACTTCGTAGAGGATATTATTCAGAAGCGGAACCACCAGGCTCTTGACCAACGGATCTACTACTCGATAGATCTTTTCCGGGTCCAGACCATAAGGGTTGTTCGTCGGCCCTTCTAGAACCTCTACAATATAGTACATATTGTTGGGATCGATTTGAACCTGCAACGCGGTGGTATTGGCGAACGTCGGATTTCCGGTAGGATTTGAAAATTCAAGCAGATCTGCAGAACCTGAGGCCGTTAAACTTGTGCGAATCTTCGTTAGAGTGTAGGTCGTTCCGTTACTTTTCTTGCCTTTAATGATCAGCTCCATGTCTCCGAAGTCCACAGTCAGTCCTGGCTTCTCTGTACCGGCTCCGCCAGAAAGAGGAGCAAACCTGAGCACGGGAGCTAGAACAGGATTCACCTGAATGATTACATCGTCGCTGGAATCGATGACAAACGGATTATTGCTGCCATCCAGGCCGGTAATCGTATCCTTTCCGGGTGCAAGCACAGTTACTAGCGTTCCCACTTTCAAGAGATCATCGGTGAGCTGTCGTAATGGATCGGTGCCGGCATAGGTGTTAATCTGGCTTATGAAGGCCGCATCGATGGAAAGACTTAGCGCGCCCACCTGCCAGAGCGAAAACATCGCCTGATTCAGAGCATCGCTATGAAGGGCCAGAAGCAGCCCTGGTTTCGCAGCGCTCTGAGAGAATGGATAGCTCCAGGAAGGGGCAGCGGATCTATAAACGTTAAAACTATTTGTCCCCAGCATTGGCTGCGGAGCGTTTGGATTGGCCGGCGACATTGAGGCCGTTATTCCTGTACCGGCATCAGCCACCAGACCACGGTTCCCTCCGCTGGCCCTGGGCTGTAGGCCCTGTTGCACTTTTAACTTCATACGTAACTGCGTATCGCTGAGTGGAGCCGGGAGATGCGAAGGTAGAGGTATGGGCAAACCGGGATCCTGCAAATTGTCCAGAATTGCATTAATAACGTTCGGAGCGATCTGTTCGATAACATCCTGTAAAATGGACTGAACGATCTGTGGTTGAATAATAGGAGTGATGTTGTTGGCGATCCCTGTGGCGATGGATGCAATCAGATCCCCGATAAAACCCCAGCTGAAAATGCCTGCAGTGCTGGCTTTCGCATCCAGATTGATCACATCGATATCGTTCGTCCATGGGGACATATGAAAGCGCCTGGGATCACCGGCCACCTCATCCGGGTCATTCAGAGTAAAATAGGGGTCATCCGTCTGGAACGGAGTCTTGATATTAAACGCCATCTGGCCATTTGTGTCTGTGGTGGGGATCACCCGGGCCCTGGAGATCTTACGATTTCCTGGGGAACCATCATAGTCCATCACCGCCTGAGCCGTGAATGCAATCTTGTCATTGTCCCCCAGGACTACGGCCAGAAGGCAAAAGCCACATACATCGGATAGCTTCGAAACAAGCAACAGATCGAGAGCCACCTGATGACCATTTATGTCAGCTCCCAGCCCCGGAGATCCATTGTCATATGCTGCAAGATTGGCATCCACGTTGGGAACACCGCTACCCACAGTTGGATTAACGGTCATGGATCGAACATATACATCGATGGTGAAGTCTGCCGAGCCCAGGCCGGTGCCATAGTTATTGATGAAGAATCCACAGTAACCGTAGCCTTCCGAGTAAGCTCCAGTGCCATTCCCGTAACTGCGAATATACTCAAAGGCATGGTAGGAAGATGGACTGTCCCCGGAGTCGATGTTTGTAGTGTCGATGCATCCGGGCCTTCTGGTGGTAGTGGTTCTTTCGCTGGCAAAATCGTTGAATGTCTTATTCGTAACTTTGAAATCCGCAAGAGCGAATCGTTCAAATATCCGCGAAAGCACTTCCATCATGTGTGCATTGTCCAGAACTGCGGCACCCACATCGGATTGGATTCCCCCGGGATTACTGGAAAAAGTTCCGTAGTTAAACGTCAGCTGTTTGTAATACCGGCGACCATTGGGCAATTCGATTTCGTAATAGTAGGGATTGCCGCCATTACCCGGAGCCAGTGCGCCGGCAGAAAGATTCGTGGTAAAGGTATTGGTGCTACATCCTCCAGAGCATAAAGTTATGCTATCACCATCCAGAGTGGAAAGCTTGAGACTATCCACCTTCTCATGGTTGTCCAGCACCGATACCAGAGTAACTGTGGGATTGGATGCCTGAGTGAGCGAAACACCCTGCCCGCCCAGGGTAACACCGTTTACTGTATGGGACATGGAAAATGTTGGCTCGGTCTGGATCGTAAAAGTTCGCGAATCCACCACCAGAGACTCCCCGGCTTCAGTGGTGGCACCGGTTCCAAAGAGAATCTGGTAGCCTTCATCCTCCGCCAGCTCCTTGTAAGGATCGAAAATAACCTTTCTTGGGGACACCCAGCGAAACGTACCACCAGCACCCGGTCCCGGAATGGGAATTCCACCGCTGTCCACAACCTGCATGGTACCTTCCACAGAGGATAGATCCATCCTTTCAGAGAAACTGAATTCCAGATTCGCATAGCGATTCACCGAAGCTGGATCAGTCATCAAAAAGGCTTCGGGACCATCGGAACCAAAATCACCGGGCAACGTTACTACAGGCTCAGGCTCGTTGGGTACTACCGGAGTCTGGACGTTGTTGGCCGAAGAGTCACTGGCCACCGGCAGTATGGGGATGGATTCACCATCCGTGTTTTTCTTACACAGTGTCAGGAAAAGGCACGATAAAAGGATGTGCCCCAGTACAAAATAACGCATGAACTCGCTCCAAAACGGGGGAGACTGTGAATCTTTATATTTTTTTGTCCCGAACCTGATAACTGATTCAGGAATCACAGCTTATACCTGAGAATCGGCCCCCTGGGCCACTCTGTCAATAAAGTACAGAGCATTTTCTGCTCGTTTAGGCAGCATTCTCAATGGTATCTCCTGAATATCATAGTGACTGGCCGGCCAGTCAATGTTTTTTCCAGTGAGCGGTAGCTTTTCCACGGGTTTTTTGTCGCAGCTTGGCACCCGGGGGGCTCAGGTTGGCCTGGGTAAATCAGGATTATGGATCAAAGAATTGAGCGGGAGATTATTCACTCTGTGGATCTTTGCCAGAGCAACGGCAAGCTGAACCCGGACTCAGTGGGTTTCAGCCGGCGTCCGGTGCAGAATTGCAGAATTCCCGGCCACTGGCCTCGAAAGAAGCGCTGGAATTACTGGTGCATTTTTGACTCTAAATTCTTGATCAGCCTCACTGTTTCCGACCTGGACTACGCAGGAGTGTGCTTTGTGTACTGGCTGGAACGCTCCAGGGACAGGTTTGAGGAGTACACGGACATTGGACTTCTGGGTAAAGGCGTGCAGCAAGGAGACCTGGTAGAGTCTCCGGCCGGCTTTCAGTCTTCAGCTATGGAGCTGATCTTCCAACAGGAGCCCGGCGCCGAGGACTGGCAGCTACAGGGCCAGATTAAAAAGAAAGGGAAGGCCGTTGTATCCACAGATTTGCGGATCCATAATCCGGATTCTGTAGATAGTCTCAATGTAGTGGTTCCCTGGAACCTATCCGAGTTTCAGTTCACTTCCAAGCGAATCGGCCTTCGAGCATCCGGAACCCTGGAGTGCTCGGCCGGAACCCATACTTTCGACCCGGAAACCAGCGTTGCAGTGCTGGATTTTGGCCGGGGCGTCTGGCCCTATAGCAGCGTCTGGAACTGGGCCTGCGGCACTATGCGAAAGGGGAACCGAAACATATCCTGGAACCTTGGGGCTGGTTGGACCGATGGAACCCCATCCACAGAAAACGGAATACTGGTGGATGGCGTGCTTCATAAGATTGGAGAGGATGTTCGCTTTGAGTTCGATTCCACCAATTACCGAAGGCCCTGGAGAATCTATACCGAAAACTCTCAGACAGTGGACCTGACTTTAACTACTGAATATGAAAGAGTGGCGAAATCCAATCTGCTGATTGTAAATTCCGAAGTGCACCAGTTAATTGGCAAGTTTTCGGGTACGATTCGCGTCGCCGGCGAAACGATACGCATTTCCCAGGCCAGCGGATGGGCCGAAGATCATAAGGCCCGCTGGTAGTACTCTTAACAAAAAGGAAACTCTGCTCAAAGACTCCAAAAAGAATTCCGTGATTTCCCTTCAGGTAATTGTGATCGGACAGCCGCACCTTTGTCCCACTTAAAGGGTCCATGACCTGGCCTTCCCGCCTTCACTTACCGAAATCTACGAGAAAAACCTGAACCCGGCCATCAAGCATAACCCGGGCTTTGCTGCGATCTAATTGTTGGAAGTATTTTCTGACGTGAAAATGAAACCGGTCTTCCACAGATTGATCGATCATTTGAAGAGAACTGGCAATCAATCTCAATGGACCAAATTTAACAAATCGACCGGCGGCGAAGAGATAATGCGGGGCATGGGGTGCAGGCAACAATGTGTTCAGATTAGATGGCAATGGCTTTCCTTTCAGGGTGATGCGCAGTCCATCTTCTTCGAGTTGTAAAGTATTCAGTTCTCCGTACACAGCTGGCGGAGGAAAGAATTGAGATAAGCGAATCAGGATTTGATTTCCTTTTACTGTAACGCCGGAAGATTCTGCAGGAACAATAAGAGATTCCAGCTCCATACCCACAGTCCCCAACAGGCCTTTGACGAAGGGAAGCCCCAGGGATTTGATCTGGACCGCGGTCACCTCGATGACTCCGGGATCAGCGGACACCGTCATTTTGGCCAGCATTTCGAAATCTAGCCAGGTTACCAGTTCAAGTTCACCACGGATTCTCAGCAGCCGTTCTCCATCCAGCTCCACAGAGTCCACGATCATATTTCGCACATGAGATTCGGAATGCCCGAACACTCTGTCGTTCATGAGCCTTTCCAGCACCTGGAATTCCATAGCAACCGAGGCAGACTGCATATAGATTTCCAGTTTATCCGGGGCATCAAAATCCACAAGGCCATCGTCTCTCAGGGATTTTAAAAGAGCATTGGCACTTTGAACGTCCGCATAAATGGAGTCCGTCCAGTAGAGGCGAATATCTTTTAGAAACAGATTGGCAAACCCGGCAGGCGGCAATGCCCCCACGGAAGATGGCTCCGAAGGAGCATTATCTGAGCTTTGCTTCTGTCGATTTTTTCTGGCCTGGTTCTCTTCTGTTAGTTTTCTCAGGGCTTCGTTGCTTGCCTGACTGGCCAGCGTCTGTTCGAACAGAGCAGTGCGAATCCCCAGAAAGAGATTCGCACCGATGGATGCGATGAGAATAACTATGTAGAAGATTCGCGGCAAAGTGCTAGAAGTCCCAATTAATCTGGGTTGTTTGTGCGTGCCGTCAGCTCGGCCACACTTCGAAACCAGTCTTCAAAGCTTTCAAATTTCCGATATGGAGGCTCTCCTTTCAGCAATACGAATACTCCCTCGTCGGTTCCGTCGGATTTGAAACCAAATTCATCATCGTTCCAGCGCGCAAATACGGAGTAGCCAGGATGCTCCGGTATTTCTTTCAACGGATGAAAGTAGAAATTAGCGATCTCATACGTTCCAGCCGTCAGAATCTCGCGAAAAGCTGGCGAAAGCTTCAGGTTATGATCCTTCTCCCATTCATCCAGGTCGCTGGACGAAAATGTAGGCCGGGGATCGAATCTTCCGGCCGATTTCATTTTGCTGATGATGTCTTCAAATGCCATGGGTCTTACAATCGACGCTGGAATGAAATGTCCAGCGAAAATGGTTCTACGAGAAAAACACCAGGAAAGCCTGCATCAGGCCCACCATTCCGCCCAGGAATGCTCCCAGGGCAATAAGGGTAAGCTCATCTTCTTTGAATACCGAGTGCAAAAGCTCTTCAAACTCAGAAGGCGGAAGAAAGGACAGCCTGCGAGCCACGGTCTGCTTAATATCCAGGGCATCCACAATGTAGGTTTCCACACGATCGGCCACCTGGGGCACAGCCCCTACCAGCATGTTCGCCGTCTGCTCCTTCATGAGCTGTTTCTGCTCATCGTTGATCATCATGGGGATTACCGGAGTATTCTTCACTGCTTGCTCCACTCCTTCGGCGGCTTTGTCGCGCACTAACTGAATCAGCAGGTCGCCGCCTTTGCCTTCAAAAATCATTCGAATCAAATTCTCCGTATGAAATACTCGCTTTTCCAGAACGTCGGCAAACTCGTAAGACACTTCGGGCTGCCGCTTGAGAAAGAGTCCCTGGTAATAGATCATGCCAAAGAATTTGCGAGCTTCCAGGGGTCGAAAAATCATCTGCAGGGCCAACCAGTTAGTAACATATCCTACAATCAGTCCCATGATGGGCATGACCCACCATTGATTTAGCCAGTGAATGAAGCCGAGCTGCAATACGCCAATTCCCAGGCCAAACCAGAGACCGGACTTTACGATGAAGCCGAACTCCGGCCCCCCGCACCTGCGAAACATCTCAATCAAATAAGATGTGTTCTTTCCGCTCAATGATGTAGAAACCACTGATTCAAGATCAAAGGCCTTATCCAGATCCTCGCCGAATTCGTTATAAATATCGCGGATCTGATTGGGAATTTGCTTCCGAACCTCATCTATAATATTGCTTTTCACGAAATCGGGAATAACGTTCCAGAGCATAGGATTCTGAGCCTTGATGAGCTTTTCCACTAGCTCGCGCGCTTTGTAGTCCACCAGGCCTGAAATCAGTTCTGTGATCTTATCGGGATCTATTCTTTTGTAGAGCTCTTCGGGCTTTATCAGCTTTTCGGTGAGAATTCGAGTGATTACTCCGCTCATTTTCACCGAATGATGTGGAATAATTCCCTGCCAGCCAAATTTCCAGATGCCTTTGAACTCTCGGGGAGCGAAAATCATTTGAACGGCCAGCCAGTTAGTAAACCAGCCAATGATTCCCGTAGTTATTGGAATCGAAATATAGACGAGTAAATCTTGATATGGTATTCCCGCGATCACATGAACCTCCGGCTTTTTCCGGAAGTTCTGCGATTCGCCAACGTTTATTATACGGATGACAGTGCGAAACGGCCCGGCTAGCCCTGCTTGAATTGCTGAAAGTCAGGTCGTCGGCCTTCCATCACTGACCGAAACCCTTCTTGTGCTTCTTTTGTTTCGATTGTTCGTATGGTCCAATCCCGATCCGTCAATTCCATTTTAGAAAACATTTCATCAAATGGTAATCTAAGGGCCTTTTTTAATCCAACCAGTGCCGGTCGGGGGGTTTTGGCCAGTTTGTTTGCGAATGCCATGGCCTGATCGAATAGTTCACTGGCCGCAAAGACATCATCCAGAAGCCCAATTTCTTTCGCCTGGTCAGGTTTGATCAGCTTTCCCTGCATCAAGAGATCTCGCGCCTGGTTCATTCCAACAGTCTCTACGAGCATGCGAGCGCCACTGGCCGGAAAGTTCATACCAATGTTTGCTTCAGGAAAACCAATTCGCCCTTTCTGCGAGTTCATAAACCGATAATCGGAGAAAAGAGCAAAGATAGCCCCGGCCCCAACACAGTTTCCATTAATTACAGCAATCACAGGGATGGGAACATGAAAGAGCACCTGGGTAGATCGAATCAGAATATCTACGATCCGATGAATCTCTTTGTGGGGCTGATCCACCATGATTTTGGGATCCAGACCATTGCAGAAGAAACTCTTCGAAGCGCTGGTCAGTAGCATTGCGCTGTAACTCTTATTCTTCTTAATCTCGTCCAGTGCACTGGCAAAATCAAGAAATGCCTGCGCATCAAATGCATTTTGCTCATTGAAGTCCATGCATAGCTCTACGATTTCGCCATGCTCTTTTATGATTGCTCCGCTCATAGTAACGTCCTGTTTTCCTTTCTTCCGGTCTCCCGGACCTCTGCAGAAATACCGCAGTTTTCAAAATTCCCATCAATTTAATTCGCCCAAGCGAAACCATGACTTTTCTGATTGCAGAACCATGTCTGCTTTGTCGTACGCTAGCCAGTATGAAAGCCAGTTATTTCACGCTGGCCATGACACTCTGCATTCTCTGAAGCAGGGTTTCCTTGCCCAGAAGCGAAAATAATATTGGAAGCTCCAGGCCATGCATTTTTCCAGTAGTGGCCACTCGAATCGGCATAAACAGTCCACGGCCCTTTGCACCGGCCTTCTTGCCTGCGCTCTTCATCAATGCAGAATAATCATCGGGGTGCTCCGGGTTACCGGATTCCAGCTCCTTGCGAAACGCTTCCACTACTTCGGATGCCCCTTCTGCCGTAAGTACGGCTGCGGCTTCATCACTTTCTGGTTCCACAGATTTTCGGAAGATTTCCAAAATATAGGGCCCTGCTTCGTCAAGAGTCGTCATATATTCGCGAATGGACCCCAGGGCCTTGATCAGAAGGTCCTCATCTTCTTTGATTAGCCTGGTAACCTCAGAGTCGGTTTCCAGAAATGGGCGGGCAAAATCATAGAGCTGAGGCAACTCATAATGGCGGATGTATTTCTGATTGAGCCAGTTGAGTTTACTTTTACCATTGATCCATTTGTTCAGCTCGGAACGTTCCATGGATAGAGGATCAAATTCAGCCTCGGACTTATCGTTTTCGAAAAAGTCAAACATCGCAGGACTCTTGGAGCACCGATCGATGTCAAACTTGGTGGCAAGGCCACCGTCCGGCAGAAACTCCACTGCATCCTCGGGATACCATCCCAGAAGTGCCATGTAATTGACCAGTGCTTCGGAAAGATAGCCCAGATCCCGAAACAGCAATACAGAGGTTGCTCCTCTTCGCTTCGACAATTTCTTACGATCTGTACCTACAATTTCCGAAATGTGAGCATAAACGGGAAGCTCAAAGTCAAGTGCATTGTGAATCAGGATCTGCCTTGGAGTGTTGGATAGATGTCCGACGCCTCGAATTACGTGACTGATCTTCATTTCATGATCATCAATTACGACAGCATAATTGTAAGAAGGAAAGCCGTCCGATTTAACGATTATGAAATCGCCAATGAGTCGGGCATCAAACTTCACTCTACCCTGCACCACATCGTCTACCACAACTTCGGATGGATCCACTTTAAACCGGATGGCATAGGGCTCTCCAGCATCCTTCTTTGCCTGCACCTCCTCGCTTGAGAGGTTTCTGCACTTACCATCATAGACGTGAGGCACTCCCAGCATTTTAGAGCGACTCTGCTTTTGTTCCAGCTCTTCGCTTGTGCAAAAGCAAGGATAGGCTATTCCCTTTTCGATCAAGGATTCTGTGTATCCACTGTAGCGGTCCAGACGGTCCGATTGTCGATAAGGACCATGAGGTCCACCTTCGCGCACACCCTCATCGGCTTTTATTCCGAGCCAATCCAGAGAATCCAGGATGATGTCTTCGGACTCCTTTGTAGACCGCTCTTGATCCGTATCTTCGACCCGAAGCACGAAAGAGCCACCGCAAGCTTTCGCATAGAGATAATTGAAGAGTGCCGTTCTGGCTCCTCCAATGTGCAAAAAACCGCTCGGGGACGGTGCAAACCTAGTTCTGACTTCAGACATGTATACCTACCAGATCCGTTTAAACTCTTCGCGTAATCCTATCTTGTGGACCTGAAAGACGACGCCCCAGTATTCGTCATTGATCGGGTCCACTCGTACGACGCGGCCATAATTGTTAATGATCGCTTCCAGTCTGACTTTTCCCTGATATGTGGGATATCGCGGCAAAAAGGGCTCACGGGTGATCAGTTCCATGGCGCGTAGCCTTCCCTTTTTCAATCCGTTTACCTGAGCTTCCTGCCGGGTAGTAGCGAAGATTTGCATGTAGACCTGGTATGTATTACTGGATATCATACCGGATCGCTTGAACTCAGGAGGCAATTCCTGGAGCTCTCGCAGAGTATCTTCGGTGGAGCTACAGAAACCTGACAGTGCGCAGATGAGGATGAGAAGGGATATTCTAAATGACTTCATGGAAACAATGGGGAAACGGTGTCGCCCTGGGTATTCTTTTCGGATCGCTTTTGCCAGGTCCGTTCATAGCTTTCCGGGCGAAAGCTCAAATCAGTGGATTTGACTTCATCCATCAAATCCGATTCGCGAATTCGAAAGACCACTGTGCAAACATTGCCATCGCTGGTATCCTGTAAAGCAATGTAACCCTTTTGCAGAATCGAGGCAAAGTCAATGGTTGCCAGGAATAGATCCCTTTCGGAGAACTGTACCGGATAGTCCTGATCAAAGCTGGCGCGATTGCCAGTCACCGGTACCGGTGGAATACTCAAGCGGGCATGCAGAAAAATGCGGGCCATCCGAAATTGAGCCTTTTCCAGGGCTTTTTGGGCGCAGATTCGGTCCCTCTGCACCTTTCCAGAGTCAGCCAGAGACTCAGCTTTGCCCCGGGTCTGAACAATGTCCCGGGCCAGAAACCCTTCCTCTTCCAGGTTATACAGAGCGTATCGCTTATAGATAACGTCTGATGGTTCCCAGAAGCGACAGCCACCGGTCAGCAGCAGGATGCATACCAGAAAGGGGAGTAGTCTCCCGGTGAAGAAGGATGGATTCCTGGCTGGCATCCCACCGGATGCAATCGGATTATTCGCATGTCCACCGGGTCGCACCCGGAAAGGCTGCAACCGGTCCTCTGGGAAGCAAGCGAATTATGGTCTTTCCAGCAGGGCAACCAGCTCTGCATGGGGGGTACCCGGAAAGAAATCAAACCAGTGCAATTTACTGAGTTGGAAACCGCCACGCTCCAGAATTCCTACATCCCGATTCAGGGTCTGCGGGTTGCAAGATGAATAGAGCAATACTCGAGCTTTGCTGCTGCTAATCCAGTGAACCAGCTTTTCCTTTAGTCCTGCCCTGGGTGGATTGGCGATTATCAATGATTCCGGCGCCGGATCGGGGAATTGTTTTCCCAGGAACTGGGCTACATTGGAGCGATAAAGATCTGTACTCTGCAAACGCGCTTTGATTCCTGCTGCGCGAAAATTTGATTTTCCTTTCTCTAAAGCTGGACCGTAGGATTCCGCCCCGTAATATCTGACCTTACCTTCTTTTGCGGTACTTCGGGCTCTGAGGAGCATATAACCGCCAATCAATCCAGCCCCACAAAACAATTCATAAATCCCCTGCTCCGGGCTACCATGAAGGTATGGTCTGGCCAGATCGTACATCGTCTCCAGCCATGGCGCTATGAGAAAACGATTCGCCTGAGAAAAGCCTGTGGAGGGAAGACGCCAGCTGAACTCCATGCCAGGTAAAGGGATGGCATCCTTTTGCCGGGAGCCCGCAGCTTTTTCGGTGAGGCAATCGCGCAGCTCCAGTTCTTCTTCGGTACGAAGCCGGCGATTCAGCGTTTCAGATAGATTCATGCAGCCGATGCTGGGCAACTCAACAATTTCATTGGTATGCAGCGAAAAGAATCCTCTGCTGTTTTTATCAGAGTGCAATCGCACCTGGTTACGATAATGATTTCGCGGACCGGTCTTTACTTGCATCGATTCCAGTTGGGGTGCGAGAAACTTCTGTTCCGTTAAAAGAGAAAGCTTTAGTTGCACTTCCTCTTCGTAATCCATATGACGAAAGCTGCATCCTCCGCAGGCAGGAAATACCGGACAGTCCGGTGCGATCCTGCCAACTGCCGGTTCCAGAACCTCTTCGCAAATCGCGAAGAAATGCTGGGAGCGCTCTTTGACTATGCGAATTCGCACTGTTTCACCGGGCAGCGCTCCATGCACGAAAACGGTGCGCCCATCCATATGGGCCAGGGCCAAACCGTTCTGGACCCACTTTTCTATGTGAACGGTTGCCTGAGGAGAATGCTCCGAATCTGTTTCATTCATAATTTTGGAATGGTAATGCCCTGATGTCTCCGTTCACAGATCTACATAGATTGCGCCACGGCTGTTGTATTGGAGAATGTAGTCTCCAAAAGTCTATGACCTGGAACGGATTTCGAGGCTCTAGAAAAGTGCATCCTGCTCTTTTTCAGGAATGGGTTCCACCGAAACGCTGCCATCTTCCTGCTTTTTGATGTATTCTAGCTTCTTCTCAGCGGTTTCAAGAATGGATGTGCAGATCTTCTTAAGCTCCATTCCCTTCTCATAAGCTTTAATGGAGTCATCCAGAGTTAATTCGCCACTTTCCAGGCTTCGGGTGATCTCCTCCAGCTGCTGCAATGCTTCTTCAAAGGATATATTTTCTTTCTTCTTCGCCATTGTTAACTCCAGCATGGTTCAACGCATTACTCGGCCAATCGCTTTCGCTTCCTTAGATTCCATCGCCCAGAAAGTCCAGATTCTCCGGATGATTCCCGGACACCAGACGATGAATCAGCGTTGGCATCTCTGCATCCAGGCTCTGACTTCTACGGGCAAAGATCTTTTCGCAATCTGCAATAAACCGATCCGTCTGATACCGTCGGCCGGTAAGGCCCCAGGAAAGCGGATACAGGTATTTGGGAGGATGTCCACCAAAAACGTTACTTCCCGCATCCAGCACCGTTCCGGTATTAATCATTGTACCAATGGCTGTCTTTACACAGTCTCCAAGGATGGATCCAAATTTAATGCGGCCGGTAGATACTTCTACGATTTCGCTATCATAATCTGGGAACTGATCTACCGGAAGCTTCAGCCGGATTTCACCGTAGTTATTCTTGAGATCTGATGTTGTAGTCAGAGCCCCCAGGTTCACCCAGCTACCGATTATACTGTGACCCACGAATCCTTCATGATGCTTGTTTGTGAAGTCTCCCAGAATAGAATTCTCCACTTCGCCTCCCAGCCTGCAGCCAGCCCCCAGCAGATTTCCGCCAGTAAGCCTGAGGTTATCCAGGCGGCATCCAGGACCTGCATACAGTGGGCCCTCCAGAAAGGAGAATGCACTGATCTTTACATCCTGGTCCAGAATAACAGGTCCGTTCCGGGCATCCAACACCACACCGGGACCGACTTCGCAGGATGGATGAACCATGAGGTTTCCCGGATTTCCAAGTACAGATACGCCAGAAAGATTATGGTAGGAGCCGGTCAGCCATTGCCATCTGGCAAGCTCGATATCGGCCACAGCCCCAGAATCCCGAGCGCGGGCAATCAGGTCCAGGTCCTGCTGCAGGCATCCATCGATGTCGTCTAGAATGCGAAAAAGTGACAGGCTGGATGTTGTGCGGATTTCAATTCCTGGTTTCTGCGATAGAATCTGTATTTCTTTCTCGGGTCGGCCCCGATCGTCGGCAGCCAGGTGCAGTGGATCCGACAGTGGCAGGCTCTGGAGAGCCGTGGCCCCGAGAGTCTTTGCGAAAATTCCTTCGAGCTCGGGATCTGGATGATAATAGAGTAATCGACTGGATGGGAACTCCAATCGAATGCGCTCCCATTCGCTTAGCAGCCCTGTGCGAAAACGAAAGATGCTGTGAAATCTGCTGAGGGGTCGATGCTCCAGCAGGCCTCGCTCAATAAGTAGAATGTCCGGCTTTCTGGATGACATACGGAATCAAATGATCCCGGTTACTCCACTGTTACGGACTTGGCCAGATTTCTGGGCTGATCCGGTTCGCATCCCCTTTCGAGAGCTACATAGTAGGCCAGCAACTGCAACGGAATAACCGAGAGGATAGGAGTAAGGTAATCCGGACAGTTCGGTATGGTAAAGCAGAAATCCGACATGGCAGGCACAGTCTCATCGCCTTCTGTGACTATAGAGAGGATCTTTCCTTTTCTGGAGCGCACTTCCTCTATGTTGGATACCATCTTTTCGTAGATTTCTGTTTTTGGAGCCAGGCAGACTACGGGCACTTCATCGGTAATCAATGCAATAGGACCATGCTTGAATTCACCACCGGCATAGCCAGAGGCATGGATGTAGGAGACTTCCTTGAGCTTCAATGCTCCTTCCAGCGCAGTAGGATGATTGAAATGCCGACCGAGGAATACAAAGTCCTTGGTTGTGCGAAAATGCGTGGCCATCTCCTTGATTTCATCTGCTTTTTCCAGGATTGCCTCAATCTTTGCAGGAATCATCCGGATCTCCTGAAACATTTCTTCCCGGTCTTCCTTTTCTGTTAGCCAGCGAACGCCGGACATCATAAGGGAAAAGAAAAGAAGGTGCATGATCTGAGCTGTATAAGCCTTGGTAGAAGCTACCCCGATTTCGGGACCGGCCATAAGGTCGATGTGAGCATCGGATTCATGAGCGATGGTGGATTCAGTGCGGTTGACAAGAGATAGAACTCGGCAGAATTTTGCCTTCGCTTCGTGGACTCCTGCAAGCGTATCTGCAGTTTCTCCACTCTGGGAAATCGCCATAACCAGGGTGTCCCCTTCTGCGATGGGATTTCTGTAGCGAAATTCAGAAGAAATATCTACCTCGGTTGCCACTCTGGCAAACCGCTCCAGATAGATCTTACCCACCATGCCAGCATGCCAGGAGGTTCCGGCACTGGTTACAAGAATGCGACCCACTCGACCGAAGAAGTCATTGGACATTTCCATTTCGTCGAATCGAATCTTGCCTTTTTCATCCATTCGGCGTTCGATAATTCGACGAAGCATATCAGGCTGCTCATAGATTTCCTTGAGCATAAAATGTTCGTAGCCACCTTTGTCCAGTTCGCTCACCTGCATGGTGATCTTCGTTGTTTCAAAGGATACTTCAGTGCCGTCGGCATCGAACAGATGCATGCCATCTTTATCCATCCAACCCCATTGGCCGTTCTCAATAATGTATTGCTCTTTTGCCTGGGGAATGACAGCCAGAATATCGCTGGCCAGAAAGGTCTCTCCCGCTCCCTGGCCAAAAACCAGAGGAGATCCATCACGGGCGAAGAATCCCTTCTCCGGAAAATCTTCATGCACCAGACAAAAGGAATAACGACCTTCCAGACGGACCACAGATTTGCGAATTGCCTCCGATAAATCGCCGCATTGCTTCATTTCCTCTTCTATCAGATGAGGAATCACTTCTGTGTCGGTATCGGTATGGAAAAGATGGCCTTTGGCTGAGAGCTCATTTCTCAGGATATGATGGTTTTCAATGATTCCGTTGTGTACAAGGGCCAGCTTTTTCTTCCCGTCGGTATGGGGATGGGCATTGCCCTTACTGGGCTGGCCATGGGTGGCCCAACGCGTATGGCCGATGCCTGCCGGTCCCTCTATAGGATACAGCTTGAGAAGGTCTTCCAGCTCTTTGATCTTGCCTTTCTCTTTGCGAACTTCAAGTTCGCCTTTGTCGATAGCAGCAATTCCGGCTGAATCATAGCCTCTGTATTCCAGGCGAGTCAATCCCACCAGAAGTACCGAATGCATCGATTTTGGGCCTGCGTAGGCCACGATTCCACACATGCCTGGCAGATTTTGATCGATGGATTTTGGAGCAAGTAGGAAAGAGCACCAAATTCGACTTGATTTGGCTAAACATTATTTGTGTAAGCCAGGAAGTACACTGTAGCGTTTTGGATACAGATCAAATTAAGAGAGATTCTGATGAATGGAAGGCAACTGCATGGAGCCTCTCTGGGCCCCCTTGCCAATTTTCGCCAGACTCGGAAGAATAAAGACCAGCGCTGTGAAGAAAGCAATCTTCGCTGCTGAACGCAGGTTACGGAAATTCTTTCCGATCATAAACAGAGCAACCACCACTGCCGTCAGAATAAGGGGAGCCAGGAAGTTTCCCAATGCGAAACCTATGGCCGCTTCACGATTCCCGGAGAAATCTTTGATATTCGTAGCGAAGGAAAGAAATCCGGCAATAATCAGCATGAGAATGGCCCCGAGGACCCAGAGTACCGTTCCACCGGTAGATTTTTCCGGTTTCTGATAGACCGGTTCCTGGCTGGTTTGATTCCCTTCGTTCATTGAGTGCTCCTTATGTCAGCAGCATCCTACTCTATGAGGGGCCGTCAAATATCTTTCGCATTCAATCGTCTAAAATACTTACCGAAGCCATCCGGAATCTACTTTCGAATGCCCAGAGCCTTTCGCGCCGCCTGATACAGGGTCTCCAGGTCTGAAGCATTTCGACCTTCTACAATCAATCGGACCACCGGCTCTGTGTTGCTGGCTCTCAAATGAACCCAGCCTTCGGGAAAGCCCAACCATAATCCATCTCTTTCATCCACCGTTGCCCGTTGTCCCATAGACTTTTTGAGCTTGCGGAAAGCTTCGGGAATCCTCGGGCGCTTCATTTCAATCTTTTCTTTTCGCATATGAATGGCCGGTAAATTCTGAAGCATTCCATCCAGACCAGAAATGTTAAACTGCGCCATGGCCGAAAGAATCCATGCAGCACCCGCCAGAGAGTCTCGACCGAATGAAGGCAGAGCGGGATCGATTACGCCTCCGTTCCCTTCTCCACCGAAAAGGGCTTTTGTGGAAAGCATTTGTTCTACAACATTTGCTTCGCCCACCGGAGAACGAGCGAATTTCAATCCTGCTTCTTCGGCCACAAGAGAGGTTAGAAGCGAGGAAGACAGGTTTACTACAACTCCGCCCTTTTTTCCTCGCCCGGCATCCTCTTTCTTGCCGGGGCCGGAGCGAAGACTCTGAACATAGCCCATCAGAGACAGGGGTAGAGTATATTCTTCATTGATGGCCCCGGCTATAGCAGTTCCAGGCACCAGACGATCCGCATCGGGATCCAGAGCGAAGCCGGCTGCGACCTTCTCTTTCTGGCATAGCTTACCGAACTCTTTTAACGCAGCAGGCGTAGGTTCCGGCGGTCGTGGAAATCCAGAGCTCTTTTCGCAATTCAGCCGAATCACCTTGCAGCCCAATGCTTCCAGAAGTGCCGGCATGGCCTCTCGCCCTGCACCGCTCACGGCATCCACTACCACTCTGTATTTCTTTTTTCGAATCTGATTAACGTTAGGAATCCTTTTTAGTATGGAATTGATATGCAGGGAAGCGCCATCCACCTGAGAATACTGCCCCAACTTGGCCGGCCCTACCGTTGTATCCACTGCCTGAACCAGCGCCGCTTTCCAGGCCTCCAGCTCCGAGGCTCCAAAAAAGAACCCTCCCTTTTTCAGGAACTTCAGACCATTCCATTGAATCGGATTGTGCGAAGCGGTAACAATAATCCCGGCGGAGGCCTTTTTTTGATTCAATGCTGCTTTTACTGTGGGAGTGGGAGCCAGACCAGTATCCAGAATATCCTTTCCAGACAATTTCAATATCCCAAGGATCAGCTCTCGAATTGCCGGGCCGGAAGGTCGGGCATCGTTTCCAAGCACAATGGTTTTGCCCTGAATGGCAGCAAAGGATTGAATAAAACTGGCAAGGTGGTCCGGACGCAGTCCGCCAGGCAGAGTGCCCCGAATCCCGGACACAGATACCATGAGCTCGCCCGCATCCACGGACTTCTGTACCGAGGGAGGTAGCGCGATGTTCTTTTTTCTGGATGCCATAATGCATGCCTGCAAGCCCGGTCAGAATGTCCAGCCGTTCCAGAGTTTCCGAAATGGAGTGCTCCTGCTCTTTCGGGGATTTTACTCGACCGCACAGCGCTGAGAAAAATTCTATGCTCACGCTCGGGTGGTGGAATTGGTAGACACGCAAGCTTGAGGTGCTTGTGGGAGCAATCCTGTGGGGGTTCAAGTCCCCCCTCGAGCAATTTCCTTCCTCGTTATCCCCATGGATCCATTGCTGGACGAAAAGATCGTCATCACACTGGCGCGAGGTTTTACCGAATACATTCAGCAGAACCTGCAGATTCATGCTGTCCGGGAAGCTTATGGCCCCTCTCGCAATGAAGGCCTGTGCTATGAGGCTGCATCCGGCATCGGCTTTGGTGGCGATGTTGAAGGTAAACTCTATTTCTGCATGGACGGCTATACGAAACTCAAGATGCTTCCTGTGATCTTTGAGCAATATGGAGTGAACCTCGGCGAAAAGGGAATGGCCGATTCGGTTTTGCTTGAATTCTCCAATCAGATTGCCAGCTCCATTATCCAGGAATTAAGAGATGCTGGTTACAATATCACTCTGGAACCCCCGGAAAACCTGAACCACCAGATGGTTCCCATCGATCTCAGCACGAATCGGCAATATATTCTGATTTTCTTTCTGCAGGATCGCCGGGGCCGAAAGTACATGGGTCGTTGTTACCTGGTATTGACTCTTAAGAAGTTCTAAACATCGATTCAGATCTCATTGACCGTTTCTGGCTGGCATCCTATATTTCCCTATCCAGCGATCGCTCAAGTATTGCCTGCATGGCCATGCATTTATCGCTCATAAACTAAAACCGGATCTCAGGAGTTAACCATGGAAAGCTCGCACAACCTGGCGAAACATCCCATCCACCTTGGACTACAGGGAAGTGCCCAATCGGAAAGTCCCATCACTGGCATGGAATGGTATACCGATTACGTAATCCGCCATAAGGCCGACGGAGCGGAAAGCAGACTGGTAAGCGAATACACGTTTACCGAGTCATGGAACGTCTGGGAAATGCATCCCCTGGGAAGCGAAGTAGTGTACTGTATTCGCGGCGAAATGGACTTGATTCAAGAGCGGAAAGGGAAAACTCAGAAAGTACACTTGAAAGCCGGCGAATATGCGATCAACGAACCCGGGGTCTGGCATACGGCGGATGTTTCGCATTCCTGTACGGCGCTTTTCATTACAGCCGGATGGGATACTCAGCATAAAGAACGAGAATGAATGCTGGCTATACTCCTCCGGGGCCTTTCGCTCAAGCTCTGAGTCGTACGACGACTAGCTATAAATTCCTATTTCTAAAGGGACTACTCGATGCTTCTGGAATCACTACTCCGGCCACTGAACCTTTCTCCGCTGGCATTAGTATTCGAGAGGTCTACCTGAGAGCCATTGCAACTGCATGGTACCCAATAGTTACTTTTCGTCTATCTCTGGGCAGTCAGGATCGTATTTCCGAACAAGTCAAAAAGCTTCAGTCAGCTCTATCATTGGAACCAGGCCAGATACCTACTGTGGACGAGCTTCTGGAAGAATTAAATGCGGGTTCGGCCAACGCCATTCTAGAACAGATATCTCAACACCTTGATAGATATGTCAGGTTTCGCTTCCTTTCCCCATGGTTACAAGATGAACTTCGGAACATTCCAGATTCAAAAAGAAATAAGGTCATTCGCGCAGCCGTGGAAGAGGATTACAGAAGACCAACCAGGGAGCAAAGGCTACCGTATCATTTTTTTCAAGAAAGGGGAGAAGAACGCATAGTCCTGCAATCCGGATTCGTAAGATATCTTCGGAATAATGCGGTCCTTGTATATGATTGGTGGCGATGGAACTTTGCTCGTTATTTGCAGGACCGAAATCCATTGTGCCCTGGAATAATTAACAAGCTGGAGCGGCCGGAGAAAAGAGACCTGACTTTACACAGAATGGTATGGACACAGAGAATCAGTCAGACCCCCTCCATTAGATGTATTTACTCGGGCCAATACCTCGGGGAAAGCTTTGATCTGGATCATTTTATTCCCTGGTCCTACCTGTTCCATGATCGGCTCTGGAATGTGCATCCGTGCCTGCCGACCGCAAACCGAAGCAAATCGGATAAATTGCCTTCCCTGGAAAAATACCTGGATGCTTTCATTGAAATACAGCTGAGCTCAGTCCAATCTGTGGCAATCCTACGAGATTCTCATTCCAGAAGACAGGCCATAGAGGCGCAATATGAAATGGGCCCAGACCTGAACCTGATGCGTCTATATGAGCAGAGCGAATTCAGCGCCCGGAGAATACTTCAGGAAAACATTCTACGGCTCTGGGAAGGCGCAGAACAACAGGGATATGCAAAGAACTGGTACTATGCTGCCTGATACCGGGCGCGAAGGTCCGTTCAGTCTGAATCAGTACTTCTGTTTATGCGAAATGACCCCTCGAACGCCACCTTCTGGATCCTGAACATCCCCCGAGTTTCTGGGAATAACGTGGATGTGTACATGCCATACCGTTTGACCGGCTGCAGGGCCCATATTTATTCCAAAGTTAAAGTCTGTAGCTCCTAATTTGCTCTTAAGATCCTCAACAACCAGATCTACAAGGGCCCACATACTCTGCTTTTCGGCAGAATCAAGTTCATCGTATCGAGAAACCACCCGCTTGCTGACTATGAGGCTGTGTCCGGTAGACACGGGAAACCTGTCTCGAATCGCAAAGGAAAGCTGATTCTCGGCGATTCGAGGCGCAGCAAGAAAGGGGCTTGCGGATGGAGAATCTTCGCTCATGCTTGGGCTTTTCCGCGGTAGCAGTCAGGGGGCTCAAGGAATAAGGGCCAGGTCGGCTGAATCATACTCCTTCAGCCCATGGAATAGGGGTCGCCGCCAGCCCCGGATTTCATTTCCAGAAGTTTGTGGCGAGTTTCGGCGATGGAATCTTCTACCTCAGCGGTTCGCTCCAGAATGAGCTTCAGTAGAGAAAAGGGAAATACAGGATCGTTTCTGGAGATTCGCAGAAACATCGGCTCGTCGATGTAGCCCAGCTTTGCATGCTTGCTAACAACACGAATGGTGGCGGAGCGAGGATTTCGGTTCAGAATGGCCATTTCCCCGAAAAATGCTCCGGGTCCCAGCGTTGCAATAGTGTAGTCCGCTCCTTCGATCTGCCGTGAAACACTGAGTTCGCCTTCGGACACAAAATACATCTTACCATCAGATTCCTCGCCCTGGGTAAAGATGGCTTCACTCTGCTTATACCAGGCAGTGGCCAGGTTATTAACGTACTCAAAAATATTGAGAGACATTAGCTAATGCCCCTCCTGGCTTTTTCTTGATCCAGTTCTTCGGTGAGCTTTTGTAGAGTGTCCTCGGACTTAATCAACCGATCCACCGCATGACGGAGGAGATAGAAGAGAAACTGCGGACTGGAACCGGAAAGCTTGTACAGAATGGATTTGTTGATCACCCCGAGTTTGGCCTCCGGGCTTACGATCTTGGCGGTGGCCATGCGAGGCTGGGACCGAATCAGCGCCATTTCGCCAAAGAATTTGCCCGGTCCGATGGAATTGATCTGCCGCTCTTCGCTTCCTTCTCCGCGGAAAATGCCAATGATACCTTCAAAGACAAAGTACATGCTGTCTCCGGCGGTTTCCCCTTCTTTGAATACAATGTGATTCTGGGGGTATTTCTCCAGGGTTACCCGCTTTAGCTGGTCCAGCACAGACATGATTCCCATTTCAGCAGATCGGGAGCTATCCTGCAAGTCAATCCCGCCAACCGAATCCAATTTAGACAGGTTCTGATGGAAAAAAATGGTCTGGAAAGACGGGATGCGGCGCTTTGACCAGATGAGCCAGAAGACCGAGAAAAGCCTGTTCACCAGTATGAACCGACAGGTAGGTCGCCTGATCCAGCAATATGGACTGATCGAAGACGGTGACCGAATCCTTGTAGCCATGAGCGGGGGCAAAGATAGTTCTTTTTTACTTCATATATTAAGCGATTTCCAGAAGAAGGCGCCGGTGGATTTCGAACTCTTCCCGGTGCACCTGGATCAGGGTCAGCCAGGCCATGAAGCCTCGCCACTGCAACGCCTGGTAGAATCCATGGGCTACGATTTGCATGTGGAGTATCAAGACACCTATTCTACCGTCCTCGATCTAACTCCAGAAGGCAAGACCTACTGCGCGGTATGCAGTCGGTTGCGAAGGGGTATTCTCTATCGCCTGGCGCGAGAGAAAGGGTGTAATCGCATTGCTCTGGGACATCATCGAGAGGATTTACTCAGCACCTTCTTGATGAATGCATTCTTCAACGGAAAGCTTGGTAGCATGCCACCGGTGTATCGCATTGAAGAAGGGGATCTGCATGTCATTCGTCCCCTGGCCACTGTGTCAGAAGATGATATACGCTCCTATGTTGAGATTCAGGGCTGGACTGTTCTACCTTGCAATCTTTGCGGATCCCAGGAAGGAGCACGAAGAAAACAGATGGAAACAATGCTGAGCGAAATGGAAAGATCCAGTCCTCAAATCAAGAATTCCCTGCTGGCCGCTCTGGGAAATATCCACAGGGATGAGCTAATGGATCAATCCCTGTGGATCGGTGACCGCAGAGCGATGGCCACCACCGCCGAATAGCAGTTACCAGTGCCCGGCCATGCCAACTCCAACCTGTTACAAATCCATGGATGGGTTTTCGAGTTCAATCAATTCGAGGGGCGGCCAGTCGGACGCTGCATTGCGAGGTCCATGGGCTGGCTTTCCGAAAAAGATAACTTCCAATACGCCAGAATAGCGGCTGCTGCCCTGCGAAACGCCAACAAAGACATGGTGATTTACTTCAGCAATGCACCGGGAGTACCTCTTCGCCAGTAGCAAGGACGCTACACCATGAGATTGCAGCCGTCTCCATGATTTCTCTTTCGGCCCCTACAATTCGGACCTGTCTACAGACAATGCTATCGGAGCATCGGAAGTCTGGATTGGTTCGGAGAAAGTGTAGCCGCTGCCCGTATCTGTAATCGTGTACTCCTTTCCTCTAAGCAATTGAAGTCGAGAAGAACAGGTGGCTCCATTGCGCGCAATGGCGGCCGTATGCGAAGTGGTTACAGACTGATAGCTACTGGTCTCGCCATTAGCCACAGTGAAGGTTAACATCGCTGCATCGCCGCATCCGGCAGTGGGATGCATTGTATAAGTGGCTGTAGATCCGCTATTGTTGGTAAAGCGAATGGATGCAGGGGGAGTAGCCAGCAAAAGCAGAAGCAAAGTATCCGCTGGATCCGATTCATCCGGCGGAGTGCAGCCCCCTGTGAAGATTAGCGAAGTAACTATCGCAGATAGAAATACTGTTTTCAGGATTTTCATGGCCGGAGTACGGCCAGAATTCCAGGGAAGTCAATGCGAAAGGCGATCTCCTGGGCTCATGCAAGTTCGATTGGGCCCAGGAGAACTCTCTTACTACTTATAAGCGACATCCCATCCATCAGGAAGCTGCTTCTGTAGCAAACACAGTTCATCTCCGCGCAAGCAAGACTCTCTACTCGGCTGCCCGCACTCCGGATCGATACCGGATCACAGTGCCGGTGGCTTTCCAGCGGAATTCATTGTAAACGAAGAAGAGGAGACCGAACACTTCCAGGTCGGTCTGGACATTGATAACATCATCGCCCCCTTTTTCCAGAGCCTTTTCTCGCAGTGCAGAGAATCCCTGCCCTCCGTAGTTGAACAACCCGAGGATACTGTAAATCGTGCCTTCGGCTTCTACGGTGCCCAGTATCTGGTAATCATCGGAATCCAGTTGAAAGGTAGTAAACCCGTTGGTAGGTCCTGGACCGCGAACGTTGTTGTAGCATGCAGGCAATGCCATAGCGAAGCACAATGCAACCAGGGCCGCCATCCTGTTCCATCTCTTAGATTTTTCCATGCAATGATTGTCATCTTCCGCCCAGCGAAGTAAACCTGAAAATGGTTGTCGGGCAGCCTTTTTCACGGATTCTTGAAGTGTGCAGGCAAATGTAATTGAATTAGAGAACGCCACCGTNACCTCCTTCCCGGTCTGGCCCCTGGGCTGCAATTGCTCGATCATTGAGTGCAAAGGAAGCCAGGAGGCCATTGTTGTGGACCCGGGGGGCGAAGAGGAAAAGATTCTCACGGTGTTGAAAGAGAGAGGCCTGACGGTTTCGCAGATTATNCATACTCATGCTCATTTTGACCACTGCCTCGGTACGCACGGAGTGGCAGAAGCCCTGCGAGAAGCGGATCCGGAGAAAACCGTTCAAGTCGGTCTCCACAAAGGAGACAGTTTTCTATATAGAAACCTGGCAATGCAATGCGGATGGTTCGGCTTACCGCCTATGGAGTCAAAAGAGTCCATCAATCTGGACCTGGAAGACGGAATGACACTTTCCTTTGGACAACAGAAATTAGAGGTGCTTCATACTCCGGGGCATACCCCTGGATCCTGTTGCTTCAGCGTGGAAGGCCTGGTATTCTCCGGCGACACTTTGTTTGCCGGGGGCATCGGCCGCACAGATCTTCCGGGCGGAGACTCTGAAGCTATCATAAAGAGTATTCAAGGAAGGCTCTTTTCTCTGGACGATGGCACTGCCGTGATTCCCGGTCATGGCGGCTTTACGCGAATCTACGAAGAGAAAACTACCAACCCTTTCTTTTAGAGGCGATCCCAGGAATTGCCGATAGGTCCAGTATGCAGATCCAGAGGGAAATCCCCCATTCCGCGGACCGCGCTGGAAGGGACCGGCTTGTTCGCTACCTGGCTTCAGCTAGCCTTCTCATCGCAGGTTGGCTGCCGATTGCAGCGGAAGCGCCTACTGCATTTCCCCGAGAAATTGACTTTGGCCTGGAAAAGCATATGGGCCAGTTCATATCGGGCCGGGAGCTGGAAATCTGGGCCTCTCAGCGCGGCCTGGAGATTACTCCAGATTGTCCGTTGCGCGATCTTGCTGACTCCGAAGCCGAAGTTATCTCATCCAGAGGATCATCGTTCGAACTCTTTGCTCCGGGCCAGGGTCGCGTGTATTTATACCTGGATTTTGTATCCTTTCGCAAACAGGGCACGCGAAACAGACCTCTGGAGCCTCACTGTTACCCATCCACTGAAGAAATCCGATTACCGGAAAGCACCGATCTACCCGTGCAATTTCTTGAGATTTATGTAAACGGGAATCGGATCAGCACTCAGGTTTTTGGCGCCGGATCCCAGCCAGCATCCCCTCTGGTGCTGCCTATTACTCGAGAAATGATGCCAGACCGCCGCCTGGAAATCGAGCTACGACCCGGGCCGGGAAACCAATTGCTCGCTATCTGGGATGCCTTTTTGAGCGAAGTTCCGCCGGAACAAGACTGAATCCTCGAACTACAAAGGCTAATTCGATCTCCTCAAGAGATCGAATTAGAAAGAATAGCGAGACTTGAATTCGTCGCTGGACAGGATTTCAAAGTAGGAAGTGAGGCCGCTAACTTTGAATACCTTTTCGATAGCTGGCTTGAGGTTGGCGACACAGAGCTTGCCGTTCAATCCCTGAATATAGTTCAGAGCCTTGATCAAAATACCTATGCCGCTGGAATCAATGTAAGTCAGCTTGTCCAGATCGATGACAACGTCCGGGTTATTCTCTTTTACATTTTCTTCTAGAGAAGATTTGAGATCCAGGGAAGTATAGATGTCCAGACTTCCCTCCAGTTCGAACAGAATCTGATTCTCGTTTTTCTTTACACTGATTTCCATATACAGAGTCCAGGGCAACAGCCTACAGAGGGCCACAAAGAATTCAATGAAAAATTGGAAAAAAGACCGATATTAAGAGACAGGGTGACTTTCGCAAATATGTTAACATCAATGGGGAACAGGAAACTAATTTCGATGGCGGCACTGGCCATCCTTCTCTTTGCGCCGCAGTATGAAAATCGTGCGGAGCAGAATTCTGATAACGGGGCCCCCTCCCTGACAGAACTGGAGGTTCCCAATGAGGCCCAGAAAAAACAAATCAAGGATTTGATACGACAGATTGCAGAAGTTGAAGTCTCCATAGCCGCCATGAAGAACGACCTAGAAGTTCTGGGCAAAGTCCAGGATGGAAAATCCGTCATAAACGTAGCTGCCACCTACATGGGAACTGCGGGTAACATTGAAAATCGCTATTTTATTAATGAGACAGCCACTATCTTCTGGGACGGGGACCGGCTGGGCAAATTCCAGTTCTTTCGCAGACAGGCCAAAGTTCGTGGAATCTACATTATTCGAAAGACCGTTACCGCCGACTCCATGGCGCAGGCTGCCGAGAGTGGAGCCCTGGATGTTCCTATTAGCATTCTTGTCCAGGAAACCCTGGAATCCGGCCGTGGAATTGTAACCCAGTTCAAACTTCCAGGCCCGGGCCAGGATAGCATTAAGGACCACAATGAACTTGTAGAATCCGGCCAGGGAAAACAAGAGGTGGCCACCATATATCTCCGCAAAGTGGATGATCGCCTGGAAGTACTTCGGAATCATCTGCAATTCTTACGGGATACGGAACGTATCATCCGCTATCTGATTCGACACAAGATCCAATCGGATCACTACCGCTACGACAGGACCAGAAGCATTAAATGATATGCCGGCGGTATTCGTGGATCATTACAGGTTATTGGGTATCAGCCCGGTAGCCTCCACCGACGAAATCCAGAGGGCCTTTCGCAAGCTGGCAAAAATACACCATCCTGACAAGAAGGGCGGAGACCCCCTCCGATTTCATTCGATTTATACAGCCTACCGAATCCTATCCCGGGAAGAAACCAGGAGAAGATTTGACGAAGTATTCTTTCGACACAGATTGAAAGAAGCGGGCCTTACCGGAAGGAATGAGGTGGCAAGAAAGGTGTTCCGCGTGGGTGCGGAACGATTTGTGTATCCTACTTCCGTCGCATCCCTGGCCCGGAGAGGGCTTCTGCGAAAGAAGTTCAGGAGCCGAGACCGTCGAAGGTACCTGCGCATCGATTACGATCTGGAACTCCCTCTTCTGGAACGAGAGATGCCGGGACCGCTGCGCATCTATGTTCCTGTGGTTGCCAGAATCCTTTGTCCCGACTGTCATGGATCGGACACCGATTGCTATGCTTGCAACGGAAAAGGTTCCTACAAAGCCAGTCGCACAGTGCGATTGGATCTGGAAGGAGGCCTCAGCGAAGGACAGATTCTTCAGCTGGATTTAAGCGGTTTACGGCCTGATGGACCTTTGAGCTATTTCAAAAAAAAGACAATTCGGATCAAGATTACATGTATAAAAACAAAATAAGTCGTGCCTTTTTATTCTTCGCTGCTCTGACAGTGGCCCTTACCAGTTGTGTGGATGCTGATGCAGAAGCGGAACAATCCCTCAAGAAAATGACGGATCGCATAGTATCCTCCATGTCATTGGAGGAAAAAGTTGGTCAGCTAATTCACATTGGAATTAGCGGAAAGGACATGCGCGCCGGTATTGCATCTGAAATCAGCAAGTATCATCCAGGTGGAGTCATTCTTTTCGGAATTAATCTGGGTACGGCAGGGCAGGTCAAATCGCTGAATCAAAGCCTGCAAAAGGCTTCGTTGGAAGCCACCGGTGTACCGCTTCTAATCAGTATAGATCAGGAAGGCGGACGAGTTGTACGGCTTACGCACATTACACAGTTTCCTGGCGCTATGGCTATGGGGCAGGCCGGCGATGCGAACCTGGCTCGTTCCGTGGGATTCGTTACCGCCAGCGAACTTCTGGATTTCGGATTCAACATCGTTCTTGCTCCGGTACTGGATATCAACAACAACCCAAAGAATCCGGTAATCAATACAAGATCCTACGGTAGCAATACTTCCACTGTTACGGAAATGGGGTTGGCCTACATGGAAGGTGTTCAAATGGCGGGTTCCATTCCGGTTATCAAGCATTTTCCAGGCCATGGCGATACCACCGTGGACAGCCATCATGATTTACCCACAATCTCCAAGACTCTGGATCAGCTAAAATCCCAGGAGCTGATCCCATTTCAGAAAGCCATCGATAAGAACGCCCCGGCTTTGATGACGGCGCACATTCTGTTCCCTGCACTGGACAAAAAGTATCCAGCCACCCTGAGCTCCCAGATCCTTCAGCAATTGCTTCGCAAGGAATTGAATTTCAATGGATTGATCTTCACCGATGCAATGGAAATGAAAGCGATTGCGGACCGCTACGAAACCGGAGAGTCGGCCATCCTGGCACTCCAGGCCGGAGTGGATGTTCTATTACTTACTGCAGAAGGGCCCAACACACGAAGAATGTTCGAAGCGATCATCAAGGCTGTAAAGGACGGCCGAATAAGCGAACAACGCATCGAAGAAAGTGTGAAACGCCAGGTTTACTGGAAGCTTCGCACCGGCGCATTCAGAAAGCACATTTCCTCAAAGTTTGCCTTTGCCAACAAAGATGAAATAATCAATGGATATCTGGACAAACAAGAAAAGGTTCGCGAAGATCAAGCACGTCAGCTTAAGGCAAATTATCGAGGTAACCTGAACGAGACCGTTTCGAGAAAGAGTATTGTTTCCCTGAAGAAAGGCTTCAGCGGGCTGAACCAGGATGATTTAAAGAAGAGTTTTGTCTTCTATAGAACGGCAGCCGCCAGAAAGCAGGCCCTGGACATGGGGATACCGGAAAGCAACCTGGTGTTCTATCGCACGGGCCATACCTGGCTGTTTCGCATCTACGATAAGCAATGGGCGGGTCCGTGGCTTATTGAACTGGAGGAAGCGGACATTCCACTCTGGAACTTACTGGTAAGTCGATGGAATACCCGACGTGAAGATCCGCTTATAGGTCTGTATTCCGGGAATCCGTTTCATTCCATTTCTGTTCCGGAAAAGGGCGCATTCCTTTGCTCCTTTTCTCCAACCTTTGAGTCCAGAAAGGCCCTGATTTATAGAGGCTTTCATGGTCCCATTGAAAAGGCCGATCTTATACTTCCCTAACTTACCTTTTTGGTAGGGATTGTGCGAAGGAGCCGTGATACGTGAGCGACAAGATCGTGAGACTGAGTCTCAATTGAATGTTTGGGATTTTTTAGTAGATAGAGCTTTACAGGGCGCTTTTGACAACTGTTCCTTGACGCATGGATAAGTATTCACGCAAGGACTTTTTGAAAAGAGGACTCGTCGCTGGCGCTGCTATCGCAGGCGCTGGAACTTTTCTGTCGTATTGCCGTAAACCTGCTGATGAAGGATCCGATCAGGCCGCTCTTAGCTGCGATGATACCACCGGTCTTTCCGAAGCAGATATTGCTACAAGAACTCAGAATGGATATGTAGATATCAGCAGCAAAGCAGGTCAGACTTGCAGCAACTGCGCTCTGTACACTCAGCCTACAGGTGGTTCTTCCTGCGGAGGATGCCAGGCTGTGAAAGGCCCCATCAACCCCGCCGGTTGGTGCAACCTCTGGGTAGCTCAAGGCTAAGCTCAGCTAAACAAAGTTAGCGCGGACGCCTGAAAACGACGAAAGCGCAAATGAGAAGACCCGGCTCGGAAGAGGCGGGTTTTTCTTTGTACATTATCATTTCAGGGTTTTCTTTTCCGGGGATTGCCCCGGAATCGATGCTCGCCCGAAATAGATGGGCCAAAATCCAGCCCTGGATCCCGGCTTTGAATTTGCACTTTGTCCAGGCGGAAAAACCCCTTGAAAGTGTCAGAAAGGCAGATAGAACCTTACAGCAGGTTAACTATTTATGTCTGTCTCCTTTTACCAGTCCCGGAATCAATTTCTGAAGATTTGTTTGATCCTGAATTCTGTGATTCTTCCGGCCGCCTTATGTGGGGAACCGCATTGGTCAGTCGAGGTGCAGGCGGATGCCAGAATCGGCGCAGACGCCCGAACAACGGAAGTCTGGTCACTGACAGATGACATTATTGCGATTTGTGAGCCGCAGCGTGTGCGAACCTTTCAACGAAGCAGCGGGGAAATCATAAATGACTTCACGATCCAGGAAGATTACCGCTTGATCTCGCATTTTGCAGGATCTCCCATCCTACGTGGGAAAATCAGTGTCTATGATTCAGACGCAAAGAAATGGAAAGAAGTCAAAAGAGTGGCCGGCTACCACTTTACGGATTTGCTCACTGGCGACACATTCGATTACCTGGCACCGGAAGGCTGGCAGATTGATCTGGATCCCTGGAAATTTGTTCCGGGTCCACAGAGTCCCTATTTTTACATCGCACTGTCTCGCCATCGCAAGCCATCCAAAGAGGAGCAGGAAAACGGACTGCAGATGGTTGCGCATAGCAAGGCCCTTATTCTAAATCTAGGCACAGGTAATACTGCTCGCGAAATTAAATCGAATTCCTACAGCATAAGCCCGGATAGACATCTGAAGCAACACTGGACTCCTATTATATATCCATTACAGGGTGATTTGGCTTACTCGGAAGGGCTGGTGTGTGGGGGTGGCCCTGACTGGAGCTGTGAATCAGAATCGGATTGGTTCTCGGGCCTGGTAATCATAGAATCCGGAGAAAAGGCAGCTAGCTTTCCTGGCTCCGAGGAGCTTTACGAAGTAACGGTGATGCCACGGGATGGTCTACTGGATCAGACCCTGAATGAACGGAAGAGTGTTTATACTCCGTCTGGCAATATGATTATGCTTCCCTTTGAGGGGCCCATGGTCCTGGTCAAAGGCCCACTGAATCCCGGTTCGAAATCCATCAAGGTTAATCTTCCTGGTTCGCCTGACTATCTAATGGAAGGACAGGGTTTTTTGGCTATTCTCATGGCAGATGACTCGGTCTGGACGATAGATACAATCAGCGGAAAGCTAACCAGGTTTCTGCCTTCCGGCAGCGATTCAGTCCTGGGACGAGCTTTATTATCCGGGGAGCAAAAAAGAAGCTACATCGTAGATCAGAGAGCCACGGAAGGCGGAGGCATCGATTATAAGATACATGGCATTCCTCCTTCACCCCACTTTCCACAAATAATCCAACATGAGCAGGCTCTCAATGGTCAGAATTACGATTTCTGTCTGGGCTTCTGTGCGGGGCTCCGCATCGATAGTCGATTGCCCGTGGCCGTGTTTAGCGACCCTGGTTCCCGGTTTAGTAAGAAGCAACAAAAGCTATTAGTATTCTTTGATAGCTGGGACGCTCTATTTGAACGACTTAAAGAGAAGTAACCGTCTCTGACACCCAGGCACTGACGCACCATTGCATTGATGAAAATTGAGCGAGGAAAACAACGCTCCATCTTAATCACTATTGAGAAAACAAATCCACCCGAAACGCCCGCCGATCCCGGCCCCTTTCGCCGGGCTGTGACTATGCAAGTAACGCTCTAGCGCCCGGCGAACCACATCTCGGTGATATCCAGAGAATAATCCAGAAAGGCGTTCATGGTCTTCTCATAGATGGCATTTCCCAGGGATTCTCCCTGAGCATCCAGGTTCTTTTCTGTTTCATGAGATTCCAGCAATCTAGGCGAGACGATTGCGCGACCATCTGTGAAGCTGATCATCTTATTTACCAGGGTCTGCATTTCGATGGCCGGACGTCTTCCGCCACGACCTGTTGACACACCTACCATCGCAAACGTTCGATTATGAAAAACATCTTTCAAATCTTTGTTTCCAATTTGATGAATGGCATTAATGATTTCGCCGCTGGTAATCCAATTGTACTCGGGGACTACGAAAATTACCAACGAACTGGCTCGCATGGAGTCTATGAGCTGCTCTTGAAAGCTACTCAGGTTGTTCGAATCAAGTGATCCCCTACCCACCAGCGGAATATCTGCGTTATGAAAATCTATGGGAGCAGGACACTGATGCCCTCTTTCTGTGAGATTTTTCGCCAGAGCCCTGGATACTCGTAAAGAATTACTGTCTTTTCGGGGGGAGCCGGATATGACAGAAATGTGCATTACTGACGGTTCGTCGGACTTGCATAGAGGGTCAAGTAGCTTTGATTCGGAATTGACACCAAAAGCGGTCCTCCAATTCCTGCAACGTGGTTATTGTGCAGAGCATCATTAGGGTCTGGAGCTACATTCTAGACAAACTGGTCCTTTTCTCCCTCAAACCTCCGGTTCGGCTCCTGGCAACCCTCGGCATTTGCTTCCTGGGTGCAGGAACCTTTCTCCTGGTGCAACAATGGAAGCCCATGGATTTCAGTGGCTTCAGCAAGCTGACGCAGATAAGTCAGTTTTTCGACCGGGATTCAGACTCACAGGTGCAACCGGATCCTCTGGTAGTCCAGTTCAGAGACGGCATGCCCGACGAGGCCGTACTGGAAGGAGAAAAGATTCTTCACAGCTGCAATCGTCCTTTGAGCGCCGCTTATCTGGCCCGAGAGTACTATTCCTTCAGCGCCGTGTTTCATCGCGGGGATCTGGAAGATGCGATAATCCGGGAGAATCCGGAAGCCTTTGGCAAAAAGCATTGTAAAGAAGGCAGCACCGTGGCCATTCCTCAGCCCCTCATCGAGCCGCTACAGAACCAGCCCCTGGGCTGGGAAAAAGAAAGACCGGTCCGCGCCATCTACCTTCGCGGCGACAACACGGTGCCCGGCCGATTGATGCGCGAAGTAAAACACATCAAAGAATCGGGCGCAAATGCCATTGTTTTCGATGTGAAGGATATTCTGGGCGTTGTAAACTACGCCTCGAAGGTACCCGAAGTAGAACAGTACCGAAGGCATCGTCCTCCGATTCGCGACCTATCCAAAGTAATCCGTTTTCTTCATGACAACGATATCTATGTAATTGCCCGGATGGCTCTGTTTCAAGACCAGAACCTCTCAGAAGTGCGCACCGACCTTGCTATCAAGGACCGCAATTCCCCGGATGGAATCCTGAAAGTTAAGGGTCAGAACCTTTGGGTGGATCCGGGCCGCGACGAGGTACAGGAGTATAATCTAAAGATCGTGCATGAGCTTCTTTCCACGGGCGTGGACGAGATCCAGTTCGATTACGTCCGTTATCCTGCAGAAGGAAATCTCTCTGGAGTACATTTCCATAACGTCAGGGATGTTCATGATAAGACCGATCATTTGAAACGCTTTCTGGCGGCCGCGTTTACAATGAGCCGGGGCACTGGAGTTCATATTGCCATCGATGTTTTTGGAGTAGTAGCCTGGGGCGAAGAAGTGGATATTCGCACTACAGGTCAGAGACTGAACGAACTCTCCCTTTTCGTCGACATAATGTCGCCCATGCTCTATCCATCGCATTTTTCTCGTGGCTACGCCGGATATGATAATCCAGCGGATGAGCCCTATCACTTCTATAAAGAGGGAGTGGAAAGGGTATTGTCTCTTTCTCCGCGGGGCACTGTGGTTCGTCCCTGGTTACAGGCCTTTGCCTGGCGGGTGACCAATTACAATGAAGATTACATCATTCAACAGATTCGAGGGAACCGATCCGGTGGAGGCATAGGCTGGATGATGTGGAACGCAGGAAATACCTATGAAATGGTTTACCGTGCCATCCGAAATTCACCGAACCTGGTGCATTCCGAGCAGGTAGAGGAAGAAAAGGCCCCATCCCTGTAAATAAGGTGCATTCCCATCGTTCCATGGCTTTTTGGCCATATTGAGGCCCGGAGGCAATTCCGGGCCTTTTTTATGTCTGTCGAAGCTTCTGGGGTCCCGGCTCAGGCATGCAGTCAAAACAACTTTAATTGACAGTAAGGCGGCCCATAGAAATCCATTTGTGTCCCTTTTTTTTTGCCCATATAAGGAATAGAAACATGCAAAAACGCTACATCTCAGAAACTTCCTCCTTTGCGAAGTCCTTCCGCTGCGATCATCTAAATATCCTGATCGTCTGCCGGGGACCTATTCGAATGGAAGCGATGGAGATCTTTGAATCTCTGGGAGCCGGTTACGGAATCCTGCTTTCTGAAAAGGACTCGGTGACCTACCCGCATACTCTGGCGCCCGAATTAAGACTTCTGACCGATCCTAATCGAGTGCATAGAATTCCTGACTACACCGGGGCCAACCGAGAAGAGCGACAGGAGCGAATCGGGGACATTATAGACATTTGCAATTCTTACAACTACAGTCATATCTTTGCCGGCTACGGTTTCATGGCCGAAGATGCAGATTTCGTGGAAGCCATCGAGAATGCAGGCATCGGTTTCATTGGCCCGCGAAGCAATGTTCATCGGTTTGCCGGCGCGAAAGACCAGGCAAAGAAGCTTTCCCGTAAGATCGGAGTTACTGTAACTCCGGGCCTGGATAACATAACATCTGTAGCTCTAATCGCTAAAGTGGGCGGTCGAGCCGGACTTGAGAAACTGACCAGCGAACACGGATTCACAGTTGATAGCTCTCTCGACGATGAAGACTACGCAGAGACCATCCTCTACGAAAGCTACAAAAAGGGCGTTTCTCTCATTTCCGTGGAGGACCTTCAGGACGCTGCGAAGAAGGAAGTGGAGTCCATCCTGAAGGACAATCCCGGGAAACGAATTCGTCTGAAGTACATTGGCGGTGGTGGCGGTAAAGGCCAGCGAATCGTAAACAAACCGGACCAGGTGCCAGATGCAGTAATGGAAGTGCTCTCCGAATCCAAAGCTCTAGGACCTCTCGATAACAAAAACTTCCTTATCGAGATGAACATCGAAAGTACCCGTCACAATGAAATCCAGCTCATCGGAAATGGCTCCTGGGCTATCGCGCTGGGCGGTCGAGACTGCTCTTTGCAGATGCACGAACAGAAACTGGTTGAGATTTCAATTACAGATGAACTCTTCGCCGAAGAGATCGACAAAGCAAAGAAGGAAGGCCAGGATAAAATCGCCACTCGACTGGAGAAAGATCGCGGTACGCTGAAAGAGATGGAAGACCAGGCCGAGCGCTTCGCAGAAGCTGTGGGCCTGAACTCTGCCTCTACATTCGAATGTATTGTTTCTGATGAATCGCATTATTTCATGGAGATGAATACGAGGATTCAGGTAGAGCACCGAGTGACCGAAATGGCCTACAAGCTAAGGTTTCACAATCCTGATAATAAGGATGACTATTTCGATGTGGAGTCGCTGGTGGAATGTATGGTGCTCTGTTCGGCCCATGCGGACAAACTCCCCCGTCCAGAGCGAATCCTTCGCCACAGTGCCGGCGGTGAAATTCGACTGAATGCAATGAACGATGCACTGGCCCCTCATGCTGGTAGCTTAATCGAATCCTGGACTCCTCCCGTGGAGCATGAGATTCGCGACGATCAGGGCATAGGTCTCCGAAACCCTGATACCAGGTCTTTTATCCATTATCATCTCGCTGGCGCTTACGACTCCAACATCGCATTGATTGTAACCTACGCAGACAGCCGAAAGGCCATGCTTGCGCGACTGGCCGATATTCTTCGCCAGATGGAAATCCGCGGAAACGAACTCAGTACAAACAAAGAGTTTCACTATGGTATTCTGAATTTTCTTCTGGGAATGCATCCCATGCTCAAGCCAGATACTCGCTTCACCGTACCTTACCTCTCGCTGGTTGGTACGCTGGCCGGGGAAATGGAAGGAGTGGATATCGATTATGCATTCAAAAAGCTTTCCGGAACTCTGAATCCCGAGGAAGCGCAGGTTCTGAGCGAAAAGCACACTCTGATCGTTCGGCCGTTAAAGATGCTTTTTGAGAACCCTCATGTAATGAATGGCTGGGTATTTCGCAATCGAGACGTTACATTCCGCTTCGATGGCGACAAAATTGCCTGGCTGCAGAACCCTGTATTCGTATTGAAAGATCTCTATGATTATGTGCGCCTGGAGGGACGAGAAGCTCCCCCTTCGCAGAAAATCTGGGACCATGATGAAACTCTGCTGGATACAGCTATCGAGTTTTATGAGGATCTAGCACGTTATACTGGAAAAGATGCTCGATCCAATTTCGCAGAACTGGATCAGCTAATTCGCAACGGATCCGGATTACCGGACATGGACGGTGAGCTTTTCGAAAAATGCAAAGCAGCCCATATCGCATGGCAGGCTGGACTTAGCCTGCTGGGAATTCCCTTTTCTCTGGGCAAAAAAGCAGGATGCCTGGAGTTTCATCACGACGATGAGCTCAAGGTGGTATTTCCGGACAAGTTCAATGATGCTGAGTATCAAAAGACGTCTATTCGCAATCTAGCGCCACCACCAGTAGCAAGCGCAGATTTAATTGTTGCAGCCAGCGGCGGAATGTTCTACAGCCGGGAAACTCCTACCAGCGATCCCTATGTTGGACCCGGCGATCATTTCGATGCGGGGCAGCCTCTGTATATCATCGAAGTAATGAAAATGTTCAACAAAGTGATGGCCGAATTCTCCGGTACCATCACCGAATGCCTTGTTCCAGACGACGGCGTGGTCGTAAAGAAAGGCCAGCCTATCTTTCGTGTGAAGCCCGACGAAGAGCGAAAAATCGAAACACCGGAAGAAGCGGAAAAAAGACGCAAAGAATACACAGACTCCTTGCTCGCTGAGCTGTAATCGATTAATCTCTTTTTATGAGCCGAGCGGTCTGCAGCTGCTTTCGTGTTGGGATTCGGGAAATCGGGGATGCCGTTTCTCGGGGAGCTCGAATCCCATCTCTGGAAACGGTGCTGCAACGCACCGGAGCAGGGGGGCAATGCGGGGCCTGCCTGGGCGATGTCCATGCAATCTATGTTTCCCGAGTTCAGCTACGAAAGATCCAGGAAAGAAATCAGATTCCTCTACCATTTCAGGATTTGACCTGGGACCAACCCTGATCTCCGGTACATCCTTCATTCGCATCAGAATTCCCCTATGCTTTCTGCGGAACAATCGGCCTTCCCGGCGATAAAAATATTGCAGGACAATTCAGTAGCCAGGTGCTACGGTGGAAGCGGATTCCAGAAGGCTGGAAAACAGAGGATTTATCTATGACCGAAGCTTTATTAGATTACGATGCCTGGGCCTACGACCGGGTAAAGGATCATACTACCAAACTCAACGAAGAACAATTCAATCAGGATCTGGGAGAAGGAGTGGGTTCCATCAAAGACAAGCTCAGGCACCTGCACTGGGCTGAAGAGATCTGGGCGCGAAGAATCCAGGGAGAAAATCCGGGAAGCGATGTTCCCATTGCTGATGCCACTTCCCCCGTGGCTTTCTTTCAGAGCTGGGATGCCAGTCGGAGCAAGACTTTTGCAAGGCTGAGAAGCGAGCTGCAGGGCAATGCCGGCAAAATAATCAACTACCAGAACACCAGAGGGGAGAACTTCGAGCAACCTCTCTGGCAAATCATCCTGCATGTGATCAATCATGGAACATTTCACCGCGGTCAGGTTTCCAGCATGCATCGCCGGCTTACCGGAGCGCCGGTACCTCTGGACATAATTCTCTTCCATCGTAGTTGAAGTGACTCAACAAGAATGCGGACCGGTTATCGAACTTGTCTGAAATCCGGGACTATTGGGCCGGCCACATTCTCGTTTTGAATCTTTCAGCACCTCTTTTCGCTTGCATTGAAGCTCACTGTTGGCCAGTGCCTATCGGAAACAATTCCGGGGCAGGCACACAGAAATAATTGCGAATGGAAACAATGATTCCGGATTCCTGCCAGGCCTGTCCTTAGAGTCCAAGCTCTGCCATAGCCTACGGCCCGGGGTCTATCCTTGAGCCCCGCTCTTCTACGTTGTAACCAGCCCGGGTACGATACGAAAGAATACTGGAGGTTCCTATGTCCCGAGACCACTATGCAGAGATTCACAAAGTAGAAGGCCCTTTTAAAGTTCAGTTTGGCGATGAGGTGCTTGCTGAATCCAGTTTTGCCATGGAGCTCCAGGAGTATCATCCATCCTACGAGTTTCAACCTGTGTATTATCTGCCTGCTGACTCACTGAAAATGGATCGCCTGTCCGGCAACGACCACCATACCAGCTGTCCCATTAAAGGGAAGGCCTCCTATTTAGATCTCAAAACTGATTCCGGGTCGGTAGAGAACATTGCATGGACCTATCCAGATCCGCTGGAGACGGCCACGGAATTGGAGGGAACCTTCGCATTCGATCCTTCCCGGGGAGTCCAGATACTCCGAGCCGGGGAACCCACAAAGTCCGGCATTCGAAAAAAGTGATTCCAATTCTCTGTACACTGTTGCCATAATTGCTTCTGGACTGAGCTGTCGGTTCAATTGCCTTCGCTTTTTCTGGCAGCCAGCTCCCATCTTCGCCAGGGAAGAACGCAAAATGACCGCAACAAAAGAACAAGGTGCAAACAAACCCAGATGGCCCTACATCCTGCTGGTGATCCCACCCTTGCTTTTTATCCTGGGAATCTATTTGAATTACTCGGAAGGTCAGGTGCTGGACCGAATGCTGGAGTCCAGCGGCACCGTGAAGAAATCAGAAGTCTATTCCATGGGGCATGGCGAAAGCACCACGTACCATCTGGATCTTGAATACGAATACACAGTGGAAGGCCGGACACTTATTGGGCGAAAGATTGGTTTGGCCAACATCATGTATGATACCAAACAGGAAGCACTGGATGTTCTGGCCCAATACCCGGTGGGGCAGGATATTAACTTATTCTATGATCCGCAGGAACCGGAGCTTGCAATTCTAACCAGGGAGGAACCGGGAAACGGATGGATGACCATTACTCTTGCCGGTATTCTTCTATTTATTCTGTGGCCCGTAGCCTTTCTTTTCCTCTGGTACAGTCGAAAGCATCGCTCCAGCTAAGGACAGGCCTACATTGAATTAAGCCGAACACTTCGGAATCGGCGGCTGCAAAGTCTGGCTTTCCTTAGCCAGCACGAGCTTTGTCGATCTGATCTCTTAGCTTCAGAGCTTTTTCATTGTCCGGCTCTGCCTCAAGGACCTGTTCGAGAAATCCCGATGCTCGCTTATGGTTTCCCATAGCGGCATAAATTCTTGCCAGGTTCAAAAGATACCTGGTATTGTGTGGCTCTCGCAGTCGAATTCGTTCCCCGTAATCCGCTGCCTTCTCCAGTTTTCCCACTCGTGCTGCGCTGTAGCTAACGGCATAGAGCATTTCCGTATCCGCCGGTTTGAGAAAAGAATAGTCTTCGGCAACACTGAGGGCTCGTTTGTATTCTTTCCGTCGCAGATAGGATTGAGCAAGCAAACGAATCAGCGGAGTCTCCCGAGTCTCTTCTATACCTGCATCCTCCAGGAGATTGGAAACCTTTACGAAATCGCCGGCCCGGTAAGCAGCCAGACTATCATCATGCAATTGTCTGAAATTGGCAGAAATGTCTGATGCAGGGGCCGTAAGGTCTTCGCGATATCCGATTCGTAGAAGCGAAAGGTCATCCGTTAGATCTCCTTCTGAAAGAAGCGAATCCACAATGACATCCAGTTTTCCATCCGATGACTCTACATGCCTTAGAAATACATTTTCATCATGCTGCAGAGTTTCGCTTCCATCAGGGTTATGCAACAGAAGATCATCCCTTCCATCGGATCCGGCAATCAACACATCCCCGGGCTCCAGTTGAATCGTCTTAACGAAAATGGTACTATCCACTCCCAGGGTACCTAGCTTGCGAAAATCCAGGTCAGCCTCAACAAAATCTGCCTTTTTGTCCCGGTAGAGCACAGACCAGGGATGCTCTGCATTGATTAGATAGACAAGACCGTTGTCATCGTCCACCAGGCCGAATACCAGAGAAATCAGCATACTTCCATCAAAGGTCTCAAAAACCTTGTGTAACTCTATGAAAGCATTTTTGAGCCAGCGTTCCGGATGATGACTGGAAGCCTCCCCGGAAAGCATGGTACGATCCACGATAGCTTCCAGCACAGCACCAAGAACCAGAGCTCCGCCGGCCCCCTGCATGGATTTGCCCATTGCATCAGCATTCATAAATAGAGTGTAAGGCCGGCCCTTTAGTTTGATGGACTCGGCCATGCAAAGATCGCCTCCAATTTCATCGGACCACTTTCTAAATTGAAAACTCTTCTTTTGTCGAATTATGAAATCAATGTTCACTGTTTCGCTACGTGCGCGATTCGCCTGAAGCGGTCTCAACAGAAGCGAAGTAAGGAAGTAATCTCCATCCTGTTGATCTTTAAGCTCCTGTACTCGACTCAGTGTTTTCTGCAGCTCCGCCGTTCTTTCCTGGACTTTTTCTTCCAGTCTGTCCGCGTAATCCTTTAACTTGGCCTGTGCTTCGCGAATGGAAATAACCATTCCGTTAAAATAATGCCCTAATTGCCCGATTTCATCCTCCACGCGAACACGGACATTGGCGCTCAAATCCCCTTCATCTACTTTTTTCACCGCACCAAGGAGCTCCAGGAGAGGACGGATCAGGGCGCCGCTAAAAAACAGAGGAAAGCCTGCCAGTATCACAACAATCACAGTTAGAAGAAGTAGTGCAAGAGTGGACGCACCTTCGTGTACATACTGGCGGTAAGACAAATACGAAAAGCCTACTTCAAATTCTTCCGGAAGCTTGCCGGGATCCGGTTGATCATCCAGGACATAGCTGACGTAGCGCACTGCATCTGTTTCAGCTCCATCGCCGGCCATTGCCTTTTGAAAGGACCCCAGCTGGAGGTCTGATTTACTCTGCCTGGGAGCGGAGCTATGCCCATCAGCTGGCTCTTCGTAGCTCTTCAGAAATGGTAGATCCGGTAGCCGCACACCTCTGATGGAATCCCCGCCCGAGAAATACTGGACTTCATTCGTTGATCGACGCAGAAAGAGAGGCGAAACCAGTGGGTTCTTTAATCTTCCTTCGTATGCGGCCAGGGCTTCCTTCTCACGAAGCTGATCATAGGCTCTGGTTCGTTCACTTAAGACGGAAAAGCTAATGGCCTGCATCACCAGAAGCATGGTAACCATACTGATACCTATAATTTTGGCCAGAAACGTCGTGCGATCCCTGGTATTGTTCATATAAATCACTGTAACGGCAAAAAGGCCCAGAACTACGGTAAGAGAAAAAGTAGTCTGGAATACATCTCGCCCGATGGATCCGTCCCGACTCATAGAATTCGTAATTCCCTGTGCGAAACCACAGGAAAAAAGGACCACCAGCATTCCGAGAAGGGCCCATCGCTCTCTGCCCCGGGTAACAATCAGTTTTGCAACACCAATAACGAGCTGAAGCACTGAATTGAACAGAATCACCATTGCGACAACGGTTGTGCCACTCTTCACCACGAAGTCCCAGTAATGACCATCGAAGTGGTAAAGTACAGGAGCATTGATGGAAGAGTACAGGAAGTAGCCTGCTGCTCCCGTAATCAGGATGAGCTGAAAAATTAGCAAACCAAGAGTAAACCGCGGCCACCGATTTGTTGGATACCGAAGAAAGATATGGATGGGAAATACGGACATTGCCAGTCCGAACGGCACCGTGAGCCATCTGTGATAAGCGGCCAGGGGATCCAAAAATGATGAAGAAATAAAATATGCAACGTTCAGCATCCCGGCACAAATCAGAAGTCCGGCCATATATCGCGTGGTCGTGGATGCTCCCCTAAGAACGAGAAAATATATTCCCATGGTAAGGCCCATGGCCAGACCTATGATGGAGCTAACGGAATAATAGGTTAGAAAGAACGATTCCATTGGCCTTGATCATCGGCCCTCCNCCCATCAGGTCAAGCGGGCTTTTAGGATTTGCCAGTTATACTCTTTTCAAGTAGCCCCGGCAGTTTATTCAATTATTTGCAGGCTCGGGCTAGTTCCCCTGCACCGAGCCCGAGCACTCCCTGGTCCGATGTTCCTTTTCCTAAGAATAATCAGACTGCCCTGCAACAGTTGCTATTTAGCACTGTTAGAAAAAAACTAATACAGGTAGATTAAGGCAAACAAGGTAATGATTCCTGAAGCAGTGTTCACTGTTTGTCCTCTCTTTTCTAGAGCACACCTGGGAAGAATAGCTCCTGGAAAACAACGAGAGCAAGAACGCCACGGCACAACCTGACTTCGAAACAGGATTAGCTACCGGTTTTTAGATTCTTTAGATAGTCTCTGGGAGACAAACCGGTTTCAGTCTTAAATGCAAGGTTGAAGTTCGCTTTACTGCTGAAACCACATTGATAGGCAATCGAGAGAATACTGGCTTCGGAATCGGTTTCCAGCAAGCGACGAGCCTCCTGTACTCTGTGCGAATTAACGTAGCGAGCAAAATTGGTTCCCATCACTCGATTCAAGTACTCGGAAAGCTGGTAGTGCTTGATGCCTGCGTATTCCGCCAGTTCGGCGACAGAAAGGGTCTCATCCAGATAGACCTTCTCTTCCATTAGCTCATCCATCTTTAGCTTAAGCTGATCCAGGTCCACGCCTTCCAGTCGACTGCTACGGGCATGTTGAATGGCCTTTTCGTACTTTTCGCCAATATGGGGATGTCGTGCGGAAAAAACCCAGATCCACATAGTATAGAGGGACAGCGCCGTTGCCCCTCCGAAAATACCATCCAGGTATCGAAACAGATAGGTGAGCAAAAAGAAAACTGTACCCAGAAATCCGCCTACCACGATTCCGATGAGCACTCGCAAGGCGCCCTGCTCCTTTAACTTTTGGAAATCCAGGTTATGGCCAATAAAATGCCAGATCAGTCCGTACATCGCCAGACCATACATCAGACCGGCAATCATCAAGGAATCCAGCCAGTGCAGTTGTCCGGATTCAAAGTATCGCACGGGAAGATGCTCAAACTCCCCGGGCAGGACNATGACCAGAAAGAAATAGATTAATATGAAAAGTGTACCGGGNGCAAAGGGAATCCATTGTTCCCATGTAAATTCCCTTTCCGGTTCGATATAGCAGACGGCCAGCCAGTACATGCTGGGCGCCAGAAACCAGCTAGCCGGAACATATAAATGGTTCAGCCAACCGTAATCGGAATAAAGACTCTCGTAGTTCAGATATATAAAGAGAAAAATGATAGCCCCTGAGAATCTCAGGATAGCAATCCAGAGAACCACCGGAGTTGCAGGCCTTTCGATCAGTCCTCGCAGCGTAGCAAGCAAAGTAAAGATCGCAGCGAAGGAAATAGCCAGGCCCATGAAATGCGAAATCATAGACTGCCTCTGACTAACCCGCTAGCTCGGCCACTCCTGCCCTTTGCATTCTCTCAAGATAGAAGTGGGCCGCCGAATCCATGGGATTGTGCTGAAGGATTTCTTCAAATGCTCTGGCCGCTTGCGGATATTGGCCACCTAGAGCAAGAGACACTGCTTCTTCGAACTGATTGCGAGTAGCCAGGTAAAGGCTACGAACATCTTCGGAGTAGCCAGAAAGTACATGGTAAACCTTCAGTGCTGTGCTGCGGCCTTTAACTTTGACCCGTCCAAGGAGCCGAATCTCGAACTCTTCCGGTCTTTCAATCGAGGAAAGAGTTGCATCGCTAATCACGATCATTACGCCATATTTGCGCGTAAGTCTTTCGATTCTGGAAGCAGTATTCACAGTATCGGAAATTACAGTGCCTTCCATGCGATTCTCATGCCCGATGATTCCCAGCATGATGTCCCCAGTATGCACCCCCACTCCTATAGAGATAGGTTCATAACCTTTTAACGCTCGATGCCTGTTATAGACTCGAATCTCTTTCTGCATTTCAATGGCTGCTCTCAGACCATCGTCTGGCTTGCCCGGAAACAGTGCCATAACTGCATCGCCTATGTATTTATCTACGAAGCCTCCCTGGCTATTTACCAGGGGCGTCATCCGTCTAAGATAGGAATTCAGAAAGTTGAAGTTTTCAGCCGGACTCATTCTTTCCGAAAGGGTAGTGAATGAACGAATGTCCGTGAACATTACCGTCATGGATTCCTGAACCTGATCTCCAAGATTCACCTGGGTAATATCCGATCGGCCCAGCATGCGAAGAAGCTCGCTGGGAACGAACCGAGCCAGCGATGCATTTGTATTTTTCAGATTTTCGGAAAGCTTGCGAACCGCTTCATAGGCCAGAGCGAACATTCGGGCAAGCAGATAGGACTGTGCCAGAATAAACATCAATAGTCCATAATGAAATAGGGGCCCTACGGGACTCTCGCCGCGATAGAAGAGAACATCATTTACGGCCATCAAGCAGGCGATTAGCCCGCCCAGCAATGAGGGAATTGCTCCGCTTTTTCTTTCAATGACCGAGAGAGTCCATATATAAATTGAGCTGAACACGGAAACCAGTATCAGCAAATGGAAGACCCAGAGATAATCGGCATAGATAAGAACAGGAGTAACCAGGATAAACAGAAAGGCCAGACCGGCCAGAGAGAGATTAATTCGCGCCAGCCACTGGCTTCCCTTTACTGGAAACGTAGCAGAGAGGAAGGCAAGAAACAATGGTCCTGCCAGGATAAAAGAAAGGTACTCAATTGCGGTCTGCAGTCCGTAATCCAGCGGTCCAATGGTTCGAATCATCACCTCGTCTGTGAATAACATGCGAATGCTCCAGGACAGACAGACCAGTCCAAAAAGCAGAGATGCTCGGTCGCTTCGACGATTCAAGAACAGACCAAAATGATAGAATGCCATGCCCAGGATCACTCCCAGAGAAAGTACATTTCGCAAAATCGAACGCTCTCGAAAATCTTGCACCATTGAAGATGGTCCCAAAAGAAGCGGCTTTCGCAACCCCCCTCTGGGATGCGAATAGTTGGANAACGTTACTGTAATTGTGAGTTCTTCACCGGAACGGAACTGAAAGACTGCAGGCAGTGAGTCCGGTATTTCACCGGATGCTTCCGCAGACTCTTGACCGCGACCGCCCCGGCGCTCTCCATCAACATAGATTGAGTATGCCGTGCCCACATCCATCACCTGTAATGCCAGTGACTGATTCTGCCAGACCGCCGGTAGCTGCAAGTGCATGACATAGGTTCCGTACCGGGGAGGGTTCTCTTCGGTAAGAAGTAGCGGAGCGTCCTCCCGGGCTGGGCCGCTGCAATCGGCAGCCGGACAGAGCTCATTTTCGTAGAGCATCCAGGGCCCCGTGAGCTGCACCAGTTGCGGATCAGACGGTAAGCTGTNACCTTGCTGCAGGTCCGCCGGACGCGAGCAAGATACCAGGAGCGCCAATAGCGCAGCAAGACTTAAGAGACTGAGCCTGGATTTCCACATGAGTTTCGTAGAGGAACGGACAGGAGTAGAGCCGCAACCAGAAATTAGCAGCAATTCAAAAAGAGGTGTTCCAGAGTAACCCTGAGTTGCGGAATTCTCCCAGTGAATCGATTGGCGGAATTCCAGGACAAAACATGCACTGTGGTACCCGCCAGGGATGGATTTCAGCTATCGATTCGCGCCCGAAAGTCACAGAAACCCACATTTCTAAAATCCCTGCAGATCAAACTCGCCACAAATTTCGGGAAAGGCATCCCCTGAAGTTGAAGAAAAATTTCTCGCAAACAAAACAAAAAGAGAAGAGACTGTTGGAATTCAAGAGGTCCTCGATCCAACCGGCGGTGGCTTCCCGGGTCCAGAGTTTATGAAAGTCCATTCAGAAGAAAAACTTAGCAGTGAAAACGAGCACCTGGTGGAAGAGCTTGAAATCTCCCTGGCCAGTGCTCCGCCATCTTCGCTCGCCTGGAAGCGAAAGAATGTACCGTCTGAGCTCCTGAAGAAATCTTCAGTAAATGAACTTATCCTCATGGCCATGACAGACTGGCTCTGGATTACAATTTTCTTGATTTTGATGTGGAACCTCCCCTCCGCCTGGGTTCCGCTCTTTAGTGTACTGATTGCCGGACGCATCCATGGATTGGGTGTTGTTTTACACGATGCCACGCATCTGCCTATTCGAGGTAAGAACGCTCGAGTTCGATTTCTGGAATTGCTCAGTGGTTTTCCAGTCGGTAGCACACTCAATGCGATGCGCTACCACCACATCCGGCATCATAGAGATACCGGGATGAATACCGATCCTTACTTTATTTCCGGTCTGCGTGGCAGACCCTGGATGTATGCCCTGGTCTGGCTTCGCCATTTGCTCCTGGCACCCTTCTGGATTTTTCGCTCCTTCTACGGTAGCGTGGCGAACATAGTGCCACGAATGCGAAACTCGTATGGAAAGCTGTTTCTAATGGATCCTACGGAGTCCCCCGGAGAGTCTCGCGAAGTAAAAGAATGTGCTCGGGAAGAGAAATACCAGGCGCTATTCTTTTCTGCGGTTTTTCTACTCACCTGGAAATGGCCGGAGGAATTGATTCTGTCATACTGGATTCCTCTGACAATGGCCGGCCTGTTTGCTGGCTATCGGCTTCTGGCAGAACACAAATACATCCGGAGGGAGGACCGAAGCATGTCGAGCATCGTCATGACGACAAACGATCACAGTCTGGGCCCGCTTGCAAAATTGTTTCTGGCTCCTCANAATGTTGGGTACCATCTAATTCACCATATCCATCCTCAAGTTGGAATCATGTATTTACCGGCACTGAGACGATGGTACATGGAACAGTACCCAGAATACCCCGAGCCATTGGGCGGCCCTCTGGGCAAGATTTAGGCTCTCATCGATTTCGCATTTTATGCATTTAAATTACAAATTCATAGCACAGGATTCGCTAAGCTCTACGGAAATCCAGGAGATGTTTGCGCTGATGCAGGATTCCTATGAGCATATCAATTACGCCGATTTTCTCGCAGATTTAAGAAGAAAAGAGTTTGTAGGTCTGCTTTACACAGATCAGGGACAGATAGCCGGATTCACAACTTTCGTTGTGCGTGAATTTACAAACCCGGACCCTTTCGATGTTCTATTCTCCGGCGATACGATCATCGGCAATTCCTTTCGCGGAACCCAGGAGTTGATCCGCGGCGTAGGACGTAGCTTTGGGACATACCTGGGCCGCAGCCAGAGCAAAAATAAGAGACTTTACTGGCTGCTTACCACCAAGGGCCATCGTACTTATTTGTATCTACCGCTATTTTTTAAGAGCTATTACCCTGGCCAAACCGATGAACATGCATCGTATTACAAAGAGAAGTTAGACCATGTTTGCAGCGGGCTTTTTCCGAATTCATGGAAGCCGGACCAGGGACTTCTTATTCACAATGGAACCGCTTCCCGCTTAAACTCCACTGAAGCTACAGCTACACATCAAAGACATAAGAATCCTCATGTGGATTTCTTTCTTCGAAAAAACCCTGGATTTCATCAGGGTACAGAGCTGGCCTGCATGGCTGAGATCTCTGTGGAAAACATCATTTCATTCGGTAAGAAATATGTACTGCATGGAATGGAGAATCCCCTGTGTTAGCCAGACTGGCGAATCAGTTCTGGATTCGAAGCTCCTATTCCAGCTACATCAGATTCCTGCGCGGATGTCGCAACCCGCAGAANGCCCAGCAAAAGGTCCTGAGCAGTATTCTACAGAAGAATTCATCTTCTGAATATGGAAGGCGCCATCAGTTTTATGCCATCAAAGATTACCCGGATTTCGCACAAGCTCTTCCCGTCATAGATTACTCCGATATTAACACCGAGATACAAAGATGCGCATCCGGCGAATCCGGAGTACTGGTATCTGAGCAGATTTCACGTTTCGAAGAAACGTCCGGCAGCAATAGCCACGCTCGTCTTATTCCGTATACCGCATCCCTTTCGCAGGAGTTTGATCGCGCCATTGCTACCTGGATTTACNCTTTATGGAATGAGCATCCTGAAGCNATGACAGGTCGGTCCTATTGGTCCCTTTCACCTGCAACAAAGGAAGTGCGCACAACGGTGGGTGGTATTCCTATCGGTTCCAGCGATGATACAGAGTACTTTGCGTTTTTTACACGGTGGCTTCTGAAGCATGTTATGGCCATCCACCCTGGTCTGGCAAAGATTCGAAACCCCGATGAATTCTACATGAAAACTCTTCAGCAGCTACTTTGCAGAGAGGATCTGAGCTTGATTTCTATCTGGAGCCCGACCTTCTTTATCAGGTTGGATGAAAGACTCCGACATCTTTTTCCGGAACTGATAGAATCAGTGCGGCCGAAAATAACCGCGAAACGTTACAACTTCTTAAGGGGCATCACCGCAGAGGCCACCTGGAAAATGATCTGGCCGCAGCTTTCGCTCTGTAGTTGTTGGAGCCATGCCAGTTCAGCTGGTTTCCTGCCTCGCCTGAAGGAACGGCTGGGGGATGTAGACATCCAGGGCAAAGGGCTGATCTCCACCGAAGGTATTGTTAGCGTTCCCATTCGCAGCGATCTGGATCCGGTGGCCGCCATTACCTCTCATTTCCTGGAAGGGCGGGATACCCAAACAGCCGACATAGTACCGCTGCAAGCCTGGAAGATTAATCGCCAATACGAAGTCATTCTCACCACAGGAGGAGGTCTGTACCGGTACAGTACAGGTGACATTGTTCAGGTTTCAGGATTCTTTCATGGCACACCCTGTCTGAAATTCATGGGTCGGGGAAACCGTTTCTCGGATATGGTCGGAGAAAAGCTAAGTGAATACCAGGTAGTAGAGATGATCCAGCGATTGCGAAGGACAATGCACCTGGAGAATCTAAAGGTGCTAATTTATGCCGATTCCCATGCTGGTACCGCTTTCTACTGTGCCCTGGTTGATGGAGAGAACATCTGGTCCGAGACCATCCCCTCCATGGAGTATCTGATGGACTCGGAAATAAGAAAGAATCCCTACTACGATCAGGCCAGAAACCTGGGCCAGCTGGGAGCGATCAAAGTTCGCCTTCTGAATCCGGGCCAGTATGAAGCTATCATGCGACAGATCCAACTTGGAAAGGGGATAAGTGATGGGGATTTCAAAAACCCGGTGCTTTTAAGCAGTAGCGCCTGGCCTTACAAAGAACTGAAGCAGTACCTGGCCTCCGGAAACTAGATGGCCAGAGTTCCTTTTCGGATCCTGGACGGTAGCCTCTTTCCGTTGGCCAGATCGAATATCTCCTTTCCGATTACATCTGTGCGATGGAAAACAAAAGAAGCCTGTTGCGCTCTATTAATGTCTTCCGTCTGCTCTCGAATTACTTTGACATCCTGATCCAGAATGCGATTGGCCATCGGTTCAAAAACCAGGCGAACCAGGGNTNCAATGGGATCAAAGCGAAAAGCCATCCAGGTAAAGACCCTTGTTCTACTTTCGTTGATGGGAACACAATGGCTCTGAATGATGAATTGTCTTTTTTCGCTGAAATAATAATCCACTCGCGTAGTATAGGGACGGAAATACTGATCTGTGTGCTTCATTACAGTGTTTGCAGGAATCAGCAGCTTCCCNAGCAACGTATCGAATTGTGCTTCATTAAAGAACTCGGCACAAACATGATCCTTACCTGCGGTCACTTCGAACTGTATTTCTTTGCGACTTTCATTGCGAAACCATTTACTATGAACGTAGATTGTATGGGGAATATCCAGAAAGTTCTCGATGCAATGTAATGCATTGCCCTCAAATACTCTTTCCATCATCCAGGTATTCGCCCTGGAATCTTCATGAAGCGGAAAAGCAGGTACCGCGCTGGCATCGGCCTTTTTCTTTCCCATGTAAACCCAGACAAATCCCTGGGATTCCGTTACCGGCCAGGACCTGGTTCGCATCTCTTTCTTGTCAGGACCTGTTTGAGCGGGGATTCTCGTGCATCGACCATCCACATCGTAGGTCCAACCATGATAAGCGCATTGAAGCCCGGAAGAACAGACCCTTGCGCGACTCAGGGACAGGTTTCGATGAATGCATTGATCCTTGATGGCTCCTGGGGTGCCGTCCAGTCTTCGAAACAGAACCATTCGATGGCCCATTATTTCTCGCGGAAGTGGCTTTCTTTTGAGNTNTTTGCTTTTGCAGGCAATAAACCAGTATTCCGTCATCCACTCGGGATGCATCTTATGTAACAGTCCTTGTTCTTTCATAATTCGATTCTCATTCTTGCCTGTCCATCTTCCAGATAATCCTGGCTTCGCATCTCTTAACTCTTATCTCTTAACTCTTAACTCTTAACTCTTAACTCTTAACTCTTTGCTCTTTGCTCGTTGCTCGTTGAATGTAAGGGATGATTCCTCTACAGCCTGGCCGCCTCCAGATAGTAATTCGAAGGAAGACGATCCAGAACACCGGGCTTGCCAAAACTGATCAAGTAATGACCGGCCTTATACAATCTCTTTTTAAACCCGCCCACTGCAGCATTGAGCGGATCCTGAGCGGCAAGTCCCAACAAGAAATAGTCGTAACCAGTGCAATCCTTTCCGATTCGCTCCAGAAGTGCACGAAGAACATCCGGATCATCATTTTTGATAACAATAGAATGAAGAAGAAAGTACTTTAGCAGGCTTCCCTCGGGGGGCAAATGAAAGCCCTTGTTCAAGAATGCCAGACTGTTGAATATCCTTCTACTCCAGCGAATGGAAGGAGCGTAGGATACAATACGAGACTGTTTGCAAAATTCTACATCCCAGGTACCCACCATTCCGATTATACTGGAGCCATCGAAGACCAGATAGTAGTCTTCGATGCGCTGATTCTGATAGTAAGGATGCGTACCAACCTTGCTTAGATCATAAACGGGAAAGAAGAGCTNTCTGGACCCTTCCTGATCCATGAAACTCTGCATGTCCTGAATGTCGTCCACAGTTGCCTTGCGAATAGTCAGCGTTGAATGACACCGAAACTTCTGACCGGCGCCAATTGCCCAGGTATGGTAGTCCCCGGTANGATAAAAGGACGGCAAGCCTGCTCTCTTCGATGTCAACACATCCAGGGCTTTCAGATTGTCTGAAACGATGAGACATTGGGCATAGTTATCGCCCTTCAGAATTTCTTCTCTAAGGTACTTGAATCCCCGGGCAAGCTGAGTTCGGCTTTGGTATTCGGGAAGAATTCGTAGATCACAGTANTAAGACACATCTTGAATCTCTCCACCAATGTATACCGGGCGGCTTCCAACGTTTGTTATTGCGAAAGCTTTCTCTTTCGCAGAATCCCAGCCCACGTATACCTTTTGATTCAGGTTCTGGATTCGGGCCCCGGCAAAATAGTCAGGCCTTCGCTCAAAGCGAATAGAAATCTGCCCCTCCATGGGCGTAGAATCAAAGATTTCGCAAATGTCTGAATTATGTTCCGGAAGGGCTGGCCTGGGTTCATAGGAACTCATAATCAATACCTATAATTGAGTTGTCATTTAGCAATTGTTTCATAACCTGCAACAAGCCAACGATCATGAAAAATCTGGCCTACATTNAGAACTATCCATGGCTTTCCTGGCTGATTTATACCCTGATTACCGGGGTATTCTATTTTTCGGCCTCGCACTGGCCACCCTATGAGCCCCTGATCATCCACCCATCTGCAATCGATGCCTGGATTCCTCTCTGGTCCCCGGCGGCCTACATCTACGTAACCTATTTTCTTCTGCTACCTGCATTGATCGTCATCGGCCGAAGTCGTCCGGGGTTTTCCATAGTCTATGGAACCGCCCTGCTATGTGGTATTCTGAACGCGATTCTATTTTTATTGATTCCCACCGCCCTGTCTTCCATTCCCCGGGCACCGGATGCATCTCTACTTCAATGGATCCAGACTACAGATACACCTAATTCTGTCTTTCCCAGCGGGCATGTATCTCTGCCATTCTGCATTGGTATTATGGCCTTCCAGGTATCAAAAAGCCGCAGAGCTATTTCCGCTACAGGTTTCTGGCACAACGTTTCGCTGCTCTATATCGTATGGGCCATTCTCATCTCTGCTTCCACCGTTCTCACCGGGCAGCACTTTACGGTCGATGTTCTGGGCGGATTGCTGTTCGCCATGCTGGTTACCTTTTTCGCCGTCCAATTATATGAACAGCCGGGCCTTAGCCTGGCTGCTCCGACATTAGCTGCTCTGGCTCTGGAGTGGACGTTTATAGCAGTAATTCTCTATCTGACCATTCGCTTCTGGTCCTGGTATTCTGTGGTCGGCGGTATGATTCTTCTTTCTACCCGGCAACATGCTTTGCTGGTGCTGTACCACGATGCTGTGCATTTCTTGATCACTTCGAACAAGCGATTCAATGATTTCATAATCAATTTTGCGGCCGGTGTACCATTTCATCTGCCGGTACATATGTACCGCTCCCTGCATCTCAGTCATCACCGCGATCTGGGCACAGAGAGAGATCCGGAAAAGGTCTTGCTCTATTACGATCAACCCTGGAACTATNCTCCGCTAAGAACCGGTNCACTGGTCCGACAGTTGCTCGGCGATCTGCTCATGGCCAACTCCCTTCGCATGGTATTGCGATACTTTCGGGAGCTGCGAAACGGTGGATCTTTGAAGCTGGAGAAAACAAGATTCTATTCTGAATTGCCTGTGATGTTTCTTCTCTTCTGGGGAGTGGCGGCCACATTCTATTATTTTCATCCCGGACCAACTCTAAAGCTACTTGTAATCTGGTTCGGGACCTATTTTACTTTCACACAGGTGCTGCAAAAGATACGAAGCTTCGCAGAGCACACAGCTCCGGAGGATGATCCGGAATTGGCCTGTAGCTGGTCTTCGGGCTGGCTGGGAAGGCTTTTCATCTGGCCGTACAACATTAACTATCATCGAGAGCACCACAAGTTTGCGGGAATCCCCTGGTATAGACTGCCGGAAGTATTTGCAGGCGCCGAGCAGCGAAGTGGTCTAGATCTAGTGAATCATCTCTGGAGAGGTACCGGGCATGAGAGTTGAAGAAGTAATTGAAGGTCAGGATATGGTTCCTGCCCTGGAACCCATAGCAGAACGCCGGGTACGCTATGGTATGATGAATCTCTTTGTCATGTTGGCGCAAGTAGCAGGCTGGATGCTGTTATTGAGTGTCATTGACTCGGATGCCCATATCGCTCTTCGCATTGCTTCTGTGCTTGTGTTCTGTTTACTTTTGCAGGGAGTTTTCTCTCTGATGCATGAGTACTGCCACTACAACGCCCATCAAAATAGAAAGCTAAACTATTTGATTGGATTTGTATCCGCCACCTTGTTCGGGACTATTCCGACCCTGGTCAGAGTACAGCACTGGGGACATCATCGCAGAAATCGGACAGAGCCCGAACGAGGCGAATTCATTCATGCAGGAGAAAGGCCCTGGGTGAAATTCCTGCGTTATTATTCTGCCATTCTTGGCGGGCTCTGGCTGGTCTGTTTTCTGTTTCCGATATTTGTAGTTTTCCTTCCCTACTCTGTNGCCCGNTGGATGACTTCGGATGAAGAATTCAATACCTATTCCGCAGCCTTCAACGACTTCAAGCCTCGGGACTGGACTCATATGCGTCTGGAGAGTCTNTTTTTCTATGTATTCTGGATTTCTCTGGGTCTATGGGGACCCTGGCATTGGCAAACTCTAATCATCGCCTATGCAGCATTCGCTTTTACATGGTCGAACCTTCAGTGGATTTTCCATATCAATACTCCCATCCATACCATTGAAGGCGCTTACAACCTGAGAGCACCATTGCTGGTTCGTCTGGGAATGCTAAACTTTAACTACAACCTTACGCATCATCGCAAACCTCACATTCCCTGGCAGGAGCTCTATAAGAGAAGCAATCAGGCAGAGACGCAACCACTGTGGTACCGNTATGCTCTGGTGTTTCGGCCGCCGGTTCGCTTTCCGGAGGATACCAGCGTACTGGATAAACAATACTTCTAATGCAGAAGTACCCGGCCTGGCATCCTGAAGGATTCGAAAGGTACAGAGAGATTTTTCCCGACACACCAGATCTGAACCTTTCGCAGGATCGCATCCTGAACAGAGAATTCATAACCGCCTGGAATCGCCCGGAGCAGGAAATCCGAAAGGAACTTCAATCGATCAGCCATGATGTCACAATAGTGTTTGTTCGCGGATTTCTCGGATCATTTATGCCCGGAAATCTTAAACAGTCAGTTCGTCACATGCATGGTCTGGGGTTCGACACTATTCTTGTTCGCACCAATACCGGTGGCAGCTCCATCGAGAACTCTGTACGGATCCGAAAGAGAATACAGAATCGCGAAAATCGCCGGCGCATCGTTTTTTGCGGTCACAGTCGCGGAGCACTGGAATGTCTGCTTGCTCTGGAGTCCCCGGACCTGGCTTCGATGTGCGCCGCTGTAATCATGTCTCAGACCGCATACGGTCCGTCCGCTATAATCGATAGTATGCTCTATGGAAAATACGGCGAAAGCAAGAACAACCTGACCGCTCTGAAAGAAAGATTTCAGGCCCTGGCTTTGCATTTGATCGGAGCCGGAAAAGGAGGCAGNGAATTGGCATCGGNGCGCTGGAAGAATCTCACCAGCCGGGTCGACTCCATTAGGTGGCCTTTTCCCGTTCTGCAATGCGCATCGTGGTCTTCGCAGCCCACCACATGGCTGGACTCCTGGCATGAAAGACTGGGACAAATCCATCCTGGTCGTGCTCACGATGGTCAGTTTTATCTGGATGATCTTATCTGGCCCAATCTACCACATGTTCTGTTGCCGCAAATTGACCATGCACAACCGGCAGTGGGCGGCTTTGGATTTCATCCGGCCCGATACTGGCAAACCTTGATCCATCTAGTCCTGGCGAAACCTCTCNAATGCTATCCGGGCCCGGGATTTATCATTATCAACTANCGCGTTAAGCACTAACGTGCGCATNAGAATGAGCGTGAATTCGAGAATCCGGATTTGGTTTCGATGAGACGCTTTCCATGGCTACATGCAATTCGCATAGGAGAGGAGGAAGGCCTTGGCCTATTGAGGGCGAACCTAATAATCGATGGAATCCAGTAACGTCGGTAGATCCTTATGATCCTTCGCCCTCCAGAGCGGTGGGTTGGAACATGTTGCGGCTAACAGAGTCTGAATCCAGGAAGCTCTCCATCCCTGTTTCAAGCTCATCCAGCGATAGCCCACTGCAATAGAAGCTGTCTTGTTGTGAACCTGGTGCCATGCGAAGGAAGGCACAAAGAGAATGTCTCCTGGGTTCAAATCCGCGTACCATCCCGGTGCTGCCTCTGCAATAGGCCAGTTTTTGGAATCGTTTACGTCAACATAGCTGTAAAAGTAAGGGGAACCCTTTACTTCAGGTTTGAAGAAGGGAGCCGTCCAGGCCGGATAGATGTACCATCTCTTTTTTCCACGAATCTGATAGAACAGGTTTGGAGCTATACTGGAATGCAATCCTGTGGCCGTTCCCTTNCCTCCCATAAAGAAGCCCCAGGTCTCATTTCCATGACCACTCATGCTGCGAAACCAGGTAAGATCCAGATCATCGATCAATTCCGGTCGTTGATGCAACAGACCGGAGAATCGAGCATAGAGATCCCCTCCTTCCTTCATGCTTTTTGCGATTTGCTGATAGTCCACGTCCCGACCCTCACCGGGCTTTCCTTTGGCTTCACCAGGGGCCACCGCTAATAGTCGCACGGTTTCCTGGCTGGCCACTCTGGCCAGGGAAGCAGCCGTCCATTTCGCGGATTTCCATGCATCCGCCTTCCCTTTGAAAACCACCGGCGTATCGGTGGCCACGAATCGTTGATGAAATTCAGGAGGCGTGAGATCGTCTATCACCGGCACATGTTCTCGTTGACCATTCTGTGCGATGGCCAGTGCACTCAATTTCTGGAACAGGGCCAGTCTCCTGGACTCCGTAGTGCTGACAGAAAAACCTGCAGTGCGAAGGAAGTGTTCCTTGAGCCACAGGCGATTATACTGCCTTCTGAGCTTCTTCGAGTTTGAATATACCGGTTTATGTTTAGAAAGGTGTGATGGAATCGTTTCCGATGGAGTCAGCATAGATTGTTTAGTAGTTCCAATAGATTAGAATCCTTTCAATCCGGCAATCAATATCTACCCACATTTTTTCAGTCCAATGGCCAGAGTGCCCGGAAGAATCCCGCTGGCTGGTCAGTTAAAGCGACCAGGTTTCATGCCAGAGTCGCATGACCTCCTGGATACCACGTCGGACCAGGTCTTCATTAAACTCGCTTCTTTCTCTTAGTTGCTTTTCTACTTTGCCCACGACCCCGCGCAGAAACACAGTCTGTTCGGCCTTGCTGCTAATCAGTACCGCATCTAGTTTGGTGGCTCGATCTTCGAGCTCAGCCACAAGCGCTCTGGTAATAATTTCCAGCGCATCGTCGCGACCCATAGCCAGCATCCGCTGCATGGCTTTGGCGCCGGTGTCGATCATTTTAATCTGGCGGTCCCTGCTCACGGGTAGCAGTGAACCCTGGATGCTGGAAAAGTCAGCCATTTTTCTGTTTCAGAGGATCCCGAATCGATTGATGGAAAAATGAAGTGAGGACTGATCGCCTGGAGCCCGTATCAGGCTTCCACATTCTTACAGGCCAAAAGATTCGAATACCTTCGATCTGTGGATCCCCACCATGCAGACCAGCAGAGCATGTGGACCATTTGATTGAAGCAAAGTGAGGTTCCGATGGACATTTTAGAGAAATGCGGTTGTATCTAACAATGAGCGAGATGAAGAGCGATGTTTTGCGGATTGTTTCTGCCATCCCCGAAGGACAGGTTACTACGTATGGCAGCATCGCCCGATTTCTCACCATATCTCCGCGAACCGTTGCTTACCTCCTGGCAGGATCCGGCAATGAGATTCCCTGGCACAGGGTGGTATCCGCAGGCGGNTGGCTGAACCGGGATCGAAAAGTCGGAGACCGAAAGCAAGAAAGGAAACTCAAAGCAGAAGGAATCACAGTCATTGGTCAGCGAGTCAATCTAGAGGATTATGGAGTGGATGCCCGGAACATCCAGTCCGGCGTAGTGGGCGGGCGAATCTATAATCCAGAGTCCCGAAAGCGAAAGTGATGTTTGCTAAATGGAATTTGCTGGTATCCGGCGGATACAGGCCGTTCACCGGGCTCCAAGGCGATTTTTTCCAACCGGAGCATGGAACCGGCGTCTAATCCAGGCAGGAGGATTCATGGTGGAAATCATCTTTTTTATCTATCTCGTTATGGGCAAGGGNGGTCTGGACCAGGCACATTACTATGCCTGGCATACCTACGACCAGGGCCCGAAGTTTTTGATCGATCGCCCCTGCGAAGAGACCATTCAGGATGCAGCTTTTCAGTTACATCTGCAGACCCAACTAAAACCAGGACAAAAGGGAAAGCTTTTATGCCGAAGCGCATCTGAACTGGGCNCTCTGGAGGAATTGGCCAGCAGCGATGGAGTGGAAATTCTACCGAAGAAACCTGGCCGCGGAAAGGAATCAGGAATTCATAAGTTTGAAGGCAAGCTCGTTCACAGGCCCTATGAAAGTGGCAGAAAAAGTATGGCATCTTACATGGGCCAGGAGTTCTTTCTGCAGCTTCCGGATGGAAAGGAAGTGGCGCTTTATACCACTGATCGGGTTACGAGAGAATACCTTATGAAATTGAAGGATCGCAAGGTACGTGTTCAAGCAAAGCTTGTGGATCGCACTCCAAGAATCGATCCTGATCAGCCAGCTTCCTTTCCTGTGGGTCCGGATGGCGGTCCCGTGAAGCGAATTGGGTACGAAGTAATTAGTATAAAGCACCGTTGAATCTGATTACACCGGGAGCCTTTGCGACACGGATTCACGGATTGATCAAAACGATCTTGCCCTTTGCATGACCTTTTTCAGATTCGCGGTGCGCATCGGCTGCCTTTTCCAGAGGAAAGGTGCAGTCGATATGGGTCTTTACCTCGCCACTATCCAACCACTTCATCAATTGTATCATATCTTCTTGTCTGGATTCAACCATAGCACCCCGGTAATGGATTCCACGAAGCGCCGCTTCCGCAAAATGCACAGGATTCGGTAGTGTGCTCAGGAAAGCTCCGTGACGATTGATATTCTCTGAAAGCTGAGAAGGGGAACTTTTGGCCACGGCATCCAAAACTATATCATAGCTGCTCAATTGACCGGGGTAATCAGAATCATCGTACGCGAATGCTTCGTTGGCTCCCAGTTCAGCCAGAAACTCCAGGTTCCTGGAACTGGCCACCGCTGTGACTCGCGCCCCCAGAGCCCGGCCAATCTGCACAGCAAAGTGACCCACTCCTCCGGATCCTCCCAGAATCAATACATTGCTGCCGGGCTTCGCCAGCCCCTTCAGCAATTGATAGGCCGTTAAGGCGGCAAGCGGTGCACCTGCTCCATGAGCAAAGTCAATGCCCGCAGGTCTGGTCTGACAGTTTCTAGCCTTCATGACTGCGCGCTCTGCATAACCACCGCCTTCCAGCGCGCTATGAAATCCGATGACTTCGTCTCCAGGTTGAAAGTCTTTTACATCCTTTCCTACTTCAGCAACGATGCCGGCCACTTCCGCACCGGGAACGAAAGGCAGTTTCAGACGGAACAAAAAGGAAAAAGGGATGGAGCCGCTTCGGAGCTTCCAGTCCACGGGGTTCAATCCCGCGGCCTTAACAATTATTGAAATCTGATCCGGACNGGGTTCCGGATCTTTTCTATCCGTCCATTCCAGGACATCGGCACTACCAAATTTCTGGTACTGAATCGCCTTCATTGACTGCAAAATACAGGTTCGCCCAATTCTGACAAGAAGCCTTTGATAATGAACACACGGAAATTTCTCAGTCTTCCACTCTGTTCAGGGCGGCATAAGGCACATCGGCCAACGAAATTCCATCGGTCTCGAAGGNGTCCANAATGGAAACATTAACCTCACCAACAACGCGATGGTATTCCTTGTAATGAGTGACCCAGAATCGGTATTTGATCCGGTACCCCCAGGGAAGGATTTCCTTCAGATAGACTTTCCATTTGTCAATCTCTGGATGTTCTTCGCATACGGTTTCAATGGATTTCATTGCCCGGCTGACCTGGGCGGCCGAGCAGGACTGCGCCAGATGCAAACTTGTGGAATGCCTTCTGCGCTCGCCATAAGAGCTAATATTTACAAGAGGCTGATTTGTGACGATTGCATTGGGTAGAAAGAGCATAGTATCAAATCGAGTGCGAATCCGGGTGCTTCGCAATCCAATAGCGTCCACCACCCCTTCATATTCCTTGTCTGCATCGATAATTATATAATCTCCCATGCGAAAAGGTCGGTCCGTGAAGATGGTAACTCCGCCGAAGGCATGAGCCAACGTCTCCCGGGCCGCCATGGCCAGAGCCAGTCCACCAACTCCAAGACCGGCCAGCAACGAGTAGATGTTGTAACCGGCATTGGACAGGGCGATGATACTCCCAAGCACGATTATTGTGTACTTACCGCCGCGAATCACGATGGGAAATACCTGATCATCCAATTTCGTTTCTGATTTTTCTGCAATAGGAGTTANCCAGTGATCTAAAAGCTTTTCATAGAGATTGGCAAGAGCGATAGTAATAATCAAAGTGAAGACAACGGTAAATACGCTATTGGCGCCCTCCTGGACGGCGGCTGAGAGAGTAAGAACGTCCAGGCCGAGGTAGGTAATCAATACGAAAATGGCCGCAATGGATGGCCGAGCAACCACTGAAACCAGGATATCGTCCACTTCGGATTCGGTCTTCTCTGCCAGACTTCGAGCAACAGAATTTAAGATCCAGCGAAACAGGGATGCCAGCAGGACAGCCCCTACCACAATTCCCAGGAAAGTCAGTATTTGCCAGATATCGTTTCCCAGAAATTCAATATCCAGAAAATCTCTTACTCTCTTTAATACTTCGCTCATGATTGGTTCTGCCAATTAGATGCCGGCTTNAAAGGNAACCGGTTATATTTGGCCTTGTATTGTGCAAGAACAGGCCCCCAGCGTTATACCACCCGGTTCATTTCATGCAAGAGCTTTTTCCCATCTCCTATTGAGGGTGCTCTAGAAATTCCTTCTCGTCTCTTTGCGAAAGNATNGTCTCGAGCAGGCTAATGGAAAGGATGAGTATGCCGCCGATTACAGTCATCAGGACCGGCAACTCTCCCAGTAATATGGCGGCCAGAAGAATTCCGTAGATAGGCTCCAGACTAACTATCGTTCCAACAACTCTAGCATCTAAATGCCGAATACTGAAGGTAATCAAAAGATAGGGCAATCCTGAAAAAAACAGTGCGATATAGGCCAGCCGGCCCCAGTCAAGCGCGCTCAGAGCAAAGGTGCCGCCTGCGAACCAGACAAACAGAGTAGCTGTGATGAGAGATTCATAAAAATTAATAGTAACGCTGGAAAGATCGCGCACTGTTTTCCGGGTGATTAGCATGACAATGGCCACCAGCAAGCCAGATGCAGTTGCGGCCAGAAGCCCCTGCCAGCCTTCCTCGGCACCGTTCGCCGGAGCGATCAAATAAAGTCCCAGCAAGATCATCAATCCGCCAAATACATTGCGCATTCGAAAGGTCACCGAGAAAAAGATCGGCTCCAACAAGGATAGCCAGACGGGAAATGTGAATGTAGCAATCAAGGCCACGGCTACGCTGGACTTCTGCACTGCGAGGATAAATGTCCACCACTGAAGCGCCTGCAGGAAACCAAGNGCAAGGACTCCAGGAACATCGGTACGCCTGAGCACCAGGCTCTTACCGGAGAAATAGACCAGCAACCCCAGGCCTGCACACTGAATCAATGATCGGCCAAACACCACCGAGGCTGCGCTGGCCGGAATTACTTTTAATGCAGGAGCAAGAAATCCCAGAAGGATGGCCGATAGATGAACCGCCAGCAGACTTTGTTTCCCCGGATCGTTTTTCATCATGTGACTCCTGATTTGATGTAAAGAGATTCGCGAATCTCCGAGGCAACTTTCGCCGCTTCCGTATCTCTCTAAATATAGACAATTGATTTCAAGTTATTCTTGTTTTTCGGAACGCTCCCGCCAGAACTGCCTTTCGTCGACTCATGGATATAAAGGAATTAAAGAGCCAGGGAGTATCCCTGGTTGCCGTTCTTCAACAAACACCGCTTTTTGAGCAGACTTCCGTTGAAACCATTAAGGACATTCTAAGAGAAGCAGACTCCGTTCAGTTCGGACCGGATCAGATCGTAATGATGCAGGGAGAACCCGGAGATGCCATGTATGTGGTATTGAGCGGAAAACTCAGGGCCAGGCAGTCAGGGAATCCGGTGGGAGAAATCAATGCCGGAGAGTTCTTCGGTGAGGCAGCCCTGCTTACCGATGAGAAGCGCCAGGCCACAATTCAGACAGTAACCAGTTGCGATTTGATTTGCATATCGAAGGATCTGTTTCATCGCGTTATGCAAAAGCATCCGGAACAGATGCAGGATGTAGCATCAACAATTACCCGCCGAGTCCAGAGCATTAAACAGGCTCGATACAGACCTCCTTCTTCGGAGGTCATATCCTTTCTATCCAGGCTACCAATCTTTGCAGATATTCCTGCTCCCTTGCTTAAGAAGTTGGAGCCAATTGTCCAGTGGGAGGACTTCCCGGACCAGGAACTGGTTGTGGAACAGGGAAAGCCCGGCGATGGTATGTATCTTGTATTCAACGGCCGACTCCGATGGATTACGAATAACAAGGATGGCGAAACAATTCGAGAAGGTATTTTTCGTCCGGGAGATGTTTTCGGGGAGCTTTCCGTTCTTACCGGGGAAGCCCGGTCAGCCAGCGTTTATGCCATGCGAGACTGCGAGCTAATCCGGCTGTCTGGCAATAGTTTTGAAAGATTGGTACATCAAGAGCCAAGACTTCTGTTAGCCCTGTCCAGAACTCTGGCCCGAAGGCTCACGGCGCCCGCAGCAGACAATAAGAATCCGGCTCGCATTTTTTGCGTATTGCCGCTACATCCAACAATCAATGTCTACGATTTCGCGCACAAGCTTGCCCGTTGCTTACCCGGCCGCGCCGGTGTAATGACATCCGCAGACGTTCCTCCCGGCTCTAGCGAAGAGTCCGCGGACAGTTTNGAACTAAACAGCAAACTGGTGGCATTGGAACACAAGAGTGACTATACGGTTCTGGGAGCCTCCTGCGAAGATAGTCCATGGACTCGCAAATGCCTGAGACACAGCGACTACATCATCCTGGTGGCGGATGCAAAGGGCAGCCCACAATATAGCGCGGTAGAGCTAAAGCGACTGAGCGGNGGTAGCGCTCATGCTCTNGACCCACGGGAGCTCATACTCCTGCATTCCGACGAAGCGAAAGCCGCCAGTGCATCCCCGTTTCTTTCGATTCGGAAAGTGCCACACAAGCACATTGTTAAGAGCAGAACCTCCGATTTTGAGCGCCTTGCCAGGTCGCTCACCGGCAGCTCCATCAACCTTGTACTGGGGGGAGGAGGAGCAAGAGGGCTGGCACACATCGGATTGTACCGGGCTCTTCTAGAATGCAACGTCCCCATCGATGCTGTAGGAGGCACAAGTTTTGGGGCAATTATTGCTGCGGTTATCGCNNTGGGAAAGAGCCCCGATGAGATCATGGAACTTGTACAGAAGTATTTGATCGATGCTGACCCCATGACCGAATACTCCTTTCCATTTGTGTCCCTGATCAAAGGAAGACGATACACNAATGCAATCAAAGGAGTAAGCGGAGATGGTAACATTGAAGATCTTCGCATTCCTTACTTTGCCATAGCGGCGGATCTCACCGCGGGAGCGCCCAGGATCCTGGACCAGGGTCCTCTATGGATGGCCACAAGAGCCAGCAGTTCCATTCCAGGACTGGCTCCACCGCTACTGATGGATGATCATCTCCTGGTCGATGGAGGGATCGTAAATAACGTACCTGCCGATGTAATGAGGGAGCGAGCGGACGGGCGAATTCTGGCGGTTCGCGTTGGACAGGCNGGCGAGGTTATGGGGGATTCTGACATGCAGCAATTGATCGCAGAGATGGGAGAAGCCCCTGCCCTGAATCGACTATTCCGAAACCGTCTCAGGAACAAAAAGAATCGAATAAAATATCCAGGCTTTGGCCAGTTGTTGCTTCGCTCCGCAATACTGGGTGGCGATGACCATGAACGAATCTCAAAAACAGCGGCTACGATCTGGACCGAACTCCCTGTGGAAGGGTACGGCCTTCTTGACTGGGAATCCGCCCATGAGCTCATTGAGATCGGTTACCAGCATGCAATGAAACATATGGAAACCTGGACTGAAAAATTGATACCGAAAACATAGAGAAATTCTTTCGCATGATTTGGCCATGCGAAGCAATGCTTACCTCCATAGTCGTACCCTTTCGTTTTCCAGCCTGCCTTCCTCCCGCGTATTTGTATTCGTACGGCACCTCTCCAAATTCTTAAAGCGATCGGGCTCCGGCTAATTGAGTCGACATACTGAACCGGTGGCTCTAAATCGGCATCCAGAATGAAAAGAGTCCTATCTACCCTGCCCATCGTAACATTGTTTTTTATTTTCCTGGCCATAGCTGCCTGTGATTCGAACAGNGAAGACCCGAACCAGAATAGCACTCAATCGGGGCACTCTGAGACTCAAACGGATTCGGAAGATGCTCCGGATAGTACGGAACTACATATTCAAAGCATTCGAAATCTGTACGGCGAGGCTATGTCAGTTTCGAAGTCGTCGTTCGAGCGAAACTGCGACGATGGAGCACTGGTCGTTGTGGTAGACACTCGAAAAATGAACGGGAAGCTGGTATGGATTCGACACACCGCTGGCTACGATCATGGATCGGTGTCCCATGAAGCATTGATTTCTGAAAACAGAGTTGTATTTGTCATGAAAGAGGAGCGAAGATGGAACTTCGATCCGGATCAGCCTCCGAGCGATAGTGGCGAAAGCTATACAATCGATCAAGGTGAGCAACATAGATACTACTTCATGGACGATCAACTTATTCGCTCACTTTTTAAGTCTGCAGAGGCACGNTCCAGTAAAAACGAATCTCTGGATAANAAGCTCCAGGAAGCACCGAACAGAAAACATCCAGCGCCCGATGCCGGACAGGCCCTGCAAAAGGCGAAAAGCATAGTTTCTGGGTTCCAGGATTCCGGTCCCAATGCTTTCTGGTGCAGTCTGTAGATGCTCTTTGATCTTGACTCTGGCCACCGGAGTTTAACGTCCTGTTATCCTGCAGATTGATGATCTGGGAGCTTCATTTTTCGCGGCGATGAGCATCGCGCTTTCAGGCACCTTCCGGATACGGATCCTCATGGCTGAACATCCCACTTTGTCCGAAATGACGCAAAAAGACTTAAAGCAAGCAAACTTCCCAGAGCGTAGGTAGTCCAAAGGAAAGGAGTGGTTGGAATAAACCGTATCTGCAAGATCACCAAACCCATCAACGTAACGCCCATGACTATGAAGAAATATACCTTGCTTACAGTGGTTTCTAGTTTCGTAGCGAAAGCGAATGCCAGAACCAACAAGCCGATCACAACAATCCACCATCCAAAGAATCGGTAAAGCGCCGTGAGGTAGTCGCCCAGATGTCGATTCGTCTCCGCTGCCAGAAGCTCAGAGTAAGAAACCTGGAGCAGTCGCTCATTGGCCGCCTGATCTAATAGCCAGGGCTCGCCTGCCAGGAGCCAACCCAATCCGTGGATCGCGATCCCTGCCCCCACTGCATAAATGGGCCATAGGCGTAATGCCTCCCAAAACCGATGACTCAGAGTCCACATCTTCCCACNTCCTGTTGGTATCGCAGCATACATCGGATTGGAAGGTACAAATTGAATGAACTGGCTATCCCTGTAAAATGCTGCCTTGCGATTTTATGGGGAAGCACAACAACCTTGTTCAAAAAGGCGCCCGAGATCTCCCGGTCTTGTAAAGCTGCTCCTGGCCATAGCCCGGGTGCATGAGTTCTGAACGGGGTAGCCAGTTCCTTCAAGCTAAGATCAATCAATCCTTGTATGCTCTTTGAATGACAAGAGCGAAAGCACTCATCCCCTTTGTACCCGGCCTGGTGCTGGCCCTGGCCGTTGCCCTGGCGGCAAAGGCCATAGCCACATGGCCGCTGGTCAGTGCTCTGGGATCCTTGTTTTGGACACTTATGCTCGGGCTTGCTATTCGGGCAANGATGGGAACCTGGCCCCGGGCCGTTGCCGGTCTTCAACTCATGGCCGGGCCCGCTCTCAAACTTGCCATCGTCTTTCTCGGGTTTCGCTTTTCTATAGACCATGCGCTCCGACATGGATGGTCCGTGCCTGTTCTTGCTGCGGTCATCGTCCCGACGACTCTTGTTTTCACTTACTGTGTAGGCCGGCTCATGGGGTTACCCCGCGGTCTGGCCGGGCTGGTGGCCAGCGGTCATGCAGTCTGTGGCGCCTCAGCCGTGGCGGCCACGGGATCCGTGTTGCGGTCCCCTCCGGCCAATGTGGCGGCCGGGATTGCAATGGTAACTTTGCTTGGCGCGTCGATGACAGCCCTGCTGCCCTTTGCCAGTACCGCCCTCGATCTGTCAGCAGAAACCTACGGGGCTTGGGCAGGCGCTGCTTTACATGAGACCGGCCAGGCCATCGCCGCAGGCTTTGCGCTTGGAGAGACATCCGGGGACATGGCAAGCCTGGTAAAGTTGGCTCGCATTACCTTCCTGTTACCTCTATGTCTCGCACTTATCTGGTTTTCGGGCCGCCGCAATGGTAGTGGGCCGGAAAAAGAACAACTTCCCTTTCCGTGGTTCGTCCTTGGCTTTGTTGGAAGCGCTGTGGCAGTCTCGACTCTCTCCATTCCACAACCAATCATTTCAGCGGCCCTTACTGCAACCGACAGCCTTCTGGCCTTGAGCCTGGCAGGCATTGGCCTCCTAACGGACGTTCGCGGAATTCGTGGCCAGGGCTTGAAACTGGCGATAACAGGTTTCACCGGCACCGTCTTTGTGACGGTGCTGGGAGGGCTGCTTTCGATATGGTTGTTTGGCAGGTAGTGCGCATATCGGTCCGGGAGCCCCAAATTGCTGCTTATTTCCACCACTCGGCTACGAACCGGGGCCTGAGAAACGGGAGAACTCAAATCAGACTCGGGCATAAAAACTACCTGATTGCTCGTCATACCCGGATAGACCGAGCCACTGATGAAAAAGACATAGCCTTCAGGAGAACCCGCGAAGCTATAAAGCCGATTGATCTAAAATGCCGGTATTTTCTACTATGACTGAACACCTTGGTGAGTCATGTCAAGACCGCTGGAAACCATAGCTTATCTATCCGATTATCGCTTTTTGTTGTGCGATGCGGCCACTACTGAATGGCAGGGAGAATATACGAATTCGCCAGGGGAAGAGGGTATAGGGCTGGCTTCCGGAATCGTTGCCATTCTCGGTCCACGGACACAGGGGCCGGTGGCCGTTTTTCTGGAGATGCACTCCAGCCGCCCGGCCGATCCTGCCCCGCGATTCTGCAAAGTGCTGGAGGCGCCCATCCGAATCCGCTCCGGTACACTCAGAATTCTAGGCGAAGGAAACACAGAAGGGCAACCCGGATTAGAATTCTCGGTGGAGCCCCGCCAATACATAGTTCGTATTAGCTACGCAGATTTGGACACAGTGGAAACCGGCGCAAGTCATGGGGCCGAGCACTACTGGCTTGAACTGTATCCGGACTCTGAATCAGAAACCAGTATTCCAGAGTACCGAGTAATTCGACCTTATGAATATCTGGAACATGCAGTCACCGAGTTGCTATCGCCCATGGACGTGGAAGAATTGCACTGGTTGGCTCAGGATCCATCNCCTTCGGTTCGGTGTTCCTGCATTGTAGCTCTGGCAAGGCAGAAGCAGTTTAAAGCAGTGCAACACCTGGCATTGAATGATTCCTCTCGATGTGTTCGGATGGTAGCTGTGGGAGCTCTGGCCATGATGAAAGCCAGGGATTACCTGGAAATGGTTTCTGATCGGGAAACTGGATTGATTGGTCGGACGGCACGCAATCATCTAAACAACTTGACTTGAATCCCTGCAGATGCAGCAATTTGCAGCCGAAGATAGTATCAGGAAACTTGCATCATCAGCCTTCACCGGAGAAGGGGTTCGGGAAAATAGCAAGCAAGCTTTGGGCGGATAGCAAGGCTTACGCCACCGAACAATTTGAGATACATACATACGGATAGCCAACATGGATGATAAATTTCTTACTCAGAGAATCGTNAAGGCCTTTCGCCATATTCCACCGCTGGAATTGCCGGATGCGCCTGTGCATGCGATCAAGGGATTAAGTGAACACGATGCAGAGCTTCTCTATGATTCTTTCTGGGTAAAAACAATACGCGATCTTGCAGATCTAAAATTCGTTCACTGGGCCCAGGAAATCTGTGCCCTTCGAGATGTTCCTCAGGAAAAGATCGATATGTACGGCTTTCAAGATAAGCTAAACAAAGCCTACGAACAGACTTCCATTCGCACATTGATGAAATCCCCGGTGCACGTAATTCAGGGTCTCAGCGAAGGAGATGCAACTCGGCTCGAGGAGGCTTTTAAAGTGCGCTCCGTTAAGGATCTGGCCAACCTGAAGTTCGCGCGATATGCACAGGAAATCTGTGGCGAGGCGTACAAAGATCTAAGCGCACCAATTCGCAGCGACCAGACCAACCAGGCGCAGGGAATCGAAACCCGGCGCTGGTGGGCTCCTCTCATTGCCATGATACTTACTGTACTGGCATTGCTATTGCTAGCCTACTTTGCTCCCATTTGCTTCCCCGGAGATGCCCCTCCGGCGTTACAGACTTCCAGTAATGATCAAGATCCCTCGNATGCCCCTGAGTTGAATGAGGCAGTTTCACCGGAAGACNGNGAAAGCCCGGATACCGATGGAATGGAAGCAGAAGAGGATCGAGATTCTGGCTCACCCATCGTCCAGAAAAGAAATGCCTCTGAAGATCAAGACGGGAACCAACCTACCACCGATTCGGATCATAGACCAGGCGGGTCTTACTATGTTCAGGATGGCGATACCTTAACCGACATTAGCCGGCGGATTTATGGGACAACCACTCGCTGGAAAGAAATCTACGAAGCGAACCAGGACAAGATAAAAGATCCGGACAACATTTTTCCTGGCGAAGTTTTAAGTCTGCCCCCTGACTGATGTATCATAGCACGGAAAAAGAGAGTTTTTGAAGAGGTTCGGAAAGACTCATTGGAAGGGGTTTCTGGAGCAATCATCGGCCCACTTTTGAATTCGATGGCAAAATCTGGCAACTTCTTACCTGACGGCGATCGGGAGCTACAGGTGATTAAAGTAATCAGTCTTTGTTTCGCACAGGTGAGTAGTCGTGCATCCCCATTCAAACGAACCGCGAATTGAACCGTAGGATTGAGGCCACAGGTTCTTTATGTTCGGTCAAGGTCCCCGATCCGCGGCGAAGCTCACATTACGGAGAGAGGATTAGAACCGCTTTGAATGGGGACTAGATTTCCATCTCAAAGTCATTAGGCCTATCCCGCCGACAGTAGACACTAAATTTTTTTTATTATAGAAATTATGGCCTGCACCAGTACACTGAAATGATGGAGGTTGCATATGCTTTCTCAATGGCATGGGTTTCGCGGTCTTCAAAAGGATTGCGCAGATAAACTTCAGACCGGTCTGCTTGGAGAAGAACCGGTTGATTTGTTGCTGGATGCACATCCTGCAGAGGGCAGTCAGCAAAGACATGCAGTGATCGAGATACCGGCTGAAAATGCTGCCTTCGTTCTACGAAATTTTTCTAATCTCGACGCTACCGAAGCCAGCTCCAGAATTCGCAAGCATCTGGAGCAGGTTCGCACTTCCAGGCAGCGAAAGCGACTGAGCGAGGACGGCGATTGGTGGTAAACCGGGCCTGGCCGGGGCCCGGTTTGTCTGTTTCGTAGCAAAAAAGGTTGCTCGGCTGCGCTTTTACCCTGGTGGTATTTTGCCCGGAGAATTCAGGCCAACAGGCTCCAATCAGCCCGGCAATGCGAATCAGCCAATGCCATCGATGATGGCATTCAGAGTCTTGCTGGGTCGCATAGCAGAGTCCGCCTTACCGAAGTCCGGATGAAAGTAGCCTCCGATATCCACCTTGCCGCCCTGGGCGCTGTTCAGTTCATCCATGATTTTGCTTTCATTTTCGCTCAATGAGCTTGCCACCGATGCGAACCGGTCTTTTAGGGTCTGGTCAGTGCTCTGCTCTGCCAGGGCCTGGGCCCAGTACATGGCCACATAGAAGTGGCTGCCGCGGTTATCGATTTCGTTCACTTTTCGCGAAGGAGTCCTACCATTTTCCAGGTATTCTCCAATCGCTTTGTCCAGAGTATCCGCAAGAACCTGGGCCTGCTTNTTCCCATTGTTAGCGGCCACATGTTCGAAAGAGGCCGCCATGGCGCAGAACTCTCCCAACGAGTCCCACCGCAAATGGCCTTCAGATAGAAATTGCTCCACGTGTTTGGGAGCAGATCCGCCGGCTCCGGTTTCGAACAGGCCACCACCGTTTAGCAGAGGAACTATGGAAAGCATGCGAGCGCTGGTCCCCAGTTCTAAAATGGGAAACAGATCCGTAAGATAATCCCTNAGGACGTTTCCGGTTACCGAGATTACATCTTTTCCCTGTCGAATTCGCTCACAGGTGAACTCCATAGCTTTAGCCGGACTCTTGATCAGGATTTCCAGACCCTTGGTGTCATGTTCTTTCAGATATTCGTTTACTTTCGTTATAAGCTGAGCATCGTGCGCGCGATTTTCGTCCAGCCAGAATACAGCTGCGCTGCCGGTGGCTTTAGCCCGGTTTACGGCCAGTTTCACCCAGTCGCGGATAGGCTCATCTTTCACCTGACACATGCGAAAAATGTCGCCCTCAGAGACTTTCTGTTCCAGCAGAGTTGTGCCATCACCATCGACAACGCGAACGCTTCCCGCTGCTTTGATTTCAAAAGTCTTGTCGTGAGAGCCGTATTCTTCAGCCTTCTGGGCCATCAAGCCAACGTTGGCAACGCTACCCATAGTTGCAGGGTCAAATTGACCATTCTTTTGACAATCCTCGATGACGGCCTGATACATTGTTGCGTAGCTGCGATCTGGAATCACTGCGATACACTCCTGCAAGGCATCGTCTTTGTTCCACATCTTTCCTCCATCTCGCACAACGTTGGGCATGGAGGCATCGATGATGACGTTGTTGGGCACATGGAGGTTGGTGATCCCTTTTCGCGAATCCACCATGGCCAGATCGGCGCTTTTTTCGTAAATGGACTGGATATCCTTCTTGATTTCTTCCTGTTTTGCGGAATCCAGCTTTTCGATTCTATAGTAAACATCTGCCAGACCGTTATTTACGTTCACTCCAATCTCTTTGAACGTCTCGGCATGCTTTTCGAATACCTCTCGATAGAACACCTTTACTGCATGGCCAAAGATGATGGGATCAGACACTTTCATCATGGTGGCCTTGAGATGAAGCGAAAATAGAACTCCGTCTTTCTGGGCCGCTTCGATTTCTCGGGCAAAGAATTCCTGCAGGGCGGAGGCCTTCATACAGGCGCTATCGATCACCTCGCCATCCTGAAGTTTAATCCCCTCTTTGAGAACTTGCGTCTTCCCTGATGCATCTACAAATTCGATGCGAGCAGTGCCGGCTTTCTTCATAGTAAGAGAGGTTTCGGTGCCAAAGAAATCGTCGGAGTTCATATGAGCCACGCGACATTTAGATGAATCTGGCCAGGGTTTCATCATCTTATGCGGATATTTCTGACTGTGTTTCTTAACAGAAACCGGAGCTCGACGATCGGAATTCCCTTCCCTGAGAACAGGATTTACTGCGCTTCCCAGGACCTTTGCNTATCTTTCCTTGAGCGCTTCATCCTCTTTGGACTTGATCTCTTCTGGATAATCTGGAAGATCATAACCCTGGGCTTGCAACTCTCGAATGGCAGCCTGAAGCTGAGGGATGGATGCGCTGATGTTCGGAAGTTTAATGATGTTGGCTTCTGGCTTCTTTACGAGCTCGCCCAGAAAAGCCAGATCGTCGGATTGCTTTTGATCGGCTTTCAGTTTCTCGGGGAAACTGGCCAGGATTCGCCCGGCCAATGAGATATCTCTGGTTTCAAATTCAATGCCAGTTCCCTTTACAAAGGCTTGCAGGATGGGTAGAAATGAGTATGTAGCTAGTGCAGGGGCTTCATCGATTTTGGTCCATACAATCTTGGCTTCGTTTGACATGGTGACTCCTGGAAAAGTGCGATTTGGATGCCACCAGAGAATCTNGGCTTCGTTTGACATGGTGACTCCTGGAAAAGTGCGATTTGGATGCCACCAGAGAACCGGTCGCACCCGGCGGGGTCAAGAATTATGGATCTCCATCTAGCTGCGTCCCTTGCGCTCTTTCGATTTGGTTTGAGGTAGCGGCAGGAGGGAATCGATCCGGGTGGCCCTTAAGTGCGCGCCGGAGAGAGGAATTCTGGGATCACACGGAAAGGCCGCGCGGATTTGATAAATAATGCGGGTCCGGGCCAGATCCATGGCTTCCGGGCCGAATCCCGCGAATTAGAGTGAATTAGAGTGAATTAGCCAACGGCCACCAGGTTGTCACTGAACCGTTGCACAATGGATGTCCAGCCATCCTGATGCCCGCTGCGTGCTTTTTCTGTGTCAAGGCCGCTGTGGATCAGGGTCAATTCTGTGCCCTCGTCTACGGTCTTGAACTCCAAACGGACCAGAGTGTCGCTGGCATGTGGACTATTCCAGGTGAATTCCAGCACATCGTGCGGATCGATGGTTTTATACACTCCCCAGTGAGGCACAGTACTTCCATCCGGAGAAATCATATCGATCTTGAACTCACCGCCCACGGTAGGGTCACACTCCACTTCAGAATGTCCGCCCGGGATGGGACAAAACCACTTGGCCATACTCTGCGGCTCCAGCCATGCCTGGTAGACTTGCTTCTTATCAAGTCTCAAGGTTTTCTGGACCACTACATCGTTTTCTTTCATTTTCCTTTCCTCCTCTTTTTCTGAGNATTCTTTTTACTATGAGGACTGTATGGCGGGGACTGATTCCCCGGTCGGGATCCCTTCTTGTTTGCATCCTTATCTTGCGGCGCCACGAGCCGGCCCTTCTGGCTGGAGGCTTCCGGTGCATCCGCGGAAGGAGAAGCATGGGAGTCCGTAGGTAGGGCCCCTTCTCGCAAAAGGAACTCCTCCAGAGAATCCAGGCTGCGCTGCCAGAAGGTGGAGTAATACTCAAGTAGATCCATAGCCGGTCGGAGCTCATCCGGCCGGGCTGTAACAAAAATCTGTCGTCCCTTGCGCCAGCGATTCACCAGGCCGGCATGCTCCAGAACAACGACGTGCTTGGATACTGCGGCCAGAGACATCTTAAAGGGTTCTGCCAGATCGCCCACCGTGGAAGGGGCATTGAGCACCCGTGACAGAATGGCCCTTCTTGTCCCATCGGCCAGAGCATGAAATACATTGTCCAGTCCCGGATCTTTTTCTTCAACCATATGGTTAAATATGCCCCCGAGCCTACANTTGTCAACTATATAGTTAAATATTTTTCAGGGCCGCGGTTTTTCAGGGCCGCGGTTTTTCAGGGCCGCGGTTTTTCAGGGCCGCGGTTTTTCAGGGCCGCGGTTTTTCAGGGCCGCGGTTTACCGGGTTCGCGAGGCACCACTGATGGACTGACCCGAAATGAATGTAGCCAGAACGGAGATCATTCGGATCTCAGAAAGCGGGACGTCCAGGGGATTCGCATCGAGAATAACCAGGTCCGCATCTTTTCCAGGCTCAATACTACCCAATCGGTTTTCCAGTCCTAGCTGCCAAGCGGCATCGATGGTCACAGCTTCCAGGGCTTTTCGCACGGTAATGGCCTCGGCGTCTCCGATTACCAGGCCTTCCCTGGTTTTTCGTTCCACAGCCGTCTGCACCAGGGATAGCGGATGTTCCGGGTACATTGGCTGGTCCGCATGTAAAGTGAATTCAATACCCTGGGATGATGCGCTGCGAAGGGGCAGCATCTCATCGGCCCGATCTCCTATGATTTCGTTTTGCAGCGCCCGGCCATAGTAGTACAGATGATTGATGTGGAAACTCACCGTTACGTTGTTTTGCGCCACAGACGGAAGCACATCCGCCGGTAAAAGCAAAGCATGTTCCAGGCGATGGCGATGGTCCGACCGGGGGCTGGATCTCAGAACGTTTTCCAGGACTTTCATGACTTCTCGATTCGATTGATCTCCCTGGCTGTGAATGGCAAGCTGCCAGCCCTGGTCGTGGAATTTCCTAATCAGGGCTTCAAAATCCTCTTCCGGTAGCACAGGGCTGCCACTGGTGCCTTTCTCCAGCCCCAGACCTTCCTGCATGAGCTGGCTCTCCATATAGGGCTCACTCAGATACATGGAACCTGTGTACGGCGATCCGTCATACCAGAGCTTNATNCCAATGATCTGAAACGAATCNTCGNTTCGCTCCGGGCTGTCCGGCANATCAAAGGGACTATCTGCCTTCAAATAGACAAAGTTTCGCACAGACGGTTTTCTTTCCGGCANCACNCCTACGAGTCCCAGGATTTCCAGAAAGAGGCCGGGATCCTCTGCAGAAAGCCANCGCATGAGCATCAGGGTCTTTTCGTCTTCGCCAAAGACTCCGGCTGTGCCAATGCTTGTGATTCCGTTTTCTGCATAGCCGTCCAGAACACCCTGGAAATTCTGTTTGATGTCGATGGTTGGCAGGGCAGCCTGCATAAAGGGCTTCATCGCAGCTACTTCTGCAATNAANCCTGTNAGCTTNCCTTGTTTCACTTCGTAGTAGGAACCTTGCTCGGGCGGTTCGGTCTGAGCAGTAATGCCCAGCTCGGCGAAAGCACGAGAATTGGCCCAGGCAGAGTGCATACTTTGCGCAAGAATGACCAGAGGATTGTTCGGCGCCAATTCATCCAGCTCCGATATCTCAGGTTTATTGAGACCGGGTACCAGAATGGGATCATACCCTTTGCAATAGATCCATTCGCCCGGTTCCGCGCTGGCTACAGCTTTCCGAAGAGCCTGCATCACTTCTTCGGGAGTGGAGTGACGAAAGCCACTGAGATCCACGAAAGTGTGAAGGTAAGCAGACAACTCAGGATGAGTATGAGGAGCGATAAAGCCCGGCATCAAGGTTGCGCCNTTCAGATCTACGACTTTCGCATCTTCGCCGGCCTCTTTGAATACATGATCTCGAGAACCCACCAGATGAATTTTTCCNTTTCGNACGAGCACNGCTTCCGGNTCAGGCTGCGAAGTACTTTTCGTCATAGTAACAATGATTCCATTGTGAAACACAAGATCAGGAACCGGGTTTGGCCCGCAGGACAAGAGCAGAAGAAAACAAGAAATCAACAGAATGCGCATGGCTGGATAACATGCCCTGTCATCTCCGGGTCAAGGCCAATCCGGAATCCGTATGCTGAACGATGATTATTGCGTCGCAAAAGTTCAAGTTGCGAGCAGAGTCAAAGAAGGAAGGCACATGCACTATTCAAGACGGAGCAGAATTCGGGCACGGACTAAGCTCCTTGCCGATTCAATAGGAGCAGGAATTGGGACTGGCCTGAGCCAGTGACAGCATCAGCCGCGGCTATCAGTGAACTCTTCTCAGAGCAAAGAAGAACGGACTGTTCATATGCTTGAAGTCCATATATCCCATGACAGTATTTTCATCTACCTTGCGAAACACATCATGAATGGGTAGAGCATCGTAGCACATTGTGGCCGACACTTTGCCCCGTAGCTCTGTCATTCGTAGCCTGGCTTTGGTCTTTTTTGTGGTCAGCAGAAATCGAAACGTGCGAAAGAAAAACCTCATGATGGGAGCCTTCAGCCACTGCTGAGTCAGAGTCAGGCCCATGGGCATCAAGGCCGGGTTCACAATAAACAGCTTTCCACTACCTGTCTGGAACAGAAGCGGATGTACATTGTCTTCATCAATAAACTCCTTCCCGTACCAAGCATAGTTTTCCAGAAGTCCGTCCATTGGATGATTTGTATTGATCCCGGATCCCTTCCATCGGCCCCACATAAAACCCAGATCCGCAACAGGGAGAGCATCAAAGACCTCTAAGGCTTCCGCCCTGGTTCCTCGCTCAGAAGCAATCATCTCCAACGCCCGTTTGGCTACTGACTGCGGAGAATTCGCTCCGCGCCCATTGCTGGAAACGGCTCCGGATGATCGTTTTGCAGTTTTCTTGCGAGTGGTGGTTGCCATGCCTGATTGGCCACTTAGATGACGCCGGTGTCAAGTTTATTTGCGAGCCCTGCACTCTCAAATCAGCTCTTCGATTCCAGCTTTTTGGCGGCGGAAAAGCTNGCCAGACCCCTCCGTTGATTGCGATGAACCAGGCTGCGAAGAACGCTCATTCACAAATGCGCTTTAGGGATGGACTAACTGGAGCTATTGCTGGACTATATATCAGGTAAGGGAATTGTACTCCGAAGAGTGCCTGGAATGAAAGACTCCATTGTTACCTTACTGACCCTGAGCTTTGTAGCTGCAGTTCTGGCCGGCTTTTTCTCGTTGGTGCTCTGGGTGGGCTCGCTGTGGGACAGTGTCATCGACAGTGCCTACGAAAATGAGCTGACAGTGCATTCAGAAATTACTGCGATACCGACCTCAGAAATCGAAGTGCAATGGTTCGAAAAGGATCGCTTCGTGTGGCTCACCAGGAATGGTCAATTCCTGAAAAACCTACCTGAGAAAGCCGGACCCAATCGGTTTCGCATATTCGTTCAAAAACGTCCAATACACACATTTACTATTTCCAGAACCACAGCCACGCAGAAGGTGAAGTATGATTTTCTGATTCGAAAAAGAGGAGAGGAGCTGGAAGTTCAGGCTCGCTGGGAACCTCACTTCTACAGCGATGATGCCGTTCGGTCCGCACCCTTCTATCAACGGGCCCATTATCCACTTTCCGTACTGGAATAATCGCTCATACATTTGTTGCGGTCGCACTGGCGAGACAAACATCGGAAGCGTTGTTCGATCAGGTTATCTGGATGACCTCAATCTAAAGAAGCAAGTCGTTTGTCCCCGTTTGCCGATGCTACACTTCTGGTTATGGCTCAAAGGTAAGTCTGAGGCTTGCGAAGAGAAGCAGAGTTTTGTAGTAGAGTCTCTCCCAGGGAGAGGCCCTAGCCTTGACTCATGAAAACCTGGAAAAGAGCAATACGAATAGTTTTACAAGGGTTGGTCGTCTGGCTGGTACCTTTTACCATTTCCCTTCCCTTTTTTGAGCAAGGTGCACTGAAGGTCGACATATTCGCTTTCAAAACCCTGATGATGCTTGTGTCCTCCACTGTGGGACTCTGGCTACTAAGCCGGTCCATTGCAGAGAGTGACCGGAGGCCTCATATCGCGGGGCTGTTCATTGGCATGGTCTGGCTGGCGATCAACTGGGCTCTAGATTTTGCAATTCTNCTTCCCATCAGCNACATGAGCGTGCTGGATTACTTGTTTTCCACGGGGCTACGTTATCTGCATATGCCCGTAGCTGGATTCTTCATGGGGATAGCAGTTGTCCGNTNCCAGCAGGAGGCCAGCCAGAATCTGAATTNTTGCACGGAAAGAAGGGAAGTCAATGTATAGTATAGGTCAATTCTCTCTAATCTCACGACTCTCAGTTCGAACCCTGCGAAAGTACCATGAAATCGGTCTTCTGGTTCCGGACTATGTCGATGAAGATTCTGGCTACAGGTACTATAAGCCTGCTGCCATCGAACGAGCTCAGGTCATCGTCGGTCTTCGCGATCTGGACTTTTCATTGAAGGATATAAATACAATCCTGGCTGAATGTGGCGAAGATGAGGACATTCTGGATCGACTAATTGAACAGAAGAAATCCATAAACCAGGAGTTACAGAGAATACAAAACATTGAGGCTGGCCTCGAGCGGACGATTGCCCTTGTCCGAGAAAGACAGAAACTACCGGAAGAAAGTGGAGAAATTGAAATCAAAGAGATTTCGCAGATTCCCGTAGCTTTACTCTATGAAACCGGAGCGTGGGCCGATATCGGGGCAGTCTTCTCCCGAGTAGGTCGCAAAGCCGGTCGCTATATTGGCGGGCCAGCCATGAGTCTGTGCTTCGATGGTGAGTACAGGGATGAAGCCAACTATGCCGCCGGATTCATCCTGAAGTCTGCTCGCGAAATTAAAGGCCTGAAATGTGAAACATTGCCAGCCATTCGCTGCCTTTCTGTAATTCATACAGGCCCCTACGACACAATTGGAATCAGCTACGAAAGAATCCTGTCCAGGATTCAGGAGCAAAAGTTAAGCTGGAAGACACCTACGAGAGAAATCTACCTTCGTGGCCCCGGAATGATTTTTCGTGGGAACCCGAAAAAGTATCGAACGGAGATCCAGATTCCCCTGGACTCATAGGATTGTTGGCTCGCGTCTCACTGGGTAGCAACCGGTGGTTCGGTAACAAACAGTGGTCCGGTAGCAAGCGGTGGTTTGGTGGCAAGCGGTGGTTCGGTGGCGTAATGAGTGTTTTGATACTGGTAGGATCCAGATCGCATGATCACCGAACTGCAGCGAAGAAGCAAAAAAGGGGGCCGGCATGGCCCCCGGGTTTGAGGAATGTAATTGCTCCGGCGNCCCGATTCGATGGGTCCGGACAAAGCACCGNAGCTATGACGGCTGCGATGCCCTGATTTCTTTATAAACTGTTACTGACCGGCCTTCATGTTTTTGGCCATCTTCAAGAAATAGCCCTCAACATCGAACCAGGATTGGCCCATATACAGGGTATTGGCGCATTGCAGGTGGTCCACTCCAGTTGAATACCACGGAGTGCTAGGACCGCCTTTCCATTCGCCCCATTTCATAGAGGAAAGAGGCACAAATCCATCATTCGCATAGCCGTGCACTGCTGCCGACTGATCGCCGGTGAAATGATACAGCAGACTTCCCACTGGATGCTGAATCAGGTTCACTCCGTTGATTACTGAACCATAAGAGTAGTATCTTACTCCCGGAGCATTCGGAGTGTTTGCATTGAATATGGCCATGCCCGGAGTAGACAGAGAATCGATCACTGCCTGAGCATCGCTATCGTTCACTGCATAAAGCAGGTCGATGAATGTTTCCAGAAGTCCGCTTACGGTTCCGTTAGCAATCAGAGGGGCCAGCCCATCGGCCAGACCGGTTCCTTTGTTCACTCCGTTCAATGAGGTCACGGAGGCAACCTTCGAAGACAGACCTAGATTGGAGACAGCATATCGAAGACCGAGAGGTCCCTGAGAATGACCCAGTGTATGAACCTTCGAATAACCGTTGGCTGCCATCCAATAGCGGATTTTCTCGTTCAGCACTTCGCCTCGAAGCGCATTGGAGCTTCCTGGAGGTTGAGCAGGTGCATATACATCTACGCCTTCGGAGCGCAGGTACTCATCCATACCTCCCCAGTAATTGATAATTGAAGTAAGTCCAGTGGACTCCTCCCCCCATCCCAGCAGGCCGTGTGCCAGCACAATAGGATATGTTCCTTCCAGAGGCTTCTGTTGACCGCCTCCTGCCCAGGCCGGAGTCACTATTGCCAGTGTAGCGGCCAGAACAATAATTCGCTTAATCATGGTACTCTCCCTAATACAATTCGAACAATTCTGAACGCCTTTCGGCCTGGAAGGCCGCTCTTACCCGCTCAAGCTCATTCGAACTGAACCTTTGATTTATAGAGAGATTACACCGGATGGTATAAGAAATCGACCTGGATACGGATCCTGGACAAACTTCGGGGTCTAGAATCTAGATTCTTTACCGCTGGAGGCCCAAATTCGCGTTCTCTGGAAGAAGTTCATGCGAAACGATAACGACTTATAATGCGAAAGCAGTATGGTTTCGCGTGGTATCGTCGCGGACCAACCGAACACTAGTTACACTAATGCAACAGAGGAATCAATAGTCTGCCCCCCGGGAACCAAATCCTCCGCGCAGAGCCTTATGCAATGTATGAGAAACCTGATCCGCGGATGGCCACTGAATCATGAGATGGCAAANNNAAACTGGTATGATGGGGTGCTCATGGATTTTCCACAGAAATGGTTACCGCAGATAAGTGCCTGAGAAGAGGCGTTGAGACTAAGCGGGTCCATCTCCAGAGTCCAGATACTGCCTGGGAGACATCCCTTTTATACTCTTGAATGCCAGATTAAAGTTCGCCTTGGAATTGAAGCCTACCTGGTAGGCCACGGATAGGATGCTGGCCTCGGGTTCCTGCTTGAGAATGCGGATGGCCTCCTCTACGCGAAAATGATTCACATATCGGGCGAAATTCATTTTTAGCTTTGTATTCAGAAACTCGGTGAGCTGGTAAGATTTTACGTTAGCTTGCTGGGCCAGAACCTTTAGAGTTAGATCTTCATCCAGAAAGAGCCTCTCTTTTCGCATCAAGCGATCAAGGTCAAGCTGAAGCTCTTTCAGATCCACGCCTTCCAGACGAGAGATTTTATATTCCTCCGATTCCGGATTGTCGCGGGCCTCTTCGATAACAAGTTCCAGGTCGGCAAACAGATCAGGAACTCTTGATTTAAGAATAAAATTCAAAGGAAGAAGAATAGCCGAAAGCGCAGATACAGCGAAAAAACCTTCCAGAAATCCAATGGAAACGCTGACCATGGCAAAAGAAGTCAATCCGCCTGCCCAAAGCAAAATTGTGAGCATCGTGCGAACGGATCTTTCTTTTCGTAATGCCGCCCAGGTGAACACTTCCCTCACTCGGTAGCCGGCCAGGATACACAGTATTGTAGCCAGAATCAAGCCCAGTGTGTTAAGATAATCTATAAAGCTTGCGGGGCGTCCCTTCAAATAATCCAGTTGACGATATTCAAAATACTCCGGAGCCAATGCATAGATCACAATCAAGACCAGCCCTGTTAAAATCGCGGGCAGAAATAAAAGAAGATGACGCAAATGGAATCGAACCTCCTGGCTCAGCGCATCAAGAAAAGCAAAGTATATACAGGGGCCGATCAAGAATGTAAAGGGGACATAGAGATGATTGAATAGACCGACCTCAAATTGCTTCCCGTTGAAATTCCAGAACGCATAAAGGAGACAGACAAAGGCAGACAGATACAGCAGCGACAGCATTCTGGTAGCAATCGTAGGCTGCGGTAAGTACAGGTAGTACACCGAAAGAACCAGAGAAAACAGGAAGGCAAATCGTAACGCTTCTGAAATAATATGATCCATTGTTCCTGAAATTCTACGACTTGCCGATTGAGCGCCGCCGACTAAAAAGTAAGCCGGTGGCGTTCTACGGCAAGGTTAATTTCNGAAACTAGTGGCTACTGGCGAAATTCTCAAATTCCCAGAAAAGCTCTAAACCTTTCGGGGCTCTGGCGTTCATGCTCAGGCACTTCCTTTAACTCCAGGTTTCCGATGTTAAGACAGCCATCCGGACCCGGCCGTCCCCTTTCTCCCACCAGGAGCTCATCCGTTGCCATCGCTCTGGAGCCGGACACAATCAATAGTCGAAAAGCTTCTCCTTTGAGGAAGTCCACTTTAAAACCTGTTTCATTGTGCCAGGTAGTGGTCTGCGAATTGCGATGCAGGCCCACCGCAGATACCATATAGCTTTCTTCTGAATCGACTTTGCCTTCCACGCAGGCCAGGTCCGTTCTCGGATAGTCCAGATTAAATGTACCCAGATCGCTTATACTTTTGTAGGCCTTTTCCTGCTCCATCAAAGAAGGTCGCCTGGAGATATAATTGAGGTAGTCTCTACGAGGGGGCTTTAATACCAGAGTGATTTCTGTGGGTTCTGTAATTTCTTCTACATAAACCAGGGGTCCTTGCGCCGCATCGTAAGGGGGATCCAACTGATAAAGGGATCGGGGGATCTGAACTATGATTCCCATTCCTTTGTCCGGCATGATTTCCTTTTTGAGGCAAATTCTTCCTGCAGGATTGGCTCTTCCCTCCCAAAATAGAAGATCTACCGGAATTGCGTCGGGCGACACTTCCTGACCATCCCAGGTAAGCACTCGAGCGAACTTGCCCATTGAGAGCCCCGGAAAACCACCATGATCCCATGATGCAGCAATGAGATGAATGGATAAGAAACAGCCTTCCGGACGACCGGTGGGCCAGGGACTTCCCTCCGATAAGGGCCTTCGCCGAAGCAAGGACCAGCCTTCGCGAAAATCATCTACGTTCAAAGCCGGGAAATGCACCTTCTGCGTTGTACGGATGGAATCCTTTCCTCCTTCCAGGTGGATAAACTGGCTTTCATGACCCGGCATGCGCATGAAGAGTAGACCCCTTTCCCCTTCCTCAACGAATACTTCAAACCCGTCACCATTGAACCGCCCCCTCCATAAACCGGTGTGGCCGCCGCTGAACCAGTCTGCAAAAGAAGACGCAGCCAGGGCTGGTCGCTCCGCCGTCATTGGAATCCGAATCAGAGTTCCCGGTCGGTCATATTCTTCTCGTCTATTTCCCGGAATCTCTTCCCATCCATCGACCCCCAGAGAGTAGAAGCGAGATTTGTTGTCCTGGTTATACTGACCTACAAGCAACCTGGCCTCGGGCTTTAGCTCCACAGGTTGCTCACCGCAACTTAATTCAATATGAAACATGCCCGACGATTCCATGATATATGGTTCGTCATTCGTTCCACCAGCGCTGGTCGAGCTCAAAGGGAGACCATTTGCAATGGACTGGAAAGGATCCTGAATATCCCAGACTCGGGCAAGAATAGGCTCATCTTCGCATTCCGGTGGAAGCTTGAGCTGAGAAGGATCAATTTGAATGTATATTGAGTCCATATCCCCCACAATGCGAGGCTGTTTTCGATCCAGCTCATAAGTCCTGGACATGGATCGGAAAGGGCGAAGCATCTCGGGAACTCTGAAACTTCCCGCTACATCTGGAAAAGGTAGAGGCTCTATGTCTGTTCGCTCCCTGGCAAGAGGCGATACATAATCGGGCACATTGGATCGCGCTGTGGAACTTGAAACGTCCTTCCAGTTATTCGGTAGGCCATCCAGTTCGGAATCGCCTCCCCCGGCTTCCGGGCCCTCATCTATGGAGTCGGAGCCTCCTTCGTTGGCGCTGCCGGGGCTTTCCGAGTCTGGGCTGGAACTATTGGGTCGCAACACATCGGGAAGCGATACCATCCCGCAACCGGAATTCATAAGAATACAAAATAGCAGGACCATCCGGAAAGGACTTCGAAAAGCGGGCCATGCGCCTGAGAACAGGGAAACCATATCTATATCACAGTTGAGGACCGTATATTTTCATCTAGTAGAATTCAAAAATTGAATTTTGATAATAGAACGGCCGGATGCAGAAATTCGGTTAGCAGATGAAGCTCGTTTGCCCGAAGTCATTGCACTTTTTCACGGAGAAAATATAGGAAGCTTGCGGCAGAACTAAGGAAAAAACCAGTACACATGGGCAGTACCGATCAGTTTTTATCTCGAAGTCAAGTCTCAACGTAGTCGAAAGCCCTATCGGTTCAGTATCGCCTGTTTCCCGAACCCTCGTACGGTATATTGACAGGCAGAGCATTTACCTCAAGTCTGGGTAAAGAAGCATAACGATTCAAGAGAAAATAAGAAATGGCCAATGCGAAGAAAAAGAAAAGTCAAACTTCAGTAAGGGGGAAATCCAGCGCGGGAAAGAAGAGAAATCGATCAGCTGGGACCAGGAAAAGGTCTGTCACTCCGGCATCAAAAGCGAATCAGTCCCCCGGGTATGCCCGTGCTCCCCGGTCCCATCCGACAATGGCAGCCACGAAAAAAGATTCGAAACAGATCTACGACGTAGTTATCATCGGAGCAGGAATTTCTGGAATTGGAGCCGCCTATCATCTTCAGGACAAACTTCCCGATAAAACCTATTTGATTCTCGAAGGGCGAAAGGATCTGGGGGGCACATGGGACCTCTTCAAATATCCAGGAATTCGCTCCGACTCTGATCTGTTTACTTTTGGGTTCGACTTCAGACCGTGGGAGAGCAGCAAAGGCATCGCAGATGGTCCTTCCATAAAGAGTTACATAGCACAAACAGCCAGCGAATTCGGTATTGATAGTCACATAGCGTACCAGCATCGAGTTATCTCTGTAAACTGGGACTCCAAACAAGGTCTATGGACGATTACTGCGCGGCGCGAAGACGCAAAGAAGCAGGTAGTCTATCGAGCACGATGGATTTTTTCTGGCACGGGTTATTACCGGTATGACCAGGGTTACACTCCGGAATTTAAAGGTCGAAAACGATTTAAGGGACAGATCATTCATCCACAGCACTGGCCCGAGAAATTGGACTACCAGAACAAGGAGGTCCTGATCATCGGTAGCGGCGCAACGGCCGTGACATTATTGCCCGCCATGGCAGATGAAGCGCGTCACGTTACAATGCTGCAGCGAACGCCGACCTACATCATGCCGTTACCGGAAGTGGAATTACTTTCGAAACTCCTGAAGCCTGTTCTGGGAAAGAAGCTAGCATTCAAAATCACAAGGCAAAAGAACATCCTGAGACAACGCTGGTTCTACCTCTACTGCCAGAAATTTCCCGAGCGAGCACGAAGGTTCATTAAAAAAGAGAATGCGAAGCGACTCCCTCCGAATTATCCGGTGGATGAACATTTCAACCCACCATACAACCCATGGGATCAACGACTGTGCGCCGTCCCGGATAGCGATCTTTTTCAAGTTCTTGGCGAAGGCAAAGCTTCCATTGTTACAGACAGGATTAAAACGTTTACGACCAAAGGAGTGCAGCTCGAATCCGGCAAGGAACTGGAAGCCGATATCATTATTACTGCAACGGGACTTAACTTGCTTCCCTTCGGTGGTATCCAGATCAAAGTCGATGGAAAAAGAGTTAAGCTACCCGAACATGTGGCCTTTAAAGGTATGATGCTGAGCGGCATCCCCAACCTTGCTTTTGCCGTCGGCTACACGACATCCTCCTGGACACTGAAGGTTGGCTTACTTTGCGAGCATTTTTGCCGCCTGCTCCAGCATATGGAAAGAAAAGGTTTTAGAACCTGCATTCCGATCGCCAAGCCCGAGATGGAAACCCGACCCTTGCTAGACTTCGGCGCGGGATATGTGCAACGTTCTCTGAATGAACTTCCGCGAAGAGGTACCGAGTTTCCCTGGCTTATGTCCTGGGACTATGCGGAGGATGTTAAGCTTCTCCGAAAAGGACCTGTAGAAAACGAGCACCTGAAATTCATGGCTTAGAGAATAATCATCTGGCATTGCGACGTTGGTGCCCGAGGTCATTTCCGGAAAATTGAGAATGTAAAGGCGTCTCAGTGCTAAAAGGTGCCATAGAATATAGAAGAAATTCATTTCCGTGCCGCCTATGAAAGAACGCCCAGCTCTTCCGGTAACGGTGGAGTTTCTGCTCCCTTTCTCTTGACGTTTTTTTCATCAGACGCCAGGTTTGGACATGGTGGGCTTCAAAGAAATGGGGAAGAATTTTGTGCAGGGAGGCGCGCTCTTGCTTGCCGGAGCCGGGTTCTTTCTGTATCAATCGGTTTTTACAGTGAGGGATGGTATCATGAGCAATTCCTGGCCGTCCACTCCAGGAACGGTAATTGAAGCGAGAATTGAGCAACATCGCACTACTGGAGGCGGTGGCACAACCCGGGAAAAGGTTACTGGTCATTTCTTCTACCAGTACAACATAAATGGTGAAGACTATGTCTCAAGCAGATTGAATTTTTTCAGTATTAGTGGCGATCCGGTAACGGCTGCAAAAGCGCATGAACCGGGCCAGCAAGTCCAGGTGTACTATGACCCGGACGATCCGGAACGAGCGGTTCTGGAACCGGGACTCCCGGGCTTCTTCGTCTGGTTATCTCTTGGCTTTGGAGTGCTACTGTTTGTGGGATTTGTATCTCTAACCTTTTTTGGCGACTTTGGCGCAATCTTTGCGAAAATGAGTAGTTGAAATATAGCCCGGAGAACAGATAAATTACAAAACTCTGGAATAGGGTATCCGGTCCAAATGACCCGTTATAGCGATCACGAAGGATATCCAAACCGGACATATGAAAAATATGACTCATTGGAATAACCCTTTTACCCATTGGAGCCAGAGATGCAGAAGCGCTACCATGGACTGGCCGCGCAAAACGCTTCGCCCACTGGCGCTGATCATGGTCGTTCTAATTCTTCAGCCGGCTTGCGGCACCCTGGCCTCCATTGCGGAAGAGGGTACCATCAAACCATTCGGAGGAATGGAGCATCATTCCAAAAAGTCGAAGAGTCGGCGAGGCACAGACTATGGACCAATCATTGGATGCATCAACAGCATCGGTTCCATCGACATTGTCCTGAGTTTTGCCGCCGATGTAGCGTTGCTTCCTGTAGCGATAACGCTGCTGGCAGCAGGAGGCGTCTGGGAAGCCAGTACCGGGGCGGCCACCACAGATGAAGACGCCAATGTCTACGGCGACGATTTTCACAGCTTATTCGGTTCATGGCCCGAGAATTCGCACTTTCGTCTGGACGGGCTACTAATTGGTGAACCACGCAATATGAACGCACACATCCGAATTCTCCGCCCCGATCGCTCCGGACGTATCCGCGCGCTGGTAATATATGAACCGAAACCACCGGATGGAAAGCTTGTGTTCATGTGGCTTATACATGGCATCGATGCAACCAGACAAACCTCCCGAGTGGAGCTCGTGGAGATCGAAGGAACACAGACCTCCCTGGCTGATTCTAGAGACCTCCTGTTCAATACTAAGGAACATAAATGCTGGCTCCATGCTGGCTGGTCTTACTATCTGCGATGCCTACCCATTGAAAGCCCGGTTCCTCTTACGGAAAGTATTGAACCGGTGAAGCTTGTATTCCATGTTTATACTCCTGAAAGCCTTGACTGAGTAAATTCCGAATGGAAATAACCGGGAGCATATGATACCCTTGCAAGGGCTAGCTCCCTCATTACTGTGATACTGCTAACTCTATAATTTGCCCTGACTTTGCGGAACCGCTTCCTGCGTTGCGCTACGCTCCACGGCATTTTCAATCCGATAGCGCAAAGTCCTTACCATTTCAGCTGCCTCTTTTTCGGGAGATGACCCGCGCAATGTTGGTCCAAAACTCTCATTTGCGCTCTTGGTTCGTGAACTCGATTCATCCCTGGAATAATCCATCTTAAACACTTCCACTCCATCTGATAGCCTTAGAATTCTGAAGATTCCAGCAGCCCGGATTCGATGAGAATCTGTAACCGTAGTTCTTTGCGAAACATCACTTCTGGTTGGCTGATTTATGAAGGAGGTTCTGGACTCAGAATACCTGTATAGCTGAATAAGCAACAGGAATCGAGCCCGGGTTCGAGGTCGCAAGAATTGCAAAAGCTCCGCTGGAGATTCCTGTAGCTCCCAGGCATCTAGAATTCTGCCGAATTCTTGCTGGTCGGTTCTGGACAGATAAGCGAGTGGAACGTTTCTAAACTTCATATCCGGAATTTCGCGCGAAATCTCGGCGGCTGGATCCTCTACCAGGCTGGCAAATCGGTACTCCCGATCTGTATAATCCTTCACAGGGAGTACCAGAATCTCTCCCAGGTCCAGCTTATAAAAACCTGGATCATAATGGTACTCCTTTACTACGCTCGCTGGGGAGCACGAAATGAGGATAAGACAAAGAATTATTACCCAACGTCGGCACATTCCAGATTCGGTTCGGGCACGATTTCGAACGGAGTCTAAATACCTATCCAATTGCGAAACTCCTTCTGCGACTCCAGAGCTCGAGAGGGAATGGCCTTCAATTCGATCCTACCGGTGTCGACGCAATTGTCGGATTGTAATTCAAGTATTCCCGAATGAATGACATCGGACAGTCCGGCCGTGTCGTCCGCTACCACCAGGATACGGATCGGTCCACCGCGAGGCACTTTCGTTTGAAACGCACGCTCTCGAGACCAGTCGATGGATTGTCCGGAGCGATTCAAAGGAATTGCAGACACCATAAAATCCCCATCAAACTCGACGGAGCCTTGAACGCAGACGAGGTCCGATCTCGGATAATCGATATTCCATAATCCCAGCCCGGTAAGCGCCAGCCTTTCAGTGGAATCGGGGCTCCACCACATTCTCCTGACCACTGAGTCGCCGATTAAATGCTCCTCTTTCTGGGCCAATGCCAGTACTACGTTCGTAGGTTCGGATACATCACCGAGGAAAATGGACTCGGGTTTATTATCGCGCAGCAACAACTGTATTTCCACTTTGCCCGGATTGGCCTCCAGAACCTCTCTGCTTATACAGTCTCTGGGCGGAATGAACCGGGAATTCTCATAGATCAGTTTGCTCTTTTCGGATCCTTCAGGCCGAGTGTAAACCCGCATGCTCGATTTGAAATTCTCGGTGCTGAGCGTTAATCTCTCCGTTCTCCAGACGGACTTTCTCGCAATGCTGAGGTAACAGTCCTCCGGCATTCCATCCGGCCAGGATCTTGATTGATCCAGAGAAGTCCTGCGAAGAAGGTACCATTGGCGCTTCTCCCTCTGCCCTTCCAAAAAAGAGAGTTTCAATGGACCCAACGCGCGAACCTGCCGACTGCGATCTCCTTCCAGCGCAATGAATTCTGTTTCGTGTCTGGAAACCAGAATCCGATAAAGCCGATTTTCGCCATGGGGCACAAATATATCCATGGAGCCGTTGACATAAGCTCCATGCCACGGGTAAATTACTCCGGTTTCGCTTATGTGATCGGCCACTGCATCCGGCAATTCCGCAGGGTCTTGCGCATCAAAAGCTATTCTAAACAGCGTTCCGTCAACGGCAGGCGAGCGACCATCAACAACCCATCCAGACTCATCCATTCGGTAGAAGCCCACTCCATCAGGGATTAGGTGCGAAGGAACTCGGACAGGCAGACTCTGACCATTTCGCAGTCGGACTGACTCTTCTCCGCAACGTAACTGAAGATAAAACATCAGAGAGGACTCCAGTCTCACTTGCCTTTCTGGACCGTTCGCATCCAGGAGGATTCCATTCGCAATGGCATCCATGGGACCCTCGATAAGCCAGAGATCGCCTTGAAGAGGCTCGGAGTTGCAGGCTTCCGGAAGCTCCAGCTTCGATGGATCGATCTCAATGGAGAGCCTTTCGGGAACCAGAATAGTTCTATTCTCTGCTTTACTGAGCAAGAAAGTCCGCGCCGGTTTTCGCAATGATGACAGAACTTCCGGTGCCCTGACCTGTGCCGCAAATTTCGGTAAAAACCGCTCCTTATTCTCTGAGAGCTCAGACGCCAGAAATGAGCGATCAGGCTCTATGGATTTCGCCTTTACCACTGGACCTGGGCCCGGGCTTTCCTCCTGGGAATCGACATCTGCCGGTTGCGGTTCCCTCACTGACTCAGCATCCTGCTCACCGAATTGAGTAGCACTACTCACGATTTCGGAAAAAGCCGAGCACTGGAGAAAGCAGAGGAGTATTAGGATAATCACCAAGCTGCGATACATCTGCCGGGCCCATCGCATACCAGAGACACTTCGATAGGGGTTCGGACGATTCTTCCTAGAGTTCATACCAGCCTTCCTGCGATCGTAAAGTATTCTGGAATCTACGTTAGTAATCACTCGTATTTCAGACATTGCTGACTCCCAACTATATCTACACTCATCCGCTAGTAACTTGCAAAAAATTTGAGTACCATCGCGCTCAGCGAAATAACTGAATTAATGGAGGATACTTCATTGGCGACTAATCAATCCAATTGGGTTTTCAGGCAGAGGCACTCATAAAAAGAAGGGGCTTTCGCCCCTGGAGTGCTTCCTGAAGATGGCATCGCCCGGCCGCGCCTCATACGAACCGGGCGATCTTTCTTTGAATGGGGGAGAATACTAATTGAATCTTGCCTGAAACTCGATTCCAATATTGCTCATTTTATCTTTTTGAGTGTAGAACGGTCCGGTGGCCTGGTTCTCGATCGAGATCAACCCTCCGGCCTTTACGGAACCGCTGGTAGGAGTGTAGTAGCGATTGGTCACTGAATAGTAGGTATTGATGGCCAGCATTTCAGTGAATCGATAGGCCACACCCAGGTGCAAGCGGCTGGTGCGAAGATCCCCATCAGTAGAGTATTCCGAATTACTCTCCAGTGGAAAGGTCGCGGTTCCCAGGGTTACCAGGGACTGAGTCTTGATGATCGCATTGCTCTGACCAATACCCATTCCGAATTTGGCGCCAGCTTCCAGTTCCAGGTTTTCGGCCAGATCCATTCGATAGATTAAGCCAAACTGAAGATCTCCAGTAGTAATATTGTGCTCGGTCGTTCCGAAGGAGCTGAGTGAGCTAATGCTGGATGATGTAAAACTGCCGCTGGTTCCAGAATCTGTCTGGGCCTCGCCTGTGTTGAACGCACTGCCGTCGAACTCATCACGGGCGAACTGCAGTCCCAGCACAAATCCAAGATCCTTCAGCATTCCCTCGGCTCCTCTGAATGGGTACAGTTCATGGTCATAACCCAGAGTGTAATGCTTCAATTCGGTACTCTGGAAAATGTTGTACTGATTAGATGTAACCCTGGAAACAATGTTAAAGGTCTGGGAGTCGGTGTAGCTGAGACCGGTGGTGCTCAGACCGGAGGGGCTGGTAGAACCATAGCCCAGCACCAGGCTTCCACGATTATATTCACCGCCTATGCTCATAATCCACTCGGCAAAAGGCATAGTTTGACGGTTCGTTCCGTAGCTATAGTAGTCAGCTGGCGTTGCCAGCAATCCACCGCTGAATATCGCTGAGCTTTGTAGGTTTATCTGTCTTAGCTTATCGATTTCATTGAAGGCAGCGGGCTCCCAGGTAGATTGGCTTATCCGAAGGCCAAACCAGGAAAGCTTGCGCTCCGCGGCAAGGGGATGAGTTCCCAATACAAGCAGTAGAAGAAATCCATAGATTTGAATCCGTTTCATTGATCACCTCAGCAGGGAAAAATACCCTGATAGATGAAGGGATTGTAATCGGGAATCTATTCGAGGTCGTCCAACTGGGCCCAGCCGCACCGATTTTCCCAATTTTTCTTGCGGACTCCGTGGATTACCGGGATGATCAACGTCAAAGAAGTGACGGTTCGGGGACAACCGATAGGTAGTAACCCACCGAAAATAACCATGGAAACTCCTAATAGAGATCGTTTAAACGGGTTCCTTTTATTTGCAGTTTCTTTAATCGCCCTTGCAATCCTGCCAACTCGAATCCAGGCAGATCCCCCCTGTATTCTGGATGGCGAATCGGCAAGTTCCGTATTACAATGCACCGAGTTCCGATTGGTGGATGTTGAGTCAGCCATCCCCCGCACTGAAGCAGAGTTTCTTTCCATAGTAAATGAGCCTGGCTGGGAGGAGCGAGCCGGGACGCAGTGGAGGTTTCCGGGCGGCTCTGAGGCCCTCTGGATGCGATTCATTATCGAAAACAAGACAGACCGGCCCTTGGAACGGATGCTCGTAAATGAATTTGCATTTTCTGATTCATTGAGGCTCTTCTGGTTCGAAGACGGTGAAGTAAACGAGGATGAACAGGGGCTGACCCAGGACTGGGATAAAAAACACATCGATTACAGGTTGCCCGCCTTCTTTTTGAAAATCGAACCAGGCAGAAACATTTACCTGCTCAGACTTACGGCCCGATCTGGAAAAATCCTATCGTTGAAGCTGGAGAAGCCTGGTTCCTCGGCCAATCGCGAGAGCTTTCCCGGTTATTTATTCCCTGCATTTCTCACAGGTGCAATAACCGCCTTTGTTCTCAGTCTATTCATCTTTCTTTCCCTTAAAGAGCGAATTGGACTGCTATACTGTCTTTATGTAGCTAGCATGGTAATCTACATGTTCAGCTGGGAAGGGTATGCACGTCAGTTACTCTTTCCAGACCATGGAACCTGGGCCATAGCCGCTCTATCCAGCTCCGGTGCCCTGGCTGGCTGGGCTGTAATAGCCTTATGGAGAGAACTGCTCATTCTTTCCGTACATGCTCCTTTGATCAATCGAATCATGCGATGGATTGGAGCAGGCTACATTGCAACAGCCCTGTACAGTTTGATTCCCGGGGCCGATCTAAGCCTGATCGATGTGGCGATCTATATTCTGCCTGCTCTGTTTATACCGCTGGCCATATACTCAGGAATCTACGTGGTTCGCATCGGGTTTCGACCTGCCCTCTTTTCTCTCATCGGATTTGCTGGATTTCTGGCATGTATTCCATTCTTCTTCTATGCTGGTATGGGATGGATTGAAGGAAGCGATTGGACGCGAAATCCATTGTATCTGGGTTACCTGTTTGAATTCGCAATGTTTCTGATCTCCGTCGGAATGCGAATCCATTTTTTACGCAACATTCAACAGGCTACGCCTATTCGCGAGAGTCCTTCCGCACCGAAAGTATCGCAGACCGAAGCCGCGACGAAAGATTCGCAGGTCAGTGCATCGGACATGAGAGGTTCCAGCAAAGGATCGAAAACCACACCTGCAGTCCGGCCTGCGAATCGGCTCAGCAAGCTAAACGTAGGCGAACTGTCCAGAATGCTGGATTCGTTGATGAATGAACAAATCTATTGTGATGAGGATCTCAGCCAGGAACGCCTGGCTTCCTTACTTGAAATCAAGCGACACCAGCTAAGCGAATTGTTACGCGTTGTCCACAATACGAATTTCTACTCATTCATCAATCGACATCGCATCGCCTGTGCTCGGAAACTGCTGCTGGAACAACCCGACCGCTCCGTACTGTCCATTGCACTGGCCTCCGGTTTCAATTCGAAATCTACCTTTAATTCCGAGTTTAAAAAACAGACAGGTATGACGCCTGTTGAGTTTCGAAAAAGCAACCTACAGGTTTCTGCAACCCAATGATATCGCCGCCCGGGAAACCCTTGTTCAGTTCTGTTCTGTTCTGTTCTGTTCAGGTCAGGTCAGGTCAGGTCAGATCAAGTCAGATCAAGTCAGGTCAGATCCGGGCAACTTGGTTAATCTAAGCTCCTGAAGCACCCTGTGGAAGGACCGCTCCCGGAATCGATTTTTCGCACGATACAATGCGATAAAGTCCTTGCGGGAACTCATGAATCGTAGAAAAAGCTATCATTGTGAAGCCTGGAACTCTTCCTATATCCCTGTTTCTGATACTACTGACCCAGGCATGTGTTTTCCATCCACTATCTGAAGATTTTCTGAATCCGGATGAGACCGGAGAAAATTCTGCCTTACTGGTAGCCCTGGGATTGATTCTCGCAGATCAGCCCTTTACTGTTCAAAGTCTGGATGTGGATGGAGAACCCCGGGCCATCATCTGCGATTTTCACTTCATCTACGTCGGCGGCTGGGCAGACACGGCGGGCTCCAGGGAATGGAGATTGGAGAAGCGAAGTCGATTCTCAGGTGAGCTAGATACCAGTTTTGGAACCAATGGAGTAATAACAGTAGATCCAGATGCTTCCGGAAGCGATGAGATTCAGGACATTGCCTTTGATGGCACCTATCTATACCTGGCTGGCTACGATAATGTTCCGGGAAACCTTCAATGGAGAGTGGAAAAAAGAAGTGCCAGTGACGGAGCTCCGGACTCAAGCTTTGCCTCATCCGGTGTATTGCAGCATGATCCCACTCCCGGCCNGACCGACTACCTCCATGCGATGGAGCTTGCGAACGGCGGAATCTATCTGGCAGGCTCCAGCTCCACAGGGGGGTCCGGNCAGCAATGGCGATTGGAAAAGAGATCACTTAGCAGTGGTGCCCTGGACACAGGGTTCAACGGAACCGGCTTCGTAACGGTGTCTGCGGGTGGTGGGACTCAGTCCCGAATCTTTGCCATGGCAGTGGACGAAACGTATATCTATGCAGCCGGCGCCAATCAGCCAGGGGGAGATCTGGAATGGAGACTGGATAAGCGGCTGCTTTCGGATGGCTCCCTGGAATCNGTCTTTAATTCGGGCACAGTGACTGACAATGCAGGCTCCGGAGCNGAAGATGCGAACATCGTCGCTTTTGATGATTCAGCAGTTTATATATCCGGTTCGGATCCTGATCAACATATACAAATCAACAAATACGATCGCTCAACGGGCACTTCGATCACAGCGTTTGCTCCCCCGGATGGAGAGCTGGTAATCGACCCCAGTGCAGGCCAGGATCAGGCCCGAGCCCTTATTCCGTTAAGCGGACAACTTCTGGTAGTGGCCACCGATAGCACAAAAGGCTCCGATTCTCAATGGAGGTTTTCCCTTCACAACAGCTCAGATGGCTCTCTNGTTTCAACATTCGGTGCTGACGGAGTTGTACAAAGTGATCCGAGTGATGCAAATGACTCTCCTACAGCGGCATGCACTTTCGGAGATTTTTTCTTTGTTGCAGGATATGAAAANAGCAGTCCTCGTTCCTGGCGGATTGAAAAAAGAAGACTGAGCGATGGGGGACAGTAAAAGAACCAGCCATTATCCCATGAATGGTGCAGATCCAATAACCTCTCGAGCGCACCACGGCCAGAATAGCGAGTTCCATTTTTTACATCCACAGGCCGAAAGGATTAGAGCGTCGGAAGTCCGAACCTTGACAAACTTAGAAAAAACTCGGCATGTCGGGCGCCTCTTCGAGACAGTCTTCGTAGTCCTCAACTAGAAGAAAAAAAGCATAGTTCGTTTCCGTTAGGATCTGGGACCGCTGGGAACCAGTCAAATCAGGATTGGTACGAGCATCTTCGAATCGAAGAAATAGAAATCCGGTGTAAAGGGTAAGCAATTCTTCGCAGTCTTCCCTTGTTCTTGTTTCCGTATTGCATGCTCCTGAAAACGTAAATATCAATGAAGCGATTCCAATGAGCGCTATCGTTTTTTTTTAACATAAGTCGTCGAGCGATTAAGAATAATTAACCTGATTGTTACATATTCACTACGATTATTCAATTACTTTTTCGAGCCAAAATGGTATTCATACTCACAGGTAGCAGAAACATTGATCAAAATATCGATCCCATTGAATCTACCCATTGCGAACTGGATTCATACGTTTCCGAGGAAGAGGTAATATCATGAGCATTGCAGAGTGGAAAAGCCAGGGGCAATACATTGAGTTGGACGGCGACAGGGTATTCGCCATGGATTCAGGAGGCGATTCGCAACGCCATACCATTGTTATTTTGCATGGGTACCCCACGTCTTCCTATGATTACAAGGATGTTCTTCCCCTTCTTTCGAAGGATTACCGGGTAATTATTCATGACCATACCGGGTTTGGGCTTTCAGACAAGCCCCGGGACTATTCATATTCTCTCTTTGAGCAAGCCGATCGTGCTCTCCTGGTCTGGCGATCTCTCGGTGTGAAGGAGGCCCATCTGGTGGCTCATGACTATGGGACCAGTGTAGCAACAGAGCTTATCGCTCGTCGAAACATGGGCTTCGAGCCAATAGAATTAAGATCCCTCACTCTATGCAACGGATCTGTGCACATTGAGCTTGCCAAACTGCGAATCATTCAAAAGCTTCTGCGCAACCATACTCTGGGCCCTATCGTTGCCAGGTTAAGCAGCAAGCGTATCTTTCGAAAGAACATGCGANAATTATGGCATGATCCGTCATTACTGNCAGAAGAGGAAATCGACTCCATGTGGGAGCTTTTGACAATGAATGAAGGCAAGAAAGCTTTGCCGCAAATCACACAGTATCTCCGGGAAAGAGAACGATTCTGGCATCGCTGGGTAGGTGCTCTCCGAAAATCAAATCTGAAGGCCAACATCCTCTGGGGCAACGAGGATCCGATTACAGGAGGCAACATTGCAAGGGTACACCATGAGGAAATGTCAGGAAGCAAGCTGAACATTCTTGAAGGCCTGGGCCATTATCCCATGATTGAAGATCCTGAACGCTGGGCAAATGCACTGCTGACAGGACTGAGAAGCTAAGAGAAACTAAGAGTAAATCGGGTAAGCTACATTGTGTGTACACAGGATTGGTCACAGTCTGGATCCCTATGAGAGAGAATTCCTGGCGCCAGGCCCCGGCCGTGTGCGCCCAGCAATGAATCGCGAAAAGACTGGAAATCGTCCCGGTATGTATGCATGATTGCCCGGGTAATGCTGCTTCGGAATCCGGATTCCGTAGCGGCCTCCGGTTTCTTTTTGAATCGCCAAGACCATGTTTGAACTTCTGCCTAATTACTTTTTCGTCAGCACCTTAATCGTTGCTCTTTTCCTTGCTCACCTTACGGTTTATATGCTGCGAATTCCAGAGCGAAGTAGCGCAGGCTTCCACTTTGGTATGGCACTCCTGTGGACTACGGTGATTAGCCTCAGCTATGGGGTGTCCGCAGGGTTTTACGATCCGCCCATGATGCTGCCCCGCTGGTTGTCCATTCTAGCAGCGCCCCTTTCTCTGTTACACGGAATAGCCTTCTACTTTCACTTTCCCATGCCGCTGTATCAGGCTACAGTTCGAAGGTTACTGATAGTCGGTTATGCCCTGACCTTTGTGGCTGCCAGTGCAGTAGGCCTCGCAATGCTTCAGGCGGAAAGCCAATTCGTCTTCAATGCCCATTTCTGGGACTCCAGCACTCCCGTGGCACAACGCTGGTTTTCGTATATTACCCTATCATTTATTTTCCTGCTGGTTCTGGCAGGAATCTGGCGCAGCATTCTAGAAACCGGGAGATCCAAAATACTGCTGGCTGTAATGACTCTTGGATTTTCTACCGTGACGGTTGTGCCCGGAACCCTTCATGTACTGAATCTAAGTGGTGTTATCGACCGAAGCACCTACCTTACCGCCTATTCCTTTCTATATCTCATTGGATTCTTTATTTCAGTTGTAGCATACATCAATCTTTCCCGGGACCGAAGTACCATTCAAATGCGAATTGTGACGGTGACTCTCGTCACCGTCCTGAGCCTATTGCAGACAGTTTCCTATTTCTGGCTCGAGCAACGCGAAAAGGTGTACAACATCGCCGCTCTCAGTGGCGTGCTCAACCCGGCCTACGAGCGTCCAGCCCCGAACACTGCAGATGCTTCCAGCAGTCCGCCCCGACGAAGCTATACCACCCGCGTGGACTCAAAGGGAATTGATCATCATTATGTAACCTTTGTGCGAAAGTCTGGCGATTCTAATGTAGAACAGGGATTCGATTATCTGGAGTATCGTCGCTTCGTTGCCGACAGCGGTTTCATATTACTGGGAATCACACTTACCTCCTATTTCTTTGTATTGTTTGCTTTTCGCTATTTTTTTCACGGAGCACTGCTTCAGCCTATTGCCCGAATCACCAATGCATTGAAAGCAATGCGAAAACATGATTACGCTACAAGGGTACCGGTACAGACTCTGGATGAGATTGGTTTTATAGCGCATTATTTCAATCGCATGGCTCGTTCTATTCAAGCCAGCCGAAGACGCCTGGCGCGATACTCCGATTCCCTGGAGGAAAAGATTCAGGAACGCACGCATGAGCTCGAAACAACTCTGGCGGAGTATCAGGCATTGCATGAAACCAAGCAGGAATTGCAGCAGTACGCAACAAATCTGGAGAAACAAATTGGTGATCAGGACGATGTTTTTGGGCAGCGTCATGAAGTGGACCTGCCCGGAGGAGTCAGGCTGATCTATGGCAGCCGGGCGATGCAAACCATTATAGAAAGAGTAAATCAGATCGCCACCAGAGAAGAACCTGTACTGATTACCGGGGAAACCGGCACGGGCAAAGAGCTCATCGCATCTCTAATCCACAAAATGGGTCGGGGTAGCTATCCCTTTGTGCCGGTGAACTGCGCGGCCATCCCGGCCACTCTCTGGGAAAGTCAGATATTCGGCCACACCAGGGGTGCATTTACTGATGCAAAATCTGATCAACCGGGGGTGATCGCAGANGCCGGGGAAGGAACTTTGTTTTTCGATGAAATAGGAGAGATGCCTCTTGAAATACAGCCAAAGATTTTGCGATTCATCCAGGAAAGAAAGTACAAGCCCATAGGCGGAAGAAATGAAATTCCGGTACGATGCCGTCTGCTTTTCGCAACGCATCGCAACCTTTCTGAGATGGTGCAGTCCGGAGACTTTCGAGAGGATCTCTACTATAGAGTCAATGTTTTCGAGGTTCGAATTCCTCCTTTGCGAGAGCGAAAATCAGATGTTCGCCTATTAATAGAAGAAATCCTCGCCGACTTTCAATCCGACAATCGAACAGTCGTAGAGTCCATTGAGCCAGACGTTCTGGATGCATTGATTGCTGCACCCTGGCGCGGAAATGCCAGAGAACTGGAAAANTTTATGATTCGCATCCTGGCCGAATCCAGAAAAGAAAGGATTACTCTTGATGATTTGCCGCCGGAGATCATGGCTGTCATGGAAGCCGGGAGTAATTCCACTGAGCCCGNTCAAGAGAATGATCCGATTATGGATTATGACCTGGCAGTGAACGATTTTAGCCGGCGCATCATTACCCGAGCATTGCAACAATGCTCGGGTAATAAATCCGAGGCCGCCCGTCTTCTTGGAATTTCGCGCGGGAAATTGCAATCCCAGATGCGAACTTTGAAAATGGACGATTAATCTTCTTTCTTACTCAAGGTATTCTGGCTCAAGCAGCTAGAATCCTTAACTACGAACGCCCTTCCCGCATATTGCGAGCATCCGAAACAAAGTATTTCATTGCCAGAAACATGAAGAACGCCGTTGCCAGGACTGTAATAGGCACAGTAAAAAGCGCATCGTGCAATCCAATACCACGAGAGAATTCCATGGATCCAGTACTGGCCGCACTTTCAAAGTGACTTTGCGCAATTGTATCGGATATCCATCCAACGATTACCGGACCAACAGCCGCTCCCAGTAGATACATGGCTGCAAAATAAAGCGCCATGGCAGAAGCTCTGAGCCTGGGAACGATGACATCCTGCACCGCCGGATAAACTGTGGTGTAGTAATTGTAGCATAGAAACCATCCAGCACTATACAATCCAATAAACAGGGCTCCCTGCGAAGAGTCCAGCCTGAGCGCCAGTAATACAAGAATGGAACCCACTAAAAGAGAGATGGTTCCGAATGCCAGCCGACCGTTGGGAAACTTTTCATGGAGCCGGTCGGCCACCCATCCCCCCAGGGTAAGGGCCAGAAGCCCGGTAATTCCAACGATCACACCAGTGGCCAACGCTGCGTCTAGCAGCTCAAAGTGAAAGAATCGCTGCATCATCGGAACCATGAAGGCATTGGTTGCATAGGCCGCAAAATTAAAGGTCAATCCAGAAAGGATGATCCACCACATCGTCTTCACTTTTAAGATCCTTCGAAACGGCTTCTCCACGTTGTCCGAATTCACAACGGTATCCATTCCACCTCTTTCGGGTTCCCGAATAAAAAAGAAAACTACGGCGAGAATAAATCCAGGCGCAGCCGCAACGTAGAACGCCGCGCGCCAGCTCTGAAAGGCTTCAATTATGAAACCTACGCTAAAGAAAGCCAGCATCAGACCAAGAGGTAGACCCAGCATAAATATTCCGATGGCCCGCGCTCGCTTTTCGGATTTAAAAAGATCTCCGATCATTGAATTTGCTGCGGGCGCATAACTGGCTTCTCCTATGCCCACCCCTGCACGAATGAACAAAAAGGACATATAATTCCATGCAATACCGTTCAGGGCGGTAAAGGCGCTCCATATACCCAATCCCCATCCGATAATCTTTTTNCGCGAAAGTCTATCTGCCAATCGGCCCAGAGGAATTCCCGCAATGGCATAAACGATGGTAAAAATCGCACTAATCACTCCAAGTTGAGTATCTGTCAAACTCCACTCTTTTCGAACCGGCTCCACTATGATGGCCGGAATGGTTCGATCGAAAAAGTTCAACAGATTCGCAAGGAACAGAAGGAATAGAACTCCCCATGCTCCCCTTTTGTTTATTTTTTCAGTCTCCATTTCATCTCCTGGTTGAATTCCTTCGTCACCAAAATCAGGCTAAGGCATACGGTAGGTGCAGAAACTCCTACCGGCCTGTCTGCAGGCTTTCAGATTCGCTACTCCCAACGGTGCATNNGCGGCAGGTTTGCTGCAAGGGAATTCAGAACAATGAACCCTAATTTGCAATTCATGTGCCAGGGAAACCGGGACTGCTAGAATCGCAGGAGTTCTTTAAGAAATGCGCTCAGATCTAAATCGTAGGATGGCATCATCCGCTTGATTTGCTCAATACAGCCCAAAAAGCCCATGAGTCCCCTGTTCTGAGCCGCAAAGCGTGGGTGCATTGCCCCTGGTATGGCAATATGGGCTGCGAATTCCTGATGGGGAGCAGACTATGTTAGTTTTCCCGGTGGATCCGCTTCGCCGCGAGTCTGTATTCCCTTTAACTGCTTCGACTGCGTTGATTCGATCAAAGCAACTGATTCGATCGAATCAATTTTCGGCAATGAATCGTCCGTGCGATTCAGCTCCGACGCCGAAACCAATGGTACGACCTTTGCACTAGAGTCCCTGTCGGTTGCGGCCGGCAAAAAAANACAAAGGATAAATTCATGCGAAACAAAATNTTAAGCGGGGCTCTTATTATAGCTCTGCTTCCCACAGCCAGCCTGATGGCCGGGGCAGAAGGACCGAAACCTCTGGACGGATCCTATCCAATTGTAATGAACCACGGCCTATTTGGCTGGGGCAACGATGGTGATGCCGGAGCAGTAGGAATTCTGGATGCCTGGGGTGGACTGGATGAATACCTGCGCGAAGAAGGTGCAATTGTCTATGCTCCCTCGGTAACCGCCGTGCAGTCCAGTGCGGTTCGAGCGCAGGTGCTCAAAGAGAAACTTAACTACTGGATGGCCGCCCGGGGCTTCACTAAGGTAAACTTGATTGGTCATAGCCAGGGAGGCCTGGACGGGCGCTACCTGATAAGCAATCTTGGAATGTCCGATAAGGTTGCGGTTTTGAGTACGGTAGCAACACCGCATCGTGGAAGCCCTTCCTCCAACGCAATAAAAGAAGATGTACCGGACTGGGCTGAGCCTTACGTCGCCGACCTTGTAAATATGCTGGTGCCACTGATCTGGGGAGGAAGCACAGAACAGGACGTTCTGGCCGTATTGGAACAGCTTTCCACAGACGGTATGGCTGCTTTTAATCAATTCACACCAGACAGCCCCNATACTCGCTACTTCTCCTACGGAACTCGTATGAAGTATGTAGATTATATTCAGCATCCATTAATGGCGGGAAGCCTCGAAAGCATTTGCGAAGGCGGTGAGGCGTACGGACTCGGATGCGCGAATGACGGCACAATTCCCCTGGAAACCACCAAATGGGGAACCTTTATGGGAGAGCCGGACTATCCATGGTACAGCAGCGGTGTGGATCATTTTCAAAGTGCCAATGGTGCAGGAATGGGCTACCTCTCTTACGACCCCGAAGGCTTCTATTTGCGAATCGCTACAAATGCGATGAACAATCAATAGCGGCAGCATTGGAATTCACTCCTCTGGACGGCCGAAGCAATTCGGCCGTCCTTATTTTTTCGGAGATTATATCGTCTATTCNATGGTCCCCACAATCAATTCTGCTTGTGGTTTTTACTGGTTTTGGGAGCATTAAATAGGACTTAAAAGACATATGCGGAAGAAATACATTCAGATTAGTAAAGAGCAAAATCGGAAAACCAGGGATAATATAGGGCGAGCAGGACCAGCGAATAGGATAGCATTAATACTTATCGGAATTTCTCTTCTCGTTCCTGCCAACTTCCTGGATGCCGTTCCTGTTAAGGCCGATCTGGATGAGCTTTCTCTGAACAATTATGTTCAGTACATTGAGGATACATCCGGAAATCTCGACCTGGAATCTGTCCGCGCGATTCCGGACGCTGATTGGCANTCCACCGATAAAAAGATTCCTTCATTCGGCTATAAAGACCATCCTTATTGGTTTCGAATCAAGCTGGAGAACCCGGGAAAGGAGGAGTTGAGGAGAGTCATTGATATCAATTACAGCAGACTGGATTTTCTCAATGTGTTTCGGCCNTCGGGGGATGAAGGTGCTTATTACCAGAGCTCCTTTGGCGATAAAAAGCCTTACCCGGAGCGAGAGATTGACCACCGCACCTTTGCTTACTGGGTTACGCTAAAGCCAGAAAGCCAGACCACAATATACATGCAAGTGAGTGGTGTGCACTCCACCATCGCACTTCCCATTACTCTCTATCGAAACGAAGTATTCCAGCGGATTCAATTGATCCAGATGGTAGGGTTGGGCTTATTCTGTGGCGCCGTCCTGGTGATGATGGCGTACAACCTGTTCGTCTACCTATCCGTGAGAGACATCACCTATGCGATCTATGTGGTATTCGTATTGCTACTGTCTATGAATGCAATTGCACTCAATGGACTGGGATTTCAGCTCCTGTATAATAACAATGTCTGGTGGCAGAACCGGGAAGTTCTATTGCTTACTCCTGCCGCTCTGGCCCTGGCCAGTCTCTTTACTATCATCTATCTGGACCTCAAAACTACAGCGCCTGTTTGGAATCGCATATTTCAGGTGATGGCCGGAGTATATGTCTTCCAGGCCATCGCCGGTACGCTAGTCCTGGAATCCACGCATCCTCAACTTGCAGTGCAGCTCAATTCCATTGGTGCTCTTCTCAATCCAGTACTTGTAGGAACCTGCGCATTGATACTGGCCTTTCGCAGATACCGCCCTGCCTATTTCTACCTGGCCGCCTGGCCTATCCTCCTGGCAGCCTCTGTAACAAAAGGACTCCAGTTTAACGGCGTGATTACCCCGTACTGGTTCGTAGAATGGAGTCTGGAAATCGGAACCTGTGCGCAGGCGGTACTCCTGGCTCTTGGTCTGGGTGACAGAATCAATGTNATGAAGAATCGCCTGGCTGTAATGAATGAATCACTGGAAGAGCAGGTAGCCGAGCGAACTGCCAACCTGAAAGAAGCACTGGGAGAGATCGAAAGCAAGAACGCAGCTTTGAACGATTCGTTGGAACAAATCCAGGAACTAAAAGTTCAGCAGGATGGAGACTACTTCCTGACATCGCTATTGCTCAACCCATTAAGTACCAATACTGTGCAAGATCCATCCTATTCTGTGGATTTTGCTATTCAGGGAAAGAAGCAGTTCGAATTCAAAAACCGACAACACAGAATTGGAGGCGATACCTGCGTCGCCGCAGAAATTCAGCTTCGTGATGGCGAATACATTGCTGTGGCAAACAGCGATGCGATGGGTAAGTCCCTGCAGGGAGCCGGCGGTGCCCTGGTGTTCAATACTGTCTTTCAGTCCATCCTGAAGCGTACCCAAGCCGCGACCTTTATGCAGTCCTACTATCCGGAACGCTGGCTCAAAGCAGCGGTCCAGGATCTCAACCAGGTGTTCGAAAGCTTCGACGGCATGATGGCCGTATCCGTCTTGCTGGCCGTTATTCACAAANAAAGCGGACAACTATACTTTGTTAATGCGGAGCATCCCTGGCCAGTTCTCTATAGAAATGGCCGAGCAAGTTTTCTTGGGGAAGATGAGTTTATACGAAAAATCGGTTTCGCAAGCGAACGATCTTTACGTGTCATGACCGAAAGACTGCGCCCCGGAGACAGTGTTTTCATGGGATCGGATGGAAGGGATGATATTCTTCTTGGAGTAAAGGAAGATGGAACCAGAATCATCAATCACGATGAGCATGCCTTCCTGCGAAAAGTCGAAGATCACAATGGAGACTGGGATTCCTTGATTCAGAGCTATTTAAGCGTCGATGAAGCTCTGACCGACGACTTTAGCCTGGTTCGCATTTCTTGCTCCGGCATTCCCGGCCTGAGCCCCGATGCCGCCGAGCAGATTCAGGAGTTTATCCGTCAGGCAATGGTGCAAAGAAACCAGGAGGATTTTCAGGGAGCTCTTCGGGTACTGCGCGGATCCCCGCGAGAATTTCGAAGGTCGAGAGAGATTATGCTTCTGATTGGCGATACACTCTGTCGCCAGAGAAAATACAAAAGAGCTATTCCTTTTTTGATGGCTTATCTAGATCTTTCTCCGTGGGAGGAACGAGTCCTGGCTCGCACCGCTCGGGTCTTAATCGCAGCAGGAGAGCATGAACTGGCCATCGACCTGGCCAATCGATTGGTACTTCGAAACCCGGAAGACACCGATTCCCGAGTGTTACTGGCCGAATGCTTTAGGGCTGCCCGAAAGAATGAAAGGGCCCTGAAAATTCTTGAAGGAGTCCTGGCAGAATCAGGGCAACATGAAAGAGCCAAAAAGTTGCACAAGGAGCTGGCTCATAACTGAAAAAGAATCCCCTGGCTGAACCAGGCAACCGGCGATGATCCAGCTGCCAGTTCAGCGGGGTTCTGGCATTCGTTTGCGAAGCCATGGGCTGTTTCTTGCCAGGGGGCTCCATTTCTCAGGGAAATGAAGGATGCAGCATTTCCTGGTATCGAGGCTCATGCATTGGCAGTACTCCGCAGCCAGGACTCTTGCTTTCAGGTATTCGGCGGCGAATCAATGCCGCGCCAGACCGCCATCCACCACTATGGTTGATCCAGTAACGTATGTGGAAGCATCTGATGCCAGAAAAATAGCAGCCCCGAGCATTTCGTCTGGTTTTCCAATGCGACGCATGGGGATGATTTCTTTGATTTTATTTGCGTATTCGTCGTTTTTGCGAATCGTAGCAGTCATATCGGTTTCTGTGAAACCTGGACAAATAGCATTTATGCGAAAACCGCTGGAGGCCCATTCCACAGCAAGGGAGTTTCCCATCTGGATGATGGCCGCTTTTGTTCCGGCATATACAGACATCAAAAACGCCCCATTCAGTCCTGCGATGGATGCAATGTTAATAATGTTTCCACCTTTCTTCCTCTGCATTTTGTAGTATGCCTGGCANGAGCGAAAAACTCCCTTGAAATTCGTATCTACCAGGTTTTCCAGATCTGTTTCTTTAATCGCAGATGCCGGAACGTCCAGCGTTGTAGCNCCGTTGTTGATCAGGCAATCCAATCTGCCATGTTCTTTTCCAATTTCATTGATCAGATCCTTCATTTCTGTTTCTGAGCGAAGATCCGCAGCCACTCCCTTTATGGAAGTGCCTTCGGTCCATGCGATGGATTCCGGCCTGGAACCTGTGCCATACACTATGGCGCCTGCACTGGCAAAACCCTCGGCCATGGCTCTTCCGATACCCCGGGAAGCACCTGTTATTAGCACTGTTTTATCTTTAACTGAGAATAGCTCCATTCCTGGGCCTCCTTATTTTCTTGAAATTTTCATATACTACTTTACTACGCTTTCTTTCAATTGCCCGATTGGTGTCGGACGCTGCCTCGNGGCAATCACAACAGATAGCCCACAGACGATCTACCCAGAATGACTCGTCCCTATTCGAATGAATTAGCAAGAACCATTCAGCAGAATTCTGCTACAAATTCTGCAGTCCTCTCTGCCGCTTTTTCAAGCGATCATACGTTGCTTTGCCTGATTCGGCTTAAAGGATTGGCTCTGTGTCGCCGTCCTCTCTACAGTAGTTTCAAATTGTGTTCCGTTGCATCATCCGACTCCGCTCTAACGGCGGTCTGTCCTCAATCCTCCAGCGAAAAGCGAGGATTGGAGATTTCCAGAGTCCTTTTAAGGGATTCTCTGGCGTATTGCCAGTAAGGTGACTCCGGACTGCTGGCTTTGCTTTCATGAATCTTTTCGGCAAGCTCTCTTTTCATAGTCCTGGCCTGACCCAGGGCAACCGGATAGTCTGGCGAGGGCTCGGGCCTCCGTTGATTCAAAAGAGCAGCGAGCTCTTCAATGTCCACAGCCAGGCTCTTGCCCCCCAGTTTCACCTCTCTGGCAAGAATGCCCAGCATGTTCCAGCTCACCAGAGTCTTATAGGATAAAAGATCGTCGTTTCGCACCGCGGGGAGAACATCCTTCTTCAGAAAGTCTCCCACAGCTTCCAGTAAATCCGCAGCGTCGGGTCTGTCCTGCATTAGAATTCTCCTTTTTCGATTAGTCGCATTGCTTCATATTCCATTTCACATGCTCTACGCCCAATTGATGCCAGCTCGATTCCACGACTCTGCCCGCTCAGGTGCCTTTCCGCTTGCTGATGAGCGCCGGCAGCCCAGCGTACATTTCCCATGACTTCCCAGTAGAGAGCTTTCTTGCGATCCACAGCAGTGCCCGATGCTTTCTCGTAAGCTTCATAAAAAGGCTCTCTGGTGGATATTCCACCTACAGGCAGATTGATTTTTCCGAATCGCCAGTCACGCATGGAAATCCACGTCAAATCTTCATGACGATCCCCCCAGTGAGCAAATTCCCAGTCCAAAAGGGCTTCCATGCCGCGCTCTGTTGCCAGAAAATTTCCCGTGCGAAAGTCGCCATGCACCAGCACGGGCTCTCGGGTTTCTGGCATGTTCGCCTCCAACCAGTTCAAACAAATCTCCAGGGCCGGATACGCTTCGGGCAGATAGGAAAGCAGACTTCGTAACCCTTTCACCGCATCTCTGGCCGGCGCCCTCGGATCCTCTGGATCCAATCGATTGAGAAAACCCAACGGTCCGTCCTCCGAATAACCTACAGAGTGCAGCCGGGCCAGCGCTTGAGCCAGCTCACCGGTTATTTTCTCCCGGACATCGGATAGACTCCGATCCCTTACAATGAACCGGCTATCCGCCCGACCCGGAGCTCTTCGCATAAAATAGAACGGAGCGCCAATTACGTCCTGATCTTCCTCCAACCACATCGCTTCCGGAGTAGGAACCCCGGCCCCGAATGCAGTCTGAATCACCTGGTATTCCTGAGGTCGACTCAATGAACCGTCCAAAGCCCCACCTCGGTCAGTGCGCATTACAAGCCTGTATTCATTCCCCCTCTCTCCGGGGGCTGCCCCACCAAGAAACAGATCTAGAGAGTAGTTCTCCTGGCAGGCTCCACCTGAAATGGAGCGAAAGTTTTGAATCTGCACGGAGGAGCCCAACCGTGCCGTGAGGTACGCTTCCAGCCTGCCCTGCAGGTGCTCAACACCCATCTATTTCTCCCGCCTGGTTAGATTCTTTCTTATTCATACCTTGTTCCTTCATTCAGGGAAGACTTCGCAAAGACTCCCGAAAGGAAAGGCCGACGGGGGCCAGAACGGCCTCCCGTCAGCGATCCATGTCTGATTGCACCAGAATGTACTTCCCTTCGGCTTAATCAAGAAAAAAACGAGCGGGCGTTCGCTATTTTCTTGACGTGAAAAACCTTCTGATGCTCGAATCAGAAACATCCATCATTGTGATGGAAGTTTGGAGGAAATAATGAACGGTTCTTTAAAGGAAGCCATCGCCGTCGTTACAGGTGGCGGGGCTGGAATTGGCAGAGAGACCTGCCTCAAGCTCTCACGAATGGGTGCTCGGGTCGTTGTATCGGACATTGATAAGAATAACGGAGAGGAAACAGCTGCATTAATACGTACCACTGGCGCAGATGCCTGGTTTTTTCCGGCCGATGTTGGTTCGGAAGATGATGTAAAGAAACTTGCGAAGGCAGCAGCAGAGCATAATGGCGGAATCGATGTATGGGTAAGCAACGCAGGCATCGGCGGAACGCCCAAGAAACTTCATAAGCTGACTACAGAAGAATGGAATCATATGATGCTTTTGGACTTAACCAGTGTTTTCTGGAGTCATAAATATGCAGTGCCTCATATGGGAAAAAAGGGCCGCGAAGGATCCATAGTAAATGTGGCGTCGATTGCCGGCCTCGGGGGTTCGCCAGGCCTGGGCCCCTATGCCGTGGCCAAAGCTGGAGTTGTTTCTTTAACTCAAACAGCCGCACTGGAGATGGCCAAAAAGAATGTACGCGTCAATGCAGTTTGCCCGGGCTGGGTACAGACCAAAATCATTGACTTCGCCGGCGAAAGCGTTCAGGCCGAGATGCGAAAGCAGATACCCATCGGTCGGTTCGGTACTCCTTCCGAGATCGCATCGCTCATTGGATTTCTAGCATCTCCTGAGTCCTCCTTCATTACTGGCTCTGTCTATCGCGCCGATGGGGGCATCAAAACCTGAAACCACGGTAAGAAGCTACAAAGTGGCTTAGTTTCACACGGAATGATAAGGGAAGAATCCCGCTCGAAGAAAACAATCAGCTAACAGGAAGGTATCCAATGGATTTTCGAATCTCAGATCAAATCAAAGAAACCCTCAATCTAATCGAGGACTTTATGCATAAGGAAGTGTTCCCCGCGGAGCCAGATTTCTTTCGCACGGACTTTAAAGAACTGATTCCATTGCTCAATGAAAAACGCGCGAAGGTTAAACAAATGGGCCTCTGGGCTCCCAACCTACCCACAGAACTGGGAGGTATGGGCCTGGGACTGCTGGAGCACGGACTGATCTCCGAATCCCTGGGGCGATCGCCTCTGGGGCACTATATCTTTGGAACTCAGGCACCGGATGCCGGAAATATAGAGATCCTTCACATGTTCGGAACTCCCGAGCAGAAAGAGTCATACCTGAAACCGCTGGCCAATGGCGACATTCGTAGTTGCTTCGCAATGACAGAAGTGAACACCGCGGGATCCAATCCGCTGCTCATGGAAGCGACAGCTGAAAAAGATGGCGATGACTATGTGATTAATGGACATAAATGGTACACCACCGGAGCCGATGGAGCGGCTTTCACTATAGTAATGGCAGTAACAAATCCAGAAGCTGGTCCGGCCATGCGATCCAGCATGATTATCGTACCCACAGACAACCCAGGTTTCAATTTAGTGGGAAACATTGCTGTTATGGGCGAAAAAGGCAGCGATTACAATAGCCATGGCGAAGTAATGTTCCAATCCTGCCGCGTTCCTCAGTCGAACCTTTTAGGAAAGGAAGGACAGGGTTTTCTTATCGCACAGGAAAGGCTGGGACCGGGACGTATCCATCATTGTATGAGGTGGCTGGGAATTTGCCAGAGGTCTCTCGATCTGTTGTGCGAAAGAGCAAGCAATCGCGTCATCGATACGGATGGACGGACTCTGGCCGACAAAGAAATCATACAAAACTGGGTGGCCGAATCTACAGCCGAAATCGAAGCGGCTCGCTTGATGACACTGTCGGCGGCCTGGTCCATTGATAACCTGGGCATGAAGAAATCCAGGGAAAAAGTCTCGATGATTAAGTTTGTAGTAGCCAATACGATGCTAAGAGTGATAGACCGAGCTCTGCAAGTTCATGGAGGCCTGGGAATGAGCGACGATACCATTCTGGCCTTTTTCTATCGACATGAACGAGCGGCGCGTATCTATGACGGAGCAGATGAAGTACATAAAGCTTCCCTCGGGAAACGAGTGCTGCGTAACCATCAAAAAAGCAAGAACCAGAAGAGTCATTTGAAGCCCCTTCGATGAACGAATTAGCCCTGACTTATAGAGACTTCATTTCCAGAGAGGCCACCTCTCTGGAATCTATATGCAGGGCCCTGGTAATGCACAATCGCGACAAGATTCAAATAAAGAAAGAAGACCGGGCCATTCAGAATATGCTTCGGATCGTCCGGGCTGTAATTTCCCTGAGCCAGAAAAAGGGATTTCAGGGAATGAGCCTACGCGACTTGAGCCAGGAAACCGATCTCAGCATGGGCGCTCTCTACAATTACTTCAACAGCAAAGAAGAGTTGTTCGAAATGATTTACAATGAAGGTAAGACCATGATCCTTCAAATTCTGGAAGCTCATGCAACGGCATCAGACCCACGCATCAGACTTCAGCAGGCCATTTGCGCTCATCTTTATCTAAGCGAATCGCTACCCAGAATCTTCTCTTTCTTTTTCATGGAAGCCAAGAATCTTTCGCCCAAGAATCAAAAAAACGTTATAACTATGGAGCAATCCTCGGAACGGTACTTTGAACAAATTCTTCTGGATGGCATTAAGCAACAGTCGTTCTACATCGAGGACCATACGCTCATGGCCGGAGCACTGAAAGCTCTGTTACAGGATTGGTATCTTAAGCGGTACAAATTCTCCAGCAGGAAGGTCTCCGTGGAGCAGTATGCGAAATTTGTCATCGGATTTGTAGAGGCGAATTTGTATTCCAGCCAATCTGATTCGCAGCCGGGCTAAACCACCGCCTCCGGGAGCAAGCCGACGCGAATGCATGACACCATGTCACAGGAGCCATTGATGGCCCCCGATCCATTACTTACACATTGACGATATTTCTCTTTCTTTATTTCTGGTTTTCTGACTTATAGGCCCTGGCCCTGAATGATACCTCCGGGTTTCGTAATCGGAGAGCCGGTCTACACCTGAACTTGCCGAGGAATAGGATGAAAGCTGTTACTTATGAAAACTATGGCCCTCCCGAAGTGCTAACGGTGCAAACCGTGGAGAAGCCACAAATCAAAGATCAAGAAGTTTTGGTCCGGATCTTCGCCACCACCGTAACAGCAGAGGAGCCCAAACAACGCTCGCTCAACTTTCCATTTTTAATTCGACTACCATACAGGCTGATGTTCGGTTTCTTCCGGCCCAAGAACCGAATACTGGGTATGGAGTTCGCGGGGAGGATTGAAGAGATAGGCTCTGCCGTAAAAAAATGGAAAACTGGGGACCGAGTCTTTGGCTACACTGGTCTGAGCTTCGGTGCTTATGCAGAGTACAAAGCCTTGCCAGAGGATGCAATTATGGCCTCGGTGCCAGAATCTCAATCCTATGAATCGATTGTTGGAATCACCAATGGCTCACTCTCTGCCCTTACCTTCCTCAAGAAGAAAGGAAAGATATCGAACGGAGAAAGTGTGTTGATCTACGGAGCTTCCGGATCCGTGGGTACAGCAGCAATTCAGCTTGCAAAGCATTTCGGAGCCTCCGTTACTGCAGTTTGCAGTGGTCGCAACGTAGACCTTGTACGCTCCCTCGGGGCGGATAACGTTATTGATTATACAAAAGAGGATTTTCTGGATTCTTCGGATAAGTATGATCTAATATTCGATACCATCGGAACCGCTAATCTTTCCCGATCCATTCAGAAGCTGAACAAAAACGGACGCCTGGTTCTTACCGAATTCGGATTTCCGGAGATGCTCCGTGCATTGTGGCATTCCCTGTTTGGCAGCAAGAAAGTTATCTTCGGCGCATCCAACTTCCACTGGAAGACAGAAGACCTGGTTTTCTTCAATAAGCTAATAAATTCGGATGAGCTGGCTGCAGTTGTAGATCGCACCTACTCACTGGAACAAATGCCAGAAGCACACAGATATGTTGAAAGTGGCCGCAAAAGAGGCAATGTCGTAATAAGATTGGAGGCATGAAAGTGCAGAAAGGATTGTTTACTCCAGGGGATTCCTTATCGTATACAATCCTTTTTGCTCCGGCGAATATAGAGACAAATAGATTCGATCTCCTCCGGGTGTGGCTACAATCAAAGAAGCGAAGCTGGAGCCGTCGTGGACTGCGAAGAACAATGGCGTGGATCCATCCGGGGAAAGAGCCAGAAGAGCTGTCTTTCGCGAAACAGGCTGCAGACTCTGGGGAATGTAGAGCACTAAATGCTTCCAGAGTGGATTCTTATGGAGCCAGTTCACCAGACCGGACCGCATCACCGGAAAGGCAACCCAGATGCGACCGCTGGAATCTCGATCTATGCCATCCGGAAAGCCGGGAAGGCCATCGATTACTACCTCATCTTCCCCTTCCCGCTTTCCCTCCAGGTGAAGTCGAATCATTCGATACGTGGAGATTTCGCTAGCAATCAAGGATACTTCTTCGCTGGAACTATCATCGTACTCCAGAAGGATTCCATCGATGTAAGTGTAGTCCCGAGCGACGAGGCTTACTGTTCCCTCCTGTAAATCCACCATCCAGACGTTGCCATTCTTACCCAGAGTGATGGCCTCATTTCGTGATTGCTCGGTCACTCCCAGTATGGCGCCGGGATGATCGTAGGGTTCGGTAAAATAAATCCTCTGTCCATCCCGACTGATGGCCAGGTCATCTGCTTTAACCACAGGCTGGCTTGTTATCGGATCCTGGCTCTTGATAGGAATTGTAGGGCGATCGCTTTTTCTAAACAAAATGCCCAGGGTCGAGCGAAAGTCTAAATCTGCTACTTCTCCATTTGAGTCAGTACTGGCATCACCAGCCACATACTCTCCAGGCTTTCGGCGGGGTTGGCCCGAAGCCTCACGATCCAGGTGGCCGGTTTCCTGACGGTTCACTTCGCCTTTTCTAATGTCCGAAGCAACGGATGAGCCTGACTGTGCTTCATTTTCGAAATGCCGCGATTCCAGCTTTCGCAGCAATGGAACCCGGGTGACAACAGTTCGCACCTCTTTCGTGGAGACTATAAGTTCATAAATGCCCGGACCCTGCAGACCTTCCTGCTCAGGTGTAGCCCGGGACAAACAGAAGAATATCCGATCTGGATCTGTCGGATGTTGCACCATACCCGCCGGCATCAGAGTAACATCAACGTAGGGTTGGGCCACACCTGAGGCCAGATCCATCTTCCAGATTTGACCGTCCATAGAGGCGATAAAGGCCCGACCCATGGATTCCTGGAGGAGTATTTCATCCTGGGCCGGAACATCGGCGGCCAGTTGCCGAAGATCGAATGTGGACAGATCTCTGGTCTCTGCGATGCGAACAATATCTGGGTTCTCCGGAAATTCCTCGGGCTCGGAAATCTGATCTACGAAGTATTGCTCTGGAGCACGCAACCAGAGGAACAGTACTACAGGAATCAAAACGAAGATGCCTATTATTGATTTTTTCTTCATCGTCAGTGGTTCCCTTCCAGCGTGGGAAAACTTGCCAGAGGTATGGAATACAGTCCGCGAGCTGACTTCTTGAACGTAGGCAAATAGATGCGATCCCCCATGGGTACGGCCACCGAAATGTCCATAATGTGAGAGCCGTCGTGCATGGAAAAATACAGAGTCTGGCGGCCGGTGGGATCAAACACCATAATACCTGTGGCCTTCGAAACCGGCAGTAGCGCCTGGGGCAGGCCAAGAAGCATCGGTTTAAGCCATGGATTCGCATGCACCAGGTTGATCAAACCGGAGCGCTTCTTAATAATCCCGGTCCAGATCCTACCTTCGCTGTCCCGCTCCAGACCATCAGCCAGACCGGGTAAATTGTCCTGGAGGACTTCATATTGGCCGGCCTTCTCGCCGGTCAGGAAAGCTCGGATCATGCGAAACCTGGTGGTCTCGGTAAAGATTACGGAGGATTCTGCAGGGGCCCCGGGTTCCCCGGATTCCTCCAGTAGTATTCCGTCTATGAAGGTAAAACCATCCAGAACCAGAGAGATGGTATTCTGCCCTCGATCATACATCCAGAGCTTACCATGCGGATACAATCCTATTGCCTCCGGCACGGCACCCGATCCCATAGCTGCATCTTCCCGCCGAAAGGGTTCGGTCAGATAGATCCGATTACCATCCGAAGAAACAGCCAGATCATTGCACAAACTGAATGGTCGACTGTTATCGCCGGACAATTGCGAAAGCGGCTTTGCATCTTGTCGGTCTTTCGCGTACACGACGGGTTCACCAGGATCAGTGAGCTCAGGCAAATCCAGAACCAGCGGTTTATATTCGCCGGAATCTATTTCAATTTCGTATAATCCAACTCGGGCCTCCGGCGGATACTCCTCGCCACCCAGGCGGGAAGCGCAAACCAGAAGACGATCCCGGTCAGAGTTCGCAAATTGCATGCCGGCCGGGTTCACTGGAAGTTCTACCCATCGTTTCGCTTCTCCGGACGCGAAGTCCAGTTTCCAGACCCAGCCGTCCATTCCAGATGCATACCCGATCTTACTCTTCACATCAAAAACCAGGTCATCGTGACCGGGCAGTTCCTTCATTTCCACGCTAGCGTTTGCCAGGGGCTCGGAATGATCCTGCACCTGAATCACTTCGTCGGGTACGGGACCCAGGTCATAGGCCCCGCCGATCTTTATATCACTGCTAAGGCCAGCCCCATACGAAATTATCAAAGCTCCTGTGATCAGTGCCACCGGCGCCAGCAGAATCCATAATACAGTCTTTTTCATGGAGTCACTCCAGTCTTCGCACGTCGCACGTGCGGCACATTGTCGTCCAGCCAGTAGGCCTGGTTCTCTTCCACCACCAGAATCTCTTCGAATTTGAAACCAACTTTTCCTCGGCCAAGATGGGGCTCAATAGCCCACAAACCCAGTTTGGAACCTTCATGATCCGGACCCAGCAGGTCGGGCATTATCTTATGTGTCAAAAACTCGTACTGACCTTGAAGACTGAACCAGCTACTTGCGCTTACAGGAATACGAGGAAGTCGGAGATTGGGCAGCTTGAAGCGATACACTCGATGACCGAGTACCGATAGAGGGTATTTCGCATGAACGTTATCGAATCCGTTTTCGCGTACTTCCTGATCTATCTTCCACCAGATCTCCGATGCATTCATATCCGATGCAAAGTACTGCGGGATTTTCGCTCGTAACCGTAAAAGAAAATTCATCCCATAGTCCAGATCTACATTGGGCCGCAAGCAGGTTGAATATCCGATGTCGCCTGAATAACCGTCCACTACAGGCGATACATCCAGAATAAAAGGCTCATCCGCGTTTAGAATTCGCTTTGAGGGATGAAACTGAGTAAAGCGGCGGTACCCATCAAATCTGGCATGGTCTCCAAACCAGGCGAAAGGACGATGTAGATAAACCCGGACTCCATGATCCTTCAAATAGGTATCCAGTAGACGGGCCGCTTGCTTTTCAGTGCAGCCTTCCCGAAGTTCCTTCTCCACTGTAGTAACGCAGTCATACCCCATACGCTGGGCCTTTAGAAATCCGGCCTTGTCTTCTTCTGTGGGCATTCGCACGGATTCCGATTTCATTCTGGAAAGCCGAGATGATAGACGCCCCAGCAATCCTTTTTTCTGTTCCAGCGGCATACTTTCCTCCCTGTCTGGACTGAGTTTACAGGGAAAAGCAAGACACCGCTTGAACGTAACCGGTATGAGCGAAAAAAATGGGTCGGAAAATCCAGGTCGGTATAAATCCGGGCCGGTAGAAATCAGGCCCGTAAAAGCCGCATCTAAACTGCCGGGCCTTCAGACATTCAATCTAATCGGTCAGGCCTGCGAAACGAATTGGCAGGCCTGAACTCGGTCAGCGCAGGGATTACCGCACTGGCTGGATTCGCATCAGATCGATCCATTCAAGTATGATCAAGTCAGGCTTTCTTCCGATTTGCAGACTAGCAGTTCTACCGATTTAAGATGCCCGAAGAATAGCGACGGTACGAATCCGAAATTCTCTTTAAAGGTTCGTGAGAAATGAGCAGAATCTGCGAAACCAGCGGCATGAGCTGCATCGGTCAAATTCATTCCTTCCATGAGAAATCGGGCTGCCTCCGTCAGGCGAACCCATAGAATGTATCTTCGCAAAGGAATTCCCAGGGTTTCTTTGAACAATCGCATAAGCCGATCCTCGGAAAGCTCAAATTCCGCAGCAAGTTGGCCCCAACCAATGGGTTCCGGTAAATGAGATCGAATTCGATTTGCCATGGCAAGAATGCGAGGATCAGGAGTGGGATGAGGTAACTGTGCTTTGCCCAGCGATTCCAATAGGTCCAGCTGCAGACGGTAAGCTCCGGATGCATCCATCTGTCCATAATAAAGATCCCACAATGGCGGTAAGAATTTTGCAAATCGGTCCCTGTCTAGCTGAATAATCTCCTTTTGCACATTGTGAGGCACTATGGAGTAGTATTCCAGGGTTTCCGGATCCAGGATGAAGGCCACCATCTTAACACCAGGGGAAAGAGTGCGATGGTAGGTATTGGGTGTTACCAGAGCTGCTTCGTAACGTTTACCGCCTTCCGCGGTTTCGATGAGCAGATCTCCTTCCAGAGCAATTGCAATTGTTGCGGCATAATGCTGATGAAACTCGGTCTGCATCTGGTCCGTGGCAAACAGAAGCCTGGTATTCCACAAATAGAGAATACCTCCTGGGTGAAGGGGATCCATGGCAATGATACGAAACGGCCATAGTAATATGCGCCAGCAGATTTTACTCCCGATTCAATCTTTATCACGGCCTTGAAACGCATGGTCCGCCGCGCTGAATAGGAGGACATTTTTGACGGGATACCCGAGCGCTCTGCGCACTTCCGGTAGTATCCTTGCGCATTGGGCGGGACAAAGAGCGGGACCGGCGTTTTCCTTTCGTGATCCTTTTCTGGACTTTCGAACGACTGCTCTATTGCCGCTTTACCGACGGTTTACCGCAGCCATTCTTTCTTCCAGGTGTTTTCGCTCTTGTTCATTTTCGGTAAGCTCCAGTGCACGTGCGAATGCAGAATTTGCTTCTCCGGTCCGTCCAAGATCCAACAGGAATTCTGCTCTAGTAGAGTGGTAGTACCGGTAATCGTTCAATGCTCCCTTCATATCGTTTGCATCCAGAGATTGCAGGGCCTGGTCAGGACCCTGAGCCATCCTGACGGCTACCGCGCGGTTCAACCAGACCACCGGCGTTGGGTGGATACTCACAAGGTCGTCATAATGCTGCAGGATTTGATGCCAGTCTGTGTCTTCAGCCTTCTGACTTCGCCCATGCACTCCTGCGATTTCTGCCTGTAGCAAATATGGACCTGTAGCGCTTCGCTTTCGCGCACGAGAAAGAATTCCCTCCGCCTCGCGGATGCTTTTCCGGTCCCATTTGCTGCGATCCTGGTCCTTTAACAGCACCAACGATCCATCGCTATGAATCCTTGCGGATCTGCGTGAATGCTGAAAAAGTAAAAGAGCAAGCAACCCTTCCACTTCTGATTGGTTTGACAATAGATCGACGAGCATTCGAGACAGGAATATGGCTTCTTCACATAAATCTGTTTTTACCAGCGTATGGCCGGAATGCGCAATGTAGCCTGCGTTAAAGATCAAGTAGATTACAGAGAGCACAGAATCTACCCGATCTGGCCACTGATCCAGATCGGGAATGGCAAAAGGTATTCCGGCTGCCTTGATCTTGCGCTTGGCTCGAACGATGCGCTGAGAAACAGTGGCTTCCTTGATCAGGAACCCTGCGGCAATCTCACGTGTGTTCAATCCGGAAAGCGAGTGCAGGGTCAACGCCACCTGGGCGCTCTGTTCGATTCCCGGGTGACAGCAGGCAAAAATCAGACTGAGCCTCTCATCCGGTGGAGGACTGATTCCATACATACCAGCCATGGAAGAGAATGCCGGTAGTTCGTTTAATCCGGCGGATGACTCCAGTTCCCTCTGGATGGCTCGCCTCTTCTGGCGTGCCGCCTTTCTCAATGCATCGATGGCTTTTCGTCTGGCCACAACGTAAAGCCAACCCGCTGCATTTGCCGGAATTCCGGCCGAGGGCCATTTTCGAGAAGCCACTGCCATCGCTTCCTGAGCGGCATCCTCGGCCAGTTCCAGATCCCGGAACTCTTTCGCAAGAACGGACGTAATACGACCATAGGATTCGCGAAAGAGCCCGGCAAATGCCCTGTCAAAATCGAGATCGGACAACCAAGACCTTCAGGAATCGAATTTCATGATGGGTCGAATTTCTACGGATCCACCTTTGGGCACATGAGGCATTTTTTGAGCCCATTCAATAGCTTCATCGAGATCCTTCGCTTCGATGATGTAATATCCGCCCAGTTGCTCCTTGGTTTCTGCAAAAGGACCGTCGGTTGTGATTACCTTGCTCCCGGTCATCCGAACCGTGGTCGCAGTCTCAGTAGGTTGCAGGGCTTCCCCACCAACCATTTTTCCAGCGGCATCCATCTCATTGGTAATAGCGAACCATTTTTCCATTTCTTCCTCGCCATAGCCTTCCGCTCGCTTCTCGTTATCGTATAGTAACAGCAGATACTGCATATTTGTCTCCTATTCTCACTCCTTTCCGGTAGCGAGGTTTTATGCCCATAGACGCTCGGCGCAAAGGCAATTTCGACATATCGATGGAAAAAAAGGAAAAAAACCGATGATGCACACCTGGCAGTGATCATTCCTCAATCTGGCAGTTCCAGCACCCAACTATGGAAATAGATCTTAGATTTGAGCAACAATGAAAAGGGTATCGACGGGACAGTGGTTTTGAATGACCATCCTAGAATATGCGAAATTCAGTATGACCCTTCGGCAGAGGATAGCTTTTTTGTCGACAGTTAGAGCTGCCAGTGCTGATAGCTATCTATTCCCCCTCGCGAAAATCCGGATAGGGCGATCCCCCTTCGGGCTGACTATGACTTCCTATGGACCATGTAAGTTCTACCCATTCGAATCGAGCGTCGGACGATACCAATCCCATTAGAGGCAGAAAGTGAACAAAAGCTGGTTAAAAATCATCGGGTCCCTGGTAGCTCTCTTGTTAATCGGAGTGATTACCCTCTGGCTGGGCCTGAGAACTCCTTCGCTTTCGGTACCGGAGCAGGGCCCTACACGGCTTCTTGGAGTAACTCTTATCATTCCCGGCAAAGGCCGGAGCCTGGTAGACATCGGTATTAAAGATGGCCGCATCGCATGGATAAGACCGGCGAATCAGCATGAGCCAGAGACGGAGCAGGAAGCATTAACCATACGAGGAGGATATGTCTTACCGGGTCTCATCGATATGCATGTCCATTATCCGCCGTCTGTGGCCATCGGCCAGCAGGATCTCTGGTCATTACTCTTTGTGGCACATGGTGTAACTACGGTCAGGGAGACAGGCTCCATAGATGGTACCTCCATGGAGCTTCGCCATGAAATTCGAGACGGAAAAAGGCATGGCCCCAACCTGTTTAGCTGCGGCAAGATCATCGACGGTCCGAACAAAGCATTCCCGTCAAATGTTTCCGTTAGTGGAGAAATGGAAGCCAGGGCGCTGGTTCAGCTCAGGAAAACAGAAGGGGCGGATTGCGTAAAACTCTACCATATGCTTGGACGAGACGAAGCGATTGCGATTCTAGACGAATCTAAGAAGCAGGGTCTTAAAGCAATTGGTCACTTACCCCATTCCCTGGAATTGGAGGATGCGCCCGGAGAGTTAATGCACTTCATGGGTTTCCCGGTAGTAGACAAGGCAGTTGTAGGAAGAAGCGAAAACAAGTTGGCTGATTGGGCCAGGCTGTCGGATCAGGAAATCGAAGAAACGGCCCGGAAAATGAAGGAACTGGAAATCGTTCAAGTTCCAGATTTGATCAACATAGAAATGCGCACCGGAATACTGGACCCAGGAGTACTGGAAGGCGATACAGGACTCGCACACCTTCCGGAATTCTGGGGCAAAGCATGGCGCACCCTATTCTCGGCACCGTATGACGAAGCATCCAGGATCCAGTATCAGGGAATGCAGGAAAAATGGTCTTCCATCCTGAAAGCTTTAAAGAGAAACAACGTCAGGTTCTATGCTGGTAGCGATACACTTATGCCTTTCGTTGCTCCCGGTTCCAGCATACACCGAAATCTGGAATTGTATGTCCAGGCTGGTTTAACCGTGGATGAGGCACTGGCATCGGCTACGGTTGTTCCAGGAGAATGGTACAACCCTCGCAGGGGAACAGTGGAAATCGGATTGCCTGCAGACCTGATTGTGCTTTCAGCAGATCCTTACAGTTCCGGACTACAGGTTCTTCGCACACCATCTTATGTTATAGTTTCTGGCAGAGTCTACACTCGACAATATCTGGACTCTGCTCTGGCAAGCTTCGATGAGCACTTCCTGGAGGGCACCTATCCCTGGATCCTTAACATGATTGCGGATGGAATAATCTCGCTCTATCAAAGGTGACTCTTAAGACTCAGCAGCCTTTGATTGCCGGGAGCCGTCGAAACGTGCGAGCCACCATGCTCTTAGAAACTTGTTTTCTTTAACAGGAATCAGCCACCGACTCTCTGTCTTCGCTTTTACTCGTCGCATCCCCGGGACTCCGCGCCTCTGCACGGACCGTGGCCGCCGTTTTACCAGTAATCAGGCGAAAGTTTCTATAAAAAGAGGCCCGGGAGTTAAAGCCTACCGCTTCGGCTATACTCTCCACTTTGCGATTCGGTTCTTCCATGAGCATGTTGTAAGCCTCCTGAACGCGAAATCGATTCACGTAGGAGCGAAAATCAACACCCATGACATTATTAAGAAGCTCCGAAAGCTGGCCTGAAGAAACCCCGATCAGGTCTGCCAGACGATCCAGAGACAGGTCTTCATCCACGTAAACCCGGTCTTCTTCCATCAATCGCTGAAGCCGATCCTCCAGTTGATGAACATCCTGCCCCTGCAGAGAGGATCTCCTGTACTTTTCTAGATTCTGTCGTAGCCGAATTGCCCGGTCCACGCGACGAAAGAAACCCGGATATCGAAAATCAAGAAGATAGAGCCAGAGCACTCCCACAGCCACTCCTGCAATACCCAGGCGCTTCAGAGGCTCTGTATCGAAGAACTGGATAGGTACAGCCACCGCATTGATAAATGCGAACCACACTGGTAACGCCCGGAGGTGCCAGAGGCCTGGAACGGGACTGTCTGCATGAAGTAAGGCGAAAACGTTGATTCGCAACAGGGTTCGCACCATCGAATATATGACATGACCCAGCCCCACATAGACGATCCATTTCAATACTTGATCATAGGCCTGGACCCAGGGGTCCTGATCCGACGAAAAAAGAACCGCTCGCTTCCCCTCTTCGCCCATCAGGAAAAAGGGAATGTATACTGCTGCGGCCAGAAAGAATGGTATCAGGGCAGCCAAGCCGGGAAAAAACAGATCGAATTCTTCTTCATTATCCGATTCCTGCTCTTTGAGAAGTCCCAGCAGGTAGGACGATAGCAAGGGACCCACCAGGTAATAGAACGGGGCGTGCAAAGCATAAAGATAGGGCAGGTGCTGCAAGATCAGCTCTCGACCCAGACCCAGGTTTACCATGATTACAGCCAGCCATGTAAGCAGTAGAAAGCCGATCCCATTTACCGGCTTAAAAGGACGAACCAGCAGCAGACCCACCGCCTGAAGGCCCGAAAAGGCTCCAGTGAAGAGAGCCAGTCCCATGCAGATGCGATCCAGAGTATTGAGAAAATCGGCCATTGGCTTTGCCGTTTGGGCACAGATAAACTGTGGCCACAAGCCCAGCCTGATCCAGCCAGTAAAAAAATCAAAGCAGAAATATGGATAAGGCACCCAGGGTCTGGCTTCCCAAAGTGGCCGAACTCCAGTACCGCCTAAAGCCCGGTGTTGAACAATTGTAGAGTGAGCGGGTATTCTCAGGTTTTAATGTCTCCAGCCCCTGGATTGAGACTACAGAGTGGCCCCCGCTCGGACAGTAATTGAAGGTGATTTCCTCTAAGGGAGAGCCAGGAAAAGCGGCCACCACCGATTCGTTCCAGCGCTATAAAGCAGAACAAAGAACAAAATGCGATTCGGTTTTAGCACCCGTATCGCTGAAAGCTCGACCGCTGGTCGAGAAATATCGCAGCACTCCATCATTGGGACTTTGCACTCTGGACCAGAATTTGTTTCCCGAGCCCACAGGCATCTCCGGCATATTATCCAAAACATTGCCGCTATTCACACAGAATAGACACTCCGGATACTGAACGGACCCATCCACATTCCCGTAGTTTTGCCGAAGAGTGACCACCAGGTGCCAGGATCGACCGGCCAGGGTTTCACCTCTACAGGACTGCTCTGCTGGACTCGATCCGTTGGCCACTCCACTTCCATCCTGGCAGGAAGTATCATCCGTGCTGCAAAATTGAAACTTGGCAGCCCCCCATTGGTCAGCGGCGCTACCGGTTCCGCGACAATCGTTCTCGGCACTACGATAGACCTGGCCCTGCAAACACTTCTTTATGTATACCGGCGCCTGCGGAATCTCTTCACAGAAAGGGCCATCACAGGAAAGACGGGGCTGATCGTATCTCAGCGTACCATCGCCCTGATCCGTCCACTTACCGACCCCATCCGTTCGGTGGTCTCTGTAGGCTAAGGCCCATATGGTCAGCAATTCACCGCCGGAAAGACCGTCATCCCTGCAGCCCGCAATCGATAACAGAAAGATCGGCGTTAACAGACAGACTTTTCCAATCAGGGAAACCGCTGCTTTTCGTTTCAAACCCATTCCAGACCAAGAACATCAATCCCCTTCTTTTTTACACATATTTTTATATATCTTTTTAAACATTTACTATTCTGAGGCTGAATATTCCCTCAGCAGGTTATTCGAATCAAGCCGTTGATTCAAATTTGGATATTTTTGAGGGGCAACGAATGCCCCTGCTGTAAGACCTCAGATTCCGTGAGAAAAAAGCTTGCCAATTGCCGAGAATGCCCGTATTTAACTCTTAAGTTAATTAACCCGAAGGAATAATGCAAGACACATTGAGTCGAACTTTTGCCGCCCTGGCCGATCCTACTCGAAGAGCGATGCTGGAACATCTGTCCCTGGGAAAGGCCAGCGTAGGCGATCTGGCCCGTCCATTCCGCAAGCGGATGAGTCTTCCGGCTATTACCAAGCATCTCAAGGTGCTAGAAAAAGCTGGTTTCATTACCAAATCAGTAGATGCGCAATACCGCCGATGCGAAATCAATCACGAGGCCTTCAATGATGTCGCCGAATGGATGGAACAGTACAGGATCTACTGGGAAGAGAGTCTGGACCGGCTGGATGTTTACTTGAAATCCATATCGCCACCGGCAAAGAAAAGCCGGCAATCAGGAGCAAGGAAAGGGAAGAAGAAACAGAAAAACAAGGAAAGTTAATCTATGAAAGCTAAAGAGAATGAAATCCATCTTAGTCGTGTTTATGACGCACCAGTTCAGGTAGTCTGGGATGCCTGGACCGATCCAGCGCAGGCGGCCAAATGGTGGGGTCCTAGAGGATTTACACTGACCACTCACAGTAAAGAGCTCCGAGTGGGCGGCATCTGGCACTATACGATGCATGGACCGGATGGGACAGATTATCCAAATAAGGCACTATACCACGAGGTTGAAGAGTGCAGAAAACTGGTCTATGATCACGGCGCTACCGATGAGCAAAAGCCCCTGTTTCGAGTCACTGTGGTTTTTGAGGACCTGGGCGATCGTACCGGAATGGAAATGACCATGGCCTTTGCCACTCCCGAGCAGGCCGCTCAATCCAGGAAGATGATCAAAGATGCAGGAGGCACTACCACCTGGGATCGCCTGGCAGAATACCTGGAACAAGAGCGATCCGGTACACAAATCTTTGTGATTAATCGCAGTTTCTCAACTCCTGTCTCAAGCCTATTTCGAATGTGGCATGATCCAGACCAATTTTCGCGGTGGCTGGGGCCAGCGGAGTCCACCATGAGCTTTCTGGAGGATGAAGTAGAGAAAGGCAAGACGGCAACCTATCGGATGTCGGACGACAGCGGCCTCGTCATGCTGGGAAAAATTCAGTACTCAAAGATCGATGCACCTGATTTCCTGGAATACGTTCAATGGTTCTGTGATGAATCTGGCAATCTAGCGAAACACCCGCATGTACCTCACTGGCCGGACAAAATCTGGACCAGGGTGCTCTTCACATCCGAAGGCGAAGACAGCCGGGCCACTGTGATATGGCAGCCCTATGGCGGGGCTTCCTCACAGGAGATTCAGGCCTTTGTAAATTTACGAATTGGAATGAATCAAGGTTGGAGCGAAGCGTTCGATAAGCTGGAGAATTGCCTGAAATAGGGTCTTCGAGACCTGAATCGCAAGCTCTAAGGAAGAATGCAACCGCTTCCTGTAGCTCCGCTATGGAGCTTCAAAGTGGAGTTGCTTACATCTTCGTAAGAAACGTAGGTACCGGGCCCGCGGACATTCACGGTAGGGTAGGGTCCGATGCCCAGTCCCGTAGCGATAACTGTGCTTTGCCATGATTCGCCGGCATCGAGAGACCGAGCGACTTTAACTGTGGAATTTGTTACGTCTTTATAGGCGGCATACAAGTTGCTTCCATCTGTAGTGCTCATACTCTCGCTTCCCACAAACGCTGCGGAGTCATCCAGGACGCTCACAGTCCAGGTACTTCCAATATCAGAAGAGCGGGCGAGCAGGAAGCGCGTATTCGTGTTGTCGAAGTATGAGATAAATAACCTGTCACCTAAAACCACCAGAGACGCGCTCGATCCAACATCGNCCGCTGAATCCACGACAATGCTTTCCCAGCTGATTCCGCCGTCGAAACTACGGGTAAGAATCAAATCCTGTGCGCCACCCGATTCCTTGTGAGCGATAAAGATCCGATCGCCACGCACTACCAGAGAGGGGTTCATACCGCGATTCGTATTGCCATCGACCAGAATTCGCGTCCAGGACTGTCCTTTATCATTCGACCGAGCAATACGCAGCCCATCCCTCATATACGAAACCCAGATTTCGCCGTTTTCCACGGCCACGGAACTGTCATTACCGGTAACCTGAGCCGGATCATTCACTATGCTGTTCGCCCAGGTCTTACCGGAGTCTCCCGAGTAGGCAAAGCGAATGTGGTTCACATCCTGGTCATTAGATGAGATAAACACTTCGTCGCCCCTGGCATAGATATCAGTAGAATATCCAAGGTCGTTGCCGAGTTCCACATCCGTCAAATACCAGGTCAGTCCGCCATCATTCGAGCGAGCAAATCGCAGGCTACTGCTTCCGGGCTCGCCTCGATGAGCGATGTTGATTCTCTGACAATCCGCATGCATAGAGCTAGTCTCTCCTACATTAAAACCCGGCGCATCTACAGTTTGATTCTGACAGGGTGGCACATAGTTACAGGTAGAGAGCCAGATGATGGCCGGCAAAGCACGTTCAACGCAAGTGAGATCGTCGGATCTGCATTGAATCGGAGAAACTCCGCAATTCGCTGACAGATGGATGAAGGCTCCGCAAAGAACTATAACAAACGATACAACTGTTCCACCCCTTGGCTTCATTACACAATTCCAGCAATTATCATGATTTTAGGACTTCAATAACGTTGGGTCAAGAGAATTAATGGAAAACGAAGGTTGATGATTAATAGCCAATCGTTACTTCTGGGTGCCCCTGTACGATGGAACAGTCCAATTTCTGGGTCCGTTGGAAACAGGCAATCCAGGATCTCCGCTGCCGGACCCCGATTTCAGCCATTCTATAAATTCCGAAGTGACCAGAATTGATTTGAGTCCCATTCACTCAATACCCATAGAATTTCATATTCCATGAGGTGAAGGTTCCATTGGCCGTGGCGCGCACACCCTGATCCCGAATGTTCAAAGTCCAGGTGCCATCCGGGGATTCTCCCATTGTGCGCAAAACCCCGAAGCGAAGGGTACCATTGAACAAACAATTTCCATTGGGCTCGATAGAGCTCGTGCCAACGTTAACACAGATTCCATCGCTTCCCCTGGAAAGAAGACGACTCTGCGTGCCCGAGGGAGATGTGAGCGTAATATCAAGGTCTCGCAGGTAATTGATATTCAGAGTAACTCGTACTTCAACGAATTCCAGATGATTGATGCCAGTTCCCGAGACCACAATGGAATTCGTTACACCGGTAGCCGATCCATCGGTGATGGTAGTGGCAACATTGCTTGTTGAGGACTCCACTTGAATCTGGCTTGAAACATAACGCCAGGTTCGAGCCATGTCCACGGCCGCGGCGCCATCCACTACTCCAAATCCGTATTTGTGGTTTATGGGAAGACCGGCTCCGTTTGTGGTCCAATCCGAGTCTGTGGCATCGTTCTTTCTGGCGCTCCGGGCCAAAATGATTCGCACGTCTCTCCAGGAAAGATCCGGATTTACAGCGATCATTAAAGCAGCGACGCCGGCTACCTGAGCCATGGCCGCCCGGGTACCGCTGTAGGTTTTTGTGTAATTGGAGTCAGAGAAATCTGAAGATGAGCCCCCATTGTTGAAGCCCGATGTTCCCACGGTATCGGTGGTAGCAATGCCCACTCCGTCGGTGCCCCGGGAATGACCACAGATCAACAGATTGGCACCCTGCTCCGATAGCTGTGTGCGAACACCGGTCTGCCCCACTCCACATATGGCCATGACGCCCTGGTAATTCGCATAACCGTTCAGGTTGGAATCATCAATGCCTGTGAATGCGCCGGATTCAGCCCCATCGCCGGCAGGAAAGAAAAACAACGCTCCCAGACCACGACGCCCCGAATTCAAGCTGGTGTCGATGGCTGTCCGCCATTCTGAGGTAGAGTCGTTAAATTTGCCACTTAGATCTTCGGGCCCCCAATCATTCAAGTATATATCCACAATTCCCAGTTCGCGGGTCATGGCATCTACCTCATTGGCGGTGGTACGGTTCTCAGAAAGATTGTAACCGCGTAATTTCGCAAACGGCGCTACACCGCGAATTCCGATCCTGTTCGCATAGGCAGCAAACACCCCGGCAAGAGCGGTTCCCGATCCGCTTCCTCCTGTTCCTGGATCTGTCCCGCCAGTGACATAGTTATGATTCAGTGCAAGTATGACGTTATCTATCAAATCGGGATGATCCACATCAAGACCATCGGATACGATTGCAGCCTGTACCCCGAAGCCGCAGACCCCATCGTCCCAGAGATCCTTTACGTTCGCATCCTCACCGGAAGCACCGCCGGTTTGCGCTACATTTCGTAAATGCCATTGATTGGCATAAAAAAGGTCCTGAACCGGGGAACAAGAGGGAATAAGACCGAGAGTGCCATCGTCCGTTTCGCAGGACAATGCTAAGGTCAGAGTGAGTGAAACTAAGAGCAGAGGGATCTTATGAATACTGTATCTTGGTACATGTCCACAGGTTTGCATACTAAGCAATATCAATCAATAATTACAATATGCAAGCTTAAATCGGAGCCTGGTTAGCGCTCGAGTTTTCGATTCCAATAAGCAAAGAGCCTTCTAAAGCATCGCCCTGGTCAGAATCTCCGACTCTACTCCGTGGTAGTAACGATGGTCTTGCTGCCAGCCCAGGGTCCGTTACACCGGCCATGGATTTCTGGATTGAGATGCCGATTAATAGAAAGCAGCTCCTTCCTCAATGCCAGCCGGTCCGTTCAATTCATACTCATACACAGAACATAGGCCATGGAGTTCCGGCTGTAGTCGAAGGTACTGGCTCCGCTAAAGAAACCGCTACCATAGAGATAGAATGCTGTACCTCCGTCCTGAACGCCGTGCCATATTGGCTCGCTATCGGGTAGATCCGGAGCCTCATCCATAAAGTCCATGTCGATCAACTCTTCCGGATAAGCAGAGGGGAATCCAGGTTCGTTTACATAGAATGGATGACAATCCTCAGATATTATTGCCAGGCTCCAGGTGCGTCCGGCTGTGGTGTCCGATGCGCAAGCCTGGTGTGCCGGACTTGAAGATGTTGGTATTCCATTTGAGTCTTCACAGGAGTCATCGTCTGTGGCACAGAACTCTACTTGAGTGGCTCCGTACTCGTTTCCCGAGTTTCCGGTACCGCGACAGTCGTTTTGCGCAGCTCGGTACACCTGCCCGTGAAGGCATTTTCGAATGTAGATGACAGGATACGCTCGTTTGCCAGGACAACCATTTACATACCCGCATTCATAGTAGAGCTGCTCGCGTTTAATGGTCCCATCGCCAAGATCGGTGTAGTCAGGCGCAGCCAGAACCGGATAGCCAGTTCTGGCTCCTGAAAGCAGATCCAGAATCTGGAGATTCAGCATGAACTCACTTCCGGATGCCTGAGCCTCGGCGTCTTCCCGGTTGCTGATGATTTCGCATTGAATAAGTAAAGCCCCGAGCATCAAGATTCCTGGAATTACCAGAACGCTTCTGATACGGCCGAATTTCCTTCTGGGCTTTTCGATTCTACCTTGCATTGCTCAGCTCCGGAAGCGACTCAGCAGAGAGACGCCCGATACCCCAATGAACGATTCTTCATAAGAGTCAATATTTATTTATTTTTATTGATCTTTTTGTATTTGCATTACCTTATTATTCATCTCCGATGATTGCACATTGTAAACTGTAATTGATTGTCCAGATTCTCTGCAACGATCGCCGCAAAGCTAGCACTCCAAGCAGCTTCGACATTTCAGCCGGATTGTGTTTCTTATCCACAGGAATGCTTTGAGTGCCGTCGCCAGAATTATCTATTCAATCAATCACCCAGGAGTACAATCGGGCAGAATAGAAAAATGGGAAGACCCGGATTGGCAGATTCCTAAAAGAATAATCCCTCACAATCAGACAAAGTAGTTGCGCGGAACTTATAGCCTTAACATATCAAAGAATGAGTCAGTCAGGCCAGCAACCGACCACTCTAAAGGTGATCAAGCCTCAGCCAATATTCAAGATCCTGCTATTGCTTGTTGGTCCCGGCCTACTTCTAGTTAGCCTGGGAATGATTGGATGGATTCATTTCAGTCTGAGCGAGGTGGCCGATGCTAGAATCGTATCCATAGAGCAATCCGATGAGCGCACAGGCAGAATCGCCTATACACCGGAGTTTTCCTGGTCTTTCCATGGAAATCAGCTTCAAGCATTCAGTCAATACGCCAGCCACGACAAGAGGGAATTCAATGTTGGTCAGACCCTTGAGATTCGTTTTCATCCAGATAATCCTGACATGGTCTCCCCCAATACATTCTGGAGCCTGTACGGATTTACTACGCTTACACTGCCTGTATCTCTGGCATTGACTCTGTCCATGTTCTATTTATATCGTCGAAAGAAATAGATTTCCGGGCAGTAGAATTGCGGGGCAGCTCTGTTCCGGATGCAGACAACCGAAGGTTGTCCACCACCTTTCCAGATCGA
>PBEB01000015.1 GCA_002717505.1 Leptospiraceae bacterium
CGTTGTGATTTATCTCCTGGAGGGGCGACTCCGTGTTCTAGTGCACTCATGGAGCTTGCTCGTAGCGTATTTCCGGCGGCATTTTAACGATGGTAGGAAAATCAAGGGAAGTGGCATCATGAGGAATGATTCTGCCCAATGGACAAATGCTTCTGGCCACCAAGTCCCGCTTCATGAGGCTGCTGCACGCTTGGTCCATGAGGCTGCCTCATGAGTATGGTGCAGAGACGCTCTCTAAATCTGTGATGCCGCAGGCCGGCCCTATGATTCTCTGTCGTTGCCGCAAGCACCAGCTCCAGGATTCCCTGTGGCAGCCGGGTGGAGTTTACTATAGACTACTCCTGTTTCAAGCTCGCTTCACCATCATCTTCATATAGAGAGACGGCCAGATGGCCCAAATGATTCGGGCCATACGTGCTTGAAAAGGCATCAGAAGTCTTGGTTTTCGCATTTCAATGCCTTCCACGATGGTCCGGGCTACCTGCTGCGGCGTAATACTTCCCTCTGATTTTCTTGGTGCCTGGTCACTGCTACTTTTCACCTCTGTAGTCAGGAAAGAAGGGTAAGCGATTAAGAAATCTATTTCAGGCGTTTCGCTGCGAAGGGTATCTATGAATGCGCTGATTGCATGTTTGGACGGTGAATACGCACTTCGATTTTTGAGTGGTGCAAAGCCACTGACGCTGGAGATAGCTGCAACGAATCCTCGTTTTGCAATAAGGCCTGGAAGCAATGCATGCAGAGCGCCAACGCTTGAGAAAAAATTGATTTCGAATACCTTGCGAAAGTCTGACTCCTGGGTTTCCATGAACGGGGCTATCCGGGTAATCCCGGCATTTAGAATGATGCCATCTGGATGCCCGGAGACTACCTTTTTCCATGACGATGCTCGGGAGGCTCTGGACAGATCCATCCGGATGAGAGTTAGATTATTTTCGCCGGCTGAAGATCGCAATCCCTGGAGTGCATCTCGGTTCACGTCGATAGCCAGAACGTGGGCTCCCCGACTCAAAAGTTCCTCGACCAGCGCTCTTCCCAGGTTTCCCGCTGCCCCGGTTACTGCTACTTTCCTCCCATTCAACGAGCGTTGTTTCATACCAGCCCGGCTGCCTTCACAAATAGCTCAAATGTCTCTCTACTGGATTTCTCTGGGATGTAGCCAAACACTTCCTTTAGCCTGGTATTATCCAGTACCGGTCTGTACTGCAAAAAGGGGATTTGTTCGGGTCCGTACTGACTGAGTCCCAGGGGTCGGGCAATTCCCAAAAGCAGCTTCAATGGTCCTGGCCATAGCCAGCGAATCTTCTTTTTCAAGATGGAGGCCACTTCCTGCACTGGAAGCCATCCATCGCCTGCCAGGTTATAGATGCCGGCCGGAGCGATGTACCTGGCACTGTCAGGGGTGTTGGAAGCTTCTCCGCTTCTCTTGCCAGCATGGATGAGAGCGCCCACCACATCCTCATCCCAGATGAAAACAAAGGGGGTTTCGCTTCCGCGGATGCCGAGAACCTTTGGTTTCTCAAAGAGAGCGGTAATCTGATTCTTCGTACTTTCACCCAGGATTGTACCAGATCGCAATACCACCACATCAGGCGAATGACCGGTGGCGCTGTGTTCTCCCAGCATTTTCTCCACCAGTTGCTTATGATGAGAATAGGCGAATTCTGTATATGGCTTGAGAGGTTGATCCTCTCTTATGGGGATGGGATTACTGGCATGATAACCATAAGCAGCGCCGCTGGATGTTACTACAAGCCGGGAAGTTCCATACTTAATACAGGCATCCAGAATATTGCGACTACCTTCAACATCCACAGCATAAGCTTTCTCTCTCTGTTCCGCATTGCGGGGGTTCACCATGGAGGCCAGATGATACACCAGCTCCGGACGATGCTTTGCAAAGAGCAGATCCACAGAAACGGGATCGGTAATGTCACAGACTTCCCGATCTTCGCTCATTTCAGGAAAGGCAACATCTGTTGCGACGATTCGCACCTCTGATTCTCTGATATAGGTTGCAGAAGGCGGATCACCAGATTCTGAAGCGGCTTTGGACGCGACTACTTGCCCTGAGGATTCCCTCGCCGGGAATTGCTCGGTTAATCGACGATGCAGCAGGCTACCTACATAGCCCGCTGCTCCGGTAATCAGAATCTTTGTCATTTTCCGGAAGGTTCCTCGTGCATCGCCTTGAAGTAACGAAGCCCTGGCGCCCACATATGCGCCACTGGATCTACGTCGACATGAATCACAGATGGTCCATTGACTCCCAGGCAGCGATGCACAGCATCATCCAGCCCATCATTCTGAGATACGCGTTCCCCGTGGGCTCCCATGGCTTCAGCCACCTGATCGAAGCGAATCTCCCCCAAGTCTGCAGCAATAGTTTCTCCCGGATCCAGACTTTTATATAGAAGCATTTTCCAGGGACGCAATGTAAAGGATTGGTTCATTTTTACCATGCCCCATTGCTTATCGCACAGAACTACATATACGATCTTCAGGTTATGCCGCACCGCCGTTTCTATTTCCTGGGGATGAAAGCCCATGGCTCCATCGCCTATTATGCAACATACAGGTCGTTCCGGATGGGCTTTGGCTGCGCCCAGGGCCTGAGCCACTCCCGCCCCGAGCATCCCAAATTTGAACGTAGATAATACAGTGCCGGGTGTCTTCGCTTTCCAGTAGAAGTTTGCCCAGATGGCCGTGTTGCCTCCATCGGCTACCAGAGTTGTATTATCTGGAAAGGCCTGTCTACAGGCTACCACGGCTCTTGCTGGATGAACGTACTGAGTTTCTTTTTCCAGAGATTTATCCAGTTTCTCGCGATACTGAATCTTGCGTTTTTCGAAGTTGGATAGATCAGGTTTGTTGGATCGCCCATCCTTCTTGAGGGCCGCTATCAGCCCCTTCATAAAAGTCTTAACATCAGCCTGGATAGCGATGGCCGCTGGCTTATTCGCGCCCAGGATCATGGGATCCATATCGACCTGAATCATCTTTTGCTCTGAAGGTTTGGCCCAGTAAGGAGCTTTTCCCCACCAGTCGGTTTCGCCGATGCGAGACCCAAGCGTTAACACCACATCGGCCGCGTTACGCACCCGATTGTTGAGGGATATATTGACCATAGGAATGGCCAGTTCATGTTCCTCATTCAGGACACCTCTTGCGCCCCAGCTTGTAGTTACCGGTGCTCCCAGCAGTTCTGCCAGTTCCTGGAGTTCGGAATAAGCCTCAGCATGAATAATACCGCCTCCGGCATGAATGATGGGAAGTCTGGCCTCCACCAGTAGCTTGCGAGCCTGCTCCAGCTGCTGCGCATCCGGCGAGACCGGCGCAATTCGACGATAAGAGCTCACCGCCTGTTCCGGCAGGGAGCCTTCAAATTTACCGTTCATAATGTTTTCTGGAATGTCCACATGCACAACTCCAGGTCGCCCTTCAAAGCAGTAGCGCAACGCTCGCTTCATAACTTCCGGGATACGATCAAAGGAAGCTACCGCTTCGCTATGTTTTGCGATTTGACCAATCACTCCCGATTGATCAAAGCACTGGTAGGTGCCTCCACGGTCTGGATACATGATTCCTGTCCGACGTGCACTGGTAATCACAAGAACCCGGTTTCCTTCTGCTTGCTCCACCACCAGCCCGGGAAGAATGTTGGCCACTCCCGGTCCATTGGAAGCCATACAGACCCCCAGTTTTCCGGAGCTTCTTGCATAGGCTCCGGCCATATGGGCTGCGCTGGTCTCATGTCTGGGACTCACAAGTTCAATGCCGTCGCCTACCGCTGAAGAATAGAATCCGAAGTAAGTTCCATCGATGATTCCAAATATCTTTTCTACGCCTTCGTTCTTTAAGAATCGGGCTGCTACAGCCCCACCACTTACCTTTGCCATTTTGACTCTCCCTGATATTGCTCCTGGTTTCAGACACTGGTGCCTTTCCGGGTCCGGTATGCTCATTCTGGAATCCCAGCCCCTGAGGCCGAAATCAGAACCCGGACGAATAATCGCTCCTGTTTCGAAAGACCTTCACCCTGTTTGCCTGTGTATCAGCTGAATTGCAATTGGTGTACCAGGTGTTACAGAGGAGCGTCTAAGGCCAGCCAGGACAACATCCCGCAAACGGCTCCGAAGAGGGTGCCAGGGCCCATTCTGACAGGGCTTCGGGTTCCAAGCAGGGAGAACCGGAGCGGTAGAATCGGCCGATCAAAAATGAGCGGTCACAATTAAACGTTGACAGAAATTGATCGATGGGGAGAATCTTTTTCCTCAGGGGCTTCTACAACCCCTGGGTGACGGATAGACAGGCTGATTTTCTTGATCGAGCTCTCTCAGGGCTGCTATCCTGAGCTAATCTGAAAAATCGGGGGGCCTTTGCCGGGGTACCTGAGATTCGGACCTCAACACGAACCGGGTAGGGAGCTTTTGGAATCAGAACTACAGGGTAGTCTTTCGAGTGAAATGAAGCCAGCATCTGAGCCCGTGCTTTCGGGTAGTGATATCCGTTCCATGCTGGAAATGATGCCCAGTATGGGCTATGCCTATGAGGATATCCCGGCTTTCCTTGAGAACGTAGTCACATTTCTGAAGTCCCATTTCGGATGCAGGCGGGTTTCTTTGATTCTGTCCCGAGCTTATGGCGGCAGCCTCGGGGGCGATGCCCTGGTGAGTCAGACCGAAGGAGAGGGACCTTTCGCCGGGCATTCAATAGAGCAGCAAAATGAAGAAGCCGCTGAGCCGAGGCCGGAGAACGGCGGATCCGACATGGGAAAGGGGCATGAGGTTCCCTTACCATTTCGGGATCTGCTGGAAAACCACTCCCCATCCTCGGAGCAAACACAGGAGCTCAAAGAAATCTGCCTGGAAATCAATCGTAGTTTTTCCGGCCGGACCGCTGCGCCTAACGGTGATTCAAAGAGACAGAACGGGCCCGTCCTTTCGTCGGGTTTAACCAACGATACCGAGTCCTATGTACGAGCACTGGATCAAATTGGCTTCGAATTCATCTATCCCATTCTACTCCAGCGGGATCTGGTAGGGCTGATACTGCTGGGGGGCTCTTCCAGTGGATTTCGGGAGCAGGATACTCTCTTCGTCGAAATGGGTTCGGCACTACTTGCCCTCACCCTGCGAAATGCGGCGATTCGCAGAGAAAATTCAAGATTGAGGTTAAATCAGGTCAGGTCCATACCCCCAACAAGCACTGCAGATTCGCAGAGTCAGGAAAAAAGCGGGGTGGACCATGGAAAGGATGATCCTCGCTCCGGAACGAACACCCGACGTCAGATTCAGGTAGGAAATCGCTCCATTGTGGTTGCGGACAACCTCTGGCATTATTCTCTGGAAACCTGGTCCAGGCTCGCCACTGTAGATGTTCCCATATTGATCTCTGGAGAAACGGGGACCGGGAAGGAATTGTTCGCCAGGTGGATCCACCAGGAATCCGGGAGCACAGGACCTTTCGTTCCCATCAACTGCGCATCAGTTCCTGATACACTCTGGGAAAGCGAACTTTTCGGCCACGTTAAAGGTGCCTTTACCGATGCCAGAGAGCGAAGACGCGGTCTTGTGGAAGTAGCCGCCGATGGGATCCTGTTTTTTGATGAAATAGGAGATATGCCTCTGGATATGCAGGGTAAGTTGCTTCGATTAATTCAGGAAAGGCAATTTCGTCCCCTGGGCGCCAGCAACGAAGTGCCCGCCAGGTGTAGATTTCTCTTCGCAACTCACAGGAACCTCAGTGGAATGATAAAATCCGGGGACTTTCGTCAAGACCTCTTTTATCGAATCTCTACGCTTACCGAAAGAATTCCCCCNCTCAGGGAGCGATCGGGAGACATTCTCGCTCTTTTGGATTATTATCTGGAATTGAATGCAAGGAAGTACAGAATTCAGCCAGCAATACTCAGCCAGGAGATTCGCAACGCAGCTTTGGCACATTTCTGGCCAGGCAATGTTCGCGAGCTGGAGAGTCTGGCATTGCGACTTTCTCTGGAATACCCAGGCCAGGCACCGGACCTTCAACAGTTTCATCTTGTTCTGAATCCGGCCCGTCGTGAGTCTGATTCTTCAATGCAAAGCCAGGATGCTCTTACCTCCGCCTACCTCATAAACGAAAAAGCACTGAGCGATCTTGGTCTGGCATCCGGCATCACAATGGATTTTGATCATCTTGTACAGAACTACAGTAAGCAGATTCTCAAGGAAGCTCTGGAACGGTCGGAGGGAAATCGCACCAGGGCGGCACAACAACTGGGGATTTCCCGGGGCCGGTTCAATTACCAATGGAAGCTTCTCTTTGGTGATTAAACCGGGCGGAACTGGACGGAAACTTGTAGAAATGCGAGGCTATGTAACTAACTGAGCTTGTTCCTGGCTTGTTCCTAGCGGGCATAGTTATGAAGAGCTTACTTGATTCTGGCAGGAAATGGAAGTATGGCAGAGTAGAATATTGGTCCTGGCTCNTGGNTTCCATTTGTTGGCGGCCTTGCTTGCGCTCAGGCATTTTCTCTGTCCCTCATTTACTCAGGGCCTGACTCCTGGCCACTTTTACTGGAAACATACTCCATGAGCCGGTCCAGAAGAATGGCTGTGGCAACCCCAGCATTTAAGGATTCCGTTTTACCCCTGAGCGGTATGTGAACCGTAAAATCGCATTGGTCCAGGAGGGAAGACTTCATACCGTCCCCTTCGCTACCGATTACCAGGATCAATCTAGATGACTCGGGAAGGGAGCTCAGGTCATGGCAGCTAATACTCTTTTTATCCTTTTCAGCCAACGGGTCAAAATCCGAACCCAGCAACCAGTAGCTCTGGCTTCTGGCAGTCTTTATCACGGACTGGCTGCTGGACTGGAAGATAGGCAGCAGCATAGTGGCACCGGCACTAACTCGTGCGGCGACGCTACCGGGTCGGGCACCTTTTCCGGTAATAATCAGTCCTTTTGCGCCCAGAGCTTCGGCGCTTCGCGCAATGCTTCCCAGGTTCTGCTCATCCTGGATGCGATCCAGCATTACGTAAAGACCAGGTTTGTCTGTGAGAGCCTGCTTGAGACCTGCTTCCCTGGACTCCAGGCCTCCAGAAACGGAGCTGGTCTTCAGGCGAACTACAATGCCTTGATGGCGAAGATCTGTAAGACGCGAAAGATCCGAGGAGCTCATGGTTTGTACAGGCCCCTTTCCCAGAAGTGCAGATAGTTCCTTTTTGAGTTTGGCCGGAAAGCTTTCGGAAATGTACACCATCTGGATACCAGGGGGAGAGCCGGTTGGATCCCTTAAGGNCTGGTCCAGAGCTCTGGCAGCCTGGCGACCGCAGATTAGATCCTGTGCCATTTGGTGCCCTCAGGCGTATCTTTAATCTCGATTCCGAGACCAGCAATCTCATCTCGAATGGCATCGGCCCTTGCAAAATCTTTACTCTTTCGAGCGTCTGCCCGTTGCTGGATGAGATCCTCAACACGACTGGCCAGGTCGGCATCTACGTTGGATTCAGGCTGGAAGCGAAGCACCCCCAGGATGTCATTTACGGCGGCCAGAAAGACCAGAGCTTCGGTGAAATGATCATCCTGGTTTTTGGAGCTGGCATCCCTTTTTTTTCTGGTTAAAGATGAATCTGTGCCGGCTGCTTTTTCTGATTTCGCACCAGAATCAACAAGCAGAGTATTGGCTGTCTTCACAGCTTCGAATACGGCGGCCAGAGCCCGGGAGNTATTGAGGTCATCATCCATGGCCTGAAGAAATTCTTTGAGTTCATCGGAAAATGGAGAGTCAGGAGCTACTATCTTCCCTGATCCATTCCCCGGCTTATCGGATTCTCTTCGACNCTCGAGCTCTTTGTGGACCTGCTCCTCAGAAAGACCGGTGCGTTCGAGCAGACTATCGATACATTGCTGGATACGTTCGATAGAAGTTCGCGCTGCTTTCAGTCCATCAAAGGTAAAATTCAGTTTATTGCGGTAATGCGTGGCGCTTAAGAGATAGCGAATGCACAGAGGCATCCATCCGTTTTCGATATGATCCAGGATCCACGAAGGAGCTACTCCGTTATCGATGAGTTTCTGGGCCTTATCTTTTTCTGTCAGGTCTCTTAATGTGAAGAAATTGCCCAGAGACTTGGACATCTTCTTACTCTCTACCAGCAGGTGCTCATTGTGCATCCAGTATCGCACAAAGTTCTCCCCTGGATAGGCTCCACGGCTTTGTGCGATTTCATTTTCATGATGAGGAAACAGTAAATCAATTCCGCCAGTATGAATGTCGATTCCATCCTTCCCGTAGATGTTTCGAATCATGGCGGAGCATTCCAGGTGCCATCCTGGTCGTCCATCCCCCCAGGGGGAATCCCAGGCCGGTTCATCTTTTTTTGCAGGGGCTTTCCAGAGGGCGAAATCCCTGACGTCTTCTTTGTCGTACTCGTCCGCTTCGAATCGGCCGCCAGCAGCCGTCATTAGATGCTGCGATTCGATTCGCGAAAGCTTACCGTACTCAGGGAAGGACTTCAGCTTAAAGTAAACGTTTCCATCTACAGCATAGGTATGGCCTCGTTTTTCCAGCTCACCAATCATTTCCAGCATGGTTTCAATGTGCTCGGTGGCCTTTGGCCGGTGCTCCACGTTCTGGATGCCAAGGGTATTCAAGTCCTGGAGAAATGCGTCCACGTAGGGTGAGGTGAATTCTTGAATCGACTTTCCCTCTCGCAACGCATTATCTATAATTTTATCATCAACGTCAGTAATGTTCGAAGCATGGTCCAGACCATAGGCGCGAAACTTCAGATACCTGCGAAGCTGATCTACAAAGATATAGGCCCGGAAATTCCCGATGTGATTAAAATTATATACCGTAGGGCCACAATTGTAGATCCGAACCCGCCCAGGATCGGCTGGCTGAAACGGTTCCTTTTTGCCGGTAAGGGAATTGAATACGGTGAAGCTCATCTCTATTGAGAGAAAAATAACCAGTGCCTGGCTGTCAATTCAAGCCCTGGCCATAGATTCTGTCTGTTATCCAGTAATGCATATAGTTCTGATGTGTGATACGGCAATAGTTTCGGCTTTCCGCTTTTGGGATATGCTCCAGGAAATGATTGAAATCTCCATTGTAATAGCGAGCTTTCCATTTCTTCAGATTGCCGGGTCCGCCATTATAGGCGATGGAAGCCCAGCGAAAGTCCTGATCATACATTCTGAGTAAATCGGCGAAGAACATGGAACCCAATCGAATCGAGGTTTCTGGATCCAGCAAATCGTAATTGGGCATATTACTGCGACTGGCCAGCCATTCTCCGGTCCTGGGCATGATTTGCATCAGTCCTCGTGCGCCGGATCGACTGATGGCCAGCTCGCGAAACATACTTTCCTGACGCATAAGGCCGTACACCATGGACTCATCGACCTTGAATGTTTGCCCGTATTTTTGCACATATCCATGGTATGGCCGGGGGTAGAGAATTCGCAGCAGTTCAGGAGGTAGAGTAAAAGGATCCTCGGAAACCCGGCTCATTCGCAGAAGATTTCTNGTATAGTAGACAGAAACGAAAAGTGTATCGCTCTTCAGTCCTACCTGAGCCAGGCGACGGAGAAACTGATATTCGCTCACTTTGCCCGAGTACTTTTCTCGAAAGAAAGCCATACCCAGCTGCCATTCACCCAGGCGAAAGAGATCCACAATGTCGTCGGGAATAGAATTCTGATCTCGCTTTAGATCNCGAAGGATGCGCACCGCATCCTCGTTCCAGTACGCACTCAGGTTTTTCCGAGCCAGAAAAGCCAGGGCCTGCTCATTGCCTCCGTATCTCGAAACCCATCCCAGATATGTGTTTTTATCTCTGACATAGGACCAGTGCTCTCGGTAGGAATCCTTCTTTGCAGAATTGTTCAGGTCCCAGAAAGCCTGCTTGTAGTAGGANCCAGGCATGTTCTGATAGAAATTCTTCAGCAATTCTTCTTTCTCTGCCGGACTGTTCTTTTCATAGTACCTATAGAGCCAGTACACAAATCGACCACTTCCGGCTTGAGAAGGCATCATACTTCTTGCATATTCCCAGTATCGCTTATCTGCCCAGATNAAATGGTCNGGATCATCACCAATTAGAAATTCTATTAATTCGTCGTGGGTCTCATAATCTGCATGGTTCACATTCAGATAGGCTACCAGTTCTTTGAAGTAATCATCTTTATTACCGGAACTCTTGAGAATATCCAGATAGAGATGCCAGAGAGAAGGATCCTGACTCTTCGCATGCTCAAATCGGCTGAAGAGCTGTTTCGCAACCGAATACTGGTTTGTCTTTTTTAAATGGTAAGCCCAGGTTTTTAAACGGGATGGGTTGGATGAAAGATATGTGTAGGCCCTGGAAGAGAGCTCCAGGACATCTCGATACTTGCCCATTTCCATGAGAACCATTCCATCGTGGCCCACTGTAATGGCATTGGATGTGGCGATCAAGTTGTCCGCTGCGAATTCAGAATTCTGTTTGTAAAAGGACGAGGGAATGTACTGCTGAAAAAGAACAAGCTTTCTGCGATAATGTGGCAAATCGGAATATGCATCCGGCAGTGAAGGGTCGTTTCGCTGCAGTTCATAGTAGATTGCTTTGGCCAACCAGCCCGGAGGATCCATCTCTGCGGCTTTAAACAGATAATCCCGGGCTTTATCGCGCTGGCCAGCCTGGCGAAAGGCCCGACCCTTCAGAAATTCCGTATAATTCCCGGAAACATTCTCAAACTTGCGCGCGATTTCCGCAGCCCGGGAAACCTGTTTCATATCAATAAGGATGTCCAAACGCTTCTGGAGAATCTTCTGATCCAGGACATCGCCCTTTCGCAGATTGGCTCGCGAAAGGATCTTTTCTCTGGCGGATTGGCTCAGCTCTTTTACGGACGCTTCCTGGGCTCGATAGAGAGCCAGCCTTTCCAGTAACTCGGAAGCTGAATGCTCCGGAATACGATTCAGGCATTGATTCAGTTCTGCTTCTGTTGGGACCTTCATGCATCCGCGTTCTACCACATTGAGAAAAGGGGCTACAGCATCCAGTCCGGAATGGCCTTTGCTCTGTTGCATGGCCCGGGCCAGCGCATAGAAGTCCGATTTGTTTCGCGGGGTCTCCCGTTCGAAATGTCTCAGTATTTGCGCCCATCGTCCTGCTCGAAGCATTTCGAACGGGTCAGAATACAGCGGAGTGGCCTGACCAGGCTGCTGGCAGAAAAAAAAGAGAAATAATAGCAAATGGGCCGTGAGATTTGCGCTTCGTTTCATCATACTGTCCGATCCTAATAAGGAGAAAAACCTTACTCTACCATCGGACAATTATTTGTTCCAGATGCAACGATTTCAAGGGCGGCTTATGCAGATTCAGGAATTAATACCCGGTACCTTTCTGAAGGATGATATGTGGATTATCTCCGTGGCCTTTATAATGGCTATAGCGCTGCTGATCATCCTGGGCGCGTACGGTCTGATTCGCCTGGTGCGAACAGCGGGCAAGAGCAGGAGGANGCCTCTGCCTCCGGGAGTGCGGCGGGCAGACTCGGAATCCACAGAAGCCAAATCAGACTCGGATATGGTGAAGGAGAGCGTCCCGGCCGGTGCAGGTGCCGAATCAATTGATCAGGCAGGAAAAGGGGAATCAGGCCCGGAAAATGTTGATTCCAGGCGGGAGGCGGAGCAGTGGCAAAAGGAGCCGGATTATTCCTGGATCCAGGATGCAGAAATCCGACCGGTGGCAGGGGCGGAATCGGTTTCCCAGTCGGATTCCGGTTTTATTGCCAGAGACAGCTCTACCTGGAAAGACCATTCGGATGCCATACCTGCGGCATGGAGAGAGGAAACCGGAGCAATACCGGCTGCCAGAACCTCCGAGNCACTGGCACCAATTCTTGACCTGAAATCTCAAATGGTAGACGCTGCCCTGGTTTCCATTCCGGAGTATCCATTGCCCATCGGACAGAACCTTTCCAGCGCCAGAGACATTCCATCGGAATCGAACATTGCGGCCATCTCTAGAGAAGATGGATTGTTCGATGTGTATCGCAATGTTTCCTTTCTGAGAACACATCTGCGAAGCGGTCTTGATCCAGCCGAGCTATTCTTCGCTGGAATGGGCGGAGATATTGCAGTTAACAGCCATCCCTATGTGCTGTTTCTCCCGGAATTCGCTCACGACCCTGAAATCCGACGAAAAACGGAAAGCATTTTGCAGACAGCTGCCTCGGGTTATATGCAACGGGGCCTGGACAAACTTGCAGCAGTGGAACGCGAAGCTGTTGCCTGGACCATTCGATTTTTGTTCTGGAAAGGTAGATTGGATAAAGCTCTGAGTTTGCTTTATCGCTTCTCTGTAAATGGAGATACAGAGCTTGGACGCATTCGTAGTATGCTGGCGGCCTGCATAGAGGATTCGCTGCTCCATCGAGTTTATCCGGTATCTGATTCTGAGGCAGCCGGCTATGACCGAGCCTTACTGGGAATTCCTTCCGGCACCCTGAGAGGCTTTCGCAGCAGCCTTGGTTTGCAGGGCGCTACAGATACAGAAGATTTCGACTCGCTTCGTCCATTTGTAGAGCTGGATCGTAGAAATGCCAGGTGGTTCTATCTTCATTTGTTGCACCGAGGTCATCTATTTCTCGCCTTTCGGCTCTGCCATAATCTGAGCCGAATCGACTCGACCTTCGAAGAAGAAGCTCTGTATCTGGCTGGAGTCCAGGGCCGGTATCGTCTGATGCTGCGCTTACTACTCGAGCTTCCGCCCAGAAATACATTCTTCCGTCTGGCCGCTTTGAAGCATGGGCTCACTCATCTAGAAGAGAATGCCCGAAATCAGTATCTTCAGAAATTGCAGCAACATTGGCCCGCGGCCACAGAGGATGCCATGGAAAGCGTGGAGTCTTTTGCCGAATTTCAGGGTGCAGATACCATGCGAAGAAGCCCCGGTAATATTCTGGGTTCTGTGGCCAACCCTATGGATCGCTCGGAACTCCTGGACTGGTTGGATCTGGCGGCCTATCGGTCCAGGTCCGGGTTCCATGCCGGGGCCTTGAATCGGGCTTCAGTTCTTCTATATACCGTATTGCTGGCGGGGCGAAATTCAAGACCTGGATTTCAGGAGCGAGCCAGACGGTTTTTCGAAAAAGCGGCCAGGATATCGAATGTAGCCCGGCATTACTATGTTCTCTGGCTCAAGGAAACCGAACAATTTCAGGAAGCAAGGCACCAGGCTGAGTATTTCATTCGTCATTATCCGGACCTGGAGTACTTTCATGAGCAGTTTGTGAGCCTATCTCGCTGATAAAAGTTCTTGCCCCCATCGACCCAATCCGGAGGATCATAGCGTGGATCTCAATCAGGACCAGCTTACAGAGATTGATAAGCTTACCCGTTACATCAAACAAATGGAGGGGATCGTTCGTACATCCCCGAATCCAGATCAAGTGGCGCGAGTAAAAAGGGAACTTCAGAAATANCGAGAAAAGCTTCAAACTCTCTATCCGGATTTCGANCCAGCGCAACAGCAGGTGGATGATGTTCGTAGTGAACTGGGCCTGGACGGCAGCGGTGGTAGCAAAGCGGCTGCCAGCAGATCGGAGGCGGCTTCCGGGGGCGGTCATGATATTCTGGAAAAGTTTCCGGTGGCTAAAGCTTCTCCAAACTGCACGGACCACGATGTAAACTTTCTGGCTACCATTCTCCATGTCATTCAGAAGGAATACTGGCCAGCCATTAGCGAGCAACACACTCGTATGGATTTCTCTTTGAACCAGGAAAGGGATACCATCCGTCATCACCTGGACACAGCTTTGCGAAACCTGAAAATCCTTACCGAAACCGTAGAAGAATATGCGCAGGCCGAAAAGCAGGACTTCCGTGAGCAGCTGCTCAAAATGAAAAACAAGCAGACCAGAGTATTTTTATTCGAGACCAACGATATGCTGCGGCTGATGCGTGAATTTATGCGAAAAGTGGGTGGGGATATTCATCAGAATGGATCAGGAGTCCAGAATAAGACGGACCGGATTCAATTTAACGCCAAGTTCGAAGATGCAACCATGCTGGAAGGATATTCCATTCGGGATGCTGTACTGGAATTCCTGGAGCTCCTGGATCAAACCATCGCTCAGCTGCGCCTGCCGCAAATGAAGCAGGGAAATTGAGACCTGTCTTNAGCTCTGGTGCCCGAAACCGGTANTTCTGGCTTCGTAAGCATCTGTGCGCCNNCCTCGCTACAGTATTATGGAACCTATTGGCCAAAAATGATTGGACATAACAGCGATTCAAAGGACTTTGCGCTATGGCCCTGGTAAAAACAGCTTCCGAAGTAACCAANTCCACAATTGGGGAAAACTCCTACTTTAGTGGCCGGTTCTTCATTAATGGATCTCTCAAGATCGATGGAAAATTCGAAGGAAAGTCTCTTCAGGCCGACCAGCTTTACATCGGGGTCACCGGTCGGGTCAAGACCAACATCACGGCCACTTCAGTGATCGTTGAAGGCATCATTGTAGGTAATATCACGGCGAGAAACCGTGTAATGCTTTTACCCACCGCCCGAATCCTGGGAGATATCAGCACTCCAGAACTGATTATTCAAAATGGTGTAATTCTGGAAGGACGTTGCATGATTTCCAACGATCTCAAGCATTCAGCTCGAGACTTCATCGAAGCAGAGTACGGCAGGGACAACCTATCCCTGGAAAAACTCTTTGGACCGCGGGCAAAAGCGTCCTGATCCGGTCATCTTCTCCGCCGGTGATCCAGCCGGCGTAGGCCCGGAACTCCTGGGAAAACTGGTAGAAGAATACAGTCCTTCCGGCCCGTCCTGGCTTATTTTTCATTCTTCCCCCAATACAGAAGATCTTGTAAATGCTCTGGAAGAGAGTAGCGGCCGAGATGTGTTGCGGATTCCCTATGCGAAGTTGAATGATCTAAAATCTACGGTGATCCAGGCTATGAAAGGGCCAGGGCAGGTAGCGGTTGTAGAACCAGATGATGCAGATATAGTTGCAGGTAAGCCAGGCAGAGAATCGGGCAGGTTAGCCTTTCAAGCTCTGGAATCGGCCTGTGACTGGATTCGCGATCAGGGATGTATGGGACTACTAACTGCTCCGCTTTCCAAGGAACATGTCCACCTGGCCGGTCAGACTGGTTTTAGCGGCCATACTGGTTACCTTGCCCGGAGATTCAATGCCAGTGTCTTAATGTTAATGCATGGTCAGGACTTTTCGGTACTACCTCTGACGGTTCATATTCCGATAAAAAAAGTATCGGAAGAGCTGAAACGAACGGTTCAGCGACCAGAACTGGTGGATGAAATCCAGAGTATTTTGCAGCGACCGGCTTTTAAAGGCAAAAAGGTCGCTCTTTGCGGCCTGAATCCCCATAGCGGAGAAGGCGGATTACTGGGCACCGAAGAACAGGATTATTTGATGGAATTTGCGGACCGATTGAGATCGAACCAGGTGGATGTGGATGGCCCGCTTTCTGCGGACGGTCTATTCACCGACGGCGTTCGAAAGCAATACCGGTTGATACTATCCTGTTACCACGATCAGGGTCTCATCCCCTTTAAATCCCTGGAAGGAATGAACGGGATCAATGTAACCATCGGTCTGCCTTTTCTTCGAACCAGTCCAGATCATGGCACCGCATTTTCTCTGGCAGGAAAGGGCATTGCCAATCCTTCCAGCATGGTTCAGTCCTACCGGGCCATTGTACAGGGGGAGCTTTGAAGCCATGCTAGAGCTGAAATCCATCATACTGCCGGTCTATGTGATCTGGTGTTTTCTTTTACTCTTCTTTCTGTTTCGCAGGGGACCGGGAGCCCTCTGGAAAGCCTGTGGTGTTCTGATCTTTGTCTTCTATGGAATCTATCATTACAGGGAGATCATGGATTCCTACACCGCCTTCGANCAGAGTTTCAATGTAACTCTGGTCAGTATGGGCATCAGCCTTTTCAAAAGCTTTGGATCTGTGTTGTTTCTTCTCTGGCCTGTGATGCTCTGGGTTTCCTATTACGCTTCCTCCGACGAATTGTCCAAAACGGTGATTCGATGGATGGTGCTTCTCACTCTGTTCTTCTGGGTTTTCTATTTTCTNTTCGAGTTTTATCCTCCCGTGGACCGCTCTACTGTAGAAGGCTGGCTTCCAGGAAAGTTTTCTGTTCCAGACATCCCTTCACCGCCTACCAGGTGAAAAATAACTTGTCCGGCCAACTCCGACCATCCACGGAGTAAATATGCAGTTTCAGGGCCTCTACACAGCGATCATGACCCCGTTTCAAAAAGGGGGAGGCTCCATCGATTTTGGAGCCTACAGGGATCTAATCGAGAAACAGATCGATGCTGGACTGGCTGGCGTGGTACCCTGCGGAACAACCGGTGAATCGCCAACACTGAGCCATGAAGAGCATCGAGAACTGATTCAGAAAACAGTGGAAATCGTAAACGGTCGGATGGCCGTAATACCGGGAACAGGGTCCAACTCTACCAGAGAAGCCATGGAATTAACGGCGGATGCCTGCTCCATGGGAGTGGATGCTGTAATGCTGGTAAATCCATACTATAACAAGCCTTCCCAGGAAGGATTGTATCAGCATTTCAAAGCAATCGCAGAGAAATCATCCAAACCAGTGGTGCTCTACAATATCAAAGGACGCACGGCAGTGAATATTGAACCGGAGACAGTGCGTCGTCTGGCCGACATCGATAAGATCCAGGTAATCAAGGAAGCATCCGGGGATCCCGGACAGATGGCCCGAATAATGCGTCTGTGCGGCGATCGAATCTCCATGCTCTCTGGAGACGACAACATCACTCCAGCTGTGATGGGCCTGGGTGGCAAAGGAGTGATATCCGTGGCATCCAACATCTACCCAAAAAAGCTGAATCGCATGGTGAATCATTTTCTCCAGGGGAACTTTGTAGCAGGCAATCAGGTATTCTATGAACTCCTTGATACGATGAATGCTATGTTCTGGGAAACCAATCCCGTTCCGGTGAAGGCGGCTGCAGAAATCAAANGTCTTTGTAATGGAGAACTGAGACTACCTCTGGTTTCACTTCCCCCGGAGAAAAAAGAAAAGCTNAAGGCCGTGCTGGATCAACTGGGAGAGGATAATTGAGCACCTATTCTATGTCCGGGGCGGCTGGCCGTATGGGCCGGGCCATCATTGCCTGCCAGAAGCAGGCCGGCCTGGAACTGGTGGGCGCCCTGGAACATCCTGGCTCAGAGCATCTCGGACAGGATGCTGGCAACCTGGCCGGCATTGGCGAACTTGGCATTTCTATAACATCGAATGCGAAGAAAGCTCTGGAGAAGGCCGGTGCGGTGATAGATTTCTCCTCCCCGGAGAACACTCTGGCGCTGGCTGAAGTGTGCAGTGAAACTGGAACCGGGCTGGTTGTAGGAACCACGGGGTTCAACGAAGCTCAGAAGAAAAAGCTCCAGGATTTTTCCGGTAAGATTGCGCTTTTGATATCTCCNAACATGTCTCTGGGNGTAAACGTACTATTTCATCTAACACGCATGGCTGCCCAGGTTCTGGGCCCTGATTATGCAGCAGAGGTTACAGAGATCCACCATCGTCATAAGAAGGATGCCCCTTCCGGGACAGCTGTTAAGCTGCTGGAAATCCTGGAAGAGCAGTTTGGCCTGGGCGCCGATGACGTAGTGCATGGCCGCAGCGGAATCACCGGAGAAAGACCCAGAGATCAAATTGGCTCCCATGCCTTGCGCGGCGGCGATGTAGTGGGAGATCATACTGTTTTTCTTCTGGGGGAAGGCGAGCGAATCGAGATTACGCACAGGGCCGCCTCGCGGAGTACCTTTGCCATGGGGGCTCTTCGCGCCGCGAAATGGCTAAATGGTCAAAAGCCGGGATTATACTCTATGGATAGTGTACTGGGATTGAGCTAATGGAATTGGATGGTCTACTCCAACAGCTCCGACCGTTCTTGCGGTTTCTGGATATTTTCGTAGTAGCCTATCTACTGTACCGTATCTACATGCTGCTGAGCCGTACCCGGGCCATGCAGCTTCTTATAGGGTTTGGATTCATTCTGATTCTAGATTTGCTGGCCAGGCGATTGCACCTGGAAACGCTATCCTGGATCATTACAAACGTTTCCTCTTACCTGGTCTTTGGTTTGATTGTCCTGCTTCAGCCGGAACTCCGAAGGCTGGTTTCGGAGATTGGACGAATGCCCATTTTTCAATGGGTAAATGCACCGGCTGTGCTTCCCCTGGAAGAACTCACTGAGGCCTCCATAAGTATGGCAAGGCAAAAAGTGGGCTCGATTATTATTCTCCTGCGAGAGATTCGTCCTCAGACCATCATCGACAACGCAGTAAGAGTAGATGCTCTGATCACCCGGGAGCTTATTGAAACCATATTCCACAAAGACACTCCTCTACATGACGGAGCCATGATGATCGAAAACAATCGAATCATTGCGGCTTCCTGTTATTTGCCTCTATCCAATTCTAGAGTGCTAAAGAAAACCCATGGGGCCAGACACAGGGCGGCCATGGGAATCAGCGAAGAGACCGATGCCGTGATTATCGTAACGTCGGAAGAAACAGGAAAGATCACGCTTATGTGCAATGGTCAGATGTACACTCCCATTAAAGGAGATGATCTTCAAACCAGGATCCAGGAACTCTGGAATCGAGCAAAGCGAAAGAAGGCCCCTGAAAAGAAAGAGGAGGGCGCTACATTATGACTCTGGATCTTGCACGACGAGTAGTTTTATTCTTTACCAGGAATTGGAAGGTTAAACTGGGAAGCATTCTCATCGCTTCCATGCTCTTTTTCTATGTTCAATGGACTCGAAACGTTACTCGAGTGTTCCATGTACGGGTTGACCGGCCGACCATACCAGAGGATTTAATACTGAGCTCCCAGATTCCATCCTTTATGGATGTGCAGTTCTCTGGCCCGGCAGAGGAAATGGAGTTCAATGCCAGTGCTTTTCGGATCAATGTCTACTCGCCTGCGAAACCCATTCCGGGCAAGAATCAGTACAAAGCCATTCTGATTCCCGATCCGCCGGGGCAAATTGAGGCCAACTACTCCAAGGATCTGGAAGTCACTCTGGATCGAAGCCTGACCAGGGAATTGCCCGTGGATCCAGCGTTGGAGCTCATCGCCTCTTCGGATGTGGGTCTGGGTTACGTTTCTACGAATCCGCCCAGCATACGGGTGCAGGGACCTCATTCTATAGTGGCTGAGATGGATCGCATCCCCACGCGAGAAATGAAGATCAATGAAGCCAAAGACATAGTGCAGCAGAAGGTTCTAATTTCAGATTTGCCCGAGTTTGTGTCTGTGGCGGCCAACCAGGAGCTGGAAGTACAGGTGCGTGCCAGGCTACTATCTCTAACAGAAAAAGAAGACGATCAAGAGACAGTTCTGGAAGATGTTCCGGTAAGGTGTATAAACAATCTGCCCGAGCTAAACATGAAGGTTCTGGGAAATGGAACTGTGGATCTTCGCATTCGCTCGGAAGAACCGGTAACCAAGAATCAATTTGATGTTCGAGTATTCTGTCCTGCTTTCTTTGATCCCTACAATCGCTCCATCAAGCCTACGTTTATCATCCATGATCTACCAATTATGGCCACAGATAAATTGAATCGCCCGGAAGTGGAAATCCTGGATGTATTACCGGCCAGGGTGACCCTGCAATTCGAGCGAATCGTTCAAAGACAGAGACCAGAGAATGAGGTTCAGCAAGGACTTCAGGAGCATTTGATGCCATGATTCTTGGACTAGGAACGGACCTGGTAGAAAATCATCGAATCCGGCAGGCTCTGGACCGATTCGGCGATCGATTCTTGAATCGAGTGTATTCCGAGGAAGAAATTCAATACTCTCTGTCGCATGAAGATCCGGTGCCCTATCTTTCTGCCAGATTTGCGGTTAAAGAAGCGGCCATCAAAGCACTGAACCTGACAGAGCAGGTGGGCCTTAGTTATCAAGATGTTCAGGTAGGCGGAAAAGTCTTCGGAAAGAAGAAACTCATTCTGTCCCGAAAGGCGAGAGAGCTTGCAGATGCCATGGGAGTTCAGCAATTCCATATATCTCTGAGTCATACAGACGGTATGAGCATGGCGGTTGTCATCCTGGAATCTTGAAGCGGATCATCAGGTAGCTTTTCTATCAGATTCCAGCCCATTTCGATTTANAAGGAAATAAACCGCCGCTTTGCTTTAGGGGNCTTCAGCCAAGCGGATTCAATCTGGTGCAAAAATCAGGAACCGTCCATGGCTTCAGGGGGCTTCAGAAAGGCGGATTCAAACTGGTGTAAAAATCAAGAACCGTCCATGCTCTCAGGCCTTCCGCAAGGTGGATTCGAACTGGTGCAACCAACAGTATCCGGGCGGATTTCCAAGAAAACGGAAACGTAAATAGTACATATGTTCTTTTATTGCTGAATAGATTACCGGGATACAAATCTTTCCTTTCTGAACAGGTAAGATCCAGAAATCAGGAGCTTAATTCGGAAGTCTTCATGATTCCACCGCTAGACAATTCGAATATCGATGCTCTTTTCCAGTGATAGCTCCAATAGCTCCTTTCTGAGTAGCGCACCATGAACTTCCAGTGAAAGGTCATCCCCGGCTTTTAACTTCTGGGAAGGATGCACCCAGAGAACCAGATCTTTACCCTGTTTTTGAATATGAATCCGATCCACTCGACCGGATTCTCCGCGACTCAGACCAATGGCAATTCTTAAGATTCCGGCCAGCGATTTTACAAGCTTTCTATCATAGCGATTTAAATCGTCATATTCGGAATGCTTTTTCGACGGAAAGGCCTTTCTATGATATCTGGCGATGGCTGCCATGACATCGATTTCGCGGCTGGTGAATCCCAGAAGCATCTCGGAGTTCTGAATAATGTAATGGCTATGTTTATGATGTGCTGAATGGGCGATGGAAATCCCGCAGTTGTGCAGCAAAGCTGCGTATTCCAGGATTTCTTTTTCCACGTCCTCTGCGAAAAAGGNCCCTGCGCTNCCCAGCTCCTCCAGCAGGTTCAAGGCCAGACGGGCACAGACCTCTGCCGGGCCTTCATGAGGAACCATCCTGCGAGCTAGCTGCAAAACGGAGCTTTTGCGAATTCCTGATAGCTCTTTATTTCTGCTGGAACGATGATACGAATCAAATACCACGCCTTCTCGAAGGGCGAAGGGGCTGAACTGCATTTTCTTGATAGATAGAATGCGAAAGCTCTCCTGCATCAGGATGGCTCCGCCTACAATGATGTCCGATCGCTTTTCATCCAGTCCCAGTCTGGATTCCCGTTGCTTGCGATTCTTACAATCAAGAATCAGATCCACCACTTTATCCAGTTCATCAGCTGTCATGTCCCGGGCCTCTTCGCTTCCGCCCCGTACGTGTTGCTGCACAAGTTCCATCAGGGTTCTGGCCGTACCCGAGGAACCGATGACAATTTCCGGCAATTTGTTGGGCATCTCGGCCCTTAATCCCAGAAGATTTAATCTAAGGAAATATCTGGCATCTTCAATTCCAGAAGCACTTACCTGACCACCTTCAAAGAAACGATCGGTAAGTCGAATGGCCCCCAGTTTCAGACTGGTAGCGAATTCAGGCACTCCCCGGGTTCCGATTAAATATTCGGTAGAACCACCTCCAATGTCGATGAGCATGATGCGCTCTTCGAAGAGTGGCAAAGCCTGGAGGATCCCCAGATAAATCAGGCGAGCCTCTTCCTGCCCCTGGATGACATCAACCCGGAGGCCTGTTTCCTTTTTTACCTGTTTCAGAAACTCTTCTTGATTCCGAGCTTCGCGAACCGCCGAGGTGGCCACAGCTCTNACCGAGGCATCCCTGGTTCGAGCGATTTTGTTAAACCGATTCAAGCATTCAATGGCCCGCTCCATGGCATCCGGCGTGATTGTCTCCAGATCGCCAGCGCCGCTTCCCAGACGTACCGTTTCCTTTTCCCTGGTCAGAATCTGAAAGCCTCCTGTATCTTTGGGTTCCACAATGACCATGTGGAAGGAATTGGTTCCCATATCGATGGCGGCCAGAGTACTCATACAGGCAGTCCTTCATTTCTAAGTATTGTCAGAGCCGTAGTGCCTTCCACCGATCCGGGCCTGAGCTTGAAGTCGAATTGGAGCCCCTCTCCCGGGCTTTCGCGAAAATGAAATAGCTGAACCATGGAGCCGTAACCCTCCGTAAGAGAGGTCAATTCCATATCATGTGTCGTCAACATTCCTGTGGCTCCAGATTCAATCAAATGGGACAGGATCTTACGGCAGGCAAAACTCCGGTCTTTTTGATTCGTGCCTTTTAACATCTCATCCAGGAAATAGAAGACCGGAGGTTTATGATCCACCAGATGCTTCAGCGACCGAACTTCGGCATAGAATAAAGACTCAGATCGGGCCAGGTTATCCTGGATCTGCATAGAAGTTACGATGGGACCAGGGTAGAATTCAAACGACAGGGCCCGAACCGGCGCTCCCATCTGCGCCAGCACCAGATTCATGCCCACGGTTCTCAAGAAAGTGGATTTTCCTCCCATATTCGAACCGGTAATAATCCACAATCTGTGTTCTGGTTGGAAATCCATATCGTTGCCCACGGACTGATTCTCCGGGATCAAAGGATGATGCATTTCCCGGGCTTTTATAAAAGGACGGTTGACTTCTGGACTTTCGCGAATTTCAGGCCAGGCCCCTGGGCTCAGAAATCTACGGTACCCGGCCAGGGCCAGGCTGGCATCAAGAGCGGCAAACTCCTTTAGCCAGCTTCGAATCTTCTCTTCGTTTCGTCTGAGAAACCCGCCCATGGACCAATCTGCCAGCACCGGGCCTGAGAAAATCAGACCTCCCATGGCAAAGGCCAGAGGATTTCGAAACAGAGAGTAAACACTATCCTGTAAAATGGCCTCTCGGAGCTCCTGTCTCAGATTTCGGGTCAAATCTCGCTGGGGAGCAAGCTCAGCTGCATGAAAGCGAAAACTGTACAGTCCCTTCAGAAGCGGCAAAGTCTGATCCAGGGCATCCAGAATTTCCACAAAGCGCATTCGCGCCTCTTTACTACGATAGAACAACAGATAGATTCCAAACGTAACCCATTGAGCGGGAAAGCTCAGAAAGTGGTAAGCTCTGGTTCCAAGGATTTCATGGGAGAAGAATGCCCCCAGAGAGAATAATGCCAGCAGACCAGAAATCAGGGCCAGCCATGCAGGTACAGACTTAAATGAGACATCCTGCTGATGGCTGGCCGACTGGTGTCCACTGGTAGAGCCAATCGGATGTACATGCTCCAGGTCTGCTTGCCTGTGTCCGTACCACTTTCCCTGGAGAACTTTCAGTCGGCTGAGGGCAGCAACCTGCTTCTGCCGTTCCAGAATACGAATTGGCTCCGGCGAATCCAGAGCTTCCATCATCCAGTCATAGAGCGTATTGCGACCGGCCGAAAGGCGGCATTGATCCAGGTAATGAAGAAGCGAATAGGAACCGGTAAGCAGTAGATCCTTTTCAATTTGTCTGGCTTCATCCTCGGAAAGATGATCCTCAATTCCGGAAAACCAGCTNNCGCTACTTCGAACCATCCAGGCCTTGTAATATTTCAGTCGATTTTTTGAGGCTGCATACTTTCTTTTGATTCTGGAATGCCAGCGGATCAGAATAAGAAAGACCAACCATCCCGGTAGCGAAGGGAGCAAATGCACTTCGCCCGGAACCCATAGAAAAATCAGGCCAACAGTTAGAAAAAAGGTAGCCGCTCGAAGGATGGAGATCAAGCGAACCCGTCCCTGGATTTTTTTTTGATGGTCCGTCAATCGACGGATCGCTTTCTGGATTCGGACAGACACGTCACCAGTGAGCGGTGATTGGCTGTGCAGTCCATCTAAATCACATGCTTATTCAAGTAGAACATCTAAACAAATCCTTCGTTTCTCGAAAAAGGAAGGGAGGTATCCTTGGTTCCATCGCAGGTCTATTCTCGGGAAAGAAGGAATACATCCATGCAGTGCAGGACATCAACTTCAACATAGACCGGGGAGAGCTGGTAGGGTATCTGGGACCAAATGGGGCCGGAAAATCCACAACTATCAAAATGCTTACCGGTATTCTAAGACCGAGCAGCGGCCTCATTCGCATAGATGGTTTGAATCCAGAAAAGAGCCGGAAGGAAATTGCCCGTAAGCTGGGCGTTGTATTCGGACAGAAAACCCAGCTCTGGTGGGATCTTCCAGTGGGAGAGAGCTACGATCTGTTACGNACAATCTATAAAATTCCCCAGCAAAGGTTCAGACAGAGACTGGATTATTTCGTAGATCTCTTGAAAATGGAAGACTTTTTGGGCCAACAAACCAGAAAGCTTTCTCTGGGACAGCGAATGCGAGCGGATCTCGCGGCCTCATTGCTGCATGATCCCCCCATTCTTTTTCTGGATGAACCTACTATTGGCCTCGATATTATTACCAAAGATGTAGTTCGAAAAACCATCAAGCAGCTAAATCAGGAACAGAAGACCACCGTTGTCCTGACCACTCATGATATGGAAGACATCGAATACCTTGCCAGCAGACTGATTCTTCTGGATCGCGGNAAGGTTCAGTANGATGGACAGCTCAAGGATTTNATCNCNAACTATCANAANGAAAAGGTNGTAAGCCTGCATTTAGAACAGGAAACNGATGCCGGNTTTCTCNTAGAACGNGGCTTTGATCTGATNACCGAACCAAANGGNCAATTCCTGGAAGTNCGNCTGAAGGTGAATGAAAGTGTNAGCAAGCTNATCGCNACNNTNTCCGAACANGGNGCCCGCATTCANGANATCACNGTAGGAAANCAGGACCTNACNGAGACNTTNAANAAGATNTACGCNGGNAANAANCTGGAGCTCTAGNATGGCTTATCTNAANTTNATTTCCATGTCCTTTCANAGNTCGCTGGCGTATCGTTTTGAATACTATACAGCGCTTCTGAATGCTTTTCTGTACATCTTTATTTTCACCAGTGTATGGAAGGCCTTGATCCCGGAAGGCGAAACGGCCAATGGTCTGACCAGAGAGAATATGATTGCCTATGCGGTGCTTTCCACATTGATCAAATCCAGCTTTGGACGAAATGATTCTTTACTTTCGCAGAAGGTAAGAAGCGGCGAAATCGCAGTGGATTTGATGAAGCCATTTTCCTTTCCATTGATGTATCTTTCCGATACATTCGGATCCTCCTTGTTTCAGTTTTTTGCAAGGTCCCTGCCTCTTCTGGGATTTTGTGTTCTGCTCTTTGGAATCAGTATCCCGGTAAATGCAGGCCTGATTCTTCAATTCATTCCGGTTTATTTGCTGGCCTTTCTTCTGTTCTTTCTAATGTCCTTCTTGATTAGCTCTTTCTCCTTCTATTTTGTTGAGATCTTTCCATTCTGGATTTTCTATTATGCGATGATCACTCTTTGTTCCGGCGCAATCATTCCTCTGGATTTCTTTCCTGAATGGTTGGTAGAGATCCTCTTGAGTACTCCATTTCCTTATCTGTTCTATTTTCCCACGATGCTGCTACTGGAGCGCATGAGTATGCCGTACGAGATGCTGCTCTTAAGGTACATAATTCTTCTGGCTGGAGTGGGCGGCCTGTGCTGGCTGAGCTATCGCGGAGGACTGCGCAAACTGAGTATCGCCGGTGGTTGAGGAAGCTGGCTTCCTTTCAGGAAAAGCTTTGCTCCAGGGAGCGCACAGCTCTCGAACTGGTAAGCGGGATTTCGTTTTTCCCTGGAAGGGGCGTTTGGGGAATAGCGCTGGTCCCGGACGCAGGCTCGGACAAAGCGCGATATAGAATAGACTAGAATAGAAATAACCATTCAGGTACTGACATGAGTGCAAGCACAACGGAATCCACAGAACTAGAAAAGCCTTCCTCCGATTTTCAATCCTATCTGGCCATTCTCAAAGCAGCTGTTCAGAGCAAGATGGAGTATCGCGGAAGCTTCGTGGCCTACATCTTTACTTTGATTGGATTTTACGGCGCGCAGGTCAGTGTTATCGCATTGATGCTTAATCGATTCAAGCAGATGGGTGGATGGCAGCCAGGAGAAGTGGCCTTCTTATATTCTATGCTTCTTCTCTGCAACGGAATGGTCAGCGCGGTATTTTCCGGAATGACGGAGTTCTCAGAACTGGTCCGCGAAGGGACTTTCGACCGGGTTATGCTTCGCCCACTATCGGAGCTGGGACAAATCCTTGCGATGAAGTTCGAGCCAGGGGGCGTGGCTCACTTGATTCTGGGTCTGGCCGCATTGTTTGTAGCGGACAACATGATCGACCTGGACTGGGACCTGCTCAANGTATCNTTTCTCATTGGAAGTATTCTGGGAGGCGTGNTTATTNTGGCCGGNATCCGNATTATCATTGCAGCTGTGTCTTTCTTCGCCATCAAAAATCAGGGGCTGCAGCATTTACTGGTGTTCTCCGCTCGCGAATTTTTGATGTATCCTGTGCATATATATAGCTTTCCTGTGCGTGTTCTACTGACGTTCATGTTTCCCATTGCCTTTGTAAATTTCTATCCGGCGCACTTCTTTCTGGATCGCACCGGTCAGACCCTGTTTCATCCGTACCTTTCGTATATGAGCCTGCCCATAGGACTGGTTGTTCTGGGGCTTTCGCTGGCCTTCTGGCGATTCGGGGTCAATCGCTACAGCAGCACAGGTAGTTGATATCGGAGGCAGACATCAGGTCTTTGAATCAGAAATCGAGTAATGGCTCGTCCAGAGAAGAAGGCGATAACTCGGTATCCCTGCGCATTGATCATGAAGAACTTCAGGAGCTTCTATCTGCGCTGGGTGGCTGGTACAAAAAGCATCAGAGGGATCTCCCATTTCGCAAGAATGTGCACTGGTATACAACTCTGGTTTCAGAAGTCATGCTTCAGCAGACCAGGGTTCAGGCCATGCTACCTGCCTACGTATCCTTTCTAGAGCAGTTTCCCGACGTTGAATCCCTGGCCAGAGCTTCGGAAAGTGAGGTACTGGAACGATGGGCGGGTCTGGGTTATTACAGCCGGGCCCGGAATCTGCACAAATGTGCGAAGAGAATTGTAGAGGAGCATGGAGGCATGTTTCCGGGGGAGCAGAAGGAGGCCCTGGCTTTACCCGGAATAGGACCGTATACGACTGCTGCGGTTCGGAGCATTTCTATGGAGATACCGGATGCCGTGGTGGATGGAAATGTGATCCGTGTGCTCAGTCGACTTTTCTTTCAGGGCCAGGGTACGGAACCACCGGAAGAGTATGGCAGCGAATCCAATCTTCATCTGATCGAAGCTTCGGACTATGCAAAGGCGGCGGAACCGGCGGCACAAGAAATCATCCGATCCAGTCCATTAAAGCCTTCCGTGCACAATCAGTCGATCATGGAATTGGGAGCCATGATATGTACTCCCGGCCTGCCGTCCTGCCTGTTGTGTCCTGTTCGTCCTTACTGCAATGTCTTTCGCTCCGGAGGGCCGGCCCTGGCCGCTGAAATTCCACCGCTCAAGAAAAGTAAGAAGCAGGATCTTACACTGGAGATTTTCTGGGTCGAATGCGATGGACAAATCTGGATCAGCAAGAATCCGGCCAGACCTATCTTTCGGAATGACTGGTTTCTCCCTTGCAGGATTAGCAGTTCAGAAGGACCGATCTATTCAGATTTTGATGAGGCCCAATGGCAGAAAAGGGGAAAGCAGGTTGCTGCCACTAATGATCAGAAGGAGACGAAACACGGAAGCGGCAACGGCAATGCACCTGAGTATCAGAAAAGAGCAAACGTCATTGGCGGAGATGGCCAGCTATCCGAATCACTTCCAGAGCATTCTGGGGAAACGGAAATTGGTTTCAGGAAATCCAAGACCACCGGAAGCCTGGCATCGGCAAAGAAATCCACCGGCCTGAACCCTACGCCGGTTTCCGGCGCAGAACCCGTGGCGAGATTCAAACACAGCATTATGCATTACCGGATACAGGGCNAACTCTATGCGATGCAGCTTTCCCGGAAGGAAGTTGGTTCCATCCTAAAGATCTCATCGCTGGAGTTAGAATCCGAAAAAACTCAAAGCAAAGCGAAAAAGAGCTTAGTGGAGACACAGGATTGCCCTGCCGAACAATTTGATGCGGTAGCAGCGGATCCGGCTGGTACCTATTCAAAGAAAAACAAAGGACAAAAGAATCAAACCTTGCCTTCGAAGTCTGCGGGCCGAAATCCCATTACTGACAGACTCAGTGCCAATCAGAATTCCCAATCATCCTCCGAGCTGAACGGTCCCGGTGTAGAATGGATGCAAATTCAAGCGAACGAGATTCGCCGCTACTGTCCCAGCTCCATTATCAAGAAAGTAGTTCCAGAAACTTTTTTGGATTCCTGAGATACTTCGCTTCTCGGATTCTTCGAGGATTATGAAGCAGGTAGCAGATTTCCAGACCAAACAAAAGGATCTGTACCGTAGAGAGGAGCACAATCATGCCCAGCGGAATGGCCACATATACTCCATAGAGAGCAGCGGTGGTAGTGGATTTGCCCACAATGACTCGAAATAGTAAAAAGAATCCTACGATGCAAAGTGCTGAAAACAATGAGCCACCGAAGGCTGCTTTCCATCCCACGTCCTTGTTGGGCAGAGCACGAAACAGAAGGGCAAGTACCAGCCAGACCAGTAGCAGTGCCTGAGCATAGAAGAGAATCTGCAGAAGGAAGATCAAAGACCTTGAATACCTGGACTGCGGTCCTCGCTCAAAGATGGCCTTCTGTCCTATAGGTGCGCCGGATTCATTATAAAGAGTTTCAGTACCCTGGAATCGGAACTGTCCGGTGTAGCGGCCACTNCCGCCCAGGAAAAGGTAACCTTCCGAGCGGGCATGAGATAGTATCTCAGTATCCTTCAAGCGAAGATCTGATGGAATCCAGCTACGGCCGCCGTCGGTGCTTATGCGAACCATGCCGTCGGCTCCGTAGAGAAAGGCCGGGCCGGNGGTTCCCAGCATCAAACCGCCCTGGCCTGCCGTTCCACTTTCGAAGAGCGATGGATAAATTCTCTGGCCATCCGCTGTATCCAGCCAGAGCATACCGGAGCGGGACATGAAAACCAGATCCCCCTGTGCATTCTTATGGATGGACTGAATCAATTCATTTCTATTTCCGAAACTAGCGTTAACGGGATTACTCCAGCTGAATCCCTGGTCCCTGGACACACGATACTTTCCATTTCCTCCAACATAGATACCATCGGGCAGTAGATTCAAGGAACGGTAAGCACTTTCCAGTGGGTTCATATCGATGATGGACAGGTTTCTACGGGAAAGCACCAGCAACGTAGACTGAAGTCCATCCCCGGTCAGGATTACAATTCGGTCCGGGAGCAGGATCACATCTTCGATCAAAGCATTTCTGAGCGCAGACTCTGTCTTAACAAGATAACGTCGAAAATCCCAGGTCATGCCTCCGTCCTCGGAAAACACTAAAAGACCGGATTCGGTGCTGAGCAGAATATAAGAACCATCTATGCGAAGATTGCGAAACTCCTGTATCTCAGTAAGCCCGGGTCGATCCAGAGGAGTGAGACTGCTATCGGGACTTATGCGATTGAGTACTCGTCTTGAGCCGGGATCATAGATACGTTCGCGAAAGGGGGCATCCAGATTTACGGAATCCAGAATCTTGCGAGTCTGAATGCCATCGATAGAACGTTCTTCCAGTACGCCGGAGGACTCTAGCAAATACAAATTTCCGTTGGTAAAACTCAGATCCACGTAGGCCGGCGGCGAAAGTGCAGCCACTGTCTGGCGATAGAGCCCACTGGCTCCGAAGATCAAGGCAGGAAGGATGACAAAAGAGGCGATGTAGATCGCAAACCGAAATAGAATAGGCCGGTCCGGTGCACGAAAAACATGATTACAGGCATCCTCCAGGTGACGAATCAGATTGTTCGCGGAGTACANGACAAAGATCGTTCCCACACCTGCAATTGCATTGGCCCTGGACAGGATTTCATCCAGCATTACCAGCAATCGACCGGACTCTGTGATACCGTAGGCGGCCAGCAATCGTGCGATCTGAATCTGTAGACTGGATTTGTCGATGGATGCAAATTTCACCAGCATCGCAAGGGCCGGAATCAGCGCCAATACCGCAGCGTAGGCTACAGCATTGGCTCGCACCACCAGACCATCTCTCAGAAATCTCTGAAAGGAGCTTTCCAGAAGGTCCAGCAGACCCAGAAAGGCAGAGCCCACTTTTCTCAGGGGCATGTGCCATCCTCGGCTGATGATGCGAAGAAACTCCGGTTTCCTATTCTTACATCCTGAATACAAAGCTCNTGAGCCTCTTGCCTCTGACTTCCGGGCACAGAGAATATCAATCTTACCCAGACATTGTAAAAGGAATCCGGAAATCCGGAAGAGTCGGGAAAGGGTTCTGGCTTCAGGTCAAATCGCTGATCGGTCCTGGTACCGAGTTCTAGATCCGCTGTATGCCATAATTCCGGCGGATCCGGTACGCGATACTGTCGGTCTACATCGTAGAGTTTTTGTCGGAAGAGTTGAACGCGAACCGCTCCTGGCAGCACCGAGTTCTGGGAGTCACAGAATTCGAATTTCACAAAGGAAAAGTCTTCGGGCTCCGGCGGTTGAGCTGCTCTGTGGCTCAATCCCAGTTCGCCGGACAGGGTTGGATGAGAATAGTCCGGCACCGGGCTCNGGTTGATTTCTTTCGGCAGCCGGGCGGTCCGTTGAGGTCCTGTTAAAGGCTCGCGATAGCAGGTCTTCGCATTTCCATCAAAGGCATTCTCCGGCTTCAGGCCGGGGTATAATCCTCTGAGTACCAGGCTGTGCTGGCTGAATGCACGAGGACTGGCAAAGGACTCCAGATAATTGTGATTCGTNGCACTACCGGCCAGTCTGANATGGACAAACAGGAATCCTCCCAGGATGAAAGCCATTATGATAAATTTTTCCCTGCTGGACAATGCTTTACCTCTGCCAGAATTTGTCTGAGCGCTTGCGGCTCTCGGGAAGAATGCTTCGGCGGTCCACATCTATGCAATCCTTTTCCATCAAGCAACAGGGCTTCAGCCATCGACTTAGCTACGCTGGCGGGGCCATCATGATAGTGGGTTCCGCCATGTCGATCAGCCTGGTGAGCCTGGGAGGCTTTCTGGCTGTCATTGGATGGATCTGGGAAGTTGTAGAACAACGGAGACAGCCTGAGAACTCCGGTGCACAGAGCTGGAGAATTCCGGTGCCCTTCCTCTGGGGCTTTGCTCTGTTTGGATGGCTGGCTCTTTCTTTATTGATTCGGGCCATCGCAGCCTGGACCGGTCACCTGGACAATAGCCTTATGCCCTCCGGCGATGCTTCGGCCTTTTTCGCCCACCTAAAGCAAGGATGGAACAAAGAACTAAAAGATNTCTTTTTGATTCTGGCAGGATTGTGGACTTTCAGCCATAGCCGAGACGGACGCAGCCGACGCTGGCTTCTACGCTGCTTCCTCTGGGCTGGAGCAATCATGCTCATCGCTGGATTAATATCTGTCTTTACGGAGTTTCGCCTGGCGAAGATTCCTCAGTATATCGCCAACGACTGGCAGGATTCTCCGGATGCCAGGTTGCAGCACCATGTGGGTAGCATTCCTCTGGCCGGACGGGNAATTCATCTTTTTATGCCCATCGGTCTACTGAACACGCATCTGACATATGCCGCACTGGCAGGAATCTTCTTTCTTTACCTGGGGCTTTCGGTAGCCAGTCAATACATTCGCGATCCACTGGGAGTGATTCGCACTCGTTCTTTCTGGATCCGGGTAGCTGCAGTGCTAGCTCTGGCATTGGTTTTGTTTCTGAACAGCGGACGAAGCGCCCTTCTGGGCACCGCTCTCTCTGGAGTTCTTGGATTGTACTGGTTCACTCGATCCAGATGGAAGAAGCGTGCCCGTGTTTTATGGCTACCGGTGGGTGGGGTAGCACTGATTCTGGTTCTGGGAACCCTGGGTCTGCTAGTTCTGGATCGCAGCGATGGTCGAATGAAGGAGCTGGCCACAGCCACCACCGGNGAAGAAAAGCATACCGATTATCAAAGANTGATGGTCTGGGATGCTGCTGTGCAGATGGCAGCCAGATACCCGCTTACCGGAGTCGGTCCCGGTGCCTTTGAAGATTCGGTGGAACTGGACATCCTTCTCACCGGGAAACAAGAGCCCTATTTGTATTATCCCTATGCCCTGATTCAGCGGGGCCATGCACACAACGATCTATTGAATTTTGCAGCGATTGGTGGACTACCGGCTGCAATTCTATTTCTATGCTTCTGGGGATCGGTAATCCTTGTCCTCCTAAACTCCGGTGGAAGAGCGCGATTCTGGCGTTTTGGTCTTCTGATCGTCTTCTTCGGAGGCTGGTTCCAATGCTTCTTTTTGGATGATGAAGTAATGGTACCTTTCTGGGCTCTTCTGGGCCTGGTAATTCCCGGTAAGAAAAGGATGACCCCAGAGTCGGTGGCAATGAAATCGGAATAGGGATCGAAGGATTTTGAGGAAAATATGTTCGGTAAGATAGTAAAGCTCGTAGTTGGAACCAAGCATGAACGCGATATAAAGCGCATGCTTCCTGTGGTGGAAAAAATCAACGCTCTTGAACCAGAGATGCAGAAGTTGGAGACTTCGGATTTCGCAAGAAAGAGCGATGAGTTTCGCAAGCGGGTGGAGGCCGGAGAAAGCCTGGACGATATCCTGCCTGAGGCCTTTGCCCTGGTGCGCGAAGCTGCCTGGCGCAGTCTGGGCCTCCGGCATTTCGATGTGCAGTTAATGGGTGGTATGGTTCTGCATGGAGGACGCATCGCAGAAATGAAAACCGGGGAAGGTAAGACTCTGACGTCTACGCTGCCGGTGTATTTAAATGCACTTTCTGGTAAGGGAGTTCATGTCGTAACTGTGAATGACTATCTGGCGCGAAGGGATGCTGCCTGGATGAAGCCCGTATTTGAGCTTCTGGGTGTAAGTGTTGGTGTTATTCAACATGAAATGAACCCGGAACAACGCAAAGGCGCCTATGGTTCCGATATTACCTACGGAACCAACAACGAATTCGGATTCGATTTTCTCCGGGACAACATGGTATCTGAACTGGATTTTCGCGTTCAGAGAGGCTTCAACTATGCAATTGTGGATGAGGTAGACTCCATCCTCATCGACGAAGCGCGAACTCCTCTGATCATCTCCGGTCCAGCGGACGAAAACACAGACAAATACAATCGTCTGGACAAAGCCATTCGTCAGTTGCTGCGCGACGAAGAAAAAGCCCCGGAACCAGAGGAAAAAGAGGTGGAGCCTGGCAAAGAAGAGCCTCATGTCCTTTTTGGGTGGTTCTTTGATATTGATGAGAAATCCAGAAATGTGCTCCTCACCGAAGAAGGAGTAAAACGAGTAGAGGAGCTTCTGGGAGTAGAAAACCTGTATGCACCTGAGAACGTGGAGCTTGTGGCCCATACAAATCAGGCCCTGAAAGCGCATTTAATCTTTAAAGATGAAGTGGACTATGTTGTTCGCGAAGGCGAAGTAATCATTGTAGATGAGCACACCGGCCGATTGATGGAAGGCCGTCGCTATTCCGATGGGCTACACCAGGCCATTGAAGCCAAGGAAGGAGTAACCATTAAGCAGGAAACGCAAACCCTGGCTTCCGTAACATTTCAGAACTTCTTTCGCTTATACAGCAAATTGTCCGGTATGACCGGAACTGCAGATACAGAAGCCGAGGAATTTCGCAAGATCTACGGACTGGAAGTTGTGGTGGTTCCCACCAATGAACCGGTACGAAGGATCGATTATCCGGACCGCGTATATCGTACGGAGCTAGAAAAGTTTGAAGCCATTGCGAAAGACATAGAACTCTGTCGGGAAGCGAAGCAACCGGTGCTCGTAGGTACAGTATCCATTGAGAAATCAGAATTGCTGTCCAGCCTTCTGCGAAAGCATAACATCCCGCACAATGTTTTGAATGCAAAACAGCATCAGAAAGAAGCAGAAATTGTAGAGAATGCCGGAAAGCCTGGAGCCGTGACGGTGGCCACGAACATGGCCGGTCGTGGAACCGACATCGTGCTGGGTGGAGCTCCATTATACCTCAAGGATCTCGAAGACCTGGAGGAAACCGAGCCAGCCATGGAAAGCTTCAAGGAAGCTCTACGAAAGAAACAATTTGATCGAGCAAAAGAAGAAGCCGCTCGTATAAAGGGAAGTACCGCATCCAAACAGGCCAAAGAAGTCCTGGATAGGGCAAATATTTGGCTGGGCTTTCACAAAGAGGTAAAAGAGGCCGGAGGACTTCATATCGTCGGCACAGAAAGGCACGAAGCTCGCCGTATCGACAATCAGCTTCGCGGTCGTTCCGGTCGCCAGGGGGACCCGGGATCCAGTCGATTCTACCTCAGCCTTGAAGACAACCTGATGCGACTGTTTGGCGGTCCTAGAATCATGGGTTTGATGGAACGTCTGGGAATGACCGAAGGTCAGGAACTGGAAGCCGGCATGGTGGATCGAGCCATTGCCAGGGCGCAGAAACGGGTAGAGAGCCATAACTTCGATATTCGTAAACATCTGCTGGAATACGACGATGTAATGAATCGGCAGCGAGAAATCATTTACGCCGAGCGAGATAAGGTACTGGAACAGGAAAGCATTCGGGACACAGTTCTGGAATGGTCCGAAGAGGTTCTGGAACAGCAGATCCTGGATTACTGCGATACCAATGATCCTACGCGATGGGATCTGGCCAGCCTGGAAGAATGGCTACTCAACGGTCTGGGAATGAAAATGTCCCTTTCTGCGGATGACTATAAAGTGAGCAAGGACCCCCAGGCTACCATCTTTGCGCAAATCAATGAAGAAGCTCAGAAGTTCTACAATGAAAGAGTGGAAGCCGTAGGCGATGAAAACTTCCGTTACATCGAAAAGAGAATTGCCATCGATATCATCGATGCCCGATGGAAGGAGCATCTCTATCAGATGGACCATTTGCGCGAGGGCATCTGGGCCTCTTCTTACTCCGAAAAGAATCCGCTGGTGGAATACAAGCTCCAGGGTTTCAAGCTATTCGATGCCATCATGGATACAGTGAAGGCGCAGATCGTAGAGTTTCTATTTCGCGTACAGATTGAGGGTCCAGTGGAACAGACCCAGTCCAGACGCAGAAACCTGGGCACCGCAACCCATGAAAGTATGGAAAGTTTTGAAGCTCCGCCTCCGGGTCAGGCCAGGGGGGCAGCACCAGGGCAAATTGTGGGTAATAACGGACAGCAAAGAAGTGGTCCGGCTCCCGCTGTCGTATCCGGCGGTGGCGCATCAAAACGTAAAGGATCTAGAAGAAGGAAGCGTAAGTAGTGAAGCTGTACGGGAAGAAACCAGATCTAGCGGCCTCTGTATTCAATCCTCTGGTAGTGGATTGGCTCATGGCCATGTATCCTCCGGCTCAGAAGCTGGACCTCAGCGCTGGACCTTCTCCGTACTACCCGGGCCTTGAGCTTATTGGAGGGATCAACGAAGAGAACTCGGTAGGCGGACTCAAACCTTACGAACTCTACACCGGTACCATACGGATGGGTTACGGTCATCATCGCATGGCCTTTTCCGTGTACAGCCAGTCCGTGGAGCGTGGAATCTCCACGGCACTGCATGACCTGCTGGCCATTGACTGCAACGAAGCCACATGTATTGAGCGATTGGACTCCCTTTACAGCCAGTTCTCCAGATTGGCCACAGACATTGGCGGACCGGTGGAATGGATCTGGGGCAAGGCAATGACCGGAGGCGGCATTGGCGCTTTGCATTTTTCCATGTTATTGGCCGGCCGTTTGATTTCGCTTTATTCCGGTATGGATCGGGAAACCCCGATTATTACCACGTATCCCCTGAACGCTCACATCGCGGCAGCTCTGGGATTCGAACGCATTATACACCTTGTGAACGATACCTTACCGCAGTACTTCTTGCTCTGTCCTGGAGCCTTAAATCTTGTGCAAACCCGTCATATGCGGGATGGCTATCTCGAGATGGGAATCGATGAAAACGAAGTGGAATTTGCCGGTCACTGGGTCTCTGAACCTGTGCTTTCAACCCTGGAAAACGCCATTTCGGATCGTATGCGAAGACTGGAGCGACGAGAAAGACTGAGGCTATTAATTCCCGTAGGCGGAGCCGGGGCGCAGAAAAAATTCCTGAAAAACTGGGTCAACAGCATCTTCGACGATGAGGCTCTCCGAGAAGGTTATGTTCCCATCATTAACTGCGGAGATCATCAGGACTTTCTGGATACAATCCTGGGAATACTGAATAAGAAGGAAATTCGCTACAAAGTATGTAATACCCTTTCCGATGTGCAAAACCTTCCAGCCATTCTGGAAGACTTTGATGCAGTCGTATTTCATTTTGATAGCCGCTACGAAGCTGTCTATGCCACCGATTATGCCATCGTTTATTCCGATATACTGGCCACCAAGCCATCTGAGCTTGCCTTCTATCCCATTCCGCGGCTATTCCTTCGACGAGTAGGCGATCATGAAAGCTATTCCGCGGATTATGGCTTCAAACTGGGCGAATCCACTCCCGAGCGAAGAAGCGAAAAAGAAGCTCTCAATGATCTCAAGGAATGGCAATCAGATCCAACGCCACTCAAACAGATGAATGAAACCATCGCCGCCAACCATGCGATGCGACTCTACAACGGAAGTAGTGTGGCCATCGAAAGGGCTCTGGAAGAGTAGGCGGCGAGTTATTTCTCTCACCTCGCTGGCACATACTACCAGAGATCTCTGAGGCAGCCAAACGGGCCTTTCCTATGCACTTTCAGGGCCAATCTTGAAACCAAAAAAAGTTGCTTGATTCTACTTATGGTCCATTCAGTATTCTATAGAGGATAGAATATGCCTGTAAACATCATGGTTCGGGAAGAAAATGGTGCGAGTTCCCATTCATGGAGACTGGAACTGCCCTCTGATACACTGACGGTTGCCCAGCTCATTGAATCCAGGGTGCGCCAGGAGGTTCGCAGAAAGAACGACTCAATGGAGTTGAGTCGAAAGCCCCTGGGATGGCCAAAAAAGCGGGCACGAATAAAACCTCTTGATGCAAAAACGGAGATTAAAAGGGCCCTACAAGCATTCGAGCAAAATGGCTTCTTTATCTTTATCGATGAAGTTCAGAAAACCGGCCTCAAACAGAGTGTACGTTTGGACGAAAACACCGAAATAACATTCATCCAGCTTGTGCCACTGGCCGGAGGATGAAGATTCATGCTCGGTCGGTTGTTTGGAAAAGCTGATCCTTTGAAGCTTGGTATTCAGGCGCTAATTCGGGATGCAGAAGATCGAATGACCAACAGGTATGATCTTCCCAGCATATCAGCACTTGATGCAGGTGCTACGATTCTTGACTCAACGCCTGAAACACAGATTCTATATGCCCGAGCGGCGGCTAAGTATCTTGGCGATACAGGTACTGATTACCAATCGGAAATTGTATCGAAATTGTTCCGGCAATTGCTCGCAAAGAGATTACCGTTTTCGGAAGGCGATTTTCTTTACATCCTGAACCAGGCAAAAAAGAAAAAGATCTGGGGCTTTCCTGTTCGGTCGCTTATTTCCGCGATCAAGAAATCCTCCATTGATCCAATGAGTGATAATTCTCTTGTTCGTGCTCTGCAAGAGTATCACTCGAAATTGGATTCCCCTGGTCTGGTTTATGAAGAAAGGAGAATTCGAGCGTCCATCGCATCCTTGTATTCCAAGATAGTGGACGCCGGGTTCGCTCCAGGGGATAGTTTTGGGATTCATGCCAATCGTGTTCTCTCAGACCTTTCAGAGAAGGATCAAAAGGTTTGGTATCAATTGATTGCGCTTTGCAGGTCTGCATCCGGTGCCCGACCGAGCAAAAAGCTGCAGGATGAGATGACTCGGATTGTCTCAATCTTGAGTAATCACTCTTTCGAGTCCACTCTGATTAAGATCATGTCATTCCCCCTTGATTCTGCGTCAGAAGACAACAAGAATATCTTAAAAGGCTTGCTCTGGTCAATAGGGAAGACCAGCAATGAAAAACTCCTGATGGAATTAGGACGCCTGGTGGAAAGGGAATATCGAAATGGTCGAGCAGCGCTGGCCAATGCAGGTTTATTCTCCATGAAGAACGCGAATTCCATGTCGGGCCTCTCTCAGCTATCAATGCTGCGACAGAGAATGCGAAACAAGACAGCCCTTACACTTATCCAAAAATACTTATTCGAAGCTGCAGATGAATTGGATCTCAGTGTCGCAGATATCGAGGACATTTCAGTTCCCGGGTTTCAGCTTGAGCGAGAGAAAAGGGAATGGTTATTCGATGAAATCAGATGCATCCTTAGAATCGAATCCAGCAGCCGATCAAGAATAGAGTGGCATAATACCAACGGAAAACAGTTTAAATCAGTTCCGAGCTCAATGAAAAAGCACCACATTGAGGAATTGAAGAATGTCAAATCCATGGAAAAGGATCTAAGTGCAACGCTTCTTGCCCAGCGCACAAGAATTGAAAGATTTTATACCGATGGGAGAACACTCTCGTACTCTACGTTTCGCAAAAGGTTTCTTGATCATGGATTACTGGCTTACTTTGCGAAACGATTAATCTGGAAATTCCAGGAGGTGGACCGCGAATCTCTGGGACTTTGGAGCGAGAATGGCTTTAAGGATGTATCTGGAGCCTCTCTGGATTGGATTGGCTCTGACACTTCGGTCACGCTCTGGCATCCGGCGAACTCAAGCAGCCATGAGGTTCTGGCCTGGAGGGATGCGCTGGAAGCTAGTGGTATTGTTCAGCCCTTTAAACAAGCTCATCGTGAGATTTACCTACTAACTGACGCTGAGCGAGAAACAGATATTTACTCTAATCGAATGGCAGCCCATATCCTGAAGCAACACCAATTTGCCCGACTTGTCAAATCTCGTGGATGGGAATATTCACTCAAGGGAGGCTTTGATGGAGGAAATCCGACGGCAAGTCTTGATCTTGCGGCTGCAGGTCTAAGAGCTGAGCTCTGGATCGAAGCACCTTACGACGAAGATTCGGTATCCCCCGCAGGGATTTCTCTCTATATCATTACCGACCAGGTGAGGTTCAATCGGGGACTCGAACCTGTATGCCTAAATGAAATACCACCGGTTTTTTTTAGCGAAGTAATGAGAGATGTCGATCTCTTTGTAGGGGTGTCGAGCGTCGGGAACGATCCGAACTGGCAGGATGCAGGTCCGGAAAACCACAGAGATTATTGGTTCAATTACGCCTTCGGAGACCTGAACGCAATAGCCCGGACAAGGAGGGCGATGCTAGAAAAAATCCTACCTGGTATGCAGATTGCGCATCAATGCAGTATCGAAGAACAATTTCTTATTGTTGAGGGAAAGTTAAGAACCTATAAGATTCACATAGGCTCCACGAATATTCTAATGGAGCCGAACAACCAGTACCTCTGCATAGTTCCCGCCCGTAGTCCTGATGCATCTTTGAAGTCCGTCTATTTACCATTCGAAGGCGATACAGGTCTTTCTGTCTTGCTCTCAAAAGCAATGTTGCTGGCTCGGGATGAGAAAATAAAAGACAGGTCCATCCTCTCTCAAATCCAGAGAAATGTCTGAGTAATCAACCAGGGCATCGGCCTCCCTTCAGTGAATCTGCCTCTTTCTACTTAAAAAGGTACCTTCTGGCTATCGAAAGCAGTGCCTTCAGAAATTGGGAGATTGCCAGGACTGACAAAACCAAATGGCACCTCACAGCAGCCCGGGCAGAGAATTCATCTCTGGGATCGTACCCTCTTCAAGAGATCAGTTCAACGATGGATCCTGATTGGAATCTGCAAAGATTTTATAGATTCCCCCTTTCGCACGGAGGGCATCACGCCAGCCCTGCTCTGGATTGGGATGAAATACAATGCTGGGTTTGCCTTTCAGGGTGACCCAGGCGCCCGAACGCATCTCTTCTTCCAGTTGCCCCGGTGCCCAACCCGAGTATCCCAGAAAGGTATGAATAGAGGGGCGATCCTCCAGAGGGATGGATTCCCAGATTTCTGGCTCAAAGAATTTCTGGAGCTGGCGAAATCCTGGCTCAAAAAACACTCCCGGTACAATTTCCATGGCGGTAGTGGATGGACCATCGGGCAGAGCGGAATGCAGAGCTGAAACCAGTTCCTGCTGGACCGGTCCGCCCACGTACACCGGCCTGGAAACGCCGAGGTCGTTTGCTAACTCTGGAATGATATCTGCTACAGTTAGCTCGGATTTACGATTAACAACCAGTCCAAAAGCGCCTTCATCGTTATGCTCGACCATGAAGACCACGGTCTGCTTGAAATTCGGATCCATCATATTGGATTCCGAAATCAGAAAGTGTCCCTTCATGGACTTTGGTTGCTCGTTCTCCATCTTACCATCCTGTCGGTGGATCCAGGCATCCAGAAATCCCCGGGTCGAACCAAATGAGCTTTTCTATATCCTTGTCCGGTTATTCACCGCTATGTATCCTCAGGCAATAGAACGAATTGGGGATTCGAAGAGTTCCACATCGGGTTTTTCTCTTTTAAAACTCTGCATTCTGAATTCGCTCTTAAACAGAACCACTGGATTGTTCTTTTCATCGTATACTACAAGATCGTAACCGCTAAATTTATTCTTGTCTTCCGGTTTGATCCAACGAGAACATTCGTAACCAACGTTTTCCAGTCTGCATGGAACACTGTATTCATCTTCCATGCGATGACGAATCACCTCAAACTGAAGCTGACCCACGGCTCCGATAATCGCAGAGCCATCACCTGTTGTAAATACCTGAACAACACCTTCCTCCGGCAGTTCCTGGAGTCCTTTACGAAATTGCTTAAGCTTGGAAGTATCTTCGGGCACCAATCTTGCGAATAGCTCTGGAGCGAAGCGAGGCAGGGGATGGAATTGGGGCTCCTGGCCCGTGTAAAGAACATCGCCCAGCTTATACAAACCAGGATTGATGAGACCGATGATATCCCCGGGATAAGCATTGTCGATCGTGGATCGCTCCTGGCCGAAGAATGCCACAGGGCTGGAAAGCCGTGCAGTTTTCTTTTGACCTGAAATATTTACTGTCATTCCCCGTTCAAAAGTTCCCGATGTGATTCGCACAAAGGCAACCCGGTCTCTATGAGCCCGGTTCATATTTGCCTGCAGCTTGAAGACGAAGGCTGAAAAGTTGGGATCATTGGGTTTGAGTACATCGCCGGTTTCCAGAGGTACGTTGGCTGGCCGAGGAGCGATCTCCAGAAAGCGCTGCAAGAATAATTCAACTCCAAAGTTGTTAAGGGCCGATCCGAAAAACACCGGAGTCATATTTCCCTTCAGAAATTCATCTTCGTCAAACTCGGGCAGGGCTTCTGAAGAAAGCTCCACGCCTTCTCGAAAGGTTTCGTAGAGCTCTTCATCCATTAAGGCTTTGAGCTCTGGATCGTCCAGACCGCCGGTGGCTGTAGGCGCGGGAAAGGCACCGCCTGTGGTCTTTTCATACCGAAAGACCTGTTTTGATCGCAGGTCATAAACTCCCTTGAAATCCGGTCCGGAACCGATGGGCCAGAACAGGGGAACCGCTGTAATCCCCAGGACCTTTTCAACTTCATCGAGAAGCGAAAAGGGATCCCGAGCGAAGTGGTCCATCTTGTTGATGAAGGTTACAATAGGAATGTTTCTCTGTCGGCAGACATGGAACAATTTAATGGTCTGGGGTTCTACGCCTCGAGCCCCGTCAAGAAGCATGATGGCACTATCGACGGCCATAAGAGTACGATAGGTATCTTCAGAGAAATCCTCATGACCGGGAGTGTCCAGGAGATTCAGGATATGGTCTTCGTATAGAAACTGAAGCGCAGCAGTAGACACCGAAATTCCGCGCTCCTGCTCCATGGTCATCCAGTCTGATTTTGTCTTTTTTCTGTCCTTTTTGGCTCGAACGTGGCCCGCCAGCTGAATGGCACCTCCGTAGAGCAGTAATTTCTCTGTCAGGGTCGTCTTACCGGCATCCGGGTGGGCGATAATAGCAAAGGCCCGTCTTCTTTCTATTTCCTTCTGAAGATCCACCGGGTCAGGATTCCGGAATCCCGGTATGGATCAAATGAATTCCGCCAGGGCGGCGCCCGAGCCTTTACGGTATTCTCCAGCAAAAACGGCTGAATTTCAGATTGGCAGCCTTTCTACTCAATCAAGCCGGTTGTAGCACATGCAAGATTTCTACGACTTTCTCAAATGCAACACTGAACAATGGTATCTCCGGCCTGGATTCCCAATGTAGCTTTGATTCAAACAAGCCTTCCGGAGGCGGTAAGTACAAGGCGAGAGTTGCTGACAGCACCAATCGAATTGCTTGCTCAACAGCGAATTGCAACAGTGGAACGGATAAATATACAGATTGGGTATTAAGGCCCAGTCAAAAATACACCCGAGCAGATGGGACCACTGTGGGGACTACCAATGCCAATGGAGTGTTTTCATTTCCCCTGGACGAATCCAGTAAAAGTCCGATACTGACCCTATGAAGGAATGGAGGCCGGATCGGCAGTTCAAGAAAGCGGATTTCCCTCTTAAGAAAGAGGAAAAGTCCAGTGGCAAAGACAATCCTTCTACTTCAAAAAAGGCCTCGCCTTCGCAATCCCGCCCTCCGGCCCAGAGCGCGCCTGAGCCTGATCAAGGAGAAGGCCAGCCTCCATTGAAAGGCTGGTCCGTTCCCAAACTTGGCGGTGGACATGTCATCGCAGGAGGAAATTCCAGGAGCAAAGCCGCCTCCGATGTCTTCAGGGACACTCTACCAGAGAGTGAGGAGGGGGCCTCGGCATCCGGAAAGTCTGGATCAGTCATCCCGGGGGGCGGATCCGCTGAAATGGGACCGCGGGGCGCAGAAAAGAAAGACATGACCCGGGTTTATCTATCCCAGTTGGTGGGCCAGGATCCCAGGGCTGCCACCGACATTCTGAGAAATTGGTACTGGGAAAAACCAGGGCGCGAAAGTCCGGTAAAGTACATCCCCCCGAAGAATCGCATCCATCTAATTCTTAGATCCCTGAGCAAAGAAGCTTTGCTGGCTCTGTATGAAATGATGACGCCGGTGGAGCGACGTCAGATGGAAGAGATTCGTAAAGAACCCATGCACGTCAATGAAAGGGAAATACTGAAACTCAGGCAATACTTCATGGCGCGAATGACTGGCCAGGTTTAAGAAGCGCCTGGGGGCCTGGTATTTCAGAGTCCCGTCAGAATATGCATTTCCACGCTACGTTGTTTATGTAGCTGGTCGTCCAGACGTCTAGCCAGACTCTGGGGCTATCCTGTTCTACGCGTATCGAGTTCATCGGATTGATTCCAGCCGTCATCGAGATTATCCGGCACTAGGAGTATGTAGTTGAGCGCAGGAATGCCAGCTGTGGTTCTGGATTACCCGGCACTTCGAGTATCCAGTTGATCGTACAGAGCTTCTCCCAGATCTTTGAGATCCTGAATTCGGAGTTCGGATTTGTTTTCCAGATTGGACATCACAGGCAGGGTATAGACGTCTTTGAATTCCTTTGTGCTGGAAATGGTCTTTTGAATCTGCTCCTGCTTTTCGATCATACTGAGCACAAACTGCTGCAACAATCTCTCTTCATTGGAACTGGACTGCACTGTTTCAAGTGCGCCTTTCTGGGTGAGCATCGCGTAAGACAGAGCTCGATTCAACAATAATGCATCTGGTTGGATGGATTGTTCGCTCATCAACCGGGAAAGCTCCCTGGCAACGCTAATGGCATCATCTCGGAGAGCGGCTACCGTATAGATTTCTGTGGCAGGATCGGAAAGCCAGCTTCTGGCCTGCTGAAGTCTGCCCACCATGCGAAAGAATACTTTGTCCAGCAGAAGTAACATCTCACCCAGCGAAAGAATCAGGTTCTCACCACCGACTTTACCCAGAGCCTGCAGGATTCCTCTGGCTCCTCCCCTTACCATCTTCTGAAACCAGTTCGCATCATCGCCGCTGCCGGCGAACCACTGAAGCCATTCCAATATCTTGCTGTCCAGAAAGGCCAGCAGGCGCTCCGGTCGAATCACAAAGTCTACCGCATGGATTCCAGGAGCTGTATCAATGATCAGGTAATCGGTTTCCGGGTATTGCTCAATCCATTCGGCCATACGCACCGGGGCCAGGGTTTCTGTGGCGGAAGCGATCTTCTCTGTAACTGTCCGAAACAGGGGATGCGCAAATAATCGCTCCTCATGATCTCCTTCCAGCCCTTCTGCTCGAATCCAGCGACGAAGGCTACTGGAAAGGTCTAGCATGCAGCCCCTTAGATGTCCGCCGGACGGGGACTCATGAATAATACTTCCTTCTTCGGTAATTCCGCTGCCGCCAAAGGCCGATTGTAGACGCTTCGCAGGGTCAATACTGATCAGCCCTACCTTATAACCCTTTTCCGCCAGATAGGCGGCATAGGAGGCGCTGAGCGTGGTCTTTCCCACCCCTCCAGCTCCCAGAAATACTACAAGTCCTGGCTTCTTTGTATCTGAGGAAGAACTCGAGTTGTTCCCGGATTTGGCTTCTGTATTTGAGTTATTCTGCACTTGGTATTTCCGAAGGTTTGTCAGCGATCCAGACTATTTTCTCACTTCTGATGTTTGCCGAATCAAGTCATGGAATGAGGGTGAGTTACAGACCTGACGGATAATGAGGGCCGGCTCCAATGCAGGATTGTCGATCATGAAATCCGGCACAGACACCAGCGGCACTTGGCTTTCTCGCACCAACCTCTGTTCCATCTCAAAGCGTCGGCGTAGATCCGACTGAAGGGCTCGTAGCTCCGCCTTCAGATCCACGGACTGAACAGCAGGATACAGGAAATCTGGAGATGCGGGTTCTCGAATCTCCAGACCAGGCAGATTTGCGCTGCGGTTTACCACCAACGCTACGGGCAAATGCCCGGGCTCCTCTTTATAGCGAGGCAGGACTTCCAGGGTTTCCTCAACGGGAAGCTCTTCCGGCAGGGATACGGTGACGATGGCGGTCTTCTCTGAATCAGCGAGCAGAGCACTGACCCTCCGAGCTTCATCCACCAGAGGACCTGTGATTTCAAAGGCGCTTATGGTTCGTGCGATACCGAACAGTGCCGATCCGTGACCCGTGGCCGGAGCATCCACAATGATGCGATCGAACTTAAGGTTCGCCTCTTCCTCCGCCAGTTCGCATAACCAGAACAGACGGCCAACAAAGAAGAGCTCTTCGAGCCCAGGGGCGGATTGCAAGAGCTTCTGGACCTGCTTGTTCTGTAATACAAGATTATAGAGAAGCTTCATGTTCAAATGATCTACGAAGTACTCTTTCATTGCCTCCGAAGGATCGAAATTCATGACGCTCAGGTTTTTCTGAATCTCTACATGCTTATGGCCGCAGGGGTCTCGGTTCCACTGAGGGGAAATAAAATCACGAAAGGACCACTGAACAATCAAAGTGTTCTCTCCGGCTTCGGCGAAGCCCAATCCCAGAGCGGATGCTACGGTGGTACGTCCAACACCGCCTTTACCTGTAACAAAGATTAATTTCTGTTTTAACGATGGGGCCTGATTTTCCGTCAAACGCCTGCCTCCGGCTTTTTCCCGATAGATGCTTCCAGATTCTTTAAAAAATCCATCTGTTCCCTGGTTTCAATGGCCCGCTCGGACCGTGCCTGTCTCACAGTTTCAACCGCCTTCTGTAGGTCCAGGCCCTTTTGCATCAAATAGGCCGCGGCCATGAGACCCGATCGTCCCAGGCCGCCCACACAATGAATAAGCACGGAATGGCCCATCGCACGCTGTTTTTCGATCCAGTGCAGGGACTCATCCAGGCCTTGCGTGCCGGGAGCATGCTGATCCAGAATGGGAAAGGTCAGGGTCTCAAGCCCCCGTTTCTGATATTGAGGTACGAGGTCGTTGACTCCGTAGTATTCCAGCTCATCTGGCGTTACAAGACACATCACTGCAGACACTTTGTCCGAGACCAGGGTATCCAGATCCTTTTTTAGATCTCGCATTCGATCTCGACGACCCGGAAGGATTGTTACATAAAGGTCCGGCCCGCCATCAGGTACAGGTATGGCGTCCAGTCGCAGTCTTTGCGTACTTTCAATACTTTGGACAATTTTGTCGGTGAGCAATCCGCTTGTATACAGCGCCCATTTTTTTTGCCATTCGTTGCATTCGTCAAAGGACAGAGTGTGTACCGAATACCGAAGAAGGGCTACATGAAACTGATATGGATCCCGATCGGATCCGATGAGCGCCCTGTAATGCCTGCGCAGAAGGCACAGGCTTTTCCATGTCTTCTTGAATTGAGGGAAATGAAACGATGATGCCAGCTCCGGATCAGGACTGATGCCAAGGTCCGGATGATTGATCTGCATTTCGCTCAATCGCAGGGCATCCTCCAGCTCCTCCTCTGAGTTCACAGGGGTCATGATGAAAAGCAGATCGTTTTCCAGTTTAATTAGATCACGGAGTACATGCCCCCGATGGGTATGAAAGAAATCAATGAGCCATACATTGTCCCGGCTATCCAGGATAATATTTCTTCCGTTTAGATCACCATGAATAAAGGCCTGGGCTCGAGAGCCAGGGTTCTCAGCCAGGTGTTGAAGATCCTGTTCATAGAAAGTTGCTGGATTTTTTACTGTCTTGCCAGCCAGAGTTACGGTCTCACCTGTAGAATCCGGTGAAATGGATAGAACCCTTTTTCGCACACCCTCAGCATAGCGCGGGGAGAAATCATAGTATTCGAGAAGATTCAGCGTTTCCGGTTCGCCGGCCGAATACAGGCGTCCCAGTTGTCTGGAAAAAACCGTATCCAGTACTTCTTCCATCAAGGCCGGAGGTTCATCTGCCTGGGACTCTTGAGTGTAGAAGTCCTGGAATGTGCGCACGTTACCTTCCAGCATGGAGGCGTAGCGATACAGAATAGCACCCCGATCATCCAGTTCGCAGGAATCCACTATGGCCGGTGCACTATTCCCCAGCACCTCTTGAATCCTTTCAAAGCTGGCCCTTTCCTGTGCAATCATATCCCTGGGTCCAATTTTCGCCACCAGTGGAACCTGCGAATGACCCATGTGATCGGTGGCGCGGGCGCCCAGAACCAGGTTACCTGAATAGCCACCATCCAGCACGGATAGAGCGACCTCCTTACTATTACGAAAAAGATATAAAAGCAGCCGTTTGTCGGTTTCACTGGCGTTGGATGGCCCTTTCCAGTGAAGTCTGGACTCATCGAGCCTTGCATGTTCGGCCGGAATTAGATCCGGGGTCTTTCCTGTGAGGAACTCTGCAAAGGAGGCCGGGGAGCTAATGATCTCCAGGCCCAGCACGTTTCGGATCTGGTCCAGAGCATAAAAATGCATGGATCGCGAAGAACTGGCGCAAAGAGCACTGCAAACGGCTATTTGAAATTCCGGATATCTAGTAGCCAGTTCATAGGCCAGAAAATAAACCTTTGCTTCGGTCCATACTCCCATTATCCCTATGCGAAGACTCTGACCGCGATATGGCTCCAATATATCGGCGATTGCCGTATCTTCAAAGTCGTTTAGACCCGTGGCACTGAGTATATGATGAGGTCGGTCCTTCTGAATGCGATCCTGGAAGACGAATTCTGCTCCCGGAGTATTCTGAACACAATGACTGCCAAATTGTTTCAAATGTACGGCCTGTGCTGCATCATCCGGATTATGCCAGTCGCGAATATGGACAATTTCCAGATCTGTGGATGGGACCTGGTAAGCCCAGTCGATCATCAAGCGAACCGGGTCGTCCTCCAGTTGCCCCAGTAGGAGCCTTCTGGATTCTTCGTAACCTACGTGAAGCTGATTCGGTAGAGGGTCGAAGCGTTCCAGGGGTTGCACAAAATCATTCTGTAGACATTGAGTGATCAGAATCCCTTTCAAGAACTTCCTCCGCATGCATTAGAAACTGTATGTCATAACTCTCCCGGCCCGCACTCATCGTCCTGCGATTTTCCATCCGATCATTGAGTCAGCGGGAGAGCCATTATAAAGCTATGCCCCTGCTGGCCAGGACTGCACGGAGACCAGCAGAATTGCCTAACCAAAATCAAGATCAGTCCGATTCCCGACTAACATTGAACCCTGGCCCATTCATTTTCCTCAAACGATTCTCAGTAAACATCTACGCTTTTGAAGCTGGATATCTCGCCCAGACGTCGTCGGCTGATCTTTTCTGTGACCGTAAGACCTTCAAAAATGAATTCCATTCCCACAGCCAGCATTTGATCGTCCTGGTCCCATTTCTTATCTCTCAGAAGATCAAACAATGCAGGAACCTTTTCCAGGAGTTCTCGATAGGCATTGGCTGGCATGGAGTCGCTGATTTCCACCTGGCCGGCCGAATAGATCTGTTGTGTGATGGAATCAAAGGTAGATTCATACTCTGCCGGCGGGAAATACTCCTGGAAAATTTCTTTAATGGCCAGATCGACGATACGCATGATCACCTGGTATTCCGTAACTGCTTCATCGCGGTAGGGATCCAGTTCGATCTTGCCAGAACTGGAAGCGAATAGATTGCCCAGGTCTGTGGGCCGCACCACTCCCTGACTTTCTCTCAGGAGGAGAGCCCGACGTCTGGCCGATGCGATGCAGGTTTCGTAGTTAGCAATGCTCAATCGAGCACTTACCCCGGATTTCTGATTCACCATGGGATGATGCCTGGACTGAGAAGTGATCTCCTCAACAATGTTTTCCATAAAATCGGGAAACAATACAGGCGGCTCGATGTCCGGATTATCTGCTTCCTGTTTGGTAATCTCAAGACCTACAGATCGAGTCTTGGGATAATGCGTGCGAATCTCAGCTCCGATTCGGTCCTTCAGCTGAGTAATGATCTTTCCGGACCGGGAATAATCAGCAGGATTTGCAGTAAAGCAAACAAAGACGTCCAGAGGAATGCGCAGCGGCAGGCCGCGAATCTGAATATCTTCTTCTTCCAGGATATTGAACATGGCTACCTGTACCAGGTAATCGAGATCAGGCAGTTCATTGATGGCAAAGATTCCATGGTTCATGCGAGGTAACAGCCCAAAGTGCAAAGCATCTTCCGCACCCATAGACTTACCTTCCATGACCTTCGCAGGGTCCAGGTCCCCAATAATGTCTGCTATACGTGATCCTGGGGCCAGGCGTTCGCCGTAACGTTCTTCTCGGCCAACCCAGTGTATGGGAGTCTCATCCCCGCGTTCCGAGATCATTTCTTTTCCCTTGCGGGTGATGGGGCGAAACGGACTCTCCGGGATATCCGTTCCTGCGATGGTAGGAAAGCAATCATCCAGCAGGTGGTTCAGATTCCTCATTATCCTGGATTTGGCCTGACCCTTTTCGCCCAGAATGGCAATGTTGTGGCCGGCCAGAATTGCATGGTAGAGCTGCGGCATCACAGTGTCTTCGTATCCATGGATGCCCGGGATCACCGGATCGCCGGAGGTAAGAATCCGTCCCAGGTTCTCCGCCATTTCGGCTTTGATGGGTCGGAATTTATAGTTCGATGCTTTGAGTTGTCCGAGGGTTTGTATATCTTTCATGTCTGTCTCTACAATTAGGGGCAGAAAGGGCTTATCGGCTATTCATGAAGCTTTTCCTGTACACGAAACCAGCGAGCTGGTAGGAAGGGAAAAATATGGAGTAGTATGTCTGATGGATGAAGCACAATCCTTTCGCGGTTGTATTCCACCTGGAGATCTGCATGCCTGGAAATTGCGTATTTCAATCGCTCGATGGAATTGCCAAAGTATAGATTCAGTATGGGTCCTATACCGCGCACCATCAGTGGGACAAGGTGCACTCGGTCTGGCTTTTCTTTGCGAATGAACTGGTTGATAGCCGTAATTGTATCCATGTCTGGTGGCACAGGCACATTTAAGAACCAGTCCGGCAATTCATGGGGTTCATTTTCCTCAGGGTCACTTTGAAAATGCACAACCAGAGGCATCTGTCCGCTGCGAACAAAGTTTCGTAAGAAGTGTACCACTCCTGGATGGAACTTGGAAACCAGAACGATGTGCTTTCGATTCACTGGATGATTCTGAAAAGCCGGATACCAGAGTCCCAGCTCCAGAGGCACTACCTTGAGTTTCTCTTCCCAGATCTCGTAAATCGCTTCGGAAATCTGAAATACTATGAAGTAGAGAAGCATCAGCACCACAATAAACCAGGCGCCCTCAAAGAACTTGTTGTAAGTGATGTTCCAGAACATGGCATGCATGGCCAGAAGGGCAACAATGGTTAGCAGAGAGAATTTCCTGGTGCGAACCTGCCTGAGAAAATAGCTGGTAAGGTCGATGTTCATGGCTGCCACGACAGCGAGACCATACATTCCTTCGATGGCATGGCTGGAGGGAAATAGCCAGAGAATGATGGCGCTAAGAATTCCCAGCAAAATCGTGGCTCTCGGATTGTACACTCCTTCATGTCCACCCAGTAAAAAAGCCGGCCTGGTTCGCTTCCAGGCCATATCGCCCACACCGCGAGGAAAGAATCGGCTTCTGGCTGCGCGAAGCATTTCCAGAGGAAAGTCCGTTTGAGCGGTCTGTGCAGCCAGCAGTAGCATAATTGCGGTAATAATGCCAAAGCCTTTGGCAAGGTATTCTCCTCCCAGGTGCTCGGCGATCTTTATGGGAACAGGAATATGACTGTCATAGACGATACCCAGACCCATGAAGTTAATTAGCTGCATGAAGTAAGTACCCAGAACGAGGCCGAACAAGATCCACATAGAAATTCGAATGGCTCTTCCTTTGTGGTACGGAATGTTTACAGAAGAGTAACCCACCTCAACTCCGGTCATAAGGGTGGCCCCGTTAGCTACCGATGCCAGCACTACAGGAATGAACATCTCGATTCCTGCTCCCTTCACCTCTTCGCCAATGGCAGGAGGATGCCAGCCGTTCTGCAGAATCTGAAAAATGCCAAACGTATTGATCAGGATGTTCGAAGCGTAAAATGCCAGGACAGGCCAGATCATGAAGCGAGATAGATTTCCCAGCCCATACCTCTGAATCAATGAAAGCAATACCACCAGTACCAGTGCCCACTGAAGCCGATTCATGTCGGGTGCAACAAAGTGCAGGGCTTCTACACCGGCGATGAGGCTGATGGCCTGGGTAGCAGGAAAGTCAGCCAGCAAACTGGCTGTGCCCAGCTTGCCCATGTTATGTATGAATGCTTTCAACCGGGGATGCCGGCGAATATGCTGAGATGTAATAAGCGAAGAAACGAAAGCACCGCCGCCCAGAACTGGATGGGTATGGTGCCGAATCATACTGTTGTACGCCAGTACTGCAATCAGATACACGGACATTACAATGCCGCCGGCCGTTAAAGTGGCGGTCATACCGGCCTCAAAGCTGGTAGCAAACAGAACGATGGTCACTGCGATCACGGCATCTGCGCCGTAGGCCAGGGAAGAACCCGGGTCAGTGAGGATGGTGGCAAAGATGATTCGAATGTCGCTAAGAAGGGAAGGCGGTTTATCTGAAGGGTGTTCCATATTTCTGTATATCTGGCCAGGTTGAAGCAGCTATTGTCGTGGTGGGAGGTCCACGATTACCTCACTCCTTCATCCAGTGACGCACCATAGAAGCAACCTTTTTGGGGTTATCTCGGGCCAGATTTCGCACCCCATCCAGCATCTCATCTCGGTCTCGATCATCGACCCTGGGAGTAGGCTCGGAAGAGGCCGAATCCGAAGGCACAGAGCTGCTTTCCGCTTTTCGGCGCTCGGAAGTGCCTTCGCGTCGGCCCAGCAAAGGCAAAAAGATGATCATTCCTGCGACAAGAAGTACTATGGCAGAAATCCACAGCCAATCCACACAGGAAGTGTTCCATCTCAGAAACTCCGGTCAATTCATATTTCCATTGACTGCTGAAGCGCGCGCAGGCCTCAGTCAATGGTGATCTCAGAATCTGAATTTAAGGACCTCTGTAAGCTGGCAAGGCTGGATCCGGAAGATGAAAGCTTGAAGAACCTGATGTCGGACTTCAATCGTATCCTGGAATCGGTGAATCAAATCAATGAAATCGATGTAAAGGACGATGCAGCCGGTCACTCGGAGCTGGATACTCGCGATATGACCCGGCCAGATAAACCGGTGGACCCTCTGGGTACCGAAGCTATAGGAAAAATAGCGCCTGACTTTCAATCCGGGCACTTTGTGGTTCCCGGTGTCATAGAGTCCGAAGGATAGATTCGTCATTCTGACATTTCTTGATTGCAAGACCACAATGGCCCCTGCTGCAATGGGAGGCCTGGCCACTGAATTCCAAACATTTAGAACCCAAGTAGTAGAACCATGATCGAAAGAACAGCCACCGAGCATTCCACAGCCCTGGACAAAGGCGAATACACATCCCAGGAGCTTGTAAAGAGTTACCTGGATCGGGCAAAGAAGTGCGCCTCCCTGGAAATGTTCAACGATCTGGATGAATCCCGAATTATCGAAGCGGCCAAAGCGTCGGATAAGAGGCGAAAGACTGGCAATGTCCTGTCAGCGCTGGACGGAATTCCTGTAGCTATTAAAGACAACATTTGTGACGTAGATGAAAAGACCACCTGTAGCTCGAATTTCTTGAAGGACTATCGTTCGCCGTACGATGCAACCGTAATCGAAAAACTGAAAGCAGCCGGAGCCATTCTTTACGGTCGCACGAACCTGGACGAATTCGCCATGGGCTCTTCCACGGAAAACTCAGCCTTCCGAACCACAAGAAATCCATTCGATCCAGAACGTGTCCCGGGTGGATCATCCGGTGGATCTGCTGCATCCGTTGGCTCTCTTAGTGCTCCTCTGGCTCTTGGAAGTGATACAGGAGGCTCCATTCGTCAACCCGCCAGCTTCTGCGGAATTGTTGGGATGAAACCTACCTACGGCAAGGTTTCCCGATACGGACTTGTAGCTTTCGCATCCAGCCTGGATCAAATAGGGCCTATGGCTCTAAGCGTTCAGGACGCAGCACTGCTACTTTCCACCATCGAAGGAAAGGATGGTCGCGACTCCACTTCGCATCCATTTGCGGACAAACATCCTACATCTCCAAAAGTAAAGCCCATGGCTGGAAAAGAGCTAAAGGGTAAGAAAGTAGGGGTCCTGTTTCCCGATTCTAAGAGCGAAGGATTTGACCAATCCGTATTGAAGGCTTGCACCGACATGCGCAACTGGCTGGAAAAGCAGGGCTGCGAAGTAGTGGAGGTGGAAAGCAAACTCTGGCAATACGTCATTCCCATCTATTACATCCTGGCCACAGCGGAAGCTTCCAGCAATCTTTCACGTTTTGATGGAATCCGCTATGGTACCCGAAGCCAGCAGAGTAATCTCCAGGATTTGTATGTTCGCAGTCGGACCGAGGGCTTCGGACCCGAAGTCAAAAGACGAATTCTCCTGGGAACGTTTGTGCTTTCTTCAGGCTATTTTGATGCTTACTACAATTCGGCTCAGAAAGCCCGTCGAATGGTTCGAGCCGAATATCTGCAATTCTTCAAGAATCTGGATTTCATTGTCCAGCCTACCAGCCCTACTACTGCATTCAAGATCGGGGAGAGGGCAGAAAATCCGATTGCAATGTACCAAAGCGATTTGATGACCATTTCGGTGAATCTGGGCGGTGTTCCCGCTCTAAGTCTTCCGCTGGGCACAGATGGCGATGGGCTGCCAGTGGGAATGCAGATTACTGCTCCACACTTTGAGGAAGACAAACTGTTCAGCTTTTCCGCCGCAGTGGAAAAGGATTTTTCTCTGGATCGATCGGCTATGGTGTCCCGATCCTACTGAGCCCAGTTTCCTGAAAAATGATAGAGCGCTCATGGGAATCGTCAGTCAGCTCCTGTTGATCTTTCCCGCCGGGGAATAACTCCCACTTTCCATTCGGTATCCAGCCAGACCGCTATGGCCATTAACCCGGACTTCTCGACTTTACTTGATACCTGGGTTCATGGCCTGTTTCGCATTCTGCGAAGTTACATTTGACGCTGCAGTACCATGCGAGATTCTATAACCAGTATAGGCAGGGGGATACCTTGTTGCCCGGAGCATCGTCGCCGAGGCCACACTTCTTGCCGCTCACGGTCCAGGCAGAATTCTAAGTACCTGCCATCCGGCGCCCTGCAGCATCGGGCTGCCATCAGGGTTGGTTGGATAACTACTCCGCGGATCTGGCTCTGTTCCTTCCACTTCTTTCACAGTTACCGTGACGAATACATGATTGTATTTCAGTAATTTCTCCCGGGGCACTGCATCGGAAGGTTGCAAAACAATGCGGTCTTTGGAGAATGGACGGCCTGAGTTGAAAAAATGCGGATCGTGCAAATAGAATTCTGCCCCTGTATAGGCTTCTATGCTTCTGGGTGCAGGTTCTTTGCGAATGAGCATGCCGTACACAACCACAAATCCCGGCTTCGCTTCATCCTTTCGCAGTCCCTGGTTTCCGCTATCTGAGCTACCCTGGTTGGAACCAGCGGAGCAGCCTACAATGATTGCCAGGAGAAGAGCAACAAAGCCCGGGGCGGCCATTCTACCGCGTCCGGCGCTTTGCCGGGTTGCATCAGTCAGGTTTTGCGCTGAAGGGATATGTTTTGCCAGTTCGTTTCCTTGGAATCTGAATATCATGATCAAATCTCTACCTGGATTCGACGATGAGATATTTCTTCTTACCGATCTTGAACTGATATTTTCCGGGAAATGTAAGCATAAATTGCTTATCCTGAATTTGTTCGAGATCTTCGCCCATGCGAATGGCTCCGGATTCAATCAATCGCTTTACTGCACTACCGCTTTTTTCCAGTCCAGCGTCGACGATTGCCTGGGTAAGCAAAATCTCTTTATCGCTGACCTGAAGAACCGGTGTATTGGGAGGAATGACCATTTTGTCTCGGCCATCCTTTCCCTTTTCCTGATCCCAGTCCTCCCGGGCCACGGCTCCCTGGGATTTCCCCGACGAGTCCGCTTCCGGATGCAGAAAGTCCACCAGATGCGCGGCCAATTTCTTTTTTGCGTTCAACGGATCTCTTTTTAGCTCTTCGATTTCATCGAAGGGGACGGAAGTTAGAAGCGTATAATAGTCCCACATCAAATCGTCAGACACGCTCATGGCTTTCGCAAAGACGTTATAGGGCTGCTCATCGATTCCAATGTAGTTGTCGTAGGACTTGGACATTTTCTTTTGTCCATCCAACCCTACCAGCAGTGGCAATGTAAGAATAACCTGCTGCTCCTGGCCATACTGGTTCTGAAGTTCTCGGCCCACCAGAAGATTAAACTTCTGATCAGTGCCGCCAAGTTCTACGTCGGATTCAAGAACTACAGAATCATATCCCTGAAACAATGGATAAATAAACTCAATTATGCTAATGCTTTCGCCAGCCTTCATTCGCTTGTGAAAATCATCTCGTTCAATCATGCGGGCCACAGTATATCGAGCCGTAAGACCCAGCACTTCATCCACCTTCATAGGCATGCACCATTCTGAATTAAAGACGATTCGCGTTTTTTCTTGATCCAGAATCTTGAAGACCTGTTCTTCGTAGGTCTTCGCATTGGCCTTTACTTCTTCCGGAGTGAGGCGCTTGCGCGTGGCTGAGCGGCCAGTAGGATCTCCGATGGTGGCCGTAAAGTCACCGATGAGAAAGATCACCTCATGACCCAAATCCTGAAATTGGCGAAGCTTTCGCAGCAGTACTGTATGTCCCAGGTGGAGATCCGGAGCCGTGGGATCGAAGCCCGCTTTGATCTTCAAAGGCTTTCCGTTCTTCAGGGATTTTTCCAGTTTATCCAGCAATGATTCTTCCGGAAGGATTTCCTCTACCCCCCGCTTCAGGACCTCGAATTGGTCCAGGGCCTTTTTACTGTATTTCTGCGCTTTCTTGGCTTCGCTCATCGAAGCGAGATTTGCAGCGGCAGGTGCCTGGCCAACCGCTTTTTTCTCAAGGCAATTACTGAATCGCATGCGACTCCCGGGCTTATGAGGATCAAGGCATGACCTGGATGGGCTTGATTTCAGGGATGCATTCTCGAGCTGTATGCTCTCAGTGAAAGTGGCAGGAACAGTTGAAAAGGGACTCAGATCCTTGAAGATAGCAGAGTATTGGATCAGAGATCAAGGCAGAATCTATTGACGATATTGAATTTTTGGCCTGACAGAGCCCTGCAACCTTGTATCAGTCCTCTGAAGACTCCTCCAGCCAGGGGCGAAAGAGCCTGACCTGAATGCCCAGCGATGAGAGCACTCGGGCCGCGATGAAGCGTCCCAGGTCATCCAGAGATTCTGGCTTCTGATAGAAGCCCGGGCTGGCCGGCAAAACAATGCCGCCTGCTTCAGTGAGCGCAGTCATATTGCGCAAATGGATGAGGCTATACGGTGCTTCCCGGGGTACCACTACCAGGGGACGTCGCTCTTTTAAAGTAACATCGGCGGCCCGCTCAACCAGATTTTGCGTTATTCCATGGCTGATGGAAGCCAGGGTTTTCATGCTACAGGGCACAATGGCCATACCGTCATGATGATTGGAGCCTGAAGCGGACCGAGCGCCTATATCCCTGTAATCCTCTAGCTCAAAGGAGTGCAGCGGATCAGATTGATGCCTCAGCGAACCCAGAATCCAATCCAGATACTCTTCGGAATTCTGGAACCGGGTGCCAGCCTCTTCGTTGCATACTCGAAGTCCGGCCGGGCTAATTATGACCCGGCTTTTTCCGGGAATGTGCTCGGCCAGGGCGCGAAGCAAATGGTGGGCATATAGAGCTCCACTGGCACCAGTAATGGCAATGATCAGATTCTTTTCCATAAGTTGCCGCTCCAGAGCGAAAACCCCGCTAATTCAGACTTTCTCCCTGTTGGATACTGGGTCCGGGACTGGATCGGATGAGCAGGTTCTTTCTACGAAGCATATTAAGAGTTCTTTCCATTCGCTCTTTCAGAGTTGGTATTTCCAGAAAGGTTTGTCTTTGTGGTAACGGTAAGCCGCTATTCTGGATGGCCAGATGACAGATCAGGTGAGGCTCCCGGGGCAGCTCTACTTTGGCTTGGATTTGCAGCAGGGCCAGATAATCCGTGAGCTCCTGGTAGATTTGTGCGGCAAGGACTCCGTGCTCGGTCTGGTCTGGCTTGGTATCCTCATCCTCCCAGAGTTGCAGTCTGGCTTTCAGGAAAGGATCATCAGACACAGCTTCTTCCCATCGAACTCGGGCTGTTCCGGTTACCAGAAGATTCATCCTTCCATCCGCCATTCGCTCCACGGTATCCAGTTGCACAAGAGTCCCGGCGTTTGCCGGCCTGGCCAGGTCTCCCAGAGCTTCCTGACCTTCCTGAATGGAAAAGATGGCCAGCGGCAAACCAGCAAGGACCTCTTCCATCATGGTGCGATACCTGGGTTCGAAAATATGCAAAGGAAGAGGCATCCCTGGAAACAATACAGTCCCCAGGGGAAACACTGCTACAACATTGTGGGAAGATGAATCCATCGGTCCGCCAACAGAATAACAAATAGAAGTGAGCTTACCCAGGCATTTACGTTAAAAAATGCCAGAGGAATGTTCTCTTCACCACCGTCTCGCACCAGGTAATGCTCATAGAAGAAGAGCGCCGCCACAGCTATAAGTCCTATGTAGAACAACCAGCCATTCTGCGCTTCCAGGCCAGCCCTTCCAAAGCAGGCCAGAGCCATTACATGACTCAGTCTGGCCATCCATAGAGCATTCTTGATACCCATAGCTCCAGGCAGCGAATGCAGGCCCTGGGATTGATCGAAATCCACATCCTGACAGGAATAGATGATATCGAAGCCTGCGATATATAGAGCCAGTCCCAGAGACCAGTAAACGGCAATCCAGTCCAGGGAGCCGGAGAAAGCAATCCAGACAGCGGAGGGTACCAGTCCAATGGCCAACCCCAGAAAGTAATGACAGAGAGACGTGAATCGTTTGGTCAGAGAATAGCCCAGGACAAAAACTATAGCAGCAAATGAAAGATAGCCTACAACCAGTCCCATGCTGAAGGCAGCAACGACAAAGACAGCCAGACCCAGCACCGTAAATATGATGGCTGATTTTAAAGGAATGGTGCCTGCTGGAATCTCTCGACTGGCTGTTCTTGGATTGGCCGCATCATAGCGACGATCAACAATTCGGTTAAATCCCATGGCCGCGCTTCGAAGGCTGACCATGCAAATCAGACAGGCAAGGATTCGATGGACAAGCGCAGCTGTTCCGGGAACCTGGAAGCCATCCCAGTTCAGCACCTCGATGATGCCAATACCGGCGAAGGGAAGAGCAAAGATAGAATGGGAAAACTTGATCATCACCAGATAGTTTCTGGCAGTTTGTATGAAATTCGAGGCTAGAGCCATGAGAAACAGAGCCCCAATCCAATCCATACCATCAATTCAATTTCCAGTGGCTGGCAAAAAAGGATCTATACTGACCGTTCTCGGGACTCTGATGATAGCATCCCTCTTTCTGGGATCCTGCTTCGAATATGAAGAAAATCTCTTTCTGGCACCCAATTACAGCGGCTATGTCGATTACAACTACCGTGTTCCGCTGCAGGCTGAAACTGGCCGGTCGCTGTTGGCCTTTCTGCCAGCAACTGAGGAAAACGTGCGCCAGAGATTCGGTATCTCAGACAACAGCGAGCTTATTCTCGAGGATTTCAAGACCAGGGAAACCTATGAACCCGATGACCGATTTCCGCGACAGAGGTGGGTGCAGTACAGGATCCGTTTCAAAAGACCGGAATCTCTGGAGCAGTTACTTCTGGGGCAGACCCGAGTGTACTATCTGGATCAGCGTCTGGTAATCCAGCGAGCTTTTCCAACCAGTGGTGGGCTTAAGGAAGATTCTGGACGAATCTCCCAGAACTTTCATAAGTATCTGGAAGATTCTCTAAAATCCAGATCCCTGCGTCTCTCCATTACCGCGCCCTGGTATTACAATGTATATGCGAATGCAGGAGCCACCGCCGGCCCCGGAAGAATCTACTTTAACGTTCCGCTAGAAGGTACCATCAACAGAAAGAATCCCAGCCTGTGGCGGCTGGAGATTAAAGCAAATCCAATGCCTGAAGACGCTCCCGAAAACGTCGAAGGGCCTGCCATTCCGGCTTTTCCAGGCGATAATGAAGTAGATCGGTGATGTACTCCTCGGCAAAGGAGAATTCTGATTCCGCCGCAATCCCGGGCAGGTGCTTGAGGCCTGCTTCCAGGGATTTCTCAAACAGGGAATGGTCTACAGGACGCTCTCGGGGATAGGCCCATAAAGCGAAGACAAAGGGCAGGGATTCCAGCTCTTTCCACCACTGACCAAGGTCCTTCATGAGAAAGCGAGGGGCATCTGGACTTTCTGAAAAACGTAAGGCCGCATCTCCTATGAGCAATCCTCCAGATTCTCTATCAGCCAGGACCGCTGCAGGGATTTGTTCTGGCTCCCGGGACTCCAGACGAGGTAGAATGCCGGTGCTTGAATGATAGAGAACTTGCAGGAGAGCTACGGAACTTCGAGATCCACTATCGGCGTAGATTTTTTCTGGAGCCGATGCAAGATTGAACTCTTTTCCCGCTTCATTTGCTTCGAAATAGAGAATGCTTTTTAATGCACCATGGCAACAGACGCCCACGGTATCACAGTATCCGAAGCGATGCTCATTTCGTAAGCATTCGACGGAGCTGATCAAGGCTGCGTCCAGTTCCCCTTCAGCCAGCATCGCGTACAGGCGGGCCGGTGTGTCCTCAATAAGATCATGTACTCCATCCTCTCGAAACCCGTAATCCAGGGGATGGGCATTGAGATGCTTAACCAGACCTAGTCTCACTTTGGCCAGGATGTCTACGGCGAGGTCACTGGAAACACAGAATCGTAGATTTCTTAAAAAAACCGCTTCCTCGTACAGAGGCTCTGCAAGCTACAGTAGTCTACAATGCAGCGCTATGAATATCCGCTCCAGGCAGATTCCTTGAGCTTTGATGCAGAACTGTATTTACCCCAGGGGGCCGATCTCTCCGAATCCGGCAGCGTCATTCGCAGTTTTAAATGTCTGGAAAACGGTATGGCCCTTCTGCGTCTCAGTAGCTCTGCCAGTGGTCTCTTCGCATTCCTGGGCCTTGTTCAGGAATTGCCCGGTGGTTCGCGCAATGACAATCTGGCCGAGCCACTGCTGGATTGCCTGGATGAAGATAGCGGCGCATCCATTGGTAGACTGAATCGCTTCATCTTCGATCATAACCAGTCATTAAAATGTCTGATCCTGGAAGTGAAACCTCAGGACCAGGAAGACCCGGAGGATTATTATCTGGCAAGAATCTTCGCCGCCGGAATGCCTCCCATGCTATTCATCGATGAGGGAAACTATAGAATCCCCACCAGATCTGGAATTCCACTTGGCATTGCCCCGGACCTGGAACAACCCTCTCAGTCCCTGGAATGGGATCGGGGAGGAATCGTGCACTTTCACTCGGACATCGGCGGGATTGTGGACATGGAATCGCTTCACCAGAATCTGATATCCTGCCAGCTGGATTCCTATCCGGAGGCCTATCATGTTCGGCTTAAATCCTGATTCAAAAATGCCCATTCTTTCTGGAAAAGCAGCGCAAGGTTGGCCGGGCTACCGTCGTCTCTATTGCCTGACCGGGCAGGCATTGCTAGTTATCTCACTGACGGTAGTTGGCGCCGGTTGCACAGAACTGACAGTGCCACCAGTTGTAGAGAAGGACTTTTTGATTCCTCCTCCGGATCAGGGCCCGGCTGTTCAGTTAAACTGGAAAGGAGAAGGCCTGGAGGATTCGGAGTGGATTCGATCTTATACTGTGTATCGAATTGTATTCGATGACCTGGAAAACACCTCGGGCTCCATCCGGGATTTGCTAGAACCCGGCTTAATTCAATCCATCCATCGAAGTGAAATGGTCCTGGCTGAACAGAGCAGCTTGACCGAGGCCAATCTCGCATTATACGACAAGTATGGCAAAAGTCCGGCCGATTGCAATCTAAGTGTAGAGATAATGCAACGGGACATCTCCTATTTTCCCAGGCGCGAATTCGTTCAGACACCTGGCGGAATTCGGCCGGGACACATTGTTACATTGTTTCGCTACTCCTATTGTATGGACTCCGATTGTCAGGAGTTTCAGATCGAAAGAACTACCCGAACTCATACCGATGAAGCCCCTGATCGCCTGGAAACCGAGGCAGCCTTGATCTTAAAGCAAATGGAAAAAGATGCCTACGATTTCTTGAGTAACAGAAGATCCCAGTGTGAAACAGCCGGGAAAGCGTCATCCATCTAAGATCAGCCTTTATTCATGGCAGGAGAACCGTCAGCAATGAGTAACTATCCTGGAGTAAACCTATGACCATGCAGCATCCAGTCTTGATGTGGAGTTCTCTGGCCATCGCCATTGTTCTGGGGGCTTTTGGCCAGATTCTGATGAAGGAAGCGATGAAGGCCGCCGGGCCTGTTCCACTGGATCGTTCCACCGGAGACCTCATCCGATACACCTGGGACATTTTGTTTTCCTGGAGGGTGATGCTCCTGGCTGTTTGCTATGGCATTAGCGTTCTTTTATGGCTGGGCGTGCTTAGCGTGGCCGACTTAAGCATGGCGCGCCCTCTGATGAGTGCCGGTTACTTGATTACTCTGGCGTATGGCGTCTATATTGGCGAGCACGTAACAACGGAAAGGATTCTGGGAACCTTTTTGATCATCGCTGGTCTTTTTTTCGTTGCGAAAAGCCAGAATGGATGAGACTCTAAAATCTCTATGAAAGCTGCAGTACTCGAAAAAGGACATCCAGAGCTTTTTATTCGCGATGTACAGGATCCGGATCTGGGCCAGGGAGAAGTGCGCGTGGCTGTGGAGGCCTGCGGCGTATGCGGATCGGATTTGCACATTACGCTTCATCCCATGATTCGTTTGAAGAGCTATCCGATTATTCCGGGTCATGAATCTGCCGGCCATGTTCTGGAATGCGGTCCCGGGGTCACAGACCTGAAAAAGGGCCAGCGCGTGGTTATTTCTGCGGGAACGTCTTGCGGCAAATGTTCCGCCTGCAAAGCAGGCCGGGAGAACCGGTGTCCTGAAGTAGGGGTGCTTGGCTTCGACCGAAATGGTGCATTCGCAGAACAGATTGTAGTAGAAAGAAGTAAGGTCTATCCTTTGCCCGATTCTGTTCCCATAGAACAGGGAGCCATCCTGGCCGATGCCGTATCAACTCCTTATCATGCCATTCGATTTGTGGGAGAAATGAAAGCAGGTCAGTCCGTGCTTATTGCCGGATGCGGCGGCCTGGGAATTCACGGTGTTATGATTGCGAAAGCCCTGCAGGCCAGCCGGGTTATTGCCCTGGATGTGGACTCCGGAGCCCTGGATAATGCGGAGAAGGCAGGAGCCACTGAAGTCTACAATGCCCGGGAATTAAAGAAAACCATGCAGAAGATTCGCGCAGCGGGCGACGTCGATCTTATGGTGGATTTTAGTGGTGTATATGCCAATGCGGAGTACTTGATACGCGGATTAAACCCGGGGGGCCGCTATGTGATGGTTGGACTGGGAAAGGGAAGTCTGGGATTTTCCATGCCTCCCTTTATGATCTATAAAGAGCTGTCTATTCGAGGAGCCTATGGAAGTGATTCCAGGAGCCTACCTGAACTAATCGAACTCCTGCACAGCGGTAGGCTGGACCTGGGCATGTCCATTACCTCCAGGCATCCACTTTCGGAGATCAATCAGTGCCTGCATAAACTGGATTCACGAGAAGAGAATCCCATCCGTTATATTATAGAACCACAAAAATAGAGAATGCGAAACAGGGAGAACCAATGGAACGAAAGAAGCTTAGCGACCAGGAAATAGAAAAGGAACTGAGTAAGCTAAAAGACTGGGAGGAAAAAGAAGGCAAGCTCTTCTGTGAAATCCAGTTTGAAGACTTCAATGAGGCTTTTTCCTTTATGGTGGGAGTGGCCATCAAAGCAGAGAAAATGGATCATCATCCAGAATGGTTCAATGTTTATAATAAGCTGAGAATCTGGCTCCATACCCATGATGTGGGCGGCATCACTCCCCTGGATATTGAAATGGCCCATTTCATCCAGGATCGTCAGGAATTGATGGAAAGGGACTGATCTGGCGAATGTCGGATCGATCTGTGAGAGCCATAAGAAGCCTTTCCAGTCCCAGGGCAACGCCACTCCCTTCCGGCAGGCCCATTTCCATACTCTGAAGAAACTGGTCTGGCAGCACCGGTTTCCTCCCGGTGCTCCGTTCCTTTACCCGGGCTTCCTCTTTCATTCGTCTGCGCTGCTCGGCTGGATCCCGTAGCTCAAAGTAACCGTTGGCCAGTTCCAATCCTTTCCAGTAGATTTCGAATCTTCGGGCACGGTGATTCTCGACGGTGGCGTAAGCGGCCAATTCGTCCGGATAACCATGTATGGCCGTTACGCTCCGGGGATTTAGCGCAGGCTCTACGTAGTTCAAAAACAGGGTGAAGAAAAACTCCTCGTAGCTTCGATCTTTCAGAACATCGGGTTTATCGTGCTGGAAATGCCCACGCTCCAAGCATTCATCTCTCAGTTCCTCAAACGTAAGACCGATGTCTAGATTCTCTTTAAAGAGTCCATCCACCGATCGAATTAGCAGTTCCGGATTGTTTCTCCGGTTTGGGTGAGATTCCGGTGGATGCTGCTCGTTGCCCGGTAATAAAGTCTGGCTAAGAGCGGAGATTAACTCGAATATGAGATCAATGGTTCTTCGCTCATCCTGGCCCCAGTACCATTCCAGCATCAGAAACTCCGCAGAATGATGCGAACCAGACTCCCGGTCCCGGAAGCAGTGTGCGATTTCAAACAGGTCTGACTTGAGGCGAGCCCAGAGAATCTTGAGGTTGAATTCCGGGCTGGTAATCAATGAGGCTGTGGAAGGTGCTGCAGGAGCTTTACTCTCCGGACTGCTTTCGAAAGCAGTGGTGCGCGAATCCGGTGGAGATGCGGATGAGACGAAGAAAGGATGCAAAAAGGGCTCGGGAGTGGACCAGGGATTCATGATGGGCGTGGTTACCTCGAGAAATCCGCGGTCTTGAAAGAAAGACCGAACCTGGCCCAGGTATCTGTCTCTCATCTGCCAGATTTCTTTTTCCAGATCGTTCATCGGTTATCGGACTATGGATTCAAGTCCTACCAGAAGACAACAGGAATCTGGAATCGACGTGCTTACTCGGTCTCCAGAAACAATTCAAGCTGAACGTTTTCGGCCCGGAGGTCATCCAATTCCAGATCCGGGTCGAAGCCCGCCACGGAATAAACAATAGCAGGATTAGAATCCTGGGGGATTCGCAATAGTTCAAGATCGTGCACCGAGTCCAGAAAGCGAATCCCTCCGTCCAGCACCTCCCGTGGCCCCGGCACCGCAGGCTCCCTATCTTTTTTGTACATCGTTCTGCAAACCGGCTGCTGCTCAATCCGGCCCTGTTTTACATCTACGAAGCATCCCTTCTGGGATGTCCTTTGCGGTGATTCATCTTCTTGATACAAATAATCTACACTGCGAAGGGCGATAGGAACACGGAACTCTAAACTGGCAGCATTGGTTCGTCCGGGGGCCACAACGACCACGCGGGTACCATCAGTCAGATAGGTAACATCGTAGTTTCCGGATAGCATGGGACTGCCAACACGTTGACCTCTTCCGGATGCAGGCAATACCACGACCAGCGTTCGATTTAGATTTCGGTCCCAGGCAATCCGATAGAGCAGGGAGCGATTCTGCTCCTGACCTGCGATGAAATTTGGGCCTTCGGAGAAAAACACAGGTTCCAGTCTCAGTCTGTCCCGGTCTATGATCCAGAGCTCACCTTTGACAAATGTGAGCCCTCGCAGAGTCTTTGAAGGAGCTTCCAGACGGCCAGTCTTGCGAAAGCTGCCGGGATCAAATCGATGTATCATTCCTTCATCGCCTTCCGTAACCCAGAGCTGCCCCCGATAGAAGGCAATGTCTCTAGCTTCCTTCAATCCTGTTTCGCCTGAATATAGAACACGGCCGCTATCCAGAGAGTAGACATGAATCTTGCCGGTACCCTTTTGAAGTAAATAGACTACTCCAGGTCCGAAGGCAAGGCCGGCTACCCGGTCCACAGGTACAGCCAGCCGATCCATCTGCTTTCCAGTAATGGGATTGTAACGATAGAATGCCTGCCGGGAGCCTGCATAAATGTAACCATCGAATGGCGAATATCGAATTCCATACAGGTAGCGGTTGCCATAGAAATAGGCCTGCATTCGCCCCTTACTATCCGCGCGATAGATCTTTCGGCCGCTCAATTCGGTGAACCAGAAATGGTCGCCATCATGAGCAAGTCCATAGGGAACGCCGGGTACCGGGAATCCTCGCTCTTCAGCGGCCAGGCTGGCCAATGAGAGAAAGAAGAGCAGGAGGGAGCAAGGGACTCGCCCGTAGTTTGCAGGCATGGATGAGGGAAATAATAATCCGGAGCCTGAAAGGCCAGGATTTTTTCCTTGCCTAAATTGGCTTTTTTTCGTCTATTGATTTAGAATGATTTTAAATCCGAAAGGATTAAAAATCAACAGGAGGATGCGGTGAAAGCAGTGAATGCAAAAACAAAGAAGCGGACCCGGTCGGAACAGGGTGCGGATTCGGACGCCAGCGACTCCATTTTAAACTGGTATCTTAATGAAATTCACAAGATTCCTATGCTCACCCGCGAGCAGGAATTCGATGTGGCCACGAAGGCACGGGAAGGTGATCAGGAGGCGCGAGATCTTCTGGTTCGTTCTAACCTTCGCTTTGTAGTCACAGTAGCAAGGCGCTATCAATCCTATGGTCTCAGCCTCATGGATCTGATCAATGAAGGAAACCTTGGCTTGATCAAGGCTGCCGAGCGATTCAACCCGGATCGTGGCTTCCACTTCATTTCTTACGCGGTATGGTGGATCAAACAATCCATTCTGTTTGCCATACAGCAGAAATCCCATTTGATTCGTCTTCCTCTGAATCGTACAGCCGATCTGCGGCGTATCGAAGAAGCAGAGCGCTGGATGGACAATCAGGATGATGTGGAATCCAACCTCGAGAATCTGGCGCAATATGTAGACATGAAGCCCGAGGACTTGAATCACCTGTTGAGGATGAGCCGGGACCATCTCAGCCTGGACGCTCCCTTTGCGGATGCCGAGGACTTCACCCTGGGAGAGAATATCGAAGACGATGGTGATCCAGGTCCAGAGTACTCCATCGAAACCGATCAACTGAAAACTGAAATTGAAGCCAGTCTGGACGAACTAACTCCCCGCGAGCGCCGAGTGCTCACATTACGCTTTGGGCTGGGAGATAGCCCTGTGTATTCGCTTCAAAAAATCGGTAAAATGGTAGGGCTCTCGAAAGAGCGCATTCGTCAGATCGAAAAGAAAGCCATACGTAAAATTCGCACCGGTAAGTTTGGTCAGAAACTGAACGCTTACCTGTAATTTGAGTAGGGGCATGGCCCACTAACTCAGTCTGTTCCCAACCCTGGCGACCCATCGGTCGCCTTTTTTTTTGAATTGAAACAGGGTAAGCCCGCCCATCTCATGCATCCATGCTCCGACTTGGTCTGCTATTCTTCCCTGTGATGGCTCTGATCCTTTTTCGCTACCCGGCTGTTTCCATGGATGCTCAGCCAGCCCTGGCACAGGTGCAAAGCGCTGAGATTGAGAGTCCAGGCAAGCTCAGTGCTCAGAAAGTCCAGCTGCTATGGAGCGATGAAGGAAAACGAAGGATCTATCAATCCGGCCGAATCCTGGATCTGCCAGAAGCGGCCACGGATCGAAAGATATTCGTACCTTATGCCGGACAGGGCTTTTTCCTGTTTGAAAGAATGGGTAAGGAGATCGAGCATCGAAGCTCCACGGGCGAACTATTCTGGCAGCGGGAAAGCTCCGCCTATCCTGTTTCCAGTCCGGACGGCGACATTTTACTTCTGATTACCGGGGATTCCAATCGAGTGGATGTTATGGATCGCAATGGCATTCTGGTGGAGGGCTCCGTTCTATCCGGTAGTTTGCTGGTGGACTATAGCTTTGCCTCTCCCGGCCATTCGGATCGGGGCGCATCGGCTCTGGTTCTGTTTTCCGATGGCCGCTATTTTTTACTGGGTCCCGGCGGTAAGATGCTCTACCGAGGTCAGGTCTCCGATCAGCCGCTGTTTGCGCGTAGTGCCGCTCTCTCTGCAGATGGAAAGAGCATTGCCTTCCACTACGATCAGTCAGGCAAGGACCGACTGCAGGTTGCAAAGATTCAGGCCTCGGAAGAGGGCGTCTCTGTAGAGGAAAGCTATAACATTGAACTGAAGACGAATCATCCTTATACGATTTCCATGCTGGTTCAGGAAGAGGTAGCCCTGCTTGGACCTCCAGGCGAGACTATTGCGGTAAATGGGGGAGAGATCATTCTGGACCGAGTTTACGAAGCGGCCCAGGATCCCGGGCTACACAAGGCCATGGCCTGGATGGATGGAGTTTTCTTACTTCAGGAGCAACGAAGAATGCTCATATTGAGTGGTGAGGCTCAGCTTCTGGGATCTTTTGCCATGGGGGCTCTCTACTCCCCGGGGCGGCTACTCCACTTGCAAAAGGGACAGGCCTTCTATCATAATCTGAGTGGTCAGCTCAGGCTTTTTCAGCTGGTTTCTGGATCCGTGGAATAGATGGAAACCCCTCGATTTCTCACTTCCAGGTCTGCCAGAAGCATACCGATGACTTCAGTGCAATGTCCAGGCTGAATGTTGAATATCAAATGATCCAGGTTTTCTCTGCTAATGAACAGTCCCCTCCCGTGCTGATCACCCAGTCCAACAGGTAGCCCCTTTTCGTCCAGAGTCACCTGTCTTTCCAGTCTTCGGAGGATCTCGCTACGTTCCAGACCGCCTGTGAAATCTCGCACTACCAGAACGCAGTAGTTGCGGACCACTCCCGCTTCCAGTTCCACTCGATTTTTTCCCGGTTCAGGTAGCCGACCATAAACCATGGCATTACTCATCAGCTCTTCCAGGATCTGTCGCACTAGAGTAGGGGCGCCACCGCGACCCAGTAAATCCGTCACCAGATCACAGGCTCGGTCCTTTTCCTCCTGTGTTTCAATGGATAATCGATAGAGCTTCCCTGTTTCTGGCTTGAAGGATTCATCCTTCAGAAGTCTATACATTCCGGCAAAGCTACAACTCTCTACCTGGCTTTCCGGAAAGTACTCCGCCACTCCGAAGATTCGTTTATAGAGCAGCTTGCGAATCATTACATGAATAAAATGTAAATCAAGAAAAGTGGACTTCGGAATGATGTTCCAGATCTTTAGTTCCCTGGCGTAGCGAACGTAATCGTTTATGTCGTAGGCGGTCATCAAGGCGAATGGCCGGCCAGGAAAAGCTTTTCTATAGAGCTCAATTAATTCCAGGCCACCCATTTGAGGCATGCGAATGTCGGTGAGCAGGAAATCCACCTGTCTGTTCTGGCAGACTTCCCATGCATCCTTGCCATCGGCGGCCTGGAGGACCTCAAAATGAAAGGACAGATAGTCAGCAATGGCGGTTCGAATCGATGGGATGTCGTCAACAATAAGGACGGAATGCTCCTTCATCCATCCACCTCGCTACGACGATGGGGCAGGGATACAAAAAATCTTGTGCTTTTGCCGCTTGTTCGAACCGTAAGCCGGCCATTGTGCTCGCGCACGATGCCCAGAGAGATGGACAATCCCAGTCCTGTTCCTCGTCCATCTGCGGATTTGCTGTAAAAAGGAACAAATATGCGACGTATCTGATCTTCTGGAATGCCACCGGCATCATCTTCGACGATGATGTGGACGTATCGACTGGAGCTGCGGACTTCTACGCGAATCTCCCCTGGCGAATAATCATAGGCTTGGAGGGAATTTCGAAAAAGGTTTATGAGCAACCGCTCGATCTTTTCCTGATTAAAATAGAAAATTACAGTGTCTTCATTGGAGTTCAACCTCCACTGAATTCGACGGGACAGCACAGGATACAAACGCACCGTATTTGCCTGAGCTCTCTGGATCACACGGAGCAAATCTCCGCGATTGCGAGTGAGGTTTCCAGGGCGTGCCAGTCCAAGAATATCCGATACAATCCGCGCTGCCTGACGCAGATCCTTCTGAAGAATCTGAAGCCGATGCAACACCTCCCGGCTTTCCATGGTGGTTAGATTGGCTTCCAGATTTTGCAGAGTCAGCCCCATGCCGGTGAGCGGATTATTGAGCTCATGGGCAATACCACTGATCATCGTTCCCAGACTGGCCAGGTTTTCCATTCGCAGGGATTCTTCCTGTTGTTCTCTCTGTCTGGTAATGTCCTCTACGATTTCCACCATACGGACCCTTACAGTCTGACCGAGGATGAAATTGAGTTTATAGGTCAATTCTCCCTGGCTTCCCGGATGGTGGATGATCTTCTCTTCACTGGGCGTCTCAACGCGATCCCCGTCCTCGCCCTCTTCCCTGGGTTCTGGCGGCGGAGGAGGGTTCCATTCATGCTCCAGAGGGCAGAAGGGGCAAACCGAGTCTCGATTGTGAATCAGGCGGTAGCAGGGCTGACCGATGGCATCTTTATACCGTTCCTGTCCCGAAAGCCTCAGGGCAGAGCGATTCAAACGCACAATGCGATACGCCCCATCGATTGCGAAGGTGGCCGCGGGCTGTGAATCCAGTATGGCCTCGGTTTCATCAAGGCGCAATTGAGTGATGTCGGACACAGTCCAATGCTGCGGAAAGCCAGATTGGGCACAAATAAAAAAGGCCAGCNCAATGGCTGGCCTTTACCGTTCTCCAGGGGCCTCCTCGTTAGAGGAGGGTTTCAGGAGGACGCCTCTTAGTAGGCGTTATGGTCCTTCATGTAATCAATGATCGTTTCGTTGTATTTCTGACCATCTTTCTTGGAGTATCCATCCACCAGACGATACAGCATGTTGAAGTGATCCATCAGCTTCACATAGAACTTCTGCTTGAACTTGTTTCTCAGCGGGAAGTTGGCCGTATTGTGCATGGTTCCCAGAACTACAGTATTGGGAACTTTCTGGTTATATCGATGGAAGATATATACATCGTCCATGTTAGGAGTATCCGGAGAGGGATCATAGATTACCTCAACGTTTTTGATTCCCATTTTGAAATCATCTTCGACCAGTCGAGTTACTACAGCATCCAGCTTCCACTGTTGCTCGGCATCTGCGGCACCGCCAGCAGGAGAGAAGAAAAGAGTTACGGTCTTTCTTCTGGATCCAATGGCTTCGCGCTCCGGGCCTTCGCTATAGATAAATCCAAATTGCGTAAGCTCGATGCCGTCTCGATTCCCGAAGTTCAGTGGTTGAACCTGCAGTCCAGCGCTTTGAGCTCGCTGAGCTTGCTCCTGGATTTGTTGCTGCAGGGTTTCAGGATCTCCCAGACCTACCAGCAAGAAAGGTGCACTTTCCTTCACGTAGCGCAAGTAGGTATTGCGAGGAGTGTACTTAATGTTACGAAATGTATTCTTGAAATCGTAAGGATCCGCTTCTTCTTTTTGCTTCAAAATACGGTCTTCTTTAGCCATGGGCACCAGATGTCCAAAGCCTTTGATTCGGTCGTAGGCGTTCTGGATATTGGTGTCCAGGTTCTCTTCCGTTTTCTGAAGAGCCGGGAAGTTATCGTTCTCGTACTTTACNTCAACGAGAGAAGGGTCCTCCGCGCTCAAATGAGTAGTGATCAGAGCTGAAGCTCCGACCAGAATTAAAATCCTTTTCCAATGCTTGTTCATAGTTCCGTCCCTGGATATTTGGCGTCCCTCTTATTATAGGACAGATAAAACCTTAAATTTACTGCCCGCAGTAAAAAAAAGTGCCCTGAGAGCAAAATTATGGGGCTGGATTGGCCGGCGCAGGAGCTGGCTGTTCCGCTGCTGGAACGGCAGGATCCGCGGCTGGAGTGTCCAGATTTTCCGATTNCTCGGTGTTGGTTCCTTCATCGGTGGGAGCCACAGGGGGACTGTCTGCAAAGGCGATGGCTGCCAGAATGGCCAGGACAAAGAAAGCAATGCCAGCATATCCGGTGGCCTTTTCCACAACATCCACAGTAGATGAGCCAAAAGCGCTTTGAGATCCGCCTCCGCCCATNATTCCCATGCTTCCGCCCTTTCCAGACTGAATCAGCACCAGAAAGATCAANACGGCGCAAACCAGAAAAAAGAGGATCACAACGACAGATTGTAGAATTTCCATGAATTTCTCCTATTAAATACTATGACAGTTATCGGCCCAGGGCCTGGATTCCGGGCAGAGAGCCTTTGAGGACAAATTCCCGCAAACTCCTGCCGTCTGGAATAAGAAATCGAAAATCTTTGCCACTGGCCAGAGCCTGAACACAGGTATCCTCGCCGGCCAGAATGAGATTTCCTTTGAATTTGGACAATACCTTGAGCATAGCTTTTGTGCCCTGAGAGAATTTATCGATTTCCACGACGCCCAGGGGGCCGTACCAGAGAATGGAAGACATTCCCTTCATCAGCTTTTCGTAGCTANTGAGAGTTTTGGATCCAATATCCACAGACATAAANCCATCGGTAACAGAATGCTGAGATAGAGACTTGACTTTAGCCTTTCGAGAAACCTGGTCGGCAATGGTGTGGTCCACTGGAATTAAAGCTTCAATCTCTTCCAGATCCGCCTTTTGCAAAGCCTGAAAAGCCTCTACTTCCATTCCGTTGTCTACAATGGACTCAGCAACTCCGATGGCACGTGCCTTGAGCATTGTATTGGCCACAACTCCTCCAGCTACAAAGGAATCCAGCACGGGCATTAGCTTTTTAAATAGCTCGATTTTACCTGCCACATCCAGTCCGCCCATGATCAGACCGGCCGGTCTCTGCTTTCCTCCGAGAAAGCTACTCAGTGCATCCCATTTCTGATACAGGGTAGGGCCTGCGTAGTTCTCCAGAAGTCCCGGCAGATGTTTCAGCGTTGCATAGGGCAATCGACTGGCCACGAAAGCATTGTTTACATAGGCATCGCATTGATTGGCTATGGACTGCGCAAAGGCTTTGTCGCCTTTTACCTCGGCCTCTTCATTGGCCAGGTTTTCCATGAGAGCAACCTTGCTGTTGTCGGACAGTCCATCCAGATCGCTGATAGGAGAGGACAGGAAATCCACCTTCATACCATCCAGCTTCTGTGACAATGGCTCGATCAGACCCTGCAGCGAGGGTAGACTGCCACGCCCTTCCGGATTTCCTGTATTGGCTGCAAGTACCACGCTGGCTCCGCGATCCAGAAGCATTTCTACGGAGGCGGCTACCTCAGAAAGATAGTAATCGCAGAACGGAGATTCCGGGTCTGCCAGATCTACACGCATGAGGATCCGTTGACCCTTCACCTGGGCCGTATCAATACGTGGCAAGGACATGATAGCAGGCATTTTTGACAGGCCAGCTTCGCGGCATAGTGTTTTTCCTTTTCAGATTGTAGTAGAAGGGCTCTACTGCAGCNCCGGGCTCCCAGAAACGAGGGGAGGCGAGGACACTCCAATAACCGCAGCACCGATAAGGAATCCAGAGATCATTCTTTTATTATCAGAACGTCCAGGGCTACGCAAGGAAGAACGGTTGCCGTCCAGGCGCGGTGCACTTAGCTGGATATAGAATGAATAAGGGTTTAATGATCATCAATCTGGGTAGTCCGGACTCCACCAGGGTGTCCGATGTTCGCTCCTATCTACGCGAATTCCTGTCCGATCCAGATGTCATCGATCTGCCTGCTCTGGGACGAAACCTTTTGCTCTACGGAGTAATCCTTCCCTTCAGGCCGGCCAAAAGTGCGCATGCCTACCGAGCCATCTGGACAGATAACGGTTCCCCCCTCATCAATCATACGAAACTGCTGGCCCAATCACTAAGCGAGCAACTGGATTTTCCTGTGAAGATGGCCATGCGATACGGTAGCCCTTCCATCGAATCCACTCTAAAAGAGTTTCGCAGCCAGGGAGTGGAGCGCATCCATGCCATAGCTCTCTACCCGCAGTATTCCACCGCATCCATGGGCTCCACATACAAGGAACTTTACCGGCAAAATGAGAGTCTGCAGGATCCTTTGTATATTTCCACCGAACCGGCCTTCTACAATGACCGGGGATTTCTGGAAGCCTGGGCAGAGACTATTCGCCCCTTTCTCGACCAGGACTTTCATGTACTGTTTTCTTATCATGGCATCCCGGAAAGACAGGTTCTGAAATCCAGCTACGACGGAAGTTGCGAACTGGGCCGTTGCTGCGATAATCAAACCCCTGCCTTTTGCTACCGAGCTCAATGCATGAGCACTACAAAGAGCCTCACCAGTATGCTGAACCTGTCCGAAAACCGCTGGGAGATGACTTTTCAATCAAGGCTGGGGCGGACTCCCTGGCTGAAGCCCTACACGGATCTGCGTCTTGTTGATCTACCCTCAGAAGGCAAAAAGAAGGTGGTTATGGTTTCACCGTCTTTCGTGGCCGATTGTCTGGAAACCCTGGAAGAGCTAAATATCCGCGCCAGAGAGGACTTTCTTTCGGCCGGGGGAGAGGAATTTCGATTCGTACCATCCTTGAATCAAAATCCAAAATGGATCCAGGCAGTGGCTGATATGGGACGAAAGGGTCTGGCCAACTCCTGAAGACTGGCCCTCATTCGCTGCACAAAAGAGTCCCTGTTCACGCTGACCCGATGGGCTTCTACTTACAACATCCCACCGCAGACCGCCCGGCTCGCTCTCAAGCCTTCCGGGCCCTCCCGGACATCTCAAGTCCGAGAACCAGCCTTCCTTTCAGGATCCTCCAAAAAAGCATTCAGGCCCTTTCTCGGACGTCCGACCATTAAGATGGACAACTGGAGCGATCAATGAATCGAATATTTATCTTAACTGCCACTACTGCCTTTAGCGCCCTGATGGGAACCCATTGTGTTACTACAAACATCAATAGTCCGGGTCATGCCACCAGAGGAGGCGAGGATGCATTTTTTCAGGAGCTCAGCGAACAGGACGATGCCTTTGAAAGTCGGCCAGCCAGAGAGCCAAAAACCAGAGATGCCAGCAACTGTGACTGCGATCCCAAAACAACACCTCCTGGATATGCTCACGAGGATACCGATGGTTCCAACGGATATGACGATTCTCGCAGCAATCCCGGAAAAGACCGTCGCACAACCATTGACGATAACGTTGCTACCAACGTGGAGCCCGAGGATAATACTTCAGACAATGGGCGACCAGAAACCACCGATGTTAGTCATCAAAACTTCAACCTAACCGGCACAGCCTCCTGGTATGGCCGCGACTTCGACGGCAAGCCCACGGCCAGTGGAGAGATCTTTGACTCCAGAAAGCTAACTGGCGCTCACAAAGAGCTACCTCTGGGCACCATAGTGATGGTGAAGAACCTGGAAAACGACAAAGAAGTAATGCTCAAGATCAATGACCGGGGACCTTTTGTTGAAGGGCGTATCCTGGATGTTAGCGAATATGCAGCCGAGGTTCTGGGATTCAAAGAACAGGGGCTCACCACGGTTGGGATTCGCATCATCCGCACCGGAGACAAGAAGAGATCTAATGACGGTGCCACCGCGGAGTTTTTTAAGGACGGCCATAAGAATCAACCTTTGCCATCCGAACGAAATCTAAACGACAATGAAATTCAAGAGGAACGGGCTTTTAAGGATTACTCTGTGCAGGTTGGGATGTTTTCTACTCTGGAAAATGCCAATCGGATGAAAACGTTTCTTCAGAAGTTCAATCAACCAGTATTCATTCTCCGCAGGGCAAATGGGGAGTACGTGGTTCGTGTAGGTCAATTCAATGAACGCTACCCCGCCGAGCAACTGAAGCTAAAACTGAGTTCTGAAGGCTATAGCGGATTTGTCAGCGAGCCAGTTTATTGATTCATTAAGACATTCTAAGGCTCAGGGGATTTCGGCATTGGCCAGATTAAACAACAAATCAGATTTAAAAAGAAAGGCCTCCACTACAGAGGGTTTTTTTTGCTCTGGCGGACAGAGAGAAAAGTGCATGGAATCGTATTCCATCTACCTCCGGCGAAGTTCGAAAGGGTAGGCTCCAGAATCTCTGGAATCTCTAATCGATGGCATAAAGACCGATAACGTAGCAGCGAAAACACGCCAGAGCGCTGCAGCGGAGCCATTTAAGGGCGGAACACTGAAATCAATCCGGGAATCCTTAGGGAGGTCACCGGACTGGAGCGCGGAGAGCTGTCCCTGATTTAACGACTGGAAACCAGTGAGGGCCTATAGCCCTCTGGAATATCGTAGCCCAGAAGCGTCAGCACAGTGGCTGCAATGTTGGACAGTCCTCCATCCGAAACATCGCTTGCCTTAAAGTTTTCCAGACCAGCACCGGTAATGACAAAGGGAACTGGATTCAAGGTGTGACTGGTCTTCGCCGAATAACTACCATCCTTCTTCTTTTTTGCTTCTCCGGTTTTTTTATCTGTTTCGATCATTTCTTCGCAGTTACCGTGGTCGGCGGTAACAATGAGTGTGGCTCCGGTCTCTTCGCACACAGAAATCAGTTCCTGCAGACAACCATCCACGGATTCCAGCGAATCGATGGCAGCCTGAAGTACTCCTGTATGGCCTACCATATCGCCGTTCGCATAGTTGACTCGTAGAAAGGAAAACTCACCTGATTTCAAGGCTTTGATCAGAGCCCGGGTGATTTCCGGAGCTTTCATAGCCGGTTTCTGTTCGAACGGAATTACATCAGATGGTATTTCTTCCCAGATTTCCAGGCTATCATCAAATTTCTGGGAATTGTTGCCGTTCCAGAAATAGGTAACATGTCCGAATTTCTGGGTTTCGCTCAGAGCATAGGTCTTGAGCCCAGTCTTCACCATGTACTCGGAAAGCGTATGATCGATTTCCGGTGGTGGCACTAGATACAGAGAAGGGATCTTTAGATCGCCATCGTATTCCATCATCCCGGCAAAATGCACTTTCACATTGGGTTTTCTTTCGAATTCGGAGAAGTCATCTTCGGAAAATGCTCGGCTCATTTCCATAGCGCGATCGCCGCGAAAGTTAAAGAATATTACAGCATCTCCATCCTGGATCGGACCCACGGGCTTCCCGTTGTTTTCGATCACAAAAGGAGGGAGATCCTGGTCAATAATTCCTGGTTTATCCGCTCGAGCTTTCTCAATAGCTTCGGTAGCTGTGGAAAAGCCCGGTGCATCTCCGGCTACATGAGTGCGCCATCCTTTTTCCACCATGGGCCAGTTCGCATCGTAGCGATCCATGGTAATATTCATACGTCCGCCGCCAGAGGCGATGCAGTAGTTTTCTCCAGAAGGATCCAGCTCCTTCAGCACCGATTCCAGCTGATCCACATAGGTGAGGGCGCTCACTTCATTCACATCCCGGCCATCCAGGAGGACATGAACCCTTACCTGCTCCACGCCGGATTCATGGCATTTACGAACCATGGCCAGTAGATGATCGATATGACTGTGCACGTTTCCGTCGGAAAGGAGGCCCATAAAGTGTACAACGGGCATTGAACCATCAGACTTCGGCTTCAGGGCCAGGCCGGGCTGTGACTTATTTCCAATAAAGCCCATCCATCTTTCGTCTTTGAAAATGGCTCCGGACTCCACAGCTTTACCTACAAGCTTGGCGCCCTGGTCGAAGATTCGTCCAGCTCCAATGGCATTGTGACCGACCTCGGAGTTACCCATATCATCATCGCTGGGCATTCCTACCGCTGTGCCATGCGCCTGGATCTGAAGGCTAATGGGCGCCGATTGAATCAGCGATTTAATGGTGGGAGCCGAGGCAAGATCCAGAGCGTTGCCAGGATAACCCTGTTCCTTTCCTTTAAACAGGCCTACGCCGTCCAGAATTACAAGAACCAGAGGTCCCTTGATGCCTTTTCCAGTGGGTTTCAGGGCAGATACAGTCATACTTCTGGAATCTGCCGGCAGGGCCTGGTTACAAGTGCTTTTTGGGGCCTGCAATATCCTGAAGTTGCTTTCGCTTTCTTTCCACGCGAACGGAAAGATATCCCAGCAATTCCGTTCGATTCATTCCTTGATCCAGAAGGAAGCTAACTGGCAAGAAGGCTCCAGGGGCTCGAATGTATCGCAGCAACCCTCTAAGTCCAATGTTGGCGCCTTCTTTGGCCGCGCGGCCGAGCAATCGATTGCCCAGCTCTTTCCAGTTCACGGTCTTACCTCCATCCATCTCTGTGAGGATCACTCCGATCAGAGGAAAGCCCGGCACCAGAGAGGAAAGAACTTTCATCCAGGTGCTATTCATCATCTTGCTTATAGGTGCGCTTTCTGGAGGCTCCTCAAAACGAGCGATCATCTCTTTCAGGCGATTGCGCAGTGCTTCTTCGGTAATTCCAGCTTCCAGCAACTCCTTACCTCTATCAAAGTAGGCCAATACCTGTTCGCGGAGCTCTAGATCTGGACTTCCGTCCGGGTTCAATATCACAGGACCTTCCGGATTCTTGCGCTTTCTTGGAAGCTGACAGTTCTGGGCAGGCTCCAGGTAAAGAGGACCCAATCGCCTGGATTGTTGCAGGATCGCTGTGAAGCTTTCAGAATAGAGCTGCAATCGATTGGCCGGATCCTCGTCGAAAGCCAGCAAGACTGATTCTGTAAGAGGACGATAACGGCTCACCAGGGCCTCATCATACAGCCGATTGAGCCCTGGCTTTAAACGTTTGTAGTTTTTTCTCCAGAAACGATTGCGGATTCCGAATCGACGCTTGAGCTCCTGAAATGCAACTGTATCATGAAAATAATCTCTGGGATGTTCGCTACTTCCTGTTTCCGGTTGTAGTAAAGGATCTCTGGTGGGAGCCCGGGGAATAAGTGCGGCAAAGGGGGCCGGCCTTCTAGTCGAGGATTCCTCTGGAACAAGAGTCAACGGATGATTGGGATCGTCACCGCTCTGACGCACAATCTCATCCTGCACTTTCTGAGTTTCTTCCAGATCGTGCCAGAAAGATTCGTCTGGAGATCGGGCTCCGGTTGCCTTATCGTCGTTCACCATTCCTACCTCAAATAAAATGTCGGTCATGAGTACGGCCCTTCGCTCTGTGCCAGACTGTCCCTGCTTTCATCGTTTGATACTATCCCTATCTCTGTCAGCAGCCCCGAAATTCCTGTCAACAGTGACATCTGCCGATGCTCATGGTCGCTTCGCCATCCCAATCAGAAATTGAATGGACTGCGGCACGCGGAACTGGGTCTGGAATCGTCATGCCATTCATTAAGACTCAATGCAATCTCCGAGCCATGGAAGAAAGTCCAATCCTGAACGCGAATCCACTACCTGAAAAGCGCTGCAAACAGAGCGGCCAGAGAAGCAAAGAATGCGAAAATAGAAAGCAGACGAGCCACCTTCGCATCTGTTCGCAGCCGTTCCTGCCCCTCCACGGTAAAGAAGTCCGGATCCTTTTGCCGCATTTCTTTGAGCCGACCAATGAGATCTGCGCTGAGCCTTGCCTCTTCCAGACTGGATTGCCGTTTCTCCAGGCCATCCATTCGGTCATTTAGATGCAGAAGAATCTCTCCGTAGACTTCGGAGTATTCTTGAATGCGATCCTCCAGGCTCTTGCCCGTAAGACTTCCAGCAAGATTTCCAAGACTATCGCCCACAGCCCGGGCCGCTTCAGAGGTGAAGGATGCGAATCGATCAAAACCAGTAGCTGACCCTGGATCCATTTCATCCGCAAACTCTTTACCCAGTTGCCTGTCTTCTTCCCGACTCATAGTACGATTGTAAGGAATCCATCCCCAGATTCGATCACTTTTTCTCTATTTCCTTTAGTTCCAGAAGGACAGTTTTTTCATCATATCTACTGAAAAACAAAACAGCAAGAATGCAAAGCACCATTCCGGCCACACCGCTGTAGCGAATGCCGCTATCCTCCCCTGGATCCACGCCAAACACCGTGAGGCCTGCGAAAATGAATAGTCCAGCAGTCTGACCAAATTTTTGCATAAAAGTTCTGGCGCCAAAATACATCCCTTCCTGCTTGATACCGGTTTTATGAGCATCGTGCTCTGCAATGTCTGCAAGGACCGCGTTCTGTAGGATTCCCAGAAAAGCATTGGGCAATGCTGCACTTACAGCCAGTATTAATCCCTGGATTAGCGGAGAGAAAGGCATGGGACCCATAAAAAAAATGTAAAGAAAAACGAATGCATAGAAAGCAAAAGAGCCAAGCACAAGAATTCGCTTACCGACCTTCCGAGCCAAAAGGTTTACGAATGGATACATGGCAAATGAGGTAACGGTCATCACAACCATCAGTAATCCGGCCAGTTGCTTACCTTCCAATGGGTTTTCCGGGTAGAGTAGTACGGTAGCGTAATAGAGCACACCTGTGAGGATGATCGTCAGTGCACAGAAATAGACAAAATCGGAAAACACGAATGCGATGAAGTTTTTATTTCGAAAAGATGTTTTTAATGCTTCCATGACAGGAACCTGTGATGGTTCGCTTTCGCAATATCGCTTCTCATCAATGACAACTACAGGAACAAACATCAAGATGATTGCAAAGAATGCCAGAATGCCGGTGGCTACCTGGAATCCCTGAACAGTACTCAGGCCAAAGCCGGATTCCAACGCCGCACCAATTCCTGCAGTCTGAGCTGCCAGCATGAGCCCCAGAGCCCAGGTGATGGATATTAAAGTAGATAGATTGAGTTTCTGCGTGGAGTTATGCCCCAGCTCCGGCAATAAAGCGAAGAATGGGGTTACATACATTGTAACGAAAAGAAAGAATAGCAATTGAATCACAACCAGATACCCGAAGTTCATCCAGGATTCTGCTTCAAATACGGGAATAAACATCAGAACACAGAGTACAGCGGCGGGAATAGCTCCCACTGCCATAAAAGGAATGCGACGTCCTCTGGGATTCCTGGATCGGTCGCTCATATTGGCTATTAGCGGATCTGTAATCGCATCGAACAAGCGCCCACTGACGGTAAGGAGGACCACCGCTGTGATGATGACCAGGAATTCAAAGCGCGGCAAAAACTGGGGCAGCCCGGCATCTGCAGGCGGATTATAGAAGAATACCAGCTGGACACCAAGGATATTTACAATAATGGACCAGCCAAATTGCCCTATGGCGTAGGCGATCTGTTTTGAAAACGGTAGATCTTCTACCTGAGATAGTTTTTGCATAACCTCTTTCCTTGCATCTGAGTAACACCCACCTGAGACACTGGACTCAATAGACCGGCGGTAGATGTCTGGGACCGTGCTACGTTCATTCAACTTACAGCTAACTGGCAAGCATTTCCCTGTTGCTTTGCCTTTCCGCTTCGGGGCTGTAATGAGCGTTCCAGAAAGAGCAGCAACAGAGACCTTTACGTTTCGCCTTATTCCTGGTTTCTTGAGCCCATAGATACTCGGATGGATTCCAGCAATCACAGCAATGTTCTTCTGCAGAGATCCTGTATAGCCCTGTAAAAGATCATCCTGTATCCAGGATTTGCATTTCAAGACGGGATGGCCTTGCCTGTGGAATAGATTGACTCAAAAGTCAACTTTATGACCATGGATGCGAAAGTCCCGATTCCGGGTCCAAGGAGGAGAAATTCCATGATTCAAGGCAATTATTTCGAAGATAATGAAGATCTTCGTCTACATCTTGAGGAGATCACTGACTGGGAAGAGATCGTCAATGCTTACGAGGGCGGATTTACCGATGCCCAGGAGTACCAGAAATCAGGAGACGAAAAACTGTCCATGGCTCCCGGTAACGTTAAGGATGCAGTGGACTATTACAGAACGATCCTGGAAAGCTCCGGGGAAATCGCAGGCACTATAGTCAGCCAGGCTTCCCAGTCCATGGATCATGAGGGACTGAANTACGATAGCGGGAAGGTTACTTTTCCTGCACCCATGGTAGAAGCCTACGAAGCTGTAAAGGATGCAGGAATCATGCCCTATGCTACCAACCGTCGCCTGGGTGGCCTTGGCATCCCTCTCAGCGTTCAGACCTTGATGATGGAAATGACCAGCCGTGCCGATGCATCCTTTGCCATTGCCATCGGATGCGTCAACCTGGCCGAAACCATCGAGAAGTTCGGTACAAAAGAAATGATCGAGAAATGGGTTCCTGCCATGTCTCGCGGCGAAATCGTAGGGGCTATGGCTCTTACGGAACNAAATTACGGATCCGATCTACCCAATGTCCAGACCCGGGCGGAGCAGGATGAGAAGGGCAACTGGAAGATCACCGGAACCAAACGGTTCATTACACATGCTTGCGGCTTCGACAAATATCCTTCCGTGATTTTGACCCTTGCACGTACGGGAAAACCAGAAAGTGGTGCCCGAGGCCTTTCCTTCTTTCTCGTNGAAGGTAAAGATGTGCACGTCGCAAAAATTGAACATAAGATGGGTCTGCACTGCTCTCCGACCTGCGAAGTGGTTTATGAAGACTCTCCTGCTCAGCTCATTGGCGAAACAGGGCAGGGCCTGGTTAAATATGCCATGGAGATGATGAATACAGCTCGTTTGAGCATTGCCGGTCAGTCCATGGGAATCGCAGAAGCGGCTTTCCAGGAAGCGAAGAAATATGCAGGCGAGCGCGAGCAATTCGGGAAACTAATACAGGAAATTCCAGCCGTAAAGAAGATGCTGGATCGCATGGAACGAGAGGTTATCGCCATGCGGGCATTGCTCCAGGAAGCGGCCAGAACCATCGACAACTATCTGTGGAGAAAAGAACGTCTTTTGCATGAGGGGATGTCCGATCGCGACGTTCGCAAGGATGAAACGGTAAGAAGCTGGGAGAAACTGGCCAACTTCTTTACACCTCTAACAAAGTATTATATCTCCGAGACCTGCAACACGCTGGCCTTCGATGCCTTGCAGATTCATGGAGGCTCCGGATACACAGAAGAGTATGATGTAGCAAGAATCTATCGCGATGCTCGAATTACCAATATCTACGAAGGCACCACGCAGTTGCAGGTAGTGGCAGCTATTNGCGGGATCGTTTCAGGCATGACTCCTAATGGAAACCTGAGAGCCTACATCGAGGAGGAAATGGCGAACTTCCAGCCATCCCAGGAATTGCTCCAGGTAAAAGCCAGCTTCGAAGAGATTGTTTCTGTCTATAAAGAAGTGAAAGGCAACATCCGAGATGAATTGGCCTTTGAAGTGGTTCAATCCGCCGGTCGCTTCATCATGGGTCTTCTGGTAGAACGATCCAATTCAAAAGTGAACGCAGATGCTGCTGCCAGGCGCAACAAGCTGGTGCAGGCATTTAATCTGGAAAGCAAGGCGATTCTCCAGGGCAATATCATTCGTATCCAGAATGCCATTGCAGCGGCAGATAGTTCTGCAACAAGAGAGCCCGCCGCAGTCTAATGCATTTAGAGATCGGTCCTCTCAGAGTAGGAAAGCCCAGGGTTGGTATTGCCCTGGGCTCTGGTTCCGCACGGGGCTGGTCGCACATAGGTGTCCTCAAGGAACTGGAAGCAGCTGGAATCGAAATAGACATCGTTACAGGGACCTCCGCCGGTGGGGTCATCGGTTCTTTTTATGCAGCGGATGCTCTGGAACATGCAGAGGAATTCGCCTCCAGGTATAAGAGCCCCAGGGTTACTCTGTCCTACATGGATTTCTCAGTGGGTACCGGCGGACTCATAGGTGGAAAGCGTTTCGTAGGATTCCTGGAAGAGTATCTTCCCGTTCGAAAGTTTTCCGATTTGAGCCGCTCTTTTGGCGTTGTGGCTACTGATCTTTCCTCCATGCAGGAAGTGCATATCTCAGATGGCGCTCTAATCCCCGCAGTCCGAGCCACCGTAGCGGTTCCAGGGTTTCTTTCTCCTGAAGTCTTTGGCGATTATCAACTTGTGGATGGCGGGCTGTTAAATCCAGTGCCTGTAAGTCTGGCCCGTAAGCTCGGAGNGGATCTTGTGATTGCCGTGGATCTGGATGCCCATGCTGTGCGCGAAAAAGCAGAGGGTGTGACCGGTATCATGTATCGCACAATCGATACTATGATGAATCGAATCCGGCTGGAGAACTACAAATCACATCCGCCGGACATTAGCATTGAGCCCGTACTTCAGGATTACGGTTTTATGGATTTTCATCGGTCTCCGGAAGCCATTGAGGAAGGCCGCAGAGCAGCTCGCGCCAAAATACCAGAAATCAAACGGATGCTGCACCGCCCCCTCAGTCGCTCCAGCCGTCTCCTCTTTAATCCGGGTTCCATTCCCGATGCATTGCGCAGTTTGACTCTTCGTCCTGAATCTGACAAGAAAACGGAGAAGGAAGTCGAAACTAAAGTGGAAAACGGATCTTGAAGACATAGTCCTGAAAGAGCGGAAGCCATTGCCGGCCGTGATAGAGCATTAGATCCTGATTTCTATGGCGTAAGTTCCACCTACCTGTTTTCAGCAACAGAAACTGTTCACTTAACTACTGATGACCAAAATGCCTTGCCAGGAGTGATATGGATGTTAGAATCCGTATCATGTCGGAGAATCCTTACCTGCGTTCCATCCGAATCTTTGACCCGGCGGTTGATCTAAGCGAAGACAAGAGAAAGAAGCCCGCTCGTAATGTAGAAATGGGCGGAGATCTCTTCGAAGAGTTACAGCAAGGTCCAGCAGCCCAGCCGGCAGTGGGAAACCCGGCCACGAATCCCCCACAACAGAATTCGCAATCNGGCAGTTCAGCATCCTCTGATGGACTTGAAGTCGTAGAAGACGAATCCATGGAAATAATAGATCTGTAATATGGCAAACAAGGCTTACATTTCTGTACAAGCATTCGTAGTAGTGCTGTTCTTGCTGGTAGCCGGCTTAATTCCCTTTCTCATCAGTGGACAATCCCTCTATCATCAAGTCAGTGTAATTTCCCTTGGTCTGGGTTTCCTGGCAGCCCTGGCTGCGGTTTTTGTACTGACTTTGAAAGTCCACAAACTCAAACAGGGTCCGCAGCCCACCAGGAAGAAAGCTCCGGCACCTAAGCCAAAGCCCGCATCTAGACCGGCCACCACGCCTGCTGTTACCGTCACTCCAAAGGAGCTTCTGGATCCAGGTCTTGTTTATCGATTTCGCCTGGGAAAGGACAAGTCCCTGGAAAGCCAGTCCAAGCGCATCATTATTGGGCGCCATGAAGGACATATCAAGACCCACAGCACGGAAATCATTGAGAATCATCTTGAGATAGAATTTCGCATAAGGCAGGATCCTGACCGGGATATCTACGATACAGATAAAACTCTGGTTCAAAAATACTCCGTAGATCTTCGCAGGGCCGGCAAAGCTTTGATCTATTTTCCCAACCAGGATGATAAGACCTTTCGAGAAATGAACTCCAGGCAGCGATTACTGATCCAGTCAGANGAGGACCCGGAAGGGGATCCACATTTCTCAAACATTCCTTCGGGCAAGCCCCTGCGAATCCAGTTGGGAGATCGTCTGCGTCATGACGGAAAATTTGTGGCTGGTTACTTTGAGTTTCATCTTTTCACAAAATCCGTAGAGGTAGAGGCAGGAGCCTATACTCGAATGGATCAGGATTTTTATCTGCGGTTGTATCGCATATTTCCTGGCTACGATACCTCCCATCCCTCGCAGGATGGTGCCTTTCCCATGATCGATCCGTTTCTCTCCAGGGAGGGAGGCTGATTCGCGCTATAGTGAAGTAGTCCGCGTTTTTTCAACGTATTCCAACAAAGGTTCTGCATGAGTGATTCCAGCTTCTTTCAATCCGCAACAAGAGTCCTGAAGGAAAATCTACCCATGGCTCGAAAGTCCCTGATCATAGGGATGGGGGGCTCGGGCATGAAAGGGATCCTCTCGGCGAGATCGCAGATTGAGCGGGAAATGCCTTCCGAAGCTCGCACTTATATGCGCTGGATTGGCATAGATACAACAGACATCGGCACAAGCATTGAAGGCAAAGGAGAATCCTATCGTTTTCCCGGAAATGAACAGCATCTTCAGGAAGATCGACGAATGCTGTACATCGGGGCTCCCACTCCATCAGAGCTCAGCCTTAGCTATCTAAAGGGACTACGCGAAAACGATCCGGCTTACAAGTGGCTTCCCGATCCAGACATATACCGAATTTCAACGCGCTCCGGACAGGGGGCGAACCAGACCAGAGCCCTGGGGCGCCTGGCTTTCTTTCATAACTACGAAAAGATACGCTCGGCGCTGGTTGCTGAAAAAGAGCGCCTGGAAGCGATGAGTAACGATCCAGCCTATTTTCGCCTTATGGATGTCCAGGAAAAGTCGGCGGTGGAAGTCCTGGATCTGGACGTAGAGCTAAAGCCAGGAAAGTTACGATACCATTTCTCTGACTATGTTCCCGGGCATAATGATATTCTGGATCTGGAATTGGATGAAGAGACAAGGACCATCCTCTGTCCGCATATTCCGCTGGAGAAGATAGGTCCAGAAATCTTTCCCAGGGATGATAAGGGCTATTATTTCGAAATCAATCCAGAACGAACAGCCATGAAACATCTGGGCTTTCAGATCAAGCATGCGCCCCGGGAAGGCCAGATCAGCATCTTTCTNACNGCCTCNGTNGTNGGNGGNACNGGAAACGGAATGTTTCTGGATATGGCGGCCATGATCCATGACATTTTCAAGGATACCTGGCCGGCTCCCAAGCTCTATGGCATCATTGTATTGCCGTCCGCCTTTAAGCGGGTAGTCTACAATCAGAATGCCCGGGCCAATGCGTACGCAGCCCTGAAGGAACTGGACTACTTTCAAAGCGGCAATGCCTTCGAAGCCACCTATCCCAATGGTCGCCAGGTAAAGCTGGAAGATCGACTCTTCAAGGATGGAATGCTCTACCTCCTGGACGTGGAGAATCTGTCTGGAAATATTCTTCAGGANCGAGATCAGGTCCAGGAACTCACCGGTCAGTTCATTCATACCTTTGTAAGTTCCACTGTGGGTGGAGCCATTGAAGAGCGAATGGTAAACGATTCTACCCGCGCAAGCATCTATTTTCCCGAGGATGGATCGGAACCGGCCAGACGAGCCAGCTATAATTCCTTTGGTATTTCCCGTGTAATGTATCCTGTTCCGGTACTGCGAGAAGTTGGCTTTAAGCTGGCCGCCCTCCGAATCATCAAGCGTTTCCATGAGAAAGTGGACCAGAAGCTGTTAAATGAGACATTCGGAGATTTGAACCGGGGCCTGGTCAGAGCCCTGCGCTTAAATTGCGCTCTCATCTTTGAGCGAATGTACCCGGACTATCGCCTGGACTGGAAAGCTGAATTCAATGGGTATCGCGATCGCATTCAAAGAAGTATGCGGAGCGGCGATAGAAGCGGGGTTGTATCTATCCTGGAATTGATGCGTCGGGATTATGGCCGGGGCGAGATGGAGCACCATAAAGACAGGCTACTTCGCCGGATGGAAAGTCGATGGCGTCTGGAACTGGAAAAGGTTCAGCAAGTGATGGAGGAGGCTGCCGCAGAGATTACAGCGGATCCNTCCCGAGGGTTTCTATTTACCCGNGCTCTTCTGGANCGCGTAATGGATCGACTGGAATTCTTTCAGGGANTGTGTTACGAAAGCCGNGTNGGNCTGAACTANTACGCAGATTCCGAAATTGAAGAACAGCTCAGGNCACTGGATACCGGAGATTTCAATGCGAAACGTGTAGANGCNGTNTATACAATGATTCGGCTGAATCATNTGCAGCTGATTCATGAATCCATGTTACAGGCCACCGAAGAATTTCTCCGTGAATTCAAAGGTTCGCTATATCAGCTAAGAAATGAAACCCTGGCCCCTCTGGAGGACCGGTTGCAGACCCTTGCTCATAGTCTGCACGATGAGATTCAGAAAAGCCATTTTGAGCTGCTTCAAAAGAAGAATCCTCTGTTTTTCTATCTCGTAAACAAACCCGAAATTAAAGGCTTTATCAATCGGCATTTTGGGGCTCGTCTCAGTCTGGACGATCTATGTAATGAAGTGGATTTTCTGGGCATGGACCGGGGAGACGACACAACTCAGATTGTACAAACCTATCTGATGGGCCGTTTCGGATTGGAAGTGCTGGAGCGCAGTCAATCCGAAATGGANGAATTGATTCANCAGGAACTGGGCCTCGAGATCATGCAAAAGAGCCCGGAAGAGGTGCGAGAAATCTTATACGGTCATCAAGGGGATGATCGCCAGTGGAAGATTGATGAAGCCACCATGAATCGCATCGAAGTGGATCGATTGCGGGCCGGGCTCTTTCAGGTAATCCAGAAAAGATTCGCAGGCTTCTCTTTTGAAAATCTTTCCATCCAGGATGTGCTCCGAGAAAAGAAGATCGAAATCAAGAGTCTGCTTACCAAGCTGGATACCTATTCCCGTCCCTATACATCCGCAAACTTCAACGGATTGAGATCCATGGAGTACTTTCGTGCGGTGACCCAGTTTCCCTTGAACGTATTCGAAGAAGGAGATTCAGCCCCGGAACGAGCGAAGAACGATTTGCCTCCTAGAATGGATCACTATACGAAACGTTCCACGGCCAGCCCGAACATTTCTGTGGAATGCTTCGANGTTCCGAACCTGGTGAAACCCTACGAAATCATCTCCATGGGCATTGTCCTTGGATTTCCGCTGTTTCGGGTTAACGGATTAAATGATTGCGTAAATGACTATCACGATCTGATGCATCGTAGGGAGCATCCATTGCATCTCTTCAACAATCCAGCATTCGATGCGAAGTATTTCCCGGATCCCTATCGCACCAGGAACTATTTGAACCCGAAGCAGCTCTGGAATGGTCTTCTGGAGTTTGNACTTCTGGAAAAGAAGGAAAGCGGNTACGAATATGCAGAAAGCATCCATGATGGAATGAGACANATCCTGGCCGGCGAAACCTATGCCTCTGGTATNCGNAAGCTNATGCAGGAAGTNCAGGCAGGCGGCGGTCTGGAAAAGATCAGTCCTGAATTGTTTGCCCGATGTCTGGCCGGTCCCGGTATTCTAAAAAAGAACAGAGATGGTCAGATCTACTTTCGCAAAGAGTATGACCTGATTATCCGAGATATCCTGGATGGCGATGGCACCGGTGAACGGGCCAGCGAAGCCAACCTCACCAAGGAGCAATATCTGGAAAAGAAAACCAGCGCTGTGTACTTCAAAGGAATGGCAGATCTGGTGAAGTTTGTGTTTTCCAATGCCAGCGTTAAATCGTTTCTACTTACAGACCTGGATCGCATATTTGAAGAGACCAGAGGTAGCCAGATCAGCGGAGCCTCGGTCCAGATTCCGCGTTCCAGACTGGCATCTGTGAAACTTCATAGCTTCAAAGATGAATTTCAGTTCTACGATTACTTCCAGACCAATGGTTCTCTGGCCTGGCAGGATTTTCTAAAGAATGAAATCGTTCAAAAGGTGGATGCCGTTCTCAGAACCTATCGACATCCTCAGGATCCCACTCTTCCCGACCGAGCCCGGATGGAAGCGTATCTGGATGAGCGAAAAACCGCCATTCCCTTTGTGGCCCTCTGGGAGCTCAAAGTGAAGCATGGAGTCATTCGATAGCTTCTATTCTCCGGGTATAAAAAAAGGGCCGCAATTGCGACCCTTTATTCGGGATGACTGGATTTGAACCAGCGACCACTCGCCCCCCAGACGAGTGCGCTACCACTGCGCCACATCCCGTTGCCTTCCAGAAATGGATCAGCGGCTTCCGTGTCAAGACCAACTCGGTGAACAAGGCTATTGAATGAGCTTCAGTAACTCCTGGATCTTACCTCCACGGTTTGCCTCCAGAACCAGCTGGAATAACTCCTGAAGATCCTCCTCTGACTCTATACGAAGACGAATGTCCAGGTGTCCAGCTTCCAGGTGATCAGGAATGATGTAGCTCAGTTTTTTGTGACCGGGCAGTGCTTTCTGCAGCTGAAAGACCTGCTCCTGAAGCCCACTGATTTCCGGATATCTCTGCCTGTACAACTGATCACGGATCTGTTCGGCTGGAAAGCTTCCGCTTCGCGCTTTCCACTTCGCTGAAAACTCCAACGCATCCTGCAATGCCTGTTGGCGTTGCTGCGGAGAAAGGTCATGGTAGTACTGAATAATTTCCTTCACCAGGTTCTTTTTGAAACCTCTGGCCTTCCAGAGATCCATCCACTGGCTGCGACTGGCATCATCAATGCGATCCCACAGTCGCAAGACATTGAGTGGAAAATCGTAAAGTAAATAGAGCTGTTCGCTGGCTTCACTGAGAGAGGCCCATTGTTTCCATTCATCTCGACTCCGATAATGAGCCTTCCATCCCAGGGCTCGAATCAATCCATCGGGCTCAATCTCCAGGGATTCGGTAAACCTGGCCAGCGCGGGAATATTACGATCGACGAATCTCAGTAGAAAGGACCAGAGAGCAGGATCCGATAACTCCGAAAGATTGAGCATCAAAACCGGATGATTTCTNGTGAGCAGTTCCTTCGCATCATTTTGAGTCCCATCCCTGTCTGCGCCCGTTTCGGGAAGCGGATCCCCAGGAAGCGCCATCCATTGATCCTGAAGCTTGACCAGAATTCCACTGGATTGCAGAACCGGATGCGCCGGCTTCTGAGGATTATGTGCGAGGAGCTCCCATTGCATTGGGTCAGACTGAAAAAAGCCTGTGCACCAACAACCCACTTCTTTTGCTGTTTCTATGTCCGTTCGCCGCATTCTCTGCCTGGGTCAGAGCTTCACCGGGGCTTACCTTGCCAGCGAGTTTCCCGTGGAGGTGCGATTTCTGAGCCGCAGCCAATGGGACTCCCTTGATGGTTTTCAGCCCGATATTATCCTGGATACCGTTCCGTCGGTGGAAGCGGGAGGCGAAATCAAGAATCCGCTGTATCGCATGGAGGTGGAATCCTTCGATGTTCCCTTTATACATATTTCCAGCACCTCTGTGTATCCCGGTTCCGAGGACGGACTGCTGGAAGTGGATGAGCTTTCAGTCACGGGAGAATCCGAAAAATGCAGGCGGAGACTTCTGGTTGAAGAGGCCATTCTGAAGTTCAGACCCGATGCATTGATCGTCCGAGCAGGGGGCCTGTACGGACCCGGGCGAAGCTTGCCTCTGTTTCTGGCCCAGGGTCGCGGCCGTTTCTTTGAAAGAGGCAATGAAATCATTTCGCGCATTCATGTCCATGACCTCTGCAGAATCGTTCTGGCTGCAGGAGCCAGGTTGGCCGCAGGAAAGGGCTCCTTTCCCGGATTTCANCGAGATCAACTGATCAATGCTGTGGATCCAAATCCATCGTCCGTAGAAGAAACCAGAGTCTATCTCCAGGAGTTCTATCANAAGCCGGAGATTCGCGAAGTGCTTCAGAAGGAAGGTTTGCAGGCTCCCGAAGAAATGCCAGCCCCTGCGCAGGTTTCTGGACAGAGACTGGTGAAAAGCCGTTACACAGAATCGTTGATCGGCAGATTTCGCTTTCCTGACTTCAAGGCCGGTTTTCTGGATTCGATGGTAAGGAAGCGAGTTGGGTAGGGAGGGCGTGGAAATTCAATTCACTTCCATAAAATCCGGAGTATCCCATTGAACCGGCATCGGCGATCCGCTTAACCCTTGCCAATGCCCATCAGTCGCAGTCGCTTAGCCGATTTGCTCTGGCAGAACTGCTTACGGCGCTGACCAATTTATTGAACATACAGCGGATCGATGCTGTCAGAACTAATATGCTCAAGCGACCTCTGCTTTCAATATTGGTGATAGCCATGGTCGGTCCTCTAGCTGCGGAGAATCAAGAAATGGAGCCACAGGCCTGCGCCCCCCATTACGAAAGAATTATGTGGCTAGCAGAAGAGACCTTTGGTCCGAAAAGCCGGCAAGAAGTGAAGCAAATGGAATTGACTGAACCGGACGGATGCGCGGTATACGCGGAATTCGAAGATCAGGGTCTTCTTATTTTTGTTGCAGAACACCATGATCGTAAGGGGGCAGAGATCTCCTGGCGCGAACTCCTGGCAGAGTATCAGAAAAAGATGCGCAAGGAACAATCCACCGATGGCGGAAAACAGGTAAGTTTGAAGGTCGACAACAAGGAGTTCCTGATGCGCGCGTTTAGCCCGGGGCTCGTCGACAAGGGCGGCTACATCGGAAATATGAAATGCCGGTGGGTGAACCTCACTGTAGCCTGTGCGGCCTCCTTTACGGTTCAGGGATCAAGAATGGAAATTCGCGCGGATTCAGCTGAATACTGGCCATTTCCGAAATGGCTCCAATACATCGACCAATTAAAGTAACGGAAATAAGGCTACGCTATTCGTAACGATGAGTAATGGAACCCAACCATGGCTTTCCCGGACCAGCCGGGGTTCTCGCTTCGGGCTGGGTCGGTTCGGTACAGAAACGGAGGAAACTTGTTCACCTGATGCGGGCCTATCACGCCGAGTAGGTTGCGGTAACGCGAGTCTTGATGCCACCCCGAACGTTGTAATCGCCGTGTAGTCGCATCCAGCGTGGCTTGCATGCTTTTACTAGATCATCCAGAATTCGATTCACTACATTCTCATGAAAGATCCCAACGTCGCGGTACGCGGTGACATACTCTTTTAGGCTTTTCAACTCCAGACAGAATTCTGCTGGTTTATAGCTCAAATAAAGGATTCCGAAATCAGGCAGACCGGTTTTAGGACAGATTGCGGTGAATTCGGGGATCTCCATATCGATGCGATAGGTTTTATCTGAATAGATATTCTGAAATACTTCAATCTCCGGAAAATCCAGGCTTCGAACCTGGTCCTGTCGACCTTCATAGCTCCCGGTATGAATCTTTGCATCATCGTTCATCAATAGAATCCTCTGATGACCATTGCCCCACGAAGGCCATTTCAGCAAAGCAAAACTGAATAGCGAGGAGTTCAACTAGATCCGGCAAGAATCAATCTGAGAAGGATCTATTGAGGGAGAAACGTCGGTCTGGAATAGAATTGTAGGGAGCAACGCCGGGCTGGAATAGAATCGTAGGGAGAAACGCCGGTCTGGGATAGGGGGAAGAGTTCCCGATACCGGGGACTAAAAATAAAAAGCCCGACCCTCTAATAGAGAGCCGGGCCTGTGCACTGCACGAGGCAGCTGCATGGGATCCTTACGCTCCAGTAGAGCTAGATCCGCCGGAAGTAGAAGCTCCACCGCCGCGCAGCTCAGTTACTTTGCTGTTGATCACGTTGGTAAGCTCTTCAATCTTATCTTTGATTTCATTTACTCGTTCTTCAGGAACGATTTTTTCGATCTCAACGGTTGCTTTGTTGTACAGGTCTTGCAGTTGAGTCAGAGTCTGGTTGTAAGCATCACCAGTTTTCTGATTCAGATCGTTAGCCTGAGCTACGATATCGTCCAGTACTTTGCGCAGTTGAACTGCAGGCTCGCTGTTGTCAGCGGCACCTTTTGCTTTCAGCTCATCGAAAGTTCTTTGAACTTCTTTCACTGCATTGTTTACGCTGTCTTCACCTGCGCGAAACAGAGCGATACCAGCATTGAGAACGTCGTGCATAATCTTTTCCATGACTATCCTACCTTTTTAGTTTTTTTGCCTGCGTTTTTGTGCAACGCACAAGTCAGTATTGTGCAGTGCGTCATTGGTTGTCAAATTTTTTTTTATTCCGAACCCCTTTTTTTGGCAAGCGGAATCAATGTTTTGCCAGCCAGTTTCTTAAATCTATGAGAGGCTCCCTTCGAATCTCATTGAAGATTTCATGATAAAGCCCTTCATAGATCTGCAGGGACCGATCCACAGAGGAGATTCTTTCGTAGAACTGCATGGAGCCTTCCACACTGGCAATCTCATCGTCGGATCCATGCCCGATCCAGACCGGAATTCGAACTTTGGCCGCTCTGCGCAAAACATCATCCCCTGCTTCAAGGAGACTTAATGCCATGCGGACGCTGACCTTTCCATGCACCAGGGGATCCGAATGATAGGCCTTCTTCACCGCTTCATCATGACTGATGAAGTTCTCATCCAATCCGGCCTCCATAATCAGGTCATCCTTCACCAGAGACAGAAAATGCCCGGCTGCCTTCTTTAACTGCATGGCCGGAGTTAGCTTTACCTTCAGTCCAGGGGCGCTCAGTAGCAAGCCCGCGATTTCCCATTGGTTCAGCTGGGTGGTGGCAAAGGATGCGGCCACCAGTCCGCCCATGGAATGCCCCAGAAGTAGGGGCTTTCGAACGCCCCATTTTTCCTTAATATGTAGCAGAAATTGTTCCAGGTCCCGGACGTAGCGAAAGATTCCTGGACTATCGCCTTTCTTGCCCTGGCTTCGTCCATGCCCTCGGGCATCGAAAGAATGGATGGCAATTCTCTGCTCATCCAGTACTTCCAGTACATTTTCGTATCGATCGCTATGCTCGCCAAAACCATGGTGAATGATCAGATGTTTCTGAGGCTTTTGAGGTACCCAGCTCTGAGTGAATAGACGCAAACCGTCATCTGTAATGATTTTGTCTCTATGATTCTGATATGTGGTGGAGACCATGGTCAGGGAAATGGAATCGAAACACCTTCAGTTAATCAATCAAAACTCGATTATGCTTTTCACAGTTCTACCGCTGGCAAGGCTGTCGGTATGAAATACTTCATCATCGGAATCCTGTCCGCTCTGATCATGGGAATGTCCGGCTGCAAGACTCAGCTAAGAGGGCCTTCAGGACCCCCTTCCTTCGAACTGGCAGGCCTCTATTCCCAGAGAGATGGGGATACCTGGCGAATTCTGTCCATAGCCTGCGGTGGAATTCGCCACTCCGTGGATCCCGACCAGGAGAAATGTCTGTTCCTGCATCAAATTCGGGTTCCCAGGGATCTAACTTTTTCCGGAAAGAGATTCGAAATAACCGAGCGGTGGGGCGTCATTGATTCGGATCCTGATGAAGCTTTGCTCACTCGAACTGTTTTTATTCGTTACTACCAGGAGATCAAGGATGGAGACGACTGGAAAGTAGAGAACCTGAGCCGTCCTCACATAGACCGGGAACTAAAAGGGGACGATGTTTTTCTACTCCTAACTTTCGAAGATGGATGTCTGCGAGACGATGAAGGATGCTGGAACCGCACGCCTGGTAACCTGGTGCTCTGGAATTCTGAGAATAATGGTAATGCGAATCCCGAAGATTCCAGTGATATTCAGCAAATCTTTCAGCCATTTAAGGGCCAGGAGGGACTGGCCTTTTCGCCGACCCTGGAATTCTTTCTTCGAAACGGAGTGGTACGATCAGACCAGGGCTTTCCTGTAAAGAATGATGGCTGCAATAAAAAGACAAAGACCAGCCGATTCGGGGCCGGATTCATTCTTCTGGATTTGCCTCCTGAGAATTGCGGCACGAGCTTTGATGTAATCCCAGAGACCAAACAGAACTGGAACCTGGCGGAACTATATTCATTGCGGGCAGGCCTGGGCACTCCGATGGAAACCGATGACGAAGCCGAGCTCACAGAAAAGGAGAAGCGACGAGCAGAGATTCGGGAGCGAATTCGCAGAGGTGAGGAAGTAAGCCAGGAGGAACTACTTGAGGTACTGGAGAATTAGGATCCGGCGAATCGCAAGGGTAGCCCCCCATTCGATTCGCTGTAAGAGACGGGGGACCTTCGCGCCTTAATAGCTGCCAGAGCCCAGACCCTTCCCATGCAGGTTTAGAAGCTCCAGGCCTTAGTTCTTGCAATGGTTGCCTCGGATCTAAGAACTCAAGGGATGGGTTTTCCCATACAGATACAGAGCAGAGCCATACGAACAATTACTCCGTACGCGGCCTGACGAAAGTAGGCCGCATTGGGCAAATCATCCACATCTGTTGAGAGTTCGGAGACCCGGGGCAGGGGATGCATGATCAAAGTGGGTTTCCTGGAAGCCAGAACAAAGGCCCGGTTGATGCTGTAGGAGTCCTTCAGTCTCTGGTACTCGCTACGATCTACAAATCGTTCTTCCTGAATTCTTGTTATGTAGGCAACATCGCAATCCCAGAGCGCCTTGATATCCTCCTCCTCTTCAAAGGTAACCCCGTGGTTTCGGAGATCCTTGCGATAGGATTCCGGTAGAGCCAGGTCCACCGGAGAAATAAAGATCATCTCCACATCGTAATGGGCCAGGAGTTTTACCAGGCTATGGATNGTCCGACCAAACTTCAAATCCCCGACGAAAGCGATTTTGAGGCCCTCCAGAGTCCCTTTTTCCTTGAAAATCGTATATAAATCCAGAAGTGCCTGAGTAGGATGCTGGCCGGCCCCATCCCCTGCATTGATTACGGGAACGCTTACCGCAGCGGCAGCAATTCTGGAACTGCCTTCCACCGGATGTCGAATCACAGCTATATCTGCGTAGGCTTCGATCATTTTCATTGTATCGTACAGTGTTTCCCCTTTGCTGATGGAGGAAAACTGGAAGCCTACCGTGGACACAACCCGGCCTCCCAGACGATTCATGGCAGTTTCAAAGCTTAATCTGGTGCGAGTAGAGGATTCGAAAAACAGGGATGCCAGTACGTCCCCTTCCAGGAGTCCAAATACATCCTTACCCATCTCTTCAATGCGTCTGGTGTACCGCATGATATATTCCAGATCCTCATGAGAAAACTGATCCGAGTCGAGAATATGAACGTGGGGAAATTCGTACATCCAGTCTACACAACGGTGACGCGTCTGCCCCGTAAACAAAAAGCCGGAGCACCGGGATGGGCAATCTACCTTTTTCTCATCGCCCTGGCCTGGTCCCTGGTGTTCGCCGAGGCGACCCCTGCCGAGGATTTCGCGGAGTTACCATCCATGCCGGATACTCCAGCTCTAGACTTTGATTCCAGTGAGCCAATTTCAGAAAGCTGGAAAGAAGGCCAGACCATTGTCCAGGCCTACGAAATCTGGGATGCCTACTATTGTCGATTAACGCCGCAGCCCTTTCTCTGTCGCCAGTGCATTCTAGACGACCAGCAGTTTGTTCGAATCATTCGATTGGATGCCGGCCTGCCTCCCGAACGGAGCTATGAATGCCGACCTTTTCAGGAACCCTATCTGCACTAAAAAAGGCCCCCTTTACAGGCGGCCTTTCGTTCTACGTAATCCTGGTCTTGAACTCGCATCCTAAACCCGAGTTTTCGGATGGTCTGTCAATCCAGCAGTTTCCTTGAAGCACTTGCCTCTTTAGAAATCTGTGCTCCATTTGCCTTCCATGGATGGGGGAACATCTTTTTTACCTTCCATGGAATCTAGCAGATCCGCTGGATCCTGGGTATTGGATGCTGGAGTGGTATCGTTACTCAGCCCTGAGATGCGAGGAGCCGATGGAGATGAAAAGCTTTCTGTGCCGCATGGGCCTCCTGGCTGAATGCATATCTTCCAGGGACCGGTTCGCTTTTCTGCATTGTACTGTCCCGATTGATAGAGCTGACCACCTTTGTAATAATAAGTCCACTTGCCATGAGCGATATCCCGGACATATTCTCCTTTAAAGAATATGCTGCCCCCGGGATAATACTCGGTCCAGGTTCCGTGCTTATAACCAGCTGAGTAATTCCCTTCGCCGGTTTTCTGTCCTTTTGTGTCGTATACAACCCAGTGGCCTTCCTTATGATTTTTTTCATAAGGCCCCTCGGCTTCCTTGTTTCCGTTGGAATGATACATGGTCCAATTGCCGTGCATCCGACCATCTTCATAGATTCCTTCAGCCTGCTTTTTGCCGTTGGAATGATAATAAGTCCAGTTTCCCTGACGCTGTCCGTCTTTATACGGGCCCCGGGCTTTTAGCTGCCCGTCAGCATACCAGACAGAACGTACTCCATTGGCGGTGAGAAACCAGACTTTGGTTTTGGTAAAGTATGTGGCTTTGGGATCCACTCCACCGGGCCTCTGAGGAGCGGCCATCAGGGGCAGGGCCAGAAAAAGGAAAAGTGCTGCCAGAATGCAGCCAGATTTACGCAGTCTATATACAGTGAATTGGGTAAACATAAGAGCCTCTAGAGGATATTCGGTCTTATTTTCGGCAACTTGACAGTTTCCAGAAAATCTGTGCCGCCTATCCTGAGCCGATTTCCACTAGACCTATTATAGGAAATATTGGGCCAGAAAGCCACAACCAGGAAGCGGCCTGAATTATGCCGATCAACTGCGTCGAATACGATTTTCCAGCTCGGCGGCCTGTTTCTTTAGAAATAGATCCTGAGCAAATAGACTCTCGGTTTTACGAATTCCATACAATACAGCCGAATGATCCTTTCGGCCCAGAATTCTGGCAATTTCACCCAGTTTTAAGCCCGCCAGATGATACAGAAAATAGGCGCTGAGATGCCTTGCCCGAACCACCGACCGATCCCTGGCGCTGGAGCTGAGTAAATCGGGATGTACATTGTAGAATTTGCAGACTATATCCAGAACTAGATGGGCATCCACCTGATCCCTGGAATCCATTAAATCGGACAGCTCATGTTCGGTCCACTGTGGATCCGAGGGCAGATCCTGCACCATGGACAGGCGATGGATTGCATTCTGCAGCTTACGATGATCTCCCTGGATCCGTGCCGCGAGGAAGGAAGCGTAGTCCTCTGAGAGTTCCAGGTCTCCACGGTGAGCCATCTGTAGCAGAAGCTTTTTGCGCAACGGTTCGTCTAGATAAGTAAGTTCCAGGGGTCTGGCTTCCAGAAGTCTGGATCTTAAGTCAGCCCCTCCATCGATCTGATTGGCGGATTGGTCCGCCAACAGAATGAGGCGGATCTTTCCCTGGAGAGCCGAGTCCATCAATGCTCGCAACTGCTCTCTAGTTCTCACCGCCTTCTGTCGCAGAAATTGAAGATCATCCAGTACCACAAGTTCCTTGCTATGGATTTCTTTTTTCCACTCCAGAAGCGTTCCTTCCCGGGAAGCAGAGGCGAACCCCACCATGAACTCTTCCATACTCAAACTAATGGAGCGACATCGTTCCGCAATCAGGCGCGATAGATGGCTTTTTCCGGTTCCAGAGGGTCCGAAAATATACAACATGCCTTTCCAGGAAAGCTCCAGCAGACTCTGGATGCGAACTTCCTGGGAAGGCTCCGATATGAATTCCTCAGCCTTTGAGCGTTTCGTCGGATCTTTTATCGGGCTGTCTTGTTGACTCGAGGAAATGGCTTTTGCCGACGCACCGTGTGCGCCATCGCCAACGTGGCTGTTTCGACTTACCAGTCTCACTCCGAAGCCGGAGGGAAGGATGGGTGCCAGACTCTCGCGGATCAGCGCGCCATATTTCATCTCAATGTGTGCGATGCGTTTGTCATCGGAAGCGATGAGATAAAGATTCCCGGATGAAGAATCCAGGCTATGGTCCAGGGGCTTGATGAAATGCTCAAAGAACAATCCGGGCAGGTGGCTGGACAGAGCCTGGCATGCCTTCGCCCAGAGTTGGCCATATGATTCATCTATTTCTGCCAGCATCTCTGCCATTTTTAACTTCTCTACCGTTAACTGATTGTTCAGCTTTCGCATGCGAAGCGTCCGATCCCAATGGAGCTAGCCCCTGGCACCAATAGGATTATGTCGCATATGAAACCTGTAAAAACCAGACTGATAGGCCGGCCTTTCCGTGACAACGATCCCCGGAGCAGAGCAGGGGAATTAGTGGTGGAAGAACGGTGGAAAGTACCGTGGACAGTTTTCTGGCAGATCCTGTTTAATTCTAAAATCCCGCCTGATACGCATCGGAATCGAATCCATAATAATATTGGCAACAGGATGCGCTATAGAAAGCTGGAGTTACATGGCGAAGAAAAAACCTGAAGAAAAGATCCAGCAAAAAGAAAGCAGGCTCCAGGAAAAGCAGGCTTTGATCATTGGCGCATCTTCTGATATGGCAATGGCGATGTCGGACTTGTTGGCCGCAAACGGTTGGAATCTGATTCTGGCTGGACGGAACATCAAGGATCTCAGGGATCAATGCTCCGATCTGGGAATTCGACATCAGATTCTGGCAGAGCCCATCACTCTGGATTTGATGGATGGAAAAGGAATTCGCAAGAAGATCCAATCTCTGGATGGAGTTCCAGAGTTAACCGTTTGCTTCGCCGGGATCATGCTGAACGAGGACGATGCGCGACAGAATCATGATACAGCAGAAAGAATTCTAANTACAAATTTCAATGGAGTAATCCAGGCCATAAACCCCATCGCCGAACAACTAAAAGAAGAGGGACGGGGAACCATCGCCGTTGTGAGCTCTGTAGCCGGTGATCGCGGTCGTCAGAGTAATTATCATTATGGGGCTGCAAAGGCCGGTCTTACTGCATACCTTTCCGGATTGCGAAACTATCTTTTTCCATTCGGGGTACACGTGGCCACAGTTAAGCCGGGGTTTGTTCGCACATCCATGACAGAAGGTATGCCTCTTCCTGGCCCTATCACGGCCGCTCCAGAAAAAGTTGCTCGGGACATATTCAAGGCAATTCGCAAGAAAAAGAACGTAATCTATACTCTCTGGATGTGGAAATACATCATGATGATTATTCGTAACATTCCGGAGTTTGTATTCAAGCGATTGAAGCTCTAAGCAGACTTAAATTGCAATGCCTCCTGTTCCCGCCGGCCAATTGTAAGGCTCTGGCAAAACCATGGTAAATGAGTGGCCTAATGAGGGTGATCAACCTTTTACTGGAGAAGGAAAAACAGGAAACGTAGAATTAAGGATTGAATCATGATTCAGCATAAACAAGGGCAACCAGCCCAACGATGGAACAGACTGCTACTTACAATCGTATTGCCGGGGCTTATTCTCGCTACATCGTGCCGGCCAGGAGTGCATACAAGTCCGGAAATCCTTGCACTGGAGGGTAGAACCCTGCAAGGACAGGATCTTCCTTTAGAATCAGTGCAGTCCCGAGGTGTAGTTCTAAATTTTTATAGCCCGACCTGTATTCCCTGCATTGAAGAACTTCCAGCACTCCACGTTCTTTATCAACAGGCTCAGTCTCTGGGTATCGATATGTATCTGGCTGTTACTCCTGACCTGGAGTCCAATGGAGTGGATGTTCTGAAAGCTTCTAGCAATCCCGATTTTCAGGAGATGTATCCGTTGTTGAAACAAAGACTGGAGCAGGACATTCAGCAATACGATATTCGCATTCCAATGATGGTGCTGAAACCGCCTTTTGAAATTAAAGAGCAGGGACCTGTTACTGGAACTCCAGAAACCGTATTTCTAATGACCGATCCTCTAAGGCTTCATTACAATCTGGTGGGGCCTGTAACCATGGGAAAAACAGANCAGGAAGTCATGTCCAGCAGTCGTTTTCAGTTTGCTCTGGACTTGCTAACGGAACTGGCGGCCGGAAGCGGCGAATCCACAAGCAGCGAAAATCCTTCTTACATGTAGCATCGGCCGGGAATGTTTCCCGGAAATGGGCGCGTCCAACTTACGGCCTTCGCCACTGTGGGCTGCAATCGCGTAAGCCGGTGGTCGCGGCCGCGGGCATCCGTTGCCGTGGCTGACCTGCACTCAGTGGGCTTATCCCCGGCGGCTTCTTCCAGAACGAATCGCCTCATCCGGGTAAACACCTGGCAACTGAATCCTGACGACTGATCATTGAAGGACGGCCAGGTGCCGACGAGAACAGCCACCGCCGCTTACTTACGAAAGCGGCATAGCTATCTCAAGTCTTCATCTCTTCTTGCGGGTTGTCTTCCTGGCCGTTTTTTTGGGGCCTTTCCTGGTTCGAGAAGTNCTGCGGGATGTGCTGACGCTTTTTTTACGAGCCTTCTTNNCAGCTTTCTTCTTACTCGCNGTCTTCTTTGCGCCCGCCCGCTTCTTTGCAGATCCAGTCTTTCCGGTGGCAGTCTTCTTTCCTCGACTACCGCCAGAGGTTTTTTTCGCGGCTCCGGTACTGGAGGTCTTCTTCGCTTTGCCAAGAAGCTCAATGGCCGGACGTCCGGCCGGAGTATGAATGTGTTCCAGNGGATACTGCTTCAGATAATCCTTAATTTCCTTTTGCTGACGGGCCGAAGACCATTTCAAATGCTTTCCGGCCAATCGAGCCACTGCTTCCAGAGAGGACTTCTCGATGGGTCCATAAGCTCCTACTGCCAGTCGACGCACCAGAATGTCCTCCAGGGTTCGTGCCCCTTCATTCTGCACTGCGTACACCACCTGGGCCATTACATCCAGCTCTGGTCGTGCCTTACTCACCGGTGCGCCCAGCGAGCGATCNCGTTCCAGAAGCCTCAGCACGGGAACATGCTCGGTTCCATACATTGTGATTAAATGCAGATGGTTCGATTGAGCCACCCCGGCCATGCCATACTCTTTCAAGGCAAAGTCCCGATAAATGTCTGCCGGATTTCCGTACCCAGGAGATCCGAACAATGGTAGCACCGAGGTATCAGCGCGATTCGTAAGCACTTCTTTCAGCTCGGGCTTCTTCAAGGCCCCGAGAACAACATCCTCGCCCAGNTGGCGGGACGTAGTCCATTTNCCTCCAGCTACGGAGATCAATCCATCAATGGTCTCTTCTGCATGGTCGTAGATTTCATACTTCCTGGAAGCTTTGTAGGTACCGCTCTGCTCCCCTTCACCCGCAGCAATTAATGGTCGAATGCCGATGGGCACATGGAGGATGTCTTCTTTGTTAAGCGGGGCACCAGGAACCGTCTCATTGACATCGTTTACAAGTTCATCTATGTCCTGCTCGGTGGGCCTTAGCTTATCGGGATGATCTTCAAAGGGACGATCGGTGGGACCGATGAGGCTGTGTCCTTCCCAGGGGATTACAAAGAAATGACGGCCTGTTCTTGTGCGAAAGAGCACAGAGTGTTTGCCCATGATAGGCTTGGTGAGAAGATGAATTCCTTTGGACCTCTGTAGCTTCTGTCGGGGCTTCTCCTCGAATAGCCCCAGCACCAGATCCATCCAGGGACCTGTGGCATTAATTGTTAGAGATGCNCGAATGGTGGCTGTCTTTCCCGTGAGCCTATCTCTAACATTGGCTCCACTGATCTGAGTTCGCCCTCCGGCCTTTTCAACCAGGAATTCTACGGCTTCGGTATGGTTATAGGCTACGGCACCCTTTTCCACCGCAGATTTCAGAAANGCCAGAGAAAGCCTTTCCGGTCGCAAACTCTGGTAATCGTAGTATTCAAAGCCGCATTTTACGTTCGGACTGTCCAGAGTTGGATCCAGTTCCACGATCTCTTTTTTGCTCAGATATCGCGATCCCGGCACATGCTTATCGTCCGGAACATCCTGATTCCTGTCGAAAGAGAGTGCATCGTAGGTCAGAAGACCCGCTCGCATAATGACTCGTCCAGGGTGGCTCCAGGGAAAGATGGGAATCAAAAAGGACAGTGGCCGAACGAGATGTCCGGCTGCCAGACCCAGAATTCTCCTTTCGCGAAGGCTTTCCCGCACCAGGCCGAATTCGTAGTTCTCCAGATACCGTAACCCGCCATGAATCAGCTTCGATGTGGCTCCGGANGTGGNCCAGCCGTAATCGTTTTTCTCTACGAGACAGGCTCGTAAGCCACGTTCACTGGCTTCGCGCAGAATTGCCAGTCCAGTGATTCCGCCTCCAATAATCAGGAGGTCAAATTTGTCCGATTCCAGGTTACGGTGTAGGTTCATGAAGGCCTTTTCTTGATCAGTATCTTGCGTTCGATTTCAAAGATTTTAGAATCGATCTTTTCTTTGCCAAGGTTCTTTTTCTCGTTTTCTTTAATGAATAGATCTTCGCCCTGTTCATCCAGAACTTCTGCCGGTCTCTTATTCTTCACTCCGATGAACTGTGCATGCAGGATTCCTGTGCCATCCATTGGGCCGTCTTCCAGGGCCAGAACGCGAGTAATGGCTCCCACTGTATCACCGCTGATAGCAGGCTGAGTATGATATCCCTCGGTGTAGCCCAGATCCCAGAGCATGTTCTCGGTGGTATCACGACTTGCCATTCCTGCAAGCCATCCGAATACCAGTCCACCGTAAACAATCGGTTCGCCACTCATAGGACCGGACAGAGACTGTGAATAGATTTTGTCGTAATGCAGTGGATGCGTGTTTCCCATGCGATAGGTCCAGGGAACATGCTCATCAGTGATTGTGCGCATATTCTTATGCACCAGGATATCTCCCACTTGAAAGTCTTCAAAGTAGGTGTTAGAACCGGTGTGCGCGACCATATCCGCATTTAGCTTCTCAAGGTCTGGTAGCTCCACTTCCGGGCTACTCACTTCGGGAAATGGTGCCGATGGATCCCCTCCCTGCGAAGGTCCGTCCCCTTTCCTGGGTGGAATCATAATCTTTCTTTCATACTGGATGATTACTTCATTCTTTTGATTCAGGCCCAGGGTCTTAACATGCACGATACCAGGCTTGCCTTCCCCTCGTTCCCTGCGATCCAGGACTTTGGAGCGAGCGGTAATGGTATCTCCGGGATACACCGGTTTCAAAAACTGTACGTTATAGTATCCCAGGTTGGCAATAGCTTTCTCCGAATTGTTTTGAACTCCAAGGGAAAGCACCACGTTGAATACCTGAAGTGGATGAACCACCAGATCTTGAAAGCCATGAGCCTGAGCGTACGGAGCACTGAGAAAAAGAGGACAGGCATCATGAAATACAGTGGCATACTCTTGAGCGAAGCTCCGGTCAATTGTAAAGGCACGGGGATGAATAAATACATCGCCCTGGTTAAAATCCTGTAGATAGCGACCGTACTGGCGCTCCTGCCTTCTGGACAGGTCTACAGATACGTTTGAGGACTTTTCTTCTATGATAGGTGCTTTGAACTTTGCCATCCAACCTTGATTTTTTTAAGCGGGTCAGGACGCAACCGTTTTGGAGCAGACTCCAGGCAAACAACGATCCCGGTAGCATGAACAACACTGTGATATCACATCGTGCCGTAATAGTCGGAGGAGGAGTAACCCTCGGGTAAATCCTCAAGGTACGTCCGGATTAGTTCCAACCCCTCGCGATTCTCGTAGGGAACAACGGCTCCATCTGTAGAGCAGTCCGAGAAATCAGAATCCATGAATCTTGTTCCATGGAATCGGGAGCGGTCGAGCTGACATTGTATGAAATGGCATGCCTCGATCTCAGACAGGATAAGGGAGGACTTGGTGAAATCGCAATCCTGGAATCGAATACTCTCCAGATCGGTTTTCATAAAGGATGTTTCGCTGAGGACCACATTCTGACAGGAGCAATTCTTTAGATGTGCAGCGTGAAAGATAGCACCTTTCATATCGGCGCCATTAAAGGTAACAAACTCCAGATCGCATCCAGAGAAGCAAACTCCCCGTAAACCGCTACCTGTGAAGTTCGCGCCAGATAGTTCACTTCCGCCGAAATCGCTACCGGATAGGTCAAGGCCTGAAAGATCGATTCCTCTGAGATCCAGGTGCTTTAGTTTTAATCCATCTGGAAATTTGATCAACAAACGGTGGATCTCTTCTCTCGTGGATGGGAATCCGCCGGTCATATGCTATGATAAAGATTCTAGTTGATCCGGACCACCAGAGGGCTCAAATTTTTCGTGGTAGAAAGGATACACCTTCCAGAAAAGCGAATAAGGTCCAGAGAGAAGTAGTGAAGGGCAGATTAGAGAGGGGAAAGATTCAACCAGAGAAACGAAAGGCTTCATGGAGCGGCCAGTCATCAGGATCATCGCCATTTCCCCGGGCCTTTGCTTTTCAGCAGGCGATGGAACTTACCATTGCGGCTTCCAGAAATTGAAAGACTTCTGCCTTCTTTATGGGCACATTGCCGAAGCCCAATTGCCTGAACTCAGGTTGGCCAGCCCCTACCGCTAAAATCCGGCCCTATCCATTTAGGAGGTAAAATCAGGGGTCCTGCCACATTCCATGCTCTCGAATTAGATCGATGAGAGCCTGATCTGCTTCCGCGCTGGAAATATTCTTTCGCACCACTTCTTTTCCGCGATACAGGTTAATCTTTCCAGGGCCAGAGCCCACATATCCGAAATCCGCATCTGCCATTTCGCCGGGTCCATTCACAATGCAGCCCATAACAGCAATCTTAACACCTTTTAAGTGACCTGTCTTGGATTTGATTCTTGCTGTAGTTTCCTGCAGATCAAACAAAGTCCTTCCGCATGAAGGGCAACTGATATATTCGGTGCGATAGAGTCGGATTCTGGTGGTTTGTAGCAAATCCAGGGCCATGGAAGCCGCCGAGGAAGAATCGGAAGATTCAACAAGAATACCATCGCCAATACCTTCCAGGAGCAGGCCACCGCTATGTATCGATGTGCGATAGAGCGATGCGTTCTCTTCCAGTTCCTGACTGGCTTCGCCATGGGCAGCGCTGGCCAGATCTGCTCTTCTGCCTGGAGAGGAAAACAATACCAGAGGTATGCGAGAACTCTTACTTTCTAGAAGCTCAGCCACCAGACGGTAGNTCAGGGTAGGCGATATGGGATCCAGACAATCCAGAGCTATCCACGAGGGTTGCGCTAATATCAGCGTATCGAAAGCCGGGTTCAGTTTTGCAAGATCGTCGGCGCTTTGAATTTTCAGACAGAACGCGGATCCAGGTGAAACATGAGTTAGATCAAATGATTCGTCCAGAGATATGCTTATCATTGTGGTAGAAATGCCCATCTGCTCGGCGGTGGGCTCAGGCTGAATTGTGCCGTAGCTTTCGGAGTTTGCGGCGCGAGTCAGATCNACTTCATGGTAGCAGGCAACGGCCTCGGGAGTGCGTCTCAGCAGCTCCAGATCATCGGACACCACAAAGTCGATTCCTTCCCATTCCAGGGGCAATTCCTGACCACTATTGATTTTTATGCCTGCGCGTACAGGAGAGGTAGCTCCAAAAGACAATGGCATTGAAGAAGAAGTATAGTCGGGATTATCCTTTCCTTCTTTTTGATTCTCACTGTCCTGGTTTCCACTGTCTGCCCTGGCATTGTTGGAATCGGTTTTTCTTCGAATGGTCTGATAAGGATTCGCCAGGGATTTACACTTTAGATCCGCAATGCCGCTTGCAAAATCTGCTCTCTCCAGAGCATTGATCTGTGTCTTCCATGCAGCAGAGGCGGACGCTCCATCTCCTGCGAAGCGATTGTACATATCTGCCAGAGCTCTGGCTACCGGCACTTCATGCACGGCATCCTCGGTGAGCGAAACCCGAATGGTATCGCCCAGGCCATCTTCAAGCAGGGCACCAATGCCACAGGCAGATTTCATTCTGCCATCCTTTCCATCACCGGCTTCAGTGACTCCCAGATGCAGAGGATAGTCCATACTTTCCAGNCGAAATCGCTCTACCAGCATGCGATAGGCCTGGATCATTACCTGCGGATTGCTGGCCTTCATGGAAACGATGATATCGCGATAATCGTATAACTCGGCGATCTTGATAAACTCAATGGCNGACTCCACCATTCCTCTGGGAGTGTCGCCGTATCGATTCATGATCCGGTCAGAAAGAGAGCCATGATTTACTCCGATTCGCATGGCCCGACCCAGTTCCCGGGCTCGAAGCACCAGTGGCTTGAATGAGTCATGAATTCTCTGGAGTTCCTCTGCATATTCTGAATCGGTATACTCCCGGACTGCGAACATCTTTGTATCTGCGAAATTGCCAGGATTGATCCGAACCTTCTCCACATATTCCACGGCGGTCATCGCAGCCCGAGGAGAAAAGTGTATGTCTGCTACCAATGGGCCATGATAACCGCGGTCATTTAATGCTTTTCGAATGGATTCCAGGTTCTTTGCCTCTTTAGGACCCTGGGCGGTGATGCGCACAATTTCGCAGCCAGAATCAAAAAGTTGAATTGCTTCGGCTACTGTAGCATCTGTATCCAGGGTGGGAGCCACGGTCATGGATTGGATTCGAATAGGGTTGTCACCTCCCACACCCACGGAGCCCACCATTACTTCCCTGGTCTTACGCCTTTCGTAGGAGAAGGGATACTGGACGTAATCACCTCTGGGATCAAATTCTATGGCTTCAAAGAGGGGCGCGGATTGTTCCGTATTGACGGCTGAGTTCACAATTCAAAATTGAAACGAAACCCTTCGGGAGCAACAGAAAAATGGCCAATCCAGGATTACAGCCTTTCGACATTTCGGACTATGAGGGACTGAGAGGTCTCAATTTCTTTGAAGAGGATCGGGTGCTGCAGCGTATTATCCTGCAGCATGCCAGCGGGCTGGAGCAGGATCATGCAAAGGATATGGTAGATCATATCCACGGTTATGGGGAGCTCACCGGGGGAATCCTGGATGAACTGACTGTGGCTTCTCACAGAGAGGGTAAATACGGTGAAATCCGGGCCTTTGACCGTTCTGGCAACCGAATCGATGAAATTGAATACTGCGCCGAGCAGCTGGAATCCAGAAGGATTTCCTATGAATACGGAATTGTGAATCTGGATTTCCATCCCGAGTGGAAACATCCATTTACAACGTTGCATCGTATGGCCCTGGCCTACCTCTGCAATGAAGTGGGAGAAGGCGGAGTGGCCTGTCCTCTGGCCATGACCGATGGAATGATTCTGGCCCTCAAGGAACTGGGCACAGAGGAACAGAAGGAGCTGTATCTACCCCTGGTTGCTGGCCCTGGAAGTCACAGCCATTTCATGTGCGGTCAATATGTAACCGAACGAGTGGGCGGATCCAATGTTGGCGCCAATCGAACCATCGCTCGTCCTCTGGAAAATGGAAAATGGCTGCTTACCGGAGANAAGTGGTTTTGTTCCAATCCCGGGGACCTCTGGGTAACCACCGCTAGAATTGAAGACTCCGANCGCATTGGAATGTTTCTGGTGCCCAGACTCAAAGAAGATGGCACAAAGAACGGCTACCAGTTNCTGCGAAAGAAAGACATTATTGGATCACGAGGAAAACTGACAGCGGAATGTACCTACGAAGATCTGGTAGCCGAGCCTCTGGGCCGCGTTTCCCATGGACTGGCCAACATCATTCGTTACGTAATCAAGACCAGCAGAATGCACGTAGCAGCTGGTGCCGCGGGAATGGGCCGGCGAGGACTGCGGGAAGCCATCGCCTATACATCGGTGCGAACGGCCTATGGCAAACGAATCATCGATATTCCTGTTACAACGTTACTGCTGGCCAGAATGAGCATTCTTCAGACCGCCGTAGAACTGGCCATNTTTCGCTCCTTTCGCATGGAAGAAGAAGGGGATGTGCTCAGTGCGCTCCTCACACCTCTAATGAAATACTGTTCCAGTGTTCATTCCACCTGGCTCATCCGCAAGGCCATGATGCTACATGGAGGAAATGGGATCCTTGGAGATTTCTCGGTGTTGCCCAGACTTCTGAACGACTCCATTATCAACGAAACCTGGGAAGGGGCCCATCCTCTAATCCAGGAGCATTCATTGAAAGCTTACCATCGACCTAAAGTGAAACGGGCTCTGGGCGAATGGATTGAACGCACTGTTCAGAATGCATCCTCCGGCTCTGGAGCAGGCACTGCAGAAGCGTTGAAGAAGGAATGGCAGGATTTTACCGATTTCATGAATGAAAGCAATCATGACTTCCTGGAACTGAACAGAGAAGCTGTGTGCGATCGATTGTACGGGATCATTTCTGTGGTTCTGCTTCTGGAACAGTCTCTCTATACTCCGGAACCCTCGCCGGTGTTCGATGCGCTGAATTCAGAGACCCTGCCGGATGGGGCCGAAGCCCAATCAGGCTTCGATTACTGGAGCGGCAGAGTGGAGCAGGAAAACCAGGTCTTTGCCCGGATGGCCGCAGGCATGATGGAAATGCAGATTCACGGTAGAGAGACCGCAGCTCGTCCAGATGGAGTTTTTGCCAACATGGATGATATGAAATCCATCATCGGACTTCAGGGCTTGATCAATCCCTGAATACGATTTTCAGGCACCGGACCAAAGAATCGGCTGTCAAGACCTGAGTAGCGGTTGTCTGCCATAAGAAAGTACTGGCCTGACTCCAGTCTTAACGGAGGCATCTGGTCCCATGCACTGTCGGATAGAATGGCCCTCTGATCCGTGAGAGCCTGATAGGCCACTTCCTGAAAGGTTTCCTGTACCCGACGGCCATCGACATAGATACGGCCGTCCCGAAGCTCAATGACCTGTCCAGGTGTGGCCACAATTCGACGAACCATTCGGGTGTCTTCCAGCTCCGGATGTCGAAATACGACCAGGGTTCCGGGCTTTAGATCCTGGGAATCGAACATCCGACTTACGTAAACAACCTCACCGGCCTTCAGAGTCACGTCAGACGCCGGCGCCATGGCCTGATCCGGAATTTCCAGGGGATACAGAAACCAGCCATGCAGGACCCATCGAACCAGAATTCCCAGAAGCACAGCCAGTACCAGCCCGGTGGCCAGGCCAGCTCCCTTAAATTTGCGCTCCCGGTTGGGAACCAGATCCCTGTGGCGAAGATTCATGGAAAAACAGGGAGTGCGGAGGCCATGCCGGGTCAACCGGAATCTAAAATCGCTGGCCAATGAGATCCCGGCTTTGAGTCTGGAAATCCGTGGCGGACTACGTCTACATAGATACTCAGGTCGATCTGGACGCCGCCCTGGACCGAATTGAATCGTCTCCCTATCTGGCCCTGGACACNGAAAGCTCCAGTTTNTATACCTACTTCAATGAACTCTGTCTGCTTCAATTCAGCTGCCAGGGCATGCATGGAATTGTGGATCCCCTGGCCGGGCTGAACCTGGACCGCATGGGGCGGGCCATGGAGAATGCGGAAATCGAAAAGATCTTCCATGCAGCGGCCTCAGACATCGTAGAACTGAAAAGGGACCTGGGCTGGAAATTTCAGAATGTCTTCGATACCTTTCTAGCNTGTAAATATATGGGATTCGAATCCTGCTCTCTTTCTGCTCTGGCTCATCACTATTGCGGTGTAACCCTGGAGAAGGGAGAACAGAAATCCAACTGGAAGCAGCGGCCTCTAACAAAGTCGCAGCTGGATTATGCCCATCTGGACACCAGATACCTGGCGCAGATTCGCGATCATATGCATCCAGAATTGAAAAGAATGGGGCTGGAAGAAGAATACTACCAGGAGATTGAATTCCAGGTAGCGAGCTTATCTGCGGATGTGAAAGAAAAGGATCCCAATGCATTCTCAAAAGTAAATGAGGTGCAAAAACTGAGTGCACCGGAGCGAGGCCGGTTCAAGGCCATCTACGACATTCGGGAAGAAGAGGCGGCCGCTCAAAACATCGCCCCCTTTCGACTCATCAACAACCATGAAATGATTCGCATGGCCCGGAATGTGCCGCAAACGAATGCAGACTTCAAGAGGTTTCGAGGACATCCCAGGTTTTTTGCCCGACGAAGCGGCGATTTACTGGCCGCCCTCCGAGATGCGGGTCCCATTGAGAAGAATCGAATGCCTGCACCTCCGGTGTTTGAACCTGGAACCGAGGAATTGTTCAAATCTCTGAAAGGATGGCGCACCGGCGTTTCCCACCGAAGGCAACTGGAAAGCGGGATGATCCTGAACAATCGCGTATTGAAAGAGATTGCAAGGCAGAGACCCACATCCATTGATCAAATCAAGACCATGGATCTTATGACAGACTGGAAAGCCGAAAACTACGGACCGGCCATACTAGAGACGATTCAGGCCGCTCAAAGCGGTCAGGATTAACCGGCGAAAGGATTATAGGAGNTAGAAATGTCCTCGAATAAATCGTCTAGATTCACTATTGCAACCCTGGTTTTTCTGGGAATCCTGATAGGGACATTTTTAAGTCCTCTTATCTACAGTGGATTTCGCAACTCTGTCAATTACCAGTTCTCCGATGCCCAGCCACTGAGTTCCGACGATCAAAAGGTGGCTCTGGCCCTGCAGGAAAACTACATGAATGTCTTTCGAAAGGCCCAGCCTTCGGTGGTCTACATTCGGACCAATGTAGTGATTCAGCCCAGAAATTTTTTTGAGTACTATCGTCAGGTAGAAGGAGCGGGAGCCGGTTTCGTCATCGATAAAGAGGGATACATAGTTACCAATAATCATGTGGTTGCGGGCGCCCGGCGAATCGAAGTTATCTTTAGCGACAGTCGAACCGTAGAAGCCACTCTTGTAGGTCGCGATGAAGCATCCGATATAGCGCTCATAAAAGTTCCAGCTTCCGACGATCTTGTTCCGGCTGTCCTGGGCGACTCAGATAAGGTGGAACCCGGTCAGATGGCTTTTGCTCTGGGAAGCCCCTTTGGACTGGAAAGCACATTCACAATGGGCATTATATCGGCCAAAGCGAGGAAGGTAGACAATTCCAGGTATTCCAGGATTCAGACCGATGCATCCATCAATCCCGGAAACTCCGGAGGCCCGCTTTTGAACATATTTGGAGAAGTTGTTGGCATCAATCAGTCCATCATTTCCCCCAACGGACAGGGCGGATCTGTAGGTATTGGCTTTGCCATTCCTATCAACGAAGCGAAAGCGATTATCCAGCAATTAAAGACCGAGAAGCGAGTCATCGGAAAGCCTGCACTGGGAGTTTCTCTCACTCAGCCAGGGCAATCCTTTCGCAACTATTTAAATCTAGGTAATGAGCCCGGCGTTCTGGTTCGCTTCGTAGTTCCTGGATCCGCTGCCGAGGAGGCCGGAATCCAGCAGAACGATTTCATCACGAAAGCGAATGGCGAAGTGATTGAAGAGCCAGAGGATCTCATCACTCAGGTCCAGGAAGTGGGCGTGGGAAACAAGCTGGAGCTGGAAATCATTCGAAACGGAAAGAGAATCAAACTGACAGCAACCATCGGTGAGGATCTACAAACCGGCAGCCCAATGTAGGTTTTGCATTGGTCGAACCAAAGTTCCGTGAATAAGGATTTAGTGAGCCCAGTGCAGGAACCATCGAATTATCTGGATCTAGATCAATGGATCCAGCTGGAGGAAACCGGATCTACCAATGATTACCTCATGTCTTCCAGTCATCCAGCCGGAACGATTGTTACCGCGGGTAAGCAGATCGCGGGCAAAGGCAGATCAGGACGAAGCTGGAGATCCGCAGGCCAGGCCCTTTTCTTCTCCGGTTCCTTTGGCTGGAAACAGCCTCCAGGTCCATTATTTTCCCTGGCTATGGGGCTGGCTGTACTGGAAGCCCTGGAAAGCTATTCTGCGCTTGAACCGGACGATAAAAAGGGTCTGGGACTAAAATGGCCGAACGATGTAGTGCGAGAAAGAGTAGATGCCAGCTATGAAAAGTTAGGAGGCATTCTCATCGAAGGCAAAGCCAGGGGTAGCGATTGGCAGACCATTGTGGGCATTGGCCTTAACTGGACTTCTGCGCCCGATCCGGAAGCGCAAGATCCACTCCCTCCAGGTAAATTGATCCGAGGCGGAAAGCCCGGGACAAGCGTACTGGGCGATGCTTCTGAAACCGAGAAGGGAGCAGTTGCGATGCATTCGAAACTGAAAGACTTTCTGCCTCTGCTCGTAAAACGTCTGAATCATTTCGCGGTGTATTATCAGAATCCTTCTTTCTTAGAAGAGTATAAGAGCCGGGAAATCCTGCAGCAGAGGACCGTTAAACTTTCTGGAGAAGACAGCACGGCGCGGGTGCAGGGCATCGATCATCAGGGCTCCTTGATTCTGGACAATGGAACCGTGCTTTCAGACAGTGCCAGGAATCTGGAGTTGCAAACCCAGAGTTGATTTAGCGCTAAACAATAAAGGACCGGCCTGCGAACTCCGCCGGTGTACAGAAACAGCAAAGCATAAACCTATGAAATACGGCCTGGCAGTAGACATTGGAAACACAAACACCGTCTTCGGGCTCTATGAAGAGTCCAGTGCAGAGATTTTGAAATCCTGGAGAACCGTAACCCATCGGGATCGCACCTCGGATGAGCTGGGAATTTTTCTAAAGGGCTTTCTTCAGTCCGGAGGAGTGGCCGTTCAGGACATCCAGCATTTTATCTACAGCTCTGTGGTACCCAGTTTCAATCCTATAGTTGAGAAGATGGTGCGAGATTACTACAATACTGAGCCGCTGCGAGTACACTACGAATTACCATTGCCTATGCGATTTGTCTATCCCAGGCCATATGAGATTGGTCCGGATCGGATTGTAAATGCCATTGCGGCCAGCAAGATCTACGGCGGCGATTTAATAGTAATTGATCTGGGTACGGCAACTACCTTTTGTCTGGTCCATGGGCAGGATTACATGGGTGGTAGCATCGCCCCGGGATTGAAGCTTTCTATGGAAGCGCTTTCCAGAAGAGCAGCCATGCTTCCTCCCATTGAATTTGCCTGTCCACCCAGCGGAGTGCTGGGGGATTCCACCATTCATTCTATCCAGTCCGGTTTCTTTTTTGGATGGATTGGACTGCTCAGAGAAATCATTCATCAATTTCGCAAAAGGGATAGCAGCAGAGATTACCAGGTGATTGCCACCGGCGGACTGGCATCCCTGATCCATGCAGAATCTCCAGACCTGTTCGACCAGGTGGATGGACTTCTAACTCTGCGAGGATTGCAGATCATACATGAGCACCTCTCATCCCTTTGACATGGACCTCGGGGTTTCCTATTACCCCGACTATGTTGCGGATTTCCTTGCGGCAGAAGCTCCACTGAATGTCCCTCCATCGGCTCTGACGATCTCTACGCTGGCTCCAGAAAATCCGGAGCCTGAATCGTCGAAGGCTGAGCCGTTCCGGGCAGCAGACATTCAGATAAGCGAAATAGAAGATCGCATTCGGCAGGATCTGGATGCCATGGTGGCACTGGGCCTCACTATCATTCGAATGGGTGAATTCAGCTGGTCCGCAGTAGAACCCGAGCCACAGCGTTTCACACCAGAAATCTTCCTGTTNACTCTGGACGAGGCGCATCGCCGGGCTTTGAAGGTCATTTTCTGTACGCCTACGGCAACACCGCCGGAATGGCTCATTCAAAAACATCCTGAAATCTTGCCGGTGGACAGGGAAGGAAGAATAATTTCATCGGGCAGCAGAAGGCATTACAATCTGGCCAGCGAGATATACAGAGATCATGCGAAAAGAATAGCCCATTACTATGGAACAATATTTGGAAGGCACCATGCGGTGCTGGGCTTTCAGATCGATAATGAATTCGGCTGCCACGGCTCTAGCTTTCAGTTTAATCCAGAGATTCGCACTGGTTTTCAGACCTGGCTTCGCCGCAGATACCGGAGCATAGATGATTTAAACCTACTCTGGTTCGGCTCCTTCTGGTCCGGACGATTCAATGACTTTGCGCAAATTGGCCTGCCCGAACATACATATTCTGATAACAACCCTCACCTTGAGCTGGAGTTTCGCAGATACCTGTCTCAGCTAACCGCGGATTTTCAGAAAATTCAAATCGATGAGATTCGCAGAAGCTGCGGTAAATGGTGCACACATAATTTCATGTCGCTGTTTACCGACCTGGACCACTGGAAAATCAGCCATGACCTGGACTATGCTGGCTTTGATCATTATCAGATGAAGCCCTTCCCAGATTTTGCAGATAGCATGTTCCAATTCAGTCTCATGCGATCTCTTCGCCCGGACCGCCCATTTCTGCTTCTGGAACAGCAACCATTGCAGGTGAACTGGCAAGACGTCAATCGTCGCATTCCCTATCATTTGCTTTTTGTCTGGACCATGCAGGCTTTCTTCCAGGGAGCGGGGGCTGTCCTTTATTTTAGCTGGCAGCGGTTTCGCGGCGGTGCTGAAAGAATGCATGATGGTGTTGTATCCCATGAGGGACTGGGATTCGAAAACTGGCAGCGCAGGTTGATCCGAGCCACAAATATTGTCAAAGCGGATCTAAAGCGAAGACCGGGGTCCTATAAAGCTCCACCAGCGGAGGCCTCTTCCCCAGGTCTTACGGCTCCGGCGAATCATGAGACATTCTCGGAACCGAGTTCCTTTCCCCGGAAAAGNAGCTCTGACGGNAAAGCGAATCCGGTACAGAGNTCTGACCAGAGTGTTCACCGGAAGGGGGCTATTCAAACTGACCAGAATCCGAGCCAGCCATTTCACCCTGAAGTAATCGTCTTTCTGGACTACAATGCTCTCTGGGCCCATGATATCTGCCACCAGAGCAGCGATTTCCAGCTACTGGAGATTGTGCGAAGGCTGACCTTGATTCTAAATGAGCTGGGATGGTCTTTTGCCTTCTGTAGCCGGCCGACGGATGTTCCCCGGGAATTTAGAAGCGCAATACTCTGGATCTTTCCCGGAATGACCTTTGCCGAAGACATTCAGCACCCTGCCTGCCAATCCTTCCAGNAAAGGGGAGGGATGATTCTAAGCCTTGCCAGNTCAGGAGTCATGGACGGCCTGGGGCGTATGGTTCCGTCCGCACTGCAATATTTGCATCCCGATCTGCGCCTGGCGGATTTTGGAGCTCTGGGTCCAGAAGAAGTGGAGCATCTAATATCCGGAAAGCGAAAGCTCCTGGGAAGTCTCTGGGCCGAATCCATCTGTGGATCTGGCCCCGATGGAAGTGCAGAACAGGATCTTCCTGAAGACATGGTCTGCATCGCTGAATTCCAGAATGGTCTATACGATAAGAAGCCTGCTATTATTGGGCGAAAGACACACGAAGGGGCCTGGATTCATATAGCCACGGTTCCCCATTTGCCGGACCAGCATTCCGTAGAATCTTGGAGCCTGGCTCTGACGGATGCTTTTCATTTTCTGGACTGGCATGGACTGATACCTGCCTGGCCAGGCTCTGAATCCGGAAGGGCAGTTGACAGAGTCTCGGCAGCTATTGATTCCGATTCCGATGCAAGCAAGTTCCTGGCATCTTCCAACGAAGAAAGGACGGCAGCGTTCAGAACCAGAGAAGCAAACAACGATCTTCCCCGATTGATCCAGATTTCCAGTCCCATTCCTTTTCCCGGAGGCCGGGCCTTTCTCAATCCGCAAAGCTATCCCGTTCAGTTGGCGGAATATAAATGCCAGGGTTTTTCCCATGCTATAAAATACTGGTTAAATGATCTGCAACCAGAGATAGAGGAAATACGAATCCCCAAAGGTGCGCAGCGGCCGCAATCCGTGGAGCTGGAACCGGGAGCCATTCTGGTTCTCATTCCTGAAGGATAGCAAGAAGAACGTTGCAGTGGCCTGACCCACACATGGAGCAAAATGAGTCTAGAAGTAAAGAACCTGAAAAAGATCTATCAAAAGAGATTCACTACACGGCCTCCGCTCACAGCTGTAGATGACATTTCCTTCCAGATCAGGCCCGGAGAAATCTATTCATTGCTCGGCCCAAATGGTGCCGGAAAATCCACTACAATCAAAATGATAGCGGGCCTGGTATTGCCGACTTCTGGCGAAATCCATATCGCCGGAAAGAAAGGCAGCAGCCCGAGCTATCAGAAGCTAAGCGCCATCCTGGAAGGGACGCGAAACGTCTACTGGCGACTCACACCTCTGGAGAATCTGCATTACTTCGCCAATCTTCGCGGCGTGCCATCCAGTCGAGTAAAAGAAAGGGCCCCCATGCTTCTGGAAGAACTGAACATCGATGCAAAAAAAAAGAATCAGTCCCAGCATCTTTCCAGAGGAATGCTACAGAAGCTGGCCCTGGCCGCAGCATTGATTACGGATCCAGAGGTACTGCTTCTGGATGAGCCCACACTGGGACTGGATGTAGAAAGCGGACGCAGAATCAAGGACATGATTTTACGAATGGCTCGAGATGAAGGGCGTACAATTCTACTCACTACGCATCAAATGGACCTGGTGGAAGAAGTCTCCGATCGAGTGGGAATCATCAATCATGGCAAACTGATCCAGGAGGGGACCTTACCCGAATTACGAGCCGTTTTCAAGAGTCACATCTACCGGTTGCGAATCAAAGGAGAGATTTCCTGGGAAGAATCATGGCAAAACCGCGGCCTGCGATTGATTCAGAAGCAGAACGATGTTCAACTGTATGAACTGGACCTAAAGGATAGTGTCGGAGTTTCAGATCTACTGGCTTATCTGGCTCAGAAGCAGAAACAGGATTCCGAACTGGAAATCCTTTCCTGTCATCGGGTGACAGACGAGCTGGAGGAAATCTTTCTTCGAGTTCTACGGCCGGAGCAAGACCAAAAGTAACGGTAAACTGCTCTGGATCAGCAATATAAAGGCAGCCCTACGGAGAAGGAACGACGTTCCCGTTTCAGAGCTCCGGAAGCATACTACGGAAAAACAAAATGAAAATGATAAAGGAATTCTTATTAATCGTTAAGGCGGAATTCAANCGGGATTTGCTCTTCATGTACAGGTATCCCCTGGAAATCCTTTCTTTCCTCTTTTTCATGTATCTAATCCTGATGGCCATACTTCTCGGTTTATCAGAATTGATGCCCAGCGGGCAGGGACTTTCCGGAAAGGACAGCCCCATTGACCGCGAAACCATGATCCTGGGATACTGTCTNATGCAATTCGTTCTGGCCACCCAGATGGGTTGGTCCGGACAAATCCAGAACGAAAGCCAGACCGGCACCCTGGAACAACTCAGCATCTCCGGGCATTCGCTGGCTGGAGTACTTCTGGCCCGAGGTATTTCGCAGCAACCTCGTCAAATCCTGAGTTTCTTTCTCCTACTTGGAGCCTACTTCCTCAGCATCCCCGATACGGGTATTCAGCCTGGACGAGCCCCCCTGGTTATTCTTGTACTTAGCGTTACAGCATTTGGAGTCTATGGGGTGGCTTATCTTTTTGCGGGTCTGACCCTCATCTTCAAGAGAGTGGGTTTCTTTTTTCAGATTATCAATTTTGCCTTTCTGGGACTGTTCTGGCAGGATAGAACCGGAATGGCAGAAGGGAGCTGGTCGGCCTTTCTTTACGATGCCTTTCCTCTAACTCGAGGCATGACTCTTCTGCGCCAGTCCGTTATTCCGGAACAGTCTGGCTTAACCCTGGAAACCCTGCTGGGGTTTGCGGCAATTTGTCTAACCTTCACCTTCGTAGGGTACTGGCTATTTCGCTGGATGGAAAAGAAAGCCCGGATGCAGGCACTGCTTTCGCAGTATTGACTTTCTGTCAAATTTCCTTAGGTTATTGGGGTTGTTTTAGGACGTTTCATAGCCGCCACTGGCCAGGCCTGGACAAATCCTCGAAAAGCTGTTCATTTTAACAGTAAGTATCTCAGTAAATTCCAGCCTGCTCGGAGGATATATTCTTTTTTTCCTTGTTCTTCGATGAATCCGAACGTCCAATACAGANATTGGAAANGAACATGTTAGAGCCAGCGAAACAGAGGCCGGGTAAGTACTCGGAGCAAATATTAATCGTAGAGGATGATCCAGTTACAGCAAGGGTNNTGGCTTCTATGCTGGAAAGATCTCCGTATCGTCACCATATAGTCTCCACNGCTGAGGAAGCTCTNGNAACCTATCAGCATTCCTTTTTCCCTGTGGTGATCGTAGATCTGCATCTTCCGCGAAGCAGCGGGGATGAATTGATACAGCAGTTGAACGATCGAACTCAGGTTCCCATTATCCTGGTCCATACTGTTGAGCAGGACACAGAAAAAGTCATAGAGACAATGAAGCTGGGAGTGTACGATTATTTGATCAAGCCCGTCAGCGAACGCGACCTGTTCAATAGGCTGGAAAAAGCTCTGGAAGTCTTTGAGCTAAGACAGATGCAAAAGGATCTTGAAAAGGAAAGGGAAATAAGAGTTCGCAAGCAACTGAGCTGGAATCTATGGAAGGAGACTCTAATCTTTCGCAATGGCGATCGCTTCGACCAGTCTCTGTTCGGTAATCTTCATACAATTGTTTCCCAGGGAAAAGGATTCGGTATGCTGGTATCCATGGTAAGGGACATTAAGATGATGGGCAGGCACTCAGAAGCAGGCCTGGTCATCCCTGAATCCCTGGTGGATTTGCTGGCTGAAAATGCTCACAGTGCGGACCAGGCCATTCAGAGATTCCAGTCCATAAACAGAGTTCTCAGAACTCCGCCCCAGCTACATCCATATTCGGTGTCNGAATTCTATGAAGAAGTGGAACAATCGCTGGAAGGTCTTCAGGAATTGGCCGGCATTAAAGACCAGAGCCTCGTCCTTAGCTCAGGCGGAAAGGATGANAAGAATCGTTACGTATTGCTGGAAAAGGATGTACTGAAAGAAGCAATCAATGAGCTTCTAACCAATGCCATGAAATTCTCTCAGTCATCCAGCTCAATCCTCATTCTCTTTAAACCTCTGGCCGAGACCCTGGAGNTTNCCATTGTGTCCGAGCCATTATCCATGGACGGGGTGCTGGGAATTCCGGACACGCATGAAACCGCTGTATTCGAACCTTTTTACCGAGTTGGCCGCACTGTAGATGAGCGCTATGCGACGCTGGATTATGGCCTGGGACTGACCTTTGCCGACAAGGTTGTTCGCAAGCATGGCGGTCGAATTCGAGCGTTTAACATCAGGGATCATTTGAACCTGGAAAAGACAGGAAATATTCGCGTCAACGTCCAGACGGAGCTTCCTCTGGTTCATGAAAAGGATCTGGATCAGATTAACCTGGACAATCCCGGGGAAACGGTTTTGCAGCCAGAAGCCGAGCCTCTTGCCGTGCGCTAGGCGACGTGGGGGCTAGCCAGCGGTAATCTCTGTTTTCAAAGCCTCGGACAGCCGGTTATAGGCAGGTTCCAGCTCTTCCATTTCCCCTGCAATGGATGTATCATCCATTGCTTTTGCCGAGGCCATAATTCTCTGACACAGTTCTCCGAGTTCAGAGCCACCAATGTACAGGGCACTTCCTTTCAATCTGTGTACCGCTTTATAGAGCCCTTCGAAATCTCTCTTTTCCAGGCAACCATGCGCCGCTGCCAGGAGCGACGGCGAATCGGCGAAAAATAGCTCACTGAGTTCTTCCACCAGATCCCTCTTGCCCGGTCTGTTGAGGGCACGAAGTTTGCCGATGGTCTCAGGATCCAGCACCGGAGATGTCTCTGCCATGATCCAATTATGGGGAGACTTTCTTCAGATGCAATTATGTTTTCCGGTAGAATAGTTCGTATTTCAGATGGCAGGCCCCTGGCAATAATGGGTTGTGCGATTCATGCATAGATTGAAGCCTGCACCTATGTCTACCATCTTCTCAAAGATAATAGCAGGCGAAATTCCCAGCTACAAGGTAGCGGAAGATGAAAAACACCTGGCTTTCCTGGATGTTCGTCCGGTAAAAAAGGGCCACGTGCTGACCATACCAAAGAAAGCTGTGGACTATTTGTTCGATATGCCGGAAGCGGATTATCTGGAACTCCATAACTTCGCCCGGAAAGTGGGCATAGGATTGAAAACGGCCATCCCCTGTAAGAGAATCGGTACCGCAGTGGTGGGTCTGGAAGTACCCCATGTGCATATTCATTTGATCCCGCTGGATCAGATTGAAGATATTTCTTTTTCCACGCCCAGGCTGAAGTTCAGCGAGGATGAATTCCAGGAAATCGCATCCGCCATCAGCAAGGAAATTCAGCTTTGAAACTACAGACTTATATTCAAGCCCGCATCAAAGAGAAGGACCGGCCTCTGTACATGCCGTACATTACTTCAGGCGATCCGGATTTTCAGCACACCGTGGATTATGCTGTAGCTATGATTGATGGCGGGGCCGATATTCTGGAACTCGGAATCCCTTTCTCAGACCCTACTGCCGATGGTCCTGTAATTCAAAAAGCGATGGTGCGAGCCATGGAGCGCTCGGACTTCAGCATTGATAATGTCCTTCAGACAGCATTTGATATTCATCAGAAGCGACCAGAAATCCCCATCGTACTTCTTGGCTATTTGAACCCAATTTTGAGCCATTTCTTCGCAGAACTGGATCCCGAGAATGAAAGGAAAGCTGACCCTGTATTGGAGGAAAACAGCGGATGCCACCGGAGCATTGACCGATTTCTCAATCGAGCTCAGGAATGTGGAGTTCAAGGACTTGTAATTCCAGACCTGCCATTCGATAGTCCAGAAGCGGAGCTTTTTCGGAATCATCCCTCCGACATTTCGCTTATTAGCATGATTGCGCCGAATACGCCTTCCAGACGCGAAAAGGCAATCTGCAAGCAGGCCCAGGGATTCATCTATTACGTCAGTAGTCTGGGAACTACCGGTGAACGAAAGGAGTTGCCCCCGGAAACAGCAGAAATCGTGGCAAGGATCAAAGAACAATCCGGTATCCCTTTATTCGTTGGATTTGGAATCAGTCAACCCGAGCAGGCCACTCAGCTGGCCGCCCATGTGGACGGGGTTATCGTGGGTAGCCTGAATCAACGCACCATCGATGAAAATGCTGANACCGCNGCGCAAAANCTCACAGAGACTACGGCTGCCTTCGTAGGNGCCCTCGNTCCTGTGATAAATTCATAGCGCATCTATTGTGTGGAAAGCCGGGATGATCCCAAGCCCTGGCGGCCAGAGCCTTGACATTCTCTGCTCATCCTTGCGTCCCCTTGTTTCGGAAGATTGGGCTCATTGGAGAGGCGCGACGGACAGATCTTTGATAATCTCCTCTCAGCCCAACACTTCGTCCGGTTATTTCTGAAGCCGAGGTTCATTTGGAGATCTGGCTTGCTTCAATGGCGCCTGGAACGGCCGCGCGTTCTATTTTCCCTCCGGGAAAAGGTTACCCCCAATGCAGAAGGAAACCGCGATACACCTGTTTCAACTGTTATAGTAGAAGTGGATAAAATGGGGGCTTCAGTCAGGATCCGGGCCTCGGTGGGTCCGAAGTTCTGAATCATGCGAGAAATTGGATTCTTTGGCCTGATTCGGGGATTGAGCCCGAAAAACACTTGTAAGTCCGGGGCATTCCATCATTCACTTTCCCATGCGCAAATTCGGTCTCATTCTACTGCTCGCTGCGGCCGCTCTATTTATTATTTTGCCCATCTCTCTGGGATCCGCTCTACTATTCGAATGGGACTCCATGGTAATTTTTCTGGATTTGTTCCGCGAACTCTTTTTTACCCTGGTTCCGGGACTTCTCACAGCTGGCTTACTGCTGTTCTTTTTCGATAAAATCATCGCCTACTCCGAAGCCCATAGCTGGACCGTCTATTTTTGGCTGGGCCTGTTGCTGGTGGGTTCCCTCTGGTATTTCATGGCCTACACGGCTGCGCCGGACTCAGTATTTCTGAGTGTAGAAAACATTGTACCGGGCGATGAGTTCTTCTCCCCCAATCTACAGGTCTTTTCGCTCTATTTTTCTTTTACGATAATCATCATAGCAGGCATATTCCTATTGCGATCCGTGCAGGATATGAAATGGGATACTCTGAAGTCCGGTGCTCTGCTTCTGGGGTTTTTGATCTCNCTGGGTTTTAGCTTCCTTCTACATAGAGTTCCCCTCATCACTCAAATGGAGGACCAGGCGATCGGTATGCGCTATTCCTGGATGCGGGATCCGCACTCCCAGTTTTACGGAGATACCGGGGAACGCTATTGCCAGCCTCCTTTGACAGCAGAAGAGCAGGCCCAGGAGGATCGGGAAAAATCATCGGACCAGGGAACTCGGTCCCTCACGCCACCACCGGATGGCATCCGAAGCGACATCGTTATTCTAGGTTTGGATAATACTACTATAGAAAGGCTGAAAGGGAAATGGCCTTTGAACTGGGAGGTCTATGCGAATCTAATCAATCTTTCGGACAATGCCAATGAGGCGATCCTGCTTTTTGACATCAGCTTCATCGATGAAAAAGGTGTCTTCGGGGGCGAAGACTGCGGCACGAAATTGAAATGTGAGCCCATTGGGGGCAACCGAATGGTGCCTCAATCCGAGGCTCTGGCCCAGGCTGTTGAGAATTCCCAGATTGATATCCTTACTGACTTTCCGTTCGAAGTAGCGGCGAAGACTATGGATGATATTCCTCAAATCCAGGAACGGACAGATATCATAAGTAGTAAGTTTCGTATTGAGAATGTAGAAAACGTGGAGCATGGGAAACCCTGGGGAAAGCTAATGCATCCTCCCTATCCTGACTTACTTCGTAATCTGGATGGAGCTGGCTATGCGAACATCCTGAAGCACTCCTCCGGTATGAACTATCAAATGCCCATTGTGGCCATATATGATAATCCTTTCAACAAGCGAAAAGAGGTATATCCTGGAATTGATCTTATCGCGGCCGCCGAATACTACGGGGTGGACATTCGCAAGGATATTAGCGTTGATTTTCTGAAAGGAGAAGTAACTATCTCCAACATCCCGGAAGGCGATTCTGCCATGGTCAATATGGATACCTTTGAAGCGGTTCCCAAGATGGCAAAACCCAATCCGGAGCGAACCGTTACCATCCCCATCGATCGTACCGGACAGATGTTGATCAACTTTCGTGGTGGTCGCTATTGCTTTAGAAGCTACAGCCTCCTGGATTTCATGGATCGATCCGAAGCTAACGAAAACTTCATTCAGAACTTTGACAAGAACATCATGCTGGTGGCCATGTACTATGCCACCGGTGTAGGAACGGCCAAGGACATACACCTGTCCCCCTACGGCGACATGGCCGGTATTGAGCACCATGCTCATGCCTTGAATACTATTCTGAACCAGGACTTTGCCAGGAAAGTTTCTCCTGCTGTGGACCTGCTGATTCTGGTGGCTCTTGGACTGCTGATGGGCCTCTATCAACCCCGGGTTCCCACATGGGCCAGCTTTGCGGCAGCCGTTGGGCTTTCTGCCATCTTTGCTCTGGTGACTTTGATCTACACGTTCGGAGAGCTTTCTCTAATTCACGTCTTTCCCACCGCCTTGATACAGGTCTTTACTGTTCTCGTAGGGTTTATTGGATTCCGGGCCCTGTCCGAAGAAGAAAACGTAAAATTCATTCGAAGCACATTCTCCAAATTCGTTTCGCAGGATGTTGTAGAGGAACTTCTGGCCAACCCGGATACAATTACTCTGGGTGGATCGAAAAAGGAGCTCACTGTCTTTTTCTCCGANGTTCGCGGATTCACTACAATTTCAGAGAAACTTGGACCGGAAGAGCTGGTTCAGCTCCTGAACGAATATCTGTCAGAAATGACGGAGCTCATCATCGACTACCGCGGCACCATCGATAAATACATGGGTGATGCCATTATGGCCTTCTGGGGAGCTCCGGCCAGGAACGATGATCATGCCTACTATGCCTGTGTAGCTGCGCTTTCCCAGGTTCAGGCCCTGAGAAGCCTCCAGGAGGTGTGGTCGGACAGAAATATTCCAGTGCTGGACATTGGAATTGGTATCAATACCGGGCCGGCCGTAGTAGGAAATATGGGCTCCAGCCGACGTATGGATTATACTCTAATGGGGGACACAGTAAACCTGGGCTCTCGATTGGAAGGAATTACAAAAACCTACGGCGTGCGTACCTGTATTTCCGAGTTCACCTACGAACGAGTGAAGGATCGAGTCTATGCAAGGGAGCTTGACCTGGTAAGGGTGAAGGGAAAACTGGAACCAGTGCGGATTTACGAGCTGATGGGGCTGGTGAATCCGGAAGACATCGAGAACTTCAAGGTATCTCGTCAGGCCCAGGCGAAGNCGAAAAATGAGTAATTACCCGCTACTGGATCAGATCAACCTACCGGCAGATCTGCGCAAATTTGGCGAAAAGGATCTGCCGGGAGTCTGCCAGGACGTACGAGAATATATTATCGATACTCTTTCTGAGGTTGGGGGCCATTTCGCTTCCAACCTGGGTGTGGTAGAGCTTACCGTAGCTCTGCACTATGTCCTGAACACTCCTCAGGATCGACTGATCTGGGACGTAGGCCATCAGATCTATCCCCATAAAGTGCTTACCGGCCGCAAAGATCGATTGCGCACGGTTCGAAAACGACATGGGCTNTCGGGCTTTCCCAAGCGAGAAGAATCCGAATACGATCTCTATAATACCGGCCATGCAGGCACTTCCATCAGCCAGGTGCTGGGCGAAGCAGTGGCCCGTGACATCCAGGGAAAATCCCATAGATGTGTGGCTGTGATCGGAGATGCATCCATCGCCTCCNGAATGGCCTTTGAGGCCTTGAATCATGGCGGCCACGTAAAAAATGACTGCGTTGTAATCCTAAACGATAACGATATGAGTATATCCCGGAATGTGGGGGCTCTAAATCAATATCTGAATCGCATGCTAATCAGCTCGCTCTACAATCGCTGGAGACGGCTCTGGTATCGATTTCTGGTCTGGTTACCGGTGCTGGGTCCTGCCTTTCGCCTTTTTTCCCGAAGAATCGAACGATCCATTAAGGATCTGCTGACACCGGGCTCCCTGTTTGAAGACTTCGGTTTTCGCTACATCGGACCCATTGATGGCCATGATGTGAACGAACTTGTAAGGGTACTGCAAAGAACCCTGAAGATGAAAGGCCCGATTTTGATCCATGCGCTGACTCAAAAAGGGAAGGGGTATCGTCCGGCAGAGGAGAATCCCATTCGCTACCATAGCGTTACTCTGTTCGATCGAAAAGATGGAACATTCAAGAAGGCTCCCAGCAAGAAGATTGGCTTCAGCGATGTGGTTGGAAATACACTACTGGAGATATTCGAGAAGAATAGCCGTGCCGTAGCCGTAACACCGGCTATGATTGAAGGTAGTGGTCTTCGCAAACTGTCCGAATCCTATCCCGACCGAGTGCATGATGTTGGAATCGCTGAGCAGCATTCTGTGGCTTACGCAGGAGCACTGGCCTCCGGCGGTGCCATCCCTTACATGTGTATCTATTCTACATTTCTGAACCGCGCGCTGGATCAGCTGATTCAGGATGTAGCCCTTATGAATCTTCCGGTCCGATTCGTTATCGATCGAGGGGGATGTGTGGGGCCGGATGGCGAAACCCACCAGGGACTCTACGATACAGGCATTCTCTATACTATGCCGAACATGGCCATCTATGCTCCTGCCACTGGTGCCGAGCTAAAGAGTTTCCTCAAATATGCAGAGACCTACGATGATGGGCCTATTGCTGTGCGATTTCCCAAAGCAGCTTGCGATCCGGAATCCGTGGATGAAGCGGTAAATATTCAGGAGAAAGCTCCCATCGTCCATGGTCATGGCAAAGATGTAGCCATAGTAGCCGTAGGAGTCATGTGGGAGCAGGCCCTTGAGGCTGAGAAAATACTGCGGAATGATCATGGCATTCTTTCCACAGTTCTGGGACTTCGTTGGATTCGTCCGCTGGATATGCGCGCCCTGGTAGANAGCCTGGAAGACGTGGATCACTTTGTATTTCTCGAGGATGCTTACATCCATTGTAGCGCCAGCACCAGCATTCTGGAACAACTTCCGCCCGATATAAAAGCTAAACATTTGCGTACCTTCGCATTCCCTACAGAGTCCATCGATCATGGAACCAGAGAAGAGATCATGGAAGAATACGATCTTACCGGTCCTCGGATTGCGGATGCCATTCGCCAGTTACGGTTCCCGGAAGGAAAAATCATATCGAGGGTTGCAGGAAGTTCCGAAGCATAAAGCAAGAATTTGCTTTATGAAAACAGTACACCCAGCATCATTAGAAACCATACAACAGGCCATGGACCTGGCAGCTCAGGGAAAGATGGAGCCTGCCGAATATTTTTTGTTAAGAGCCCATGAGATTGATCCGTCCTCTTCAGTAGGATGCGTCCTCGGATGGTTCTACGCGCAACAAATGAAAGACCAGGCAAAAGGCGATCGATATCTTTTCAAAGCGGTTCTCCAGGATCGAAGAAATGCAACTTCCACCCTGGAACTGGCTGTATATCTGTATGAAACCCATCGGCTGGATCGGGCCTGTGCCTGGTTCTACCGATGCCTCCGTTGCCCGGACAAAAAGGTGCATCCAGTGGCGCTATATTTTCTAGCCCGCATCTATCAGCAATGGAATCGCCCGGAACGCTCCCTGCGGTATTTGAACCTGGCGCTTCGAATGAAGCCCGATTTTGAGGCGGCAAATCGTTTTCTGAATCGATTGAAAAAGAGCGGCCTTGCAGAAAACTACACCTCGAATGACAGTAATCCCGGACAAATCCGGTTCTGATCCGTCGAGCCGCAATCTGAAAATTCCCGCAGCACTGAAGCAGTCCTTTTCTTCGCTTTCAGAACACATTCCTGGATTCCAGCTCCGTAACAGGCAGCTGGAATTCGCCGCTTCCTGCCATAATACACTTACCAATTCCTCAACTTTGCTCATTGAAGCTGGAACCGGAATTGGTAAAACCCTGGGATACCTGATTCCACTCATAGCCTATGCACGGCGTAACCAGGTACGGGTGGCCATCAGCACAGAAACCAGGAATTTGCAGCATCAGATTCTGCAGAAGGATCTACCCCTGGCCTTGAAGGCTCTGGGGCTTTCCAGCGAAGAATTCCGGGCAGAGGTATGCATGGGAGCTTCCAACTATCTCTGTATTCGAAGAATGCATCGAGTGGGAAAGGAGATTCCTCCGGACCGAGCGGAAGAATATG